>NZ_BNEL01000001.1:4242777-4848888 GCF_018327685.1 Streptomyces sp. TS71-3 | reverse complement strand
CGGACGTCGACCTCAGGGGCGGTGCTCGGCAGCCCCAGCAGCACGACACGGCCGCCGGCGCCGGTGACGCGCAGCGCGTCGCGCAGGCCGGCCGCCGCACCCGACGCCTCGATCACCACCGGGGCGCCGGTCCGGCCGAGCGTCCGGACGGCGTCCAGTCCGGCCGCGTCCGCGATCCGCGCCGATGCCGCACCCAGCGCGACAGCGGTCTCCAGGCGCTCCGGGTCGACATCCAGGACATGGACCGGCGTGCCCCGGAAGGCCGCTGCGGCAATCAGCAGGGTGCCGATGCCACCGGCTCCGAAGACCACTACCGGATCGCCGGGTCCGGCACCCGAGCGGTTGAGGGCGTGCAGGGCGATCGCGAGGGGCTGCGCGAGGACCGCGTCCTCGTCGGCGCAGCCGTCGGGGACCACCGCGCACATGGCGGCGGGCACGGTGACGTATTCGGCGAGTCCGCCGTCCCGGTTCAGGCCGTGCGTGTTGTAGCTGTGGCACAGGTTGGTACGGCCCCCCGCGCATGCCGGGCAGCGACCGCACCAGCGGCCGGCCCCCGCCACCACACGCGTCCCCGGTGCGATCGCCGCCCCCCGCCCGGTCGCCGTCACCACGCCCATGAACTCGTGTCCGGGGACCATCGGCCCCAGGTGCCCGGAAGCCGGGTGACGAGTGTGCAAAGGGATCATGGCCGGACCGTGCGCGAACTCGTGGGCGTCCGTGCCGCACAGCCCGCACAGCCGTACCCCGATGGTCACCTCCCCGGGCCCCGGCGCGGGGGCGTCCGGCACCGTGCCCACCCTGACGTCGCCCGGCCCGTGGTAGACGGCAGCCCTCATGCCTCGCTCCCTTCGGCGGGCCCGGTCCCCCGGCAGTCCGCCACATGTCTCATCAGCTGTGCCGCCTCCCGGTCGCCGTCGCCCGCGGCACAGACCGCGTCGAGCAGCCGCAGCGCGAGGTCCCCGGAAGGGGTGCGACCGCCGGTGCCGCTGGTGGCGTAGGCGACGTCCTTGCGGAGCTGCGCGGCGCTGGCCCACACCTCGGCGGGCTCGCGCAGCAGGAAGGGGGCGCGGTAACGCAGCATCGGGGAGGCGATGACGCTGGCGAGCATGGCCTCGGTAGCCGCCGCCCGGTCGATTCCCGCGTCCTCGGCCACCACCATGGCCTCGCCCCAGGCGACCGCCTGAAGGGCTACCTGGAGGTTGACGGCGAGTTTCATGGCCAGTCCGAGGCCGTTGTCCTCACCGAGGTGGATGATCCGCTCGGCCAGTACCTCCAGCGTGGGACGCAGCCGGTCCAGGGCGCCGGACGGTCCGCCGGCCAGCAGGACGAGGGTGCCGGCTTCGGCTGCGTCCAGGCTTCCGGAGACCGGGCAGTCGAGCATCCGGCCGCCCCGCTCCCGTACGCGGGCCGCCACCTGGCGGCTGACGTGGGGTTCGACCGTGCTGAGGTCCACCAGGACGTGCTCGCCTGTCATCCCCGACAGCAGTCCGTCGGGTCCCTCCGTCACGGCGAGCAGTGCCTCGGAGTCCCAGACCATGACGAGCACCGTCCCGGCACGCGCCGCCACCTCGCGCGGGGTGGCGCAGGGTTCGAGGCCGGCGGCGGTCAGTGGTGCCAGACGGTCCGAGGAGCGGTTCCAGCCGTGCACCCGGTGGCCGGCCGCGAGCAGCCGGGCCGCCATCCGGCCCCCCATCGCGCCCAGGCCTATGAACCCCACGGCGCGGGAGTCGGGGCTCACGCGGCCTCCTCCGGCGCCGTGGCGGACACCCCGGTGTGGGCGAGGAAGGCTCTGGCGCGTGCCACCGTGCGGTCCACGAGTGCACCGCACGAACCCAGGTACCGCTCGGGTACGAGCAGTTCACCGAGTTCGTCGAGGTCGGCGCCGGACGCCGTGACCGCCGGGCTCTCCAAGAGCAGGTCCCGCAGCGGCCGGCCGGTCTCCCAGGCCGCCATCGAGGCCTCGTACACCGCGTCGTGAGCGGCGGTCTTGCCCATGGCTCCGGCGACGTGCATCATCGCCGCCTCGGACAGCATCAGGTCTCCGAGGGTGTGCAGGTTGCGGTACAGCGCCTCGGGGTGGACGACCAGACCGTCCAGGATCCACCCGGTCCGCTCCAGCAGCCCGGCGGCCAGGCAGAACGTCTCGGGCACCACGGCCCACTCGACACCCCACAGGCTCATGTCCCGCTCGTGCTCCTGGTGCATCGCCGCGAGCATGCTCGCCGGCGCCTGCCGGCACAGGATGGCGCTGGCGATGATGTACTCGCAGAACATCGGGTTGCGCTTGTGCGGCATCGTGCTGCTGCCGACCTTGCCGGTGGTGAACGGTTCTGCCAGCTCGGCGACCTCGGTGCGCTGCAGGACGCGTACCTCGTTGGCGATCTTCCCGCATGTGGCGGCGACCATGGCGACTACCCCGACCACTTCGGCGAGGCCGTCGCGTGCGCTGTGCCAGGGCACGGGGGCACTGCCGAGCCCGAGACGGCGGGCCATCGCGTCCTGCAGTTCGGGCCCCCGCCCGCCGAAGGCGGCCATCGATCCGACAGCGCCGCCAAGTTGGCCGACCAGCACCCGCGGGCGGGCGTCCCGCAGCCGGTCGGCATGGCGTTCGCACTCGGCCAGCAGGACGGCGAACTTGAACCCGAGGGTGATCGGCAGGGCGTGCTGTGCGTGTGTACGCCCGACCATCGGCAGGTCCCGGTGGCGCTCGGCCAGATCGGCGAGCTGCCGGATCAGATCGCGCAGCAGGCGTTCGGTCAGCTCTATCGCGGCCCGTACCTGGAGGACGAGTCCGGTGTCGGTGATGTCCTGGGTAGTGGCCCCGTAGTGCACGTAAGCACCCCAACGGGGACCGGCCTCCTCGGCCAGCCGGCGTACCAACGGCACCAGCGGGTGTGCTGTCCGTCCGACCTCGTGGCCCATGGCGTCGAGGTCGAACCGTCCGGCGTCGGCGGCGTCGGCGATGTGTGCGGCGGCTTCCGTGGGGATGATGTCCAGCCCGGCCTGTGCCCCGGCCAGGGCCACCTCGGCGTCCAGCCAGGACTGCACCATGGCCCGGTCGGTGAAGACGGCCCGCATGGCCTCGGAGGTGAACAGGTCGCCCAGGACGCGTGAGTCCATCAGATGCGAGCCGGAGATGTCGGGCATGGTGGGAAGACCTTCCGTCGGGTTGGGGGGCAGCCCCTGTGCGGGTGTGCCGCCGGGGCCGGGGAGTTCCGGTGCGGGCGCTGACGTCATATGCGGCTGCCCAACGGCTGTTCGCGTCCGTAGGTGGCGACGACGGCGAGGATGACCGCACCGAGAACCGCCTGCTGGGCGGCGGAACCCAGCGAGTAGCCGACGAGCAGCGTCGTCAGTTCGGTCAGGGCGACGGTGCCCAGCACGCAGCGCAGGATGTTGCCGCGCCCGCCGAGCAGCGAGTTTCCGCCGACGACGACGGCAGCGATGGCACTGAACAGATACGGGCTGCCCACATCGAAGAGCCCTGAGCCGGTGAAGCCGGTCAGCAGGGTGCCGCTGAGGGCGGCCAGCAGGCCGGAGCAGGCGAAGGCGAAGGTCGTCACCCGGTGGTCGCTGACCAGCATCAGGCGGGCGACATCCGGATTGACGCCGTGCACGTACAGGCGGCGGCCCACGATGGTACGGCGCAGGGCGAACTCGGCCACGGCCGCGAGCAGCAGCCAGGCCACGACCACCGGTGCGATCGGCAGCGGACCGGTGTCGGCCGCCGATGAGGTGAAAGAGGCCAGCCACGCCGGTGCCTGACCGGAGAGCGAGGCATCGGTCCACAGCAGGACGGCACCGCCCACCACCGAGGCCGTGGCGAGGGTGACCACGAGTGCGGGGGCCCGCCACCTGCTGGTGACATACCCGTTGACCGCGCCAACGGCGAAGCCCGCTGCCAGCGTCGACGCGATGACCGGCGGCGAGGACCATCCCTCGCCGGTGAGCCGGGCCGTCATCACGTTTCCGGCGCCGATGAGGGCGGGCACCGACAGATCGATGCCGCCGGCCAGCACGACCAGCGTATGGCCCATGGCGGCTATGCCGAGGAAGGAAGCGAGGACGGCCATGGCCCGCACCGAGGCCCAGTCGCTGTAGCCGACGACGGTGGAGCGGCCGACGAGGAAAACGGCTGCCACGGCGAGCAGTTGGGCGGGGCCGGAGCCCGCGGACGACCGCAGACGGGAGAGGAGGGCACGCATCGTCACGCTCCTTGTCGCGCGGTCACGGCATGTGCGCGGAGGCCGTTCGGGGCACGGGAGTTGAGGCAGATCGCGGCCAGCAGCACGGCCCCGTAGACGACCTGGATCCACAGGGACGACATGTGCAGTGCCGACAGCAGCAGTTGGATGAGGAAAAGGGTCGCGGCGCCCAGCGCTGGGCCGGTGATACCGCCGGTTCCGCCGGCCAGCGAGTTGCCGCCGAGGGCGACGGCGGCCACCGCGATCAGCGTGTACTGCTTGCCGACCCCCGGGTCGCCGGAGTCGATCAGCGCGGTCAGCGCCATCCCGGCCAGCGCTGCGAGGAGGCCTCCGAGGGTGTACGCGCCGATCCGGACCAGGCCGACGTCGACGCCCGCGGTGTACGCCGCCCGCTGGTCGCTGCCGACGGCTCGGATCAGCCGTACGAGGCCCGTCCTGCACGCGGTCCACCACACCAGGAGCGCGGCGGCGGGAAGCAGCAGGACGTTCGGGACGTGGCCGCCGAATGACCCGGCACCGAGGGTCGCCGCCCACGCGGGTGCCCCGCCCCTCGGCTGTGGAAGCACGACCAGAGACAGACCCGCCAGCACCAGGTAGCTGCCCAGCGTGGCCACGATCGGCTGCAGACGCACATACGCGACGAGCACACCGTTGACGGCACCGACGGCCGCGCCCAGCAGCAGGCACAGGGGGATTCCGTACCAGGCGGATCCCAGCCCGTGCGGGACGAGGACGGCGACCGCCAGCACGTTGACGAAGCCCAGCAGCGGCCCGACGGACAGGTCCAGGCCACCGCCGCCGGACAGGATCGCGGGCACCCCGGCCATCGCGGCGAGCAGCAGGGGGACGAAGAGGGTCACCAGCCCGGTGAGGCGAGGGCCGGTCAGCAGGGCCGGGGCGATCACGGTGTTCGCGATGGCCAGGGCGACCGCCAGGACCGCGACCCGGCCCAGGGGGGAGCCCCGCAGGAGGGAACGAGCCCGGCTCATCTGGCGGCCTCCTTCGACGAGTGCTCCGCGTCGCGGCCGAAGTAGGCCGACACGAGGGCTTCGCGCGACGCCTCGGTGACCACCGCCGCGAGCCCGCCGGGGTGGGTGGACAGGTACTGGAGCGTGACCGTCTTCGCGGTCGCCTCGCTCCACTGCCCCTCCAGCGAACCGGCGACCCTGATGCCGGGACAGGAGCCGAAGGCGTCGGCATATCCGCCGTGCAGCACCGTCGATGCGGGCGAGCCGTCGATACCGTCGATGACGAGCACATTGCCGGAGCCCTTGATGACCTTCGCGATGCCGGCTCCGACCAGTTCGCCGGTGAGGTGGTAGTTCGTGTCCACGTTGATCGCGTACGGCGAGGTGACGTGGGAGTTGAGCGTGATGAACGGGATACCCGCGGCGTACGCCTGCTTGATGACCCCGTTGAACGCGGTGGGCGAGTTCGGGATGGCGATGATCGCGTCGACGTGTTGGTTGATCATGCTGGTGATCTGCTGGATCTGGAGGCTGTTGTCGAGGTTGGAGTTGCTCGTCGTCAGCCCCGCCACGATTCCCGATCGTTTCAGCGCCGCGGTGTCGGCCTTCATGCGTGCCAGCGCGTCGCCACGCCAGGAGTTGGCGGAGAACGAGTCGCTGTACCCGATGCGATAAGGCCCCTTGACCCCTTTGAAGGACTCGTACGCCGAGCGGTTCACCGGAGCGAAGTAGCCGTTGTAGCCGGCCCGGATCGCCTTCGGGAGTGCCGTGAGGTCGGCGGTGCCGCCCGGATCGCGGTAGGGGACCGCCCCACATGAGCCCATGGCCTTCCCCTCGGATGAGGCGGGCGTGTCCGAGGCGGGAGCTGCCTTGGCTGCGCAACCCGCCGCGCAGGCGAGAGCCAGCACGGCGGCGAGCGTGCGAGCGGGGATGAAGCTCCGACGTCTCATCGGCTCCTCCGAGGTGGAAAGCTTTCCATCGCGATGACGCGATGAGCATGCGCGCCAAGGGGGTGACATGTCAATGGATGACGACAAGCGGATTTCCGGACGATGACGCAGGATCCGGCGCAGCGCCTACCCGGCACCAAAAGTGCAGGTAAATGGCTAGGAGTGCATGCTGACCCGGCGCGCCGAGCTCGGCGGGAACGGGGGCACTCAAGGCGTCAAGGGATGCCGGATCGATGCGGAAAGCATTCCACATCAGATAGAGCCGCCATGGAGAACTCAGGGGATCGATCCCCGAGTTCGCCCCTCTGATGCAACAAATCGCACGATTGTCCTGTCGAGTGGGACGGTTCGTTGAGGGGAGAGATGTTCACGGCTATCCACGACGGATCGTCTCCCTGGCAGGGTCGAGGGCAAGGCGGTGCCGGGGTGAGGGCTGCCCTATGACACCTGCGGCGTTTTACTCTGCGGTATCGTTTCCATGTGGCGAACCTCAAGGACATCGCGAAGGAGACGGGCCTGGGTCTGGGCACGGTCTCCCGGGCACTGAGTGGCGCCCCGCGGGTCAGCCCGGCGACACGACGCCGGGTCGAGGAGGTCGCCGAACGCCTTGGCTACCGGTCGAACGGGCTGGCACGCGCCCTGCGCCGTTCTCAGACCAACGTGATCGGCTTGGTGATCCCGGACATGGAGAACGAGTTCTACACGTCCGGCGCGGCCATCCTCCAGGGCGTGCTCGCCTCCCAGGGCTACCGGCTCCTGCTCGGCTGCAACAACAGCGACCCCGAGACGGACCGGGAATTGCTCGCCTCCCTCGTCGAACAGCGCGTCGACGGCATCGCCCACACCCCGTGCGACCCGGACGGCTCGCGTGTTGCCCGGGAAATGAGCCCTGGTATGCCCGTGGTCGAGTACGCCCGTCGTTCCGCCCTGGACACGGTCGACTCGGTGACCGGCGACGAGCAGCAGGGCAGCGCCCAGATCGTGGCGCACCTCGCCGCCCTGGGGCACACCAGGATCGCGATGGTCTCCGGGCCGCCCGGCCTGAGCACCACCGTGGCCCGGGTCGCCGGCTTCGAGGAGGCATGCCGCCGGCTGCGGCTGCGCAAGCGCGACTGCCCCCAACTTTCCGGGCGTTACGACGCGGAATGGGGAAGCGACGCCGTCTTGCGCATCCTGCGCGACCATCCCGAGGTGACCGCCGTCTACGCCTCCAGCTCGCGCATCGTCCTCGGCGTACTGGAGACACTGCGGCGGGCCGGCGTGTCCGTCCCTGGCCAGATGTCGGTGGCGGGTTTCCTCAACCCGCAGTGGTTCCGCATCGCCGGCCCCCCGCTGACCACCTACGAACTGCCACTCAGAGAGATGGGGGACATGGCCGCCCAACTGCTCCTCCAACGGCTCGGAGAGGAGGACGCCGCACAGCGGCACGCTCCGCGCGCGGTTCGCTTCGAGGGCCGCCTCGTCGTGCGTGAGTCCACGGCCGCCCCCCGGACGGCGCCCCTGCCCCGGTCCGTGGCGTCAGGGGCCTGAGGGGTCCTTGCACTATGCCCGCCCGGGTCGCGCGGCCTGGCACCGCACCTCGCCGCGTTGCCGAAAAAGCCCTGGTAGCTCCTCCCCCACTCTCGGCTTCGCTCGCGCGGGGGGACCCCCATCGAGGACTCTCCGGCGCCTTGCGATGCTCCAGTTCGACCCGCACCCAGCCGCGCCGCCGCCACAGCCCCCCATCGAGGACTCTCCGGCGCCTTGCGATGCTCCCCCACAGCCTGAAAGGCGTGGGTGGGGGTACCTCCCACGCCCGTTCAGGGCAGTGGGGGAGTGCCCCCAGCACCAGACCACGCGCCCTATCGGACGCTCATAGTGCAAGGACCCCTGAGAGGCTCCGCCATGTGGTGCGGCCTGCCGGACCATCGCGGGCAGCGGCCGGCGGGCAGTGCGCGTCGCGGAGGGCCTGGGCGGCCGCGGCCGCGACGGGCACGGCCGGATCCAGCTCGGGCTCCCGGCCGGCGGGGTGCCGTCGACCGGTCGGCAGCGCCGGTTGCAGCGCCGGCCCGCCGGGGTCGTCCGCAGGGGCGCCTCGGCCAGTGGCAGCACCCGGGCGCGCACCGAGCGCTTGAGATCGAGGGTGACCGCACGCGGCACGCTCTCGGCGGCTGCGCTGATGGACGAGGCGGACCCCGGAGCCGTGCCGGGCGCAGGCGTCGCCCACCGCGTCGGACAGCCCGACGTTGCCTGTGAGGCTGCGGACCGGTCGCCTCGGCCCGCTGAAGCGGATTGCCCCGTGAAACGTCACCGGCGGATCGACCGGTGCATCGGGCGCTGGTCAGACCCGCGCGGTCACTCGGTGTGCTCGCCCGGCCCACTCCGGGTGTGCTGCGCGGCCAGGACGCGGCCGCATCCCACCACGGCGACAGCCGCGATCACCACGAACCCCAGCATCACCGTGGAAGCGGACACGTATTGGGTGGCAATGCCCAGGCCCACCACCGGAACCGAGAGTCCGATGTAGGCGCCGAGGAAGAACCCGGCGAGCACCTCGGCGCGTGATGCGGCGGGCGCGGTCGACCCGGCGGCGGTGAGAGCGCCCCGGAAGGCCAAACCGCCACCGGCGCCGGTCAGCACTCCGCCGAACACGAACATCATCAGGCTCGGCAGCCACATTCCGCCCACGAGGAGCGCGAGCCCCGGAACGAGGATCAGCGGCCCGGCATTGAGCGTGCGCGGCAGACCGGCCCGGCTCATGGCGATCTGTGCGACGGCACCTGCGGCGAAGGCGGCGAACGCCACCGCCCCGGCCACGGCGTGCGAGTGCTGATGCATGGTGCCGACCAGGAACGACGGGGCGAGGGAATTGAACACACCGTAGACGGCAAAGGAGGCAATTCCCGCACCTGTGGCGACGAAGAACTTCCTGCGGGCATGACCCGGCACCACGATGCGCTGCGGCCGGTACCGCGGCGCCGGCTCCGGCCGGCCGACGGTCTCCGGCGAGAGCACGACGAGGACGGCCAGCACGAACAGGACGGCGGCGAACAAGATGTAGGGCAGCCGCAGCGGTTGCGGCGCGTACTGGGCCAGGAGCCCAGCGACGAGTGGCCCGACGCCGATGCCGCCCAGATTGGCCGCGGTGGCCACGACCTGCGCACGGCGCGGCGAGTGCTCAGAGCCGAACACCCCGATATGCAGTTCCGCCAGGTAGGCGGTCGCGGTCGCGGTGGTCAGCCCCACGGATATACCGCTGACAACCCGGGCCGCCACAAGGCCCGGCAGGCCGGGAGCGAACAGAAAGATCATCGCACTCACCACATTGATCAGGAGGGCGGGAACAAGGACCCCCTTACGACCCACCCAGTCCGACAGGTGGCCACCGAAGAACAGGCTGGCGATCACCCCCACCGCGTACACCGCGTAGACGACGGTCAGCATGACCGTGGAGAAGTGGTCGCGCTGCTGATACAGCACGTAAAGAGGGGTCGGTACCGCCGAGAAGCCCATGTTCACCAGAAAGGCCGTGGCGGCGACCCAGAACCCGAAGGAGTGATGCCGGCGTCGCCACGCGTGCGCGGGATGCGCAGCATCCTGCTTCTGCCCGGCGCTGATGAGAGAAGACATGCGTTGGTTCCTTGTCGCACAGCCCGTGGGAGAGGGCGCGACATGGCCGCCGCGCCCGGCCTCATCAGCGTCCACCCTGGTCAGTTATGCCGTCCAACGAAAAATGGCGATAACATTGATGAAAAGGAGGCATGAGCGTGGAACTACGGCACCTGGAACACTTCATGGCGGTCGCCGAGGAGCGCAGTTTCACTCGTGCCGCCGCACGCCTGCACCTCGTGCAGTCGACCCTGTCCGTCTCCATCCGGTCGCTGGAACGCGAGCTCGACGGCCGGCTGTTCGAGCGCACCACCCATCACGTGGAACTCACCGATGCCGGCTGGGCGCTTCTCACCGAGGCGCGCAACGTGCTGGCCTCGGTGGAGACCGCCCGCGACGCCGTCGCCGCAGCGCACGGCGGGCTCCGAGGCACGGTACGCGTCGGCATCATGCACTCGCTGACGCTGATCGACCTGGCCGCCGTGCTCACCCGCTACCACCAGGAACGCCCGCACGTGCGCATCATCCCGAGCCCCGCCCAGGGCGGCTCCATGGAACTGGTCCACCAGGTGATCGACGGCGCGCTCGACCTGGCCTTCGCAGCCCTGCCCGCCGACTACCCTCCGGGCCTGACGGTGCACCCGCTGGCCTCGGAACCGATGCGGCTGGCCTGCCCGGTCGACCATCCGCTCGCCCGGCGCCGCGTGGTACCGCTCACCGAACTCGACGGCGAGTCCTTCGTCGACGCTCCGCCAGGCTGGGGCACCCGACTCAGCGCCGACCGGATTCTCCTGGAATCCGGAGTGCGCCGGCGCATCGCCGTGGAGGTCGCCGACGTTCCCACAGTCGTCGAACTCGTCAGGGCGGGCTTCGGCTTCGCCTTCCTGAGCGAATCGCTGACGGCGGGCACCCGCGCGGTCGCTCTCCTGCCGGTGCACCCGGAGCCGGTGTTCGAGATCTCCCTCATCACGGCGGCAGACCGCCACCCGACCGCCGCCGCCCAAGCACTCATCAGCCTCGTGCTCGCCACGTTCGCCCCCCGCCCGAACGCCTGATCAGGCGATCGCCCGCCGCGAGCCCGGCACAGTCCCGGCGGTGTGCGGCGGTCGCCCCAACACGGTAGTGCACCACCACCGTGGGCCCGCCCTGATCAGCAAGTGGATCAAACCGCTGTATTCTGGACACATGGGTGGCGAGTCGACCATGCGTACGAACGTCCCCGTCATCTCTCGGGACGCGGGACGCGATGCATGCCTCGGCTCCTCCCTGCGCCTCATTCATGCCCAACTGCGTCCCAGTACGACCACGGCGTACCTTCTCGCGGCCCCCTCTGGAGGCGACACCGCTTCCCTGGCCGCCGCGATGACCGTCGACAGCCCCCTCAGCTTCACCATCACTCCGGGCATGGCAGCGGACGACAAGCGATTCTCGACCGCGCTCGCCTACTCCACCGGGCATCCGGTGACCTGGGGTTTCGAGCGGATCCGCATGCTGATCCAGGACAACCCGGCAATGATCCAGCATGTGCCGTACACCATGATGGCCGTCTCGGTTCCGCTGCGTACGCACCGCCGGCGCCTGGGCGCGCTGACCCTGCGCTGGGCCCCGCCCCGGGACCTGGCCCCGGAATCCCTGGAGTTCCTGGTGCGCGAGGCCGACCGACTCGCCATCGACCTGGAGCGGGAAGCCGAGCAAGGCGCGTCCGTGGAAGCACCCTCGGCACCGGTGTTCATCCCGGAGACTCCCGGCGAAGACGGGTGCGCGAGCACAGCCTTCCTCTACTGGTTCCAGCGGCTCGCCACCGAAATCGCCGCCGCGAAGACCCAGGGTGACATCGTCTCCACCACCCAGACCCAGGTGGTGCGCCCCTTCGGCGGGCACGCGATGGCCTTGTGCCTGGCCGACAACGGCCGACTGCGGCTGGTGGGCGCGGCAGGGCTCTCCAAGGAGGACCTGCGCAGCGTCGACGGGCTCCTGCTCACACGCGGCGCCCCCGAAACGGACGCAACGCTCCGTATCCAGCCCCTGTTCTTCGCGACAGGGAAGGAGCTGCGCGCGGCATACCCCGATCTCGACCGGTACGACGACGACGAAGCCCGGTTCTTCCTTCCGCTGATCGCGGACGGCCAGGCGGTCGGATGCTGTGTTCTGGCCTCCGACCGGCGCCGCGGGTTGAGAGACGAGGAACTCGCTGTACTCATGAGCATGCTGGGGCAGGTCGGCCAAGCGCTCCAGCGGGCCCGGGCCTACGAGCAGGAGCGCGGCATCGCCCGGAGCATGCAGCAGGGTCTGCTTCCCCGGGCTCTGCCTCATCTGAAGGAGATCGTCTCCACCGCGCGCTACCTCACGGCCACCGCGGGTGCCGAGGTGGGCGGTGACTGGTACGACGTGATCGGCCTACCCGGAGGAGGGATCGGACTCGTCATCGGCGATGTCGAGGGACACAGCCTGGAGGCCGGCGGCACCATGGGACAGCTACGCAGCGGGGTGCGCGCCTATGCGACAGAAGGACATGATCCCGCCACCGTGCTGGAGCGCAGCAGCCGCCTCCTCGCCGAGCTGGACACCGACCTCTTCGCCACCTGCTGCTGCCTCTGGCTGGACCTCGACACCGGGACAGCCACCCTGGCCAGCGCGGGCCATCCCGCGCCGATGGTCAGTGTCCCCCGGGAAGAGGTCGTCACCCCACAGCTCCAGGTCGGCCCGCCTCTGGGAGTCGGCCCCGGGACCGTCTACGACCAGACGGAAACGATACTGGCGCCCGGCTCGATCGTCGCCCTCTACACCGATGGGCTGCTGGACCCGAGCCGCTACGGCGTCGATGCCGGCCTCAAGCGGCTTCAGCGCATCCTCATCGATGGCCGGGCCCAGGACCTGGAGGTACTGGCCGACCGGCTCGCCGGCGGTTCCCGTCCCGAAGCCCGGCGCGGCGATGACATGGCCCTGCTGCTGGTGCGGTACGACGGCCCGCAGGAGGCCCACGGCCGGGTCGCCCGGGTCCTGGTCCACCGCCACGACCTGCAACACGTCCGGCGACTTCGGCAGCTTCTCCACAAGCTGCTCCCTGACTGGGGGCTCGGCGCACTGCTCGACGACCTGGAGCTCCTGATCACCGAAGTGGTCACCAATGCCCTGGTCCACGCCGACACCGAAGTGGACGTGCGACTGCGGGAGTATCCCGACCACGTTCGCGTCGAGGTCCGCGACAGTGACCCGCGCTCACCCATACTCCTGGCCAACCTTGGCCCCGGGGAGGCGGGAGACGCCGAGGCGGAGTCCGGACGGGGCATGCTCATCGTCGACGCCCTGGCATCAGCCTGGGGCAGCTCACCCGCCGGCCGGGGCAAGACGACGTGGTTCGAGCTGGGCGTGGAGCAGCGTCAGCCTCGATGACGTGATCGCCAATCCACGGTCCGACCCTGCCTCGGTCAGGACATCAAGCCGGATGGCTCAGGGCAACGACAGGCCAACCACAGTGTCCTCACAACAACGCCCAACAGGCTCTGCGTAGTTGTCCACACGTGAGGAGCCACCATGAACGACTGCGCATACCCGCCCAGCCGCTCGGAAGCCAGGGTTGCCGCGCCGGCCGCAAGCGTGCACGTCCGGGAGCACGGAGTGCGAAACCTGCCATCGACGAAGAAGGGTGGATGGATCCTGGCAACCGGACTGGCGTGCGCACTGGCCGGACTCACCGGCCTCGGCACGTCGGCCGCAGCGGACTCGGCATCGTCCGCATCGCAGGCGTCGTCCCTCTCGGGCACGGCCGCGTCCGCACCGACCGGGGCGACCAAGCCGCCCACCGGTGGAGGCGGGCCTGCGGCCGGGCCCTCCGACGGGGGTGCGACCGGCATCGTCGAGAGCACGTCCGCCTCCGGCTTCACCATGACGACTGCAACAGGTGTGGTGGTGACCGTCGACGAGACATCCGCCACGGCCTACGACAAGAACACCCACCGTGTCCCGGCGAGGTCCGTGCGGAAAGGAGCAAGTGTCCTCGCCCTGGGGGTGGTCGACAGCACGACCATCACGGCTGCCCGGGTCATCGTCCAGCCCGGGGGCGACGGCGGAGCAGCGGCTGCCGGGGCCGCGGGAGTGATCCCCTTCCAGCAGGGAACGCCGTCGCCGGTGAAGACGCATGGTCAGGTTCCGTCGGACTACACCGAAGGAGACGGGACGATCGTCAGCGGGGAAACGGCGTACGAGGCGACGAGGGCCGCGCAGGCCGTCGTCCCCGGAGGCGTCGTCGACCGCGTGGTGGAGCTGAGCGACGGCGAGTACGAAGTCCACAACATCAGCGTCAACTGGCCGCATCACGTCTTTGTCGGCAAGGACTTCAAGGTCCTCGGCTGGGAGTAGCCGCCATGTGAGAGCACCGATTCAACAGCGGCTCGGGACAGCTCTCACGGAATCGCGCACGGAACGCTCCTCCTGCCCGAGCAACCGTCCGGCCTCCACACCTTCGCGCGCGGGGCCGCGACCGGAACGAGAGGGGGTCGGTCGCGGCCCGGCGCCGCCCTGCCCGCCCTCTGCGCCACGCAGATCGTGAGCTGGGGCATCGTCTACTACAGCGCTCCAGGGGCGATCCAGGGACCGTTCCTGCCCGTCGTCGGGGCAGCTTCAAGGGACCTGCGGCGTCGCCTTCGTCGGCATAGCCGCCGCCCGCACCGGCTACCGTCGACTCACCAAGTGAATCGACGTCAGAACACCTACTCCATCGCCTCGACGCCATAGCTCCCGTCCACGCCGAGAGGCCGGACGTACCGGTGCCGCGCTACCCCTGGCACGTCCAACATGGCCTTGCCAGGAGGGGCACTCTCGCTGGCTATAAGCCGCCGCCAGCCTCGCCGGGCAGGGCTGTTTGCCACATCAGTCTTCGCCGTCTCCCCCAGTCGTAAGGATGTGGTGGATGTCGTCCAGCATGTCCTCCGACAAGATCGGCGCCCGTGACAGCCAGTACTCAAGCCACTCACCGTCCGTCATACGTGCAGTTCACCACCCTGATTGAGGTACCACTCTCCTCAAAGAGGAGAGTGCATGTCTTCGACTGTTTCGCCTGCGCGATCCACCGCACGGCGCCCCTCTGCGAGCACTGCCGGGTGCAGATCATCGGACAGGGCGTCGAGGCGGACGGGCACTTGCACTGCGGGGCCCACTGCTCCCGGGCGGAGGGGCGCCCGGGGATCATCGACAAGGCGTGAGGGGACCGCCCGTGCCAGGCGCGAAGGACCCTGACCACGGCGGCCCGGGCCCCCGGGGGTACCGTCATGGGGTGTACCGCTTCCTGTTGTCCCGGCAATGGGTGATCCTCACCCTTGTCGGCCTTGTGCTGATCCCGGTGATGATCCGGCTGGGCTTCTGGCAGCTCCACCGCCACGAGCACCGCGTCGCGCAGAACAAGGTGATCAGCGACGCACTGCACCACGCGCCGGTGCCGGCGGAGCGGCTGACGTCCCCCGGCCACAAGGTCTCGGACGCCCAGTTGTACGAGCGGGTGGCGGCGACGGGCAGGTTCGACACCGCCCACGAGGTCGTCGTACGGCGCCGTACCAACGCCGACGAGCAGGTCGGCTACCACGTGCTGACCCCGCTGGACCTCGACGACGGCAGCGTGCTGCTGGTGAACCGCGGCTGGATTGCCTCGAACGGCTCCCAGACCGCGTTCCCCAGGATCCCGGCGCCCGCCCGGGGCGAGGTGACGGTCACGGGGCGGCTGATGCCCGACGAGACCACCGCGGAGAGCGGGATCAAGGACGTCAAGGGCCTGCCGCCGCGGCAGATCATGCTGATCAACAGCCGTGAGCTGGCCAAGCGGCTGGGACGGCCGGTACTTGGCGGGTACATCGAGGAGATCTCGCCGGCTCCGCACGGTGGGTCTCCGGAGCTGATCCCGGAGCCGGATCACAGCAGCATCGGGCCGCACATGGCGTACGCGGTGCAGTGGTGGCTGTTCTCGGCGGGCGTGCCGGCGGGGTGGATCGTGCTGGTGCGCCGCGAGCGGCGGGACCGGCAGGAGCGGGCGGCCCGCGCCGCCGAGGCGGCTCCCGCGGCGGACCTGGCGGACGTCGGCTCCTGAGCCGCGGTCCACGGCCGCCCGCGCAGGGCCGACGGTCGGCCTGGGAGCCGTTTCACCCGGCCGGACCTGCGGCGGATTGTCGCGCGCCCGAGGCGGGAACCCGACCTCAATGCACCGACGTATCGAGGACTACGCGATCATCGGCGACCAGCAGACCGCCGCTCTGGTGAGCCGCAGGGGCTCGATCGACTGGCTCTGCCTGCCCCGCTTCGACTCGGCCGCATGCTTCGCCGCTCTGCTCGGCACGGACGAGAACGGCCACTGGACACTCGCTCCGAAGGGCGCGGGCAACTGCACCCGCCGTGGCTACCGCCCCGACACGCTGATCCTCGACACGGAGTGGGACACCGACGACGGCAGTGTCCGCGTGACCGACCTGATGCCGCAGCGGGACCGCTACCCGGACGTCGTACGCATCGTGGAGGGCCTCTCCGGCCGCGTCACCGTGCGCAGCAGGCTCCGGCTGCGTTTCGACTACGGATCGGTGATCCCCTGGATGCGCAGGGTGGACAGCCACCGCGTCGCCGTCGCCGGCCCGGACTCGGCCTGGCTGCGCAGCGAGCCGGAGGTGCGGAGCTGGGGGAAGAACTTCGGCACCTACGCCGAGTTCAGCGTCACCGAGGGCGAGAAGGTCGCCTTCGTCCTCACCTGGCACCCCTCCCACGAACCTCGCCCCGAGCTGGTCGACCCGTTCGAGGCCCTGGAGGGCAGCATCGAGGACTGGCGGGGCTGGGCCACGCACTGTGCGTACCGGGGCCCTTTCCACGAGCAGGTGCTGCGGTCGCTGATGATCCTCAAGGCCCTCACCTACGCCCCCACCGGCGGCATCGTCGCCGCGGCCACCTCCTCGCTCCCCGAGGAGCTGGGGGGCGTGCGGAACTGGGACTACCGGTACTGCTGGCTGCGGGACTCCACCCTCACGCTGGACGCCCTGCTCACCGCGGGCCACCTGGACGAGGCGAGAGCCTGGCGGGACTGGCTGCTGCGGGCCGTCGCGGGCGATCCGGCCGACCTCCAGATCATGTACGGGCTCTCCGGTGAGCGGCGCATCCCCGAGTTCGAGCTGCCGTGGCTGCCCGGATACGAGAACTCGGCGCCCGTGCGCACCGGCAACCAGGCCGTGGAGCAGCTCCAGCTCGACGTGTACGGCGAGGTCATCGACTCCCTGACGCTGGCGGCGCGCGCGGGGCTCGGCTCCCAGCCGCACGCGTGGCGGATGCAGAACGCCCTGCTGGAGTTCCTGGAGTCCGCCTGGCACCAGCCGGACGCGGGCCTGTGGGAGGTGCGCGGCCCCCGCAGGCACTTCGTGCACTCCAAGATCATGTCGTGGGTGGCGGCCGACCGCGCGGTCAAGACCATGGAGGCCAGCCCGGAGCTCGGCGGGGACGTGGACCGGTGGCGCAGGATGCGCGACGCGATCCACCGCGAGGTGCTGGAACGCGGCTACGACCCCGACCGCAACACGTTCACCCAGTCCTACGGCTCCAGCGACCTGGACGCCGCCCTGCTGCTCATCCCGCGCACCGGGTTCCTGCCGCCGACCGACCCGCGGGTCATCGGCACCATCGACGCCGTCTCCCGCGAGCTGTCGCACGGCGGCTTCCTGCGCCGCTACAGCATGAGCGCGGAGGAGGTGGACGGGCTGCCGGGTGGCGAGGGCGCCTTCCTGGTGTGCTCGTTCTGGCTGGCGGACGCGCTGTTCCTGGCCGGCCGCAAGCAGGAGGCCCGGGACCTCTTCGCCCGGCTCGTGGGCCTGTGCAACGACGTGGGCCTGCTCGCGGAGGAGTACGACCCGTCAACCGGCCGCCAACTCGGGAACTTCCCGCAGGCGTTCAGCCATATCGGCCTGGTGAACACGGCGTTCGTGCTGTACGGGGACGCGGGCACCGACGGGGCGGAGGACGGCGGGGACGGGGAGAGCGGACCGGAGCGCGCCGCGAAGGGCGGGGTCGGGCACCGGTACGACGTCGAGGCCGAGCCGGGCCCCTGAGTCGCCGCCCCGACCGCGGCTGGCAGGATGTCCCGCATGGATCTGGGACTCAAGGACCGCGTGTACATCGTCACCGGAGCCACCCGCGGGCTGGGCAACGCCACCGCGCGGGAGCTGCTGGCGGACGGCGCCAAGGTGGTCATCACCGGGCGCGACGAGCAGCGGGTGGCCGAAGCCGCCGAGGAACTCGGCCCGGACGCCGTGGGCGTCGTCGCCGACAACTCGGACCCGGCGACCCCCGACCGGCTGATCAGCGCTGCCTACGAGCGCTTCGGCGCCCTGCACGGGCTGCTGATCAGCGTCGGCGGTCCCGCGCCGGGCGCGGCCACGGACAACACGGACGAGCAGTGGACGTCGGCCTTCGAGTCCGTGTTCCTGGGCGCGGTGCGGCTGGCACGTGCGGCGGCGGCACGGCTCGGCGCGCCCGGTGCCGGGGCCGGGGCGGAGGGCCCGGACGGGGACGCGGTGATCGCTTTTGTGCTGTCCGGTTCCGTTCACGAGCCGATCCGCGGGCTGGCGGTCTCCAACGGCCTGCGCCCCGGCCTGGCGGGCTTCGCCAAGACTCTCGCCAACGAGCTGGGGCCGCGCGGGATCCGCGTCGTGGGGTTGCTGCCGGCCAGGATCGACACCGCCCGGGTGCGCGAGCTGGACGGCCTGGCGGCCGATCCGGTGGCGGCGCGGGCGGCCATGGAGGCGTCGATACCGATGCGGCGTTATGGGACGCCGCAGGAGTTCGGGCGGACCGCGGCGTTTCTCATGTCGCCCGCCGCGTCGTATCTGACCGGGGTCATGTTGCCGGTGGATGGTGGGGCTCGGCACGGCTTCTGAGGGGGCCGGCCTTTGGCCGGGTGGGGCCGGGGGTGCGTTCAGGACGGTGGGCAGTCGTCCGTCTCGTGATTGCGCAGTTCCCCGCGCCCCTTTCAGGAGCGCTCCGGTCCTTGGCCGGATACGGCCCGCCACTGCCCCTTCAGGACGGTGACCAACCGTCCCTCTCCTCGTGGCCTGTCGCGCAGTTCCCCGCGCCCCTTTCAGGGCACTTCGCGCATCCGCCCCCGTGCCCCTTTCAGGGCCGCTCCGGTCCTTGGCCGGATACGGCCCGCCACTGCCCCTTCAGGACGGTGACCAACCGTCCCTCTCCTCGTGGCCTGTCGCGCAGTTCCCCGCGCCCCTACCAGGGCGCTTCGCGCATCAACCCCAGCGACCCCTTCGGTGCGCTTCCGCGCATCCGCCCCCGCGCCCCTTTCTGGGGGCCCTGGTCAGAGGACCCGTTGGGCTCTGTGGCGCATGGGGCGCATGTGTACTGTCGCTGGGAGGCGGGGGAGGCCGGCGGACTGGCGGGCCAGGTTCAGGGGGCCCGTCGTCAGGCGGTGGAGGGTGTCGCCCGGGGCGGCCTGGGGGGCCAGGAGCAGGCGGATGCGGGTGTGCGGCTCGTTGCGGCGTCCGGAGAGTGTCACGTCCGCCTCCTCCACGCCGTTCACCGCGGCCGCCTCGGCGGCCAGCACCGCTTCCATGGCCCGGCCGCGCAGCAGCGCCTCCTCGCCGTCGCCGGTGTCCACCAGTACCTCGGCGAGCCGGTGGCGCCGCAGCACTGAGGCGAGCCACCACAGGGCGAGCACCAGGCCCAGGGCCAGCGCCGCGATGACCGTGGGCCACCACCAGTTCGAGCCCTGCCAGCGGGTGCGCTCGTGGTGGGTGAGCAGGACGTCGTGCTCGCCCTGGTGGATCCACCAGCCCGGCGGCTTGACGCCGAGGCCGATCACCAGCACCGGGCCGCCCAGGGCTACCAGGACCAGCCCGGCCAGGGCGAGCAGCACGCGGTTGAACGTTCTCAGCACCGTGTCACCCCTTCCTGCTCGCGCGCGTGACGTGCACCGTCAGGGCGGGGGGCCGGGCCAGGGCCAGGTCCCGGATGCCGTCACTCAGGGCGGCGTACAGGTCGGACCGTACGTCGTCGAGTTCCCGGAAGTGCGAGACCGCGCGGACGCGCACCCCGCGCCGCCGGGTGCGCACGCCCGCGGACTGCACGCCGGGCACCTCCATGGCCCGGTCCCGGAGCACCAGCGACACCGCCCGCCGGTGCAGCGCGGCACGGACGTCGGCGTGGGTGCGCACCATCGGCAGCAGCCTGCGCTGGCCCGGCGTCACGGCGAGCAGCAGCAGCCACAGGCCGAGCGCGGTGGCCGCGGCGGCGCCTGCCAGTACCGCCGTGTCGTCGAGGTGGCTGGTGGCGAGGTCGCCCGCGAACGACTTGCGCCACTGCAGCGCGGAACGCCCGGCGCGTACCGAGACGATGTCGTAGAGGAACAGGCCGGAGATGGCGAAGACCAGCACGGCGACGATCCCGGCGGGCACCCGGCGCGACGACCAGAAGCGGCGCGCCTTGGTGGCGGGGTCCAGCGGGTTGTACACGGTCGCGGAGGGCGGGCCGCCCGGTCCGTCCGTCGTCTTCTCCAGGACCGGCAGCCGTTGCGTGCTGCCGGTCTCCCGGGACCCTGGCCCCACCGTGGCGCCCGGACGCCCGGAGCCGCCGGGCTCGCTCATCGTGTCCTCCCCTGTCCCTCACCGCGCGTCAGGGCCGAGTGCATCCGCTCCACCTGAATGACGACTTCGCGCACGGCCATGCCTGCCAACGCCTCTACCCGCTGGGTCACATGACGACGCACCTCTCCGCACCGCGCGCCGACATCGCACGGGTACTCCAGATCGAGACTGATTCGCACCCGGGCCGTGTCGTGGCGACAGGCGACCGTCGCGTGCGGGGCGTTGCCGCCGCGCGGCACCGCCCCCAGCGCCTCACGGGCCGCCTGGGAGGCGATCTTCGCGACCACCCGGTCGGCGATCCGGGTGCCGCCGCGCTCCGCGGGGCCGACGGTCTGACCGGCCACCCGCGTCACCGCCGCCGGCCGCCGCGCGAGCGGAAGAAGTCGCCGGCTTCGAGGTCGCCGTCCACGAACCGCCCCGCGACGAAACCGATGGCGCCCAACGCCGCCACCAGTAGAAACGCTGGGAATCCGCCCCAGAACCCGGCGAACCCCAGAACCATGCCGTACACCATGCCGACCACGGGCATGCTCATCCTGTGCTCCTTGGTGAGTGGCGGCCGAACCGTGTGCGGGACGGGTCATCGCCTTCGTGACGCTATTGGAGGCGGGTCTCGCCCTCTTCCTCCTCCTCGTCCGGGAGCTTCACATCGCTGACGGCGATGTTGACCTCCACGACCTCGAGTCCGGTCATCCGCTCCACGGCCGCGATCACGTTCTCCCGGACGTCCCGGGCGACGTCGGAGATCGCCACGCCGTAGTCGATGACGATCTCCAGGTCGAGCGCGGTCTGCACCTCGCCGACCTCGGCCTTGACGCCTCGCGACACGGACGGGGTGCCGCCCGGCACCCGCTCTCGCATGGCGCCGAAGGTGCGGGCGATGCCGCTGCCCATGGCGTGTACGCCGATGACGTCCCGGGCGGCGAGCCCGGCGATCTTCTCGACGACGCCGTCGGCGATCGTGGTGCGGCCACGGACGGCGGGCTCGCCCAGCCGCCGCGTGGCCGTCTTGCGCTGCTGGTCGGTCTGGCGGTCCGGAGAGCTCTTCTCGGCGGTCCCCTGCCCGCTCCATCCCTGGGTGTCGGCCATTGCGATTCATCCCTTTCATCAGGAGATGTACTCCTTGGCGGGGAAATCAACCTCTTTCACCACAGTAAGGGCGCGGGTCCGGCTCCGCGCTGGGGATACGGCCGATACGGCAGTATGGGGGCGTTCGGCGCTGTAGCCGGCGACCATGGCCGGCCATACCTGCGCTTCCCGGAGAGCCGGCCTTGGGGCTCATACAGCCTCGGACTGCCCCTTGAGGCTCGTACGGCCTCGGACTGCCCCCCTTGGGGCTCGTACAGCCTGGGACTGGCCCCCTTGGGGCCGGTACAGCCTCGGACTGCCCCCCCTTGAGGCTGGTACAGCCTGGGACTGGCCCCCTTGGGGCCGGGGGCCGGAGCGACCGTCTCGTCGCGGACTGTCGCTCCCCCACTGCCTTCAGGGCGGGGGAGGTACCCCCCGCGCCGCACCCTTTTCGGGCGCTTCGCGCATCGGCCAGGCGGCGGGGGATAAAGCGGGGCCGCCACAGCGGCGCGAGAGGCGCCATCCGGCCCTCGCGGCCCTGGCGGCCCGGCGCGGTCTACTCCCCCACGCCCGCCAGATCCCGGAGCCGGCGTGCCTGGGCGGCGCGCTCGGCGGCGCGCTGCTCGTCGTAGGAACGCCCCGCCGCGCCCTGGAGCAGGGCCTTGGTCTCGATGACGGCATCACGCGGCGCGGCGAGCAGGGCCGCCGCCAGGTCGTGGGTGGCGGCATCCAGCTCCGCGCGGGGCACGACCAGGTTCACCAGGCCGGTGCGGGCCGCCTCGTCGGCGTGCACGTAACGGCCGGTGGCGCAGATCTCCAGAGCCCTGGCATAGCCGACGAGCCCGACGAGGGGGTGGGTGCCGGCGAGGTCGGGAACGAGGCCCAGGCTGGTCTCGCGCATGGCGAACTGTGCGTCGTCCGCGGCCACGCGCAGGTCCGTGGCGAGGGCGAGCTGGAACCCGGCGCCGATGGCATGCCCCTGCACGGCGGCGATGGAGATCACGTCGGGGCGCCGCCACCAGGCGAAGGCCTCCTGGTAGGAGGCGATGGCGGCGTCGAGTTCGGCGTCGGGACGGCGTGCCAGGTCACCGAAGGAGGGCTCGCCTTCGATGCCCTCCGGGGTGAAGGCCTTCCTGTCGAGCCCCGCGGAGAAGGAGGGACCCTCCGCGCGCAGCACCACGACGCGGACGCTGCCGGGCAGGGCGCGTCCCACTTCCGCCAGCGTAAGCCACAGCGTCACGCTCTGTGCATTGCGCTTGGCAGGGTTGGTGAGCGTCACCGTGGCGATCGATTCGTCGACGGTGAGCCGCACGCCGTCCTTGTCGATTACCGGGGCGGGGGAAGCCATGAGTCCTCCGATGGGCCGCAGTCAGGCAGGGCGCTGCTCTCCGGAGAGGACGACGCCCATAAGTGACTGCACAGTAACCACCCGGCCGACCGGCGTTCCACCCAGGTCCCGTGACACCGGGTGGAGGCACCGCCCAGGCCCCTGGGGCACTGGGCGAGTGCGGCCGGGTGGCACCACCGGAGGGGGTGGGCCACCCGCCGTCAGCCGGCGGAGGCCTTCTTGCCCCGCGTGGCCCCGCCGCGTCCCCGCAGCGTGACCCCGGACTCACTCAGCATCCGGTGGACGAAGCCATACGAGCGGCCGGTCTCCTCGGCCAGTGCCCGAATGCTCGCACCGGAGTCGTACTTCTTCTTCAGGTCTGCCGCGAGCTTGTCGCGCGCGGCGCCGGTCACCCGGCTGCCCTTCTTCAGAGTCTCGGCCACCCGTGCCTCCTCATGGGAAGTGCGCTCTGGACTCTCATGATCACCCCTAGCGGGCTTCCTGGCCACCCATTCGGCAAGGTCCATAGAACACCGAGGGGTCCCACAAAGATGATCGGCACAATTGGAATGATCAATTCCGAAGTCTGGCCTCATCGTGACGCACCGCAATCGATGGCAAAAGGCCAGCTCAGCGCGCGATAAGGGAAAAGCCGAGGAGTGGAACGCCTCGGCAGCTTAATACGTGTATGACACACCGCAGTACCAGCCGATCTCACACAGATGGTGGATCACGGATCGGCCGAATGATCCATCCGCGGAGACGCGCGAGTTCGATCTCGCCGACGTGCCCGGCCTCCGCGGACCCCGAAGCGGCGGCCGAGGGTCGCGGCCGAGGGCGACCGAAGGCGGCCGAGGGGTACCGGGGCCGCCCGGCCAGGGGCGACGGCGATGCCCGGGGGCCCGCCGCCGGCGGTGACGACCGCCGGGCCCCAGGCGGGCGGCGGGGGCCCCTCAGGCCAGGGCGACCAGGTCGGCGTAGGTCGCGCCCCACAGGTCCTCGACGCCGTCCGGCAGCAGGATGATCCGCTCGGGCTGGAGGGCCTCCACGGCGCCCTCGTCGTGCGTGACGAGGACGACGGCGCCGCGGTAGGTGCGCAGGGCGCCGAGGATCTCCTCGCGGCTGGCCGGGTCGAGGTTGTTGGTCGGCTCGTCGAGCAGCAGGACGTTGGCGGAGGAGACCACGAGGGTGGCCAGTGCGAGCCGGGTCTTCTCGCCGCCGGAGAGCACCCCGGCCGGCTTGTCGACGTCGTCCCCGGAGAACAGGAACGAGCCGAGCACCTTGCGCACCTGCACCAGGTCCAGGTCGGGCGCGGAGGAGCGCATGTTCTCCAGCACCGTGCGCTCCGGGTCGAGGGTCTCGTGCTCCTGCGCGTAGTAGCCGAGCTTGAGGCCGTGCCCCTCGACGACCTGGCCGGTGTCCGGCTTCTCGACGCCCGCGAGCAGCCGCAGCAGGGTGGTCTTGCCGGCGCCGTTCAGCCCGAGGATGACGACGCGGGAGCCCTTGTCGATGGCGAGGTCGACATCGGTGAAGATCTCCAGCGAGCCGTACGACTTCGACAGGCTCTCGGCGGTCAGGGGTGTCCTGCCGCAGGGGGCGGGCTCGGGGAAGCGCAGCTTGGCGACCTTGTCGGACTGCCGGACGTCGTCGAGGCCGGCCAGCAGCCGCTCCGCGCGGCGGGCCATGTTCTGCGCGGCGACGGTCTTGGTGGCCTTGGCGCGCATCTTGTCGGCCTGCGCGTTCAGCGCGGCGGCCTTCTTCTCGGCGTTCTGCCGTTCGCGCCTGCGGCGCTTCTCGTCGGCCTCCCGCTGCTGCTGGTAGAGCCTCCAGCCCATGTTGTAGATATCGATCATGGAGCGGTTGGCGTCGAGGTAGAAGACCTTGTTGACGACGGTCTCCACCAGGTCGACGTCGTGCGAGATCACGATGAACCCGCCGCGGTAGCTCCTGAGGTAGTCCCGCAGCCAGACGATCGAGTCGGCGTCGAGATGGTTGGTGGGCTCGTCGAGCAGCAGGGTGTCGGCGTCCGAGAAGAGGATCCTGGCCAGCTCGATACGGCGGCGCTGGCCGCCGGAGAGGGTGTGCAGCGGCTGGCCGAGCACGCGGTCCGGGAGGTTCAGGGCGGCGGCGATGGTGGCGGCCTCGGCCTCGGCCGCGTAGCCGCCCTTGGTGAGGAACTCGGTCTCCTGGCGCTCGTACTGCTTGAGGGCCTTCTCCTGGGTGGCGCCCTTGCCGGTGGCGATGCGCTGCTCGTTCTCCCGCATCTTGCGGATCAGGACGTCCAGGCCGCGGGCGGACAGCACGCGGTCGCGGGCGAGGACGTCAAGGTCGCCGGTGCGCGGGTCCTGCGGGAGGTAGCCGACCTCGCCGCTGCGGGTGACGGTGCCGGAGGCGGGGATGCCCTCTCCCGCGAGCACCTTCGTGAGGGTGGTCTTGCCGGCGCCGTTGCGGCCGACGAGGCCGATGCGATCGCCCTTGGCGACGCGGAAGCTGGCGGACTCGATGAGGATGCGGGCACCCGCGCGCAGTTCGATGGCGGAGGCGGTGATCACGGACAGACTCCAGGGCGGTGGCGGAGAGAGGACGGCGGACACGACGAGTCGGGCTGGGCCGCGCGTGGCCCGCCACGGGGCGCGAGGGTGCGCAGGGGCGGACAGGCGGCGGGCACGCCGTCTAATGCGCGTGGAGAATGGCCATGGAGGAAATTCTACCGGTACCGTGCAACCGCTTTTCTCCCGTCCCGTCCACTGCCCGGCCACCGGCCGGCGGGCGGTTCCGCGGCTGCCCGGCCATCGGGCGAGCGGACGGTTCCGCGTCGTTCCGGGGTCGCCGGCGAAGCGTCCGGGCTTTCGGGTGCCCCCGCGCCCCGGCCGCCGGTGACGGGCCGGGCACGCACCGCTGAGCGCCCCTTCCGGCCCTTCGAGCCCGGACGGCGGCTACGCGCCCCCGGTGTGGACCTGGAAGGCGGCGCGCCGCACCACCTTGGCGAGGGCCGGGTCGGGGTGGGCGGCGGCGAGGGCCACCAGGACCTGGACGGTGCGGGGGTGGCCGATGGCGCGTACGTCGTCCAGGAGCGCGGGGACGGTGCCCTGGACCGCCGACTCCAGGTGGCGGACGAGCAGCGTGCCCTCGCCGTGGTCGGAGACGGCCGCGGCGGTGTCCACCCAGAGCCAGGTGGCCTCCTCACGGGTGAGCGCGGTGTGCGCCTCCTCCGGGTCGACGCCGTCGTGCTCGGCGAGCCACAGCAGCGCGTAAGGGCGCAGCGACGTTTCCTCCAGGGCCGCTCTGACCTCCGCCTCGGCGGGGGCGCCGACGACGCGCAGCGCGTCGAACGCGAGGCCGCGCAGCAGGGCGTCCTCGCCCCGGGCGGCGGTGAGGAGGTCGCTGACGGCGCTGCCGACGGGCCGGGCGGCGAGCCAGGCGCGGTACTCCGCGCGTGCCGCGTTGGGGCGCAGCTGGGCGCAGCCGCGCAGCATGTCCTCGGCGGACTGCTCGATGTTGCCCGCCGGGCTCTGCGCGGCCACGCAGATCTGCTCCAGCTTGACCCAGACGGCCCAGCTCCCCAGCGGTGTCAGGGTGACCTGCTCCTCGGCCCAGGTGAGCGCGCCGACCCGGGCGAGCGCGTCCAGCGCCCAGTCCAGCAGCGGTTCGAGCGGGGCGTCAGCGTCCTCGACCGGCTGCGGCTGGGGGCCGTGGGGGATCTCGCAGCGCTCCGTACGCAGTTCCGTGACGCGCTGCCGGAGCAGGTCGAGGAGCTGGGACACGGGCACGGGCCCGGCGGAGAGCTGGAGCAGCGAGAGCACCTGCGGCATGGCCTCGATGAGCTCCGCGACGGTGGCGCGGGCGAGGCCGTCGGGGCTGTCGCCGGTCAGCGACCAGGCGTCGAAGAGAGCGACCCAGCCGCGGAGCACGGCGCTGTCGTCCCGATCCCAGGCGCGCAGCCGCCAGCCGGCGCGCGCGGTGCCGCCGTGCAGCTCGATCAGCCCGGCCAGGCGTGCGGTGTCCCAGTCGGCGCGTGCCTGCTGGTGCGTCAGGCCCAGGTCCGCCGCGGCCCGTTCGACCGCCGCCCCCGACAGCGCGCCGGAGCCGTCGAGCGTGGCCTCTCCCCCGCCGGGCCGCACCGCCCGGTCGGCCCAGTGCGCGATGCGTACCGCTCCCGCGAGACCGCGCCGTGCGATGCGTGCCAGTTCCGCGGGCGCCGGGGTGCCTTCCGGCGGCGGGGGCGCCGGGCGGCGGAGGCGCCCGGCCGTCACCGCCTGGGAAGCGGTGGCCAGCGGCCGGGAGCGGACGAGTCGGAGCCTGGAGTCGCGCGGGGTACGGGACGTCACGGGAGCAGTCTTCCTGTTGACGGTCCGAATTCCCAAACGGAATGGCAAGAGGGGAAGAACTAAACGCTGGTGGGAAGGTATCTAACCGGGCCACACCCCGACTAACCGGAATGGACTGTTACCGGCCACTCCGGGCCCCGTCCCTGGGACTGGGCACGCCGCGCGGGGCCGAACGGCACCAGCGGGACACCGGACGCCCGTGTCAACGGAGCGCCGGCACGCTCCCCCACAGCGGGCTTGCGGACGGGCCGCCGGCACGATAGGGCGCCCGGCCCCGCACCCCGGTGCGTGCTCCCCGTACGGCGGGACCGTACGGGGGCCGCATGGAGGCCGGATCGGCGCCCTATGGAGGCCGGACCGGCGCCGTATGAGGGCCGTTCCGGAGCCGTAGACGGACCGCATCCGGGCGGTGCCGGCGCACGCCGTACTTACGTCAGCGGGACGAGGAAGCGCCGGAGCTGCTCTTCGTACTCCGCCGGATCGGCGTTCCACAGCGCGCCGTGCGGGGCGTGGCGCACGGTGTGCAGGCTGACGAGGGACGACAGGCGGTCGGCCAGCCGGAGCGACGGCTCCCAGGGGGCGATGGCGTCGTCCGGGCCGTGCAGCACGAGCGTGGGCACCCGAATCGCGTCGGGAGCGAAGACCGGCGGGACCCGCTCGGCGCCCCGTCCCCCGCGGCCCTCGGCGGCGCGCACCGCGAGCGGCAGCAGCAGGCGCGGGGTGCCGCGCGCGGCGGCGAGCGCGCGCACGGTGGCCGCCCAGTCGAGCACCGGGGAGTCCAGCACGAGGCCCGCGATGCGGTCGCGCAGCGGGGAGCGTGCCGCGGTGTGCAGGGCCATGGTGGCGCCGGTGGACCAGCCGTACAGGATGACGCGCTCCGCTCCCTTGCGTACGGCGTGTCCGAGCGCGGCGTCCACGTCCCGCCACTCGGTCTCGCCGAGGTGGTCGAGCCCGTCAGGGGAGCGGGGGGCGCCGGGGTCGCCGCGGTGGGCGGGGATGAGCACGGGGAACTTGTGGCGGTTCAGGAAGTCGAGGACGACCATGGGGTGTTCGCGCGTGGTGGCGAGGCCGTGCACGGCGATCACCCAGGTGTCGCGGGCCGCCGGGACGAACCAGGCGGGCAGCGGGCCCAGCTCGGACGGGACGTCGGTCTCGGTGTAGTCGAGGCCCAGCGCGGAGCGCGGGTCGCCGGTGTGCACCTGGGGGGTGAGCCACACCCTCGCGCCCGGTTCCAGGGTGCCGCGGGTGACGCGTTCGAGCCGGCGGACCACCGTGTCGGGGGTGTGCTCCGCCGCCTCGTCGAGGGGGCCGACGACCGCGTGGACGCCCCTGGCCGAGCCGTCGACGAGTCCGTACACCCCGGGCCGCCCGGAGGCGAAGCCGCGGGTGAGGGCGATCCGGTCGGCGGTGACGTCGTGCACGGTGAGTCTGGGCTCGGTGGGCAGCGGCCGGCCGGGGCTGATCCTCAGGGCCGCGCCGCCCGCCCACCGCCCCGCGGCGATCGCTGCGGCGCCGGCGCCCACCGCGGCGGTGACGGCGGCCGCGGCGGCACGCGCGGCCGTCGGTGTGCCCAGGGGCCCCGGGCGTGCCGCACGCGCCGCGCCGGCGAGGGCATGGGTGGCGGCCCGAGTCGTCCTCCCCGGTTCCGATGCGAGTGTTCTGGGGATGCGCACCGCTCCAGTGTCGGCGTCGGGACGGCCGACGGCCACCCGAATGCGGAGTCGGATCGCGAACGGTGGCCCGTGCGGCGGCCTGGCGCCCGGCCGGCGGTGCCTCAGCCCCGCCGTTGGCCGTAGCCCCGCAGCTTCTCCTGTACGGCGTCCAGTTGCCCGGTGGACAGCAGGCTCGGCGCCATTCCCGGCACCGCGCTCGCGGCGAGCCAGACGCGGCACATCCATTCGAGCTGGGCGGTGCGGTCGTAGGCCTGGTCGAGGGTGCTGCCGTAGGTGACGGTGCCGTGGTTCCGGAGCAGGCACCCGGTGCGGCCGTCGAGGGCTTCCAGCATGTTCCGGGCCAGTTCGTCGGTGCCGTAGAGGGCGTAGGGCGCGACCCTCACGGGGCCGCCCAGCGCGGCGGACATGTAGTGGACGAGCGGCAGTTCGGGGACGAGCGTGGAGACGGCCGTGGCGTGCACGGCATGGGTGTGCACCACGGCCGCCGCTGAGGTGGTGCGGTAGACCGCGAGGTGCATCGGCAGCTCGCTGGTGGGGGCGAGGGTGCCGAGCACCTGCCGCCCGTCGAGGTCGACGCCCACGGCGTCCCGCGGGGTGAGCCGGTCGTAGGAGACACCGCTCGGGGTGACGAGGACGGTGTCCCCGACCCGCACCGAGACGTTGCCGGAGGTGCCGACGACCAGCCCGTCGGCGACGGTCCTGCGTGCCGCCTCGACGAGCTCCGCCCACGCGCGGGCCAGCGCCTCGTCCTCCGCACCCTTGCCCGCGCCGTCGCCCGCACCGCCACCTGCGGCGTCCTCGGCGGCACTCCCACCCGGCTGCTGATCGACCATCTCGTCCGTCATGCCGACGATCCTGCCACCGCGCCGGCACCGGCACCGCTCGGGCATCGGCACGGCTCCGGCATCGGCACGACATCGCTATCGGTATCGCTATCGGCATCGGCATCGGCACGGAGGACCGCTGCCGCCGCGGGCAGAGCTCAAGGAGCTTTATCGATATATAAATCCACTGACCCGGCGACCTGGCGACCTGGCGGCACGACGACACCACCGCCCCGCACCCCGCCTCCCCGTGTGGGCCTGCGCACACTCTCCCGCCGCAGGTCAGCGGCTGGTTGACGGGATCTTCGGGGCATGGTGGACTGCCGGGGCCAAGTACGGCGGCAGGAGAGGAAGCCGGTGCGAATCCGGCGCGGTCCCGCCACTGTCACCGGGGAGCACTCCCCCACATCGGACGTCACGGCTCGGAGTACTCCCAGTGCCATCGAGGGCACCGGGAGAGGGCTGGAAGGCCGGGGGAACTGCGGATCCGGGAGCCAGGAGACTCTCGCCGTCGTCCCGTCGAGCCAGGGCGAGGACCCTGAGTGAGGACACACACCGATGCCGGGACGGCACGCGGCCTTCTCCCGACGCGGGGTCATATCCCCCGCCCCGCTCCCGGGCGCCGTGGGCGCCACCGCCGGACTCCTTGGCGACCTGCTGCTCGGCGACCCGCGCCGCGGACACCCCGTCGCCGCGTTCGGGCGCGCCGCGGGCGCCGTGGAACGCCGACTCTGGCGCGACCACCGGGGCTGGGGCGCCCTGCACACCGCGCTGTGCGCCGGCGGCGCCGTCGGCCTCGCCGCGCTGGCCGCCCGCGCCGCGCGCCGCTCCCCCGCCGCCACGGCGGGACTGACGGCCGCCGCGACCTGGGCCGTGGTCGGCGGCACCTCGCTGGGCCGCGAAGCACGCGCGATCGGCGCCGCGCTGGCGGCGGGTGACGTCGCGGCGGCCCGGCGGCGGCTGCCCAACCTGTGCGGCCGCGACCCCGAGGCGCTGGACAGCGCGCAGCTCGCCCGCGCCGTGGTGGAGTCCGTCGCCGAGAACACCTCGGACGCCGTGGTCGGCGCCCTGCTGTGGGGCGCGGTGGCCGGGGTGCCGGGCCTGGTGGGCTTCCGGGCCGTCAACACCCTGGACGCCATGGTCGGCCACAAGTCCCCCCGGTACCGCAGGTTCGGCTGGGCGTCGGCCCGGCTCGACGACCTCGTGGGCTGGCCCGGAGCCCGGCTGACGGCGGCCCTCGCCGCGGTGCTGGGCCCGGACCCGGCCGGCGCGGTGCGGGTCTGGCGGGCCGACGCGCACCGGCACCCGAGCCCCAACGCCGGGGTGGTGGAGGCCGCGTTCGCGGGGGCGCTGAGGGTGCGGCTCGGCGGTGCGCTGTCCTACGGGGGACGCGCGGAGCTGCGCCCGGTGCTGGGCGACGGAGGACGGGACGTGGCGGTGGCGGACGTCGAGCGGGCGGTGCGGCTGTCCCGGCGGGTGAGCTGGGGGGCGCTGGTCGTGCTGGTCGGCGCCCGGCTCGGACGGGCGGGAGTCGCCCGGGTGCGGTCCAGGGCCTGTCGTCAAACTCCCGTCGTTCGCACGGAGGGCGGGCCGCGCGGCGTCAGGTGGATTCTCTCGGCGTGCCGGGTGCAAGCCCTCGTACTGGATGTACTTGGGCTTACGCCCGGTGCGGCGAGAGGGCGTGCATGGCGCCGCGCGGCAGACGGGAGTTCGACGACAGGGCCTAGGGCCGTGCCCGGTGCCGTGTCAGGCGTCCTCCCGGCCCCCGCCGGCCCCGGAGCCGGGCCGCGGCAGGCCGCCGCATGAGCCACGGGCTGCTGGTGGCCGGCACCACGTCCGACGCGGGCAAGAGCGTGGTGACCGCCGGGATCTGCCGCTGGCTGGCGCGGCAGGGCGTGCGGGTAGCGCCGTTCAAGGCGCAGAACATGTCGCTGAACTCGTTCGTCACCCGCGAGGGCGCCGAGATCGGCCGCGCGCAGGCGATGCAGGCCCAGGCGGCGCGGGTGGAGCCGAGCGCCCTGATGAACCCGGTGCTGCTGAAGCCGGGCGGCGACCGGCGCAGCCAGGTGGTGCTGATGGGCCACCCGGTCGGCGAGATGAGCGCGCGCGGCTACCACGGCGGGCGCCAGGAGCGGCTGCTCGGCACCGTGCTGGACTGCCTGGACCGGCTGCGCGCCGAGCACGACGTCGTGATCTGCGAGGGCGCCGGGTCGCCCGCGGAGATCAACCTGCGCCGCACCGACATCGTGAACATGGGCCTCGCCCGCGCCGCCGGGCTGCCCGTGCTGGTGGTCGGCGACATCGACCGCGGCGGCGTCTTCGCGTCGTTCTTCGGCACGCTCGCCCTGCTGGACAAGGCGGATCAGAAGCTGGTGGCCGGATTCCTCGTCAACAAGTTCCGGGGCGACGTGACGCTGCTCGATCCCGGCCTCGACATGCTGCGGGACCTCACCGGGCGGTCCACGTACGGGGTGCTGCCGTTCCGCACCGGTCTCGGGATCGACGAGGAGGACGGGCTGCGCGTCTCCCTGCGCGGCACGGTCCGGGAGAGCACACCGGCGGGGCCGGTCGGGCAGGATGTGCTGCGGGTCGCCGTGTGCGCGGTGCCGCTGATGTCGAACTTCACCGATGTGGACGCGCTGGCGGCGGAGCCCGGCGTGGTGGTGCGGTTCGTGGACCGGCCCGAGGAGACGGCCGACGCGGACCTCGTGATCGTGCCGGGCACCCGCGGCACGGTCCTCGCGCTGCGCTGGCTCCAGCAGCGCGGCCTCGCCGGCGCGCTGGCCCGCCGGGCCGCCGAGGGCCGGCCGGTGCTGGGCATCTGCGGCGGCTTCCAGATCCTGGGCGAGCACATCGACGACACCGCGCGCGTCGAGTCCCGCGAGCCGTCCGCCGACGGGCTCGGCCTGCTGCCGCTGCGGGTCCGCTTCGTCCCGGAGAAGACGCTCGGCCGGCCGCGCGGGCAGGCGCTCGGCGAGCAGGTCGAGGGCTACGAGATCCACCACGGCGTCGCCGACGTGCAGGGCGGGGAGGCGTTCCTCGACGGCTGCCGGGTCGGCTCGGTGTGGGGCACGCACTGGCACGGCTCGCTGGAGTCGGACGGGTTCCGGCGGGCGTTCCTGCGGACGGTCGCGGCCGCCGCCGGCCGGCGTTTCGTGCCGGCTCCCGACACCGCGTTCGCGGCGCTCCGCGAGGAGCAGCTCGAACGCCTCGGTGACCTGATCGAGCAGCACGCGGACACGGACGCGCTGTGGCGCCTCATCGAGGAGGGCCCGCCGCCTGGGCTGCCGTTCGTCCCGCCGGGCGCGCCGTGACCGCGCCGGCGCCCGCCCCACGACCCCGCCCCTCGGCGTTCACCAGAAGGAGTGATCCCAGCGTGCAGACCCCCTACCCGCTCACCGCGATCGTCGGCATGGCGGACCTGCGGCTCGCGCTGCTGGTGAACGCCGTCTCGCCCGAAGTGGGCGGCGTCCTCGTGCGCGGCGAGAAGGGCACCGCCAAGAGCACCGCGGTACGGGCGCTCGCGGCGGTGCTGCCGGACGTCCGCGTCGTCACCGGCTGCCGGTTCAACTGCGACCCCGGCGCGCCCGACCCGCGCTGCCCGGACGGTCCCCACACCCAGTCGTCCGGCACCGCCCGGCCGACCCGGATGGTGGAGCTTCCGGTGGGCGCCTCCGAGGACCGGGTGGTCGGCTCGCTGGACATCGAACGGGCGCTCGCGGAGGGGGTGAAGGCCTTCGAGCCGGGACTGCTCGCGGACGCGCACCGCGGCATCCTCTACGTCGACGAGGTCAACCTGCTCCACGACCACGTCATCGACCTGCTGCTGGACGCCGCCGCGATGGGCGCCTCGTACGTGGAGCGCGAGGGCGTCTCCGTACGGCACGCCGCCCGGTTCCTGCTGGTCGGCACGATGAACCCGGAGGAGGGCGAGCTGCGGCCGCAGCTGCTCGACCGGTTCGGCCTGACCGTGGAGGTCAGCGCGTCGAGGGAGCCCGACGAGCGCGTCGAGGTGGTGCGCCGCCGGCTCGCGTACGACGCCGAGCCGGCGTCCTTCGCGGCGCACTGGGCGGATGAGGAGGCGCGCCTGCGGGAGCGGATCGCGGCGGCGCGCTCCCTGCTGCCCGAGGTGGTGCTCGGCGACGGTGTGCTGCGCCAGATCGCGGCGACCTGCGCGGCCTTCGAGGTCGACGGCATGCGCGCGGACATCGTGATGGCCCGTACCGCGAAAGCCCTCGCCGCCTGGGCCGGCCGCACGGAGGTGCTGCGGGAGGACGTCCGCACGGCGGCGCTGCTGGCGCTGCCGCACCGGCGCCGCCGCAACCCCTTCGACGCGCCCGGGCTCGACGAGGACAAGCTCGACGAGACGCTGGAGCAGTACGACGAGCCGGAGGAGCCGCAGCAGGCAGGGCAGCCGGAGCAGGACGGCGCGCCGGGCGACCCCGGTGACGACGGCACCGACGACGACCCCGATCCCGACGGCCCCGGCGACGGGGGCGGTGGCGGCGGCACGCCTCCCGGTGCCACCGGTCCGGACGGCGGGGGCCCGCCGCCACCGCCCGGCCGCAGCGAGGACGCGCCCCCGCCCGAGGCCGAGTCCGACGCGCCCGGCATCCCCGCCCAGAGCCCCCCGCCGGCAGGCGGCGCCGCCGAGCAGCCCGCGGTGCGGGCCGGTGAGCCGTTCCGCGCCAGGCTGCTGACGGTGCCGGGGCTCGGCGAGGGCGCGGCCGGCCGGCGGTCACGTGCGATCACCGAGCAGGGCCGCACCACCGGGGCACGGCAGCCGCGGGGCGCCCTGACGAAGCTGCACCTGGCCGCCACCGTCAGGGCCGCGGCACCCCACCAGCGGGCCCGCGGCCGCACCGGCGCGGGCCTGAAGGTGCGCCGCGAGGACCTGCGGCAGGCGGTGCGGGAGGGCCGCGAGGGCAACCTCGTGCTGTTCGTCGTGGACGCCTCCGGGTCGATGGCCGCGCGGCGCCGGATGGGCGCCGTGAAGGGCGCAGTGCTGTCGCTGCTGCTGGACGCCTACCAACGGCGCGACAAGGTGGGCCTCGTGACGTTCCGTGCCGCGGCGGCCGACGTGGCGCTGCCGCCGACCTCGTCCGTGGACGCCGCCGCGACCCGGCTGGACGCGCTGCCGACGGGCGGGCGCACCCCGCTCGCGGCCGGGCTGCTCCGTGCCCACGAGGTGCTGCGCGTGGAGCGGCTGCGGGACCCGGCGCGCCGGCCGCTGATGGTGGTCGTCACCGACGGGCGGGCGACCGGCGGTGCCGATCCGCTCGGCCGGGCGGGCCGCGCCGCGGGGCTGTTCGCCGCGGACGGCACCGCGTCGGTGGTGGTGGACTGCGAGACGGGGCCGGTGCGGCTGGGGCTCGCCGGCCGGCTGGCCGGGCAGCTCGGCGGCGCCGCGGTCAGCCTGGCGGAGCTGCGCGCGGACGCGCTGGCCGGGCTGGTCAGGGACGTCCGCGGCGCTGCGCGGGCACCGGGCGGCGCGGCAGCACCGCCGCCGCGTGTCCCGGGCGGGGCCGGGCCGCGTTCACCGCAGGCCCCGACGACCGAGGGCGCCGCGGGCGCCGACCGTATCCGTACCGATGGGAGGGCCGCGTAGTGCCCAAGGGACAGCCCGCCGTCGTCCCCGACGACGGCCTCACCACCCGCCAGCGCCGCGGCCGTCCGCTGCTGCTGGTGCACACCGGGCCCGGCAAGGGCAAGTCGACGGCCGCGTTCGGACTCGCGCTGCGCGCCTGGAACCAGGGCTGGCCGATCGGGGTGTTCCAGTTCGTCAAGTCGGCGAAGTGGCGCGTCGGCGAGGAGAACGCGCTGCGGGTGCTGGGTGCCTCCGGCGAGGGCGGCACGGTCGCGTGGCACAAGATGGGCGAGGGCTGGTCGTGGATCCAGCGCCCGGCGGTCGGCGACGCCTCGGGCCAGGAGACCAACGAGGCCCGGGTCCGCGAGGGCTGGGAGCAGGTCAAGCGCGACCTGGCCGCGCAGACGTACCGCCTGTACGTGCTGGACGAGTTCACCTACCCGCTGCACTGGGGCTGGATCGACACGGAGGAGGTCATCTCCGTCCTGCGCGACCGCCCCGGCACCCAGCACGTGGTGATCACCGGCAGGAACGCCCCCGGGCCCCTGTGCGACGTCGCCGACCTGGTGACCGAGATGACCAAGGTCCGCCACCCGATGGACACGGGCCAGAAGGGCCAGAAGGGCATCGAGTGGTGAGCCCGGGTCCCACCCCCCGGCAAGGCCACGGGGAACGGGTCGATCGACCACGGCCACGACAAGACCGACAGGCGACCACCGGCCACGACAACCGCGCGCCCCGAAAGGGGCGCGGGGAACTGCGCGAACAACCACGACGAACCCGCAACACCCCCACCCACCTCAAGGGGCACACCCCCAGGGGGCGCGGGGAACTGCGCAACCCACCCCAGCCACAACAAACCCGCCACACCCCCACCCACCCCAGGGGACACACCCCCAAGGGGCGCGGGGAACTGCGCACTCCACCCCAGCCACGACGAGACCGCCACACCACCACGCCCCCGAACAGTCACCCGCAAGGCCGCGCGCAGCGCACAAACGCATCCGGCACCCGAACCGGAACCGGAGCCCCCCGATGACCGCGGTACCGCGGCTGATCATCGCCGCCCCGGCATCCGGCAGCGGCAAGACGACCGTCGCCACGGGCCTGATGGCCGCCTACACGGCAAGCGGCCTCACGGTCTCCCCGCACAAGGTCGGCCCCGACTACATCGACCCGGGCTACCACGCGCTGGCCACCGGCCGCCCCGGCCGCAACCTCGACGCGTTCCTGTGCGGCACGGACCTCGTCGCGCCGCTGTTCGCGCACGGCGCCGCCGGCTGCGACCTCGCCGTCGTCGAGGGTGTGATGGGCCTGTACGACGGCGCCTCCGGACGCGGCGACCTGGCCTCCACCGCACAGGTCGCGACCCTGCTGAAGGCCCCCGTGGTCCTCGTCGTGGACGCCTCGGCGCAGTCCCGGTCGGTGGCCGCGCTGGTGCACGGCTTCGCGTCGTGGGACTCCACCGTGCGGATCGGCGGCGTGATCCTGAACAAGGTGGGCTCCGACCGGCACGAGGCGCTGCTGAGGGAGGCGCTGGACGAGTCGGGCGTGCCGGTGCTCGGCGCGTTGCGCCGCGCCGAGCAGGTGCGCACCCCGAGCCGGCACCTCGGCCTGGTGCCGGCCGCCGAGCGCCATGCGGAGGCCCTGGAGGCCGTGCGCGCCATGGCCGAGCAGGTCAGGGCCGGCTGCGACCTGCCCGCCCTGCTGGCACTGGCCCGCACTGCGGGTACCACGCCGGAGGACGCCTGGGACCCGGCGGCGGCGATCGCGGCGGCCGGCGCGATGGCCGCACCCCCGTTCCCGTCTCCGACCGCTTCCGCCTCCGCAGCTGCCGAACCGCCCGCCACGCCGCCGGCCACGGGCACGGTCCGCCCCCCGCGGATCGCGGTGGCCGGCGGCCCGGCCTTCACGTTCTCGTACACCGAGCACATCGAACTGCTGGCCGCGGCCGGCGCGGAGGTCGCCTTCTTCGACCCGCTGCGCGACGAGGGCCTGCCCGACGGCACGGACGGGCTGGTGATCGGGGGCGGCTTCCCCGAGGTGTACGCGCCCGAGCTGTCCGCCAACGAGCCGCTGCGCAAGGCGGTCGGCGCGCTGGCGGGATCCGGTGCGCCGGTGGCGGCCGAGTGCGCGGGGCTGCTGTACCTGGCGCGGTCCCTGGACGGCGCCCCGATGTGCGGGGTGCTGGACGCCGAGGCCCGGATGACGTCGAAGCTGACGCTGGGGTACCGGGAGGCGGTCGCGGTGTCCGGCAGCGCACTCGCCGCGCCGGGCACCCGGATGCGCGGACACGAGTTCCACCGCACCGTCCTGGAGCCGGGCGCCGGCGAGCATCCCGCCTGGGGCCTGCACGGCGGACAACGGCGCGTCGAGGGCTTCGTCGAGGGGGGCGTGCACGCCAGCTATCTGCACACGCACTGGGCCGGGCGGCCCGACGTGGTGCGGCGCTTCACGGACCGGTGCGCGCAGCCGTGACCGCGGCCCGGGGGTGGCGCCGCGGCAGCGGACGGCACCGCGTGCCCTCCGGCACCGCGACGCCGTCGCGCTCACTCGACGGCCGTGCCGATCACCACCCACATCAGGGCCACCCCGGCGACCGTGCAGAGCAGGGTCGAGCGGGCCGGGTGGCGGTGGCTGGCCTCGGGGAGGATCTCGGCGGCCGCGATGTAGAGCAACGCGCCCCCGAAGAAGCCGAGATAGCAGGCGAGGGCCTGCTCGGGAATGGTGAACAGCAGCGTGGACGCGGCTCCCGCCACGGGCGCGAGCGCGTCCGCGAACAGCATCGCCACGGCGCTGCGCGGCGCGTTGCCGGACTGCCTGGTCAGCGTGTACGTGTTGAAGCCGTCCGCGAAGTCGTGGGTGACGACGGCGAGTGCGACGGTCAGGCCCATGGCCTCGTCCACCTGGAAGGACGCGCCGATCGCGACGCCGTCGGCGATGCTGTGGCCGACCATCGCGGCGGCAGCTCCCAGGCCGACCTGGGGCACCTGGTCCCGCCGGTGGGCGCCGTGCTCGGCCTGCCGCAGGGCGAGCAGCCGCTCGACGACGTGCGCGACGAGGAACCCGGTGACGAACAGCAGCAGCGCGGCCGGCACGCCGTACACGTGCTCCCCGGCGCCCGCCAGCGCCTCCGGCAGCAGATCGAAGCCGACGACGCCGAGCATCAGGCCGCCGGCGAACCCGAGCACCAGGTGGCGGCGGTCGGCCACGAACCGGGCCGCCCAGCCGCCGACCAGCGTCATCAGGAACGATCCCAGCGCCACGAGCACGACCATGGTCCTTTCGTAGCCGATCGGTACGCACCGCGCACACGAGGGGTGGCCCCGGGGCCGCTCGTCGTGGGAGTGGGGGCCGGCCGGGGCGTGCCCGCGGACGAGGTGGTGCGGCTGGTCACCGGCGTGCTCGACGCGGCGGGGCTGCCGCTGGACGAGGTCGCCGAGCTGGCCACCGTCGAGGCGCGGGCCGCCGAGCCGGGGCTGCGGCGGGCCGCCGCGCTGCTGGGCGTGCCGCTGGCGGCGTACTCGGCGAGCGCGCTGGCCCTGGTACGGGTGCCGCATCCGTCGCAGGTCGCGCAATCGGCCGTCGGTACGCCCTCGGTGGCGGAGGCCGCGGCGCTGCTGCGGGGCGGCCGGCTGGTCGTGCCGAAGACCGTCTCGGCAGGCCGCCCGGCCCGCGCGACCTGCGCGGTGGCCCGGCTGCCCGACCCGGCACCGGGTCCGGCGGTGCCACCGGCCGGCGCACGGCGGAGCCCGGCGGGGACCGCCCGGCAGGCCACCCCGGCCACGGCGGGCGGCAACGGCCCACGGAGACGGCGGGATGACAGCACAGGGACAGGGCGGGATGAGGGCACGGCAGGGCCGCGAGAGACCCCTGCGGGGAGCCCGCGGCAGAACGGCCGGGGCCCGGCGGAAGGATGGGGCGCATGAGCGCAGTCCACGACCTGCGGCACCACGGTGACGCGGAGGTCCGCGACGGCGGGCTCGTCGACCTCGCGGTGAACGTCCGGTCCGGCACTCCCCCGCCGTGGCTGCGGGCCCGGCTCGCCGCGTCGCTGGACGGGCTCGCGGCCTACCCGGACGACCGGGCCGCGCGGGCGGCGGTCGCGGAACGGCACGGGCTGCCGGTGGAGCGCGTGCTGCTGACGGCGGGCGCCGCGGAGGCGTTCGTCCTGCTGGCACGGGCGCTGCGGGTGAGCAGGCCGGTGGTGGTGCACCCGCAGTTCACCGAGCCGGAGGCGGCGCTGCTCGACGCCGGGCACCGCGTCGGCCGCGTGCTGCTCGACGCCCGGGACGGCTTCCGGCTGCGCCCGGGTGCCGTGCCCGAGGACGCCGACATGGTGGTGCTCGGCAACCCGACCAATCCGACGTCCGTACTGCATCCGGCCGGTCAGGTGGCGGCGCTCGCCAGGCCCGGCCGGGTGCTGGTGGTGGACGAGGCGTTCATGGACGCGGTGCCCGGCGAGCCGGAGTCCCTGGCGGGCCGCACCGACGTGCCGGGGCTCGTGGTGCTGCGCAGCCTCACCAAGACGTGGGGACTGGCCGGGCTGCGGGCGGGCTACGTCCTCGCGGCCCCGGACACCGTCTCCGAACTGGCGCGGGCGCAGCCGCTGTGGCCGGTCTCCACCCCCGCGCTCGTCGCGACGGAGTCCTGCATGGCGCCGGAGGCACTGGCCGAGGCGGCCCGGTCGGCCGAGGCCGTCGCGGCCGATCGGGACCACCTGGTCGCCGGGCTCGCCCGGCTGGCCGCCGCGGCCGGCCCGGACGGGGACCGCGGCCCGTGGGTGGCGGGACCCGCGCGTGCGTCCTTCGTGCTGGTGCGGCTGGCCGGGGCGGAGAAGGCCCGGACCCGGCTGCGGGAGCGCGGGTTCGCGGTGCGCCGCGCCGACACCTTCCCCGGGCTGGGGCCCGACTGGCTGCGGATCGCGGTACGGGACCGTGCCACCACGGACCGCTTCCTTACGGCGCTGGCCGCGGTAATCGGATGTGAGCAGCCGCTGCTCGGGAACGCGTAGGTACTGATCGGGAACGCCTAAGTGCTGCTCGGGCGTGGGCAACCGCCTTTCGCGCGGGCGTGGGCGCTGCTCGGGCGTGCGGGGTCGAGTGGCTCATCGGCCCATCTGGGTGATCATGTCGATCAGGGCACGGGCCATGTCCTCGCGGGAGGCGGCCTCGTCCATCTCGGGGCCTTCGAAGGCGGCGATCTCGGGGCTGCGGGGGAACATGGCCTGCTCGTACTCGGTGAGCGCGGCCTCGGTGTCGTCGGGGTGCGCGGCGAGGGCCTCGGCGAGTTCGGCGCCGTCGAGCATGGCCAGGTTGGCACCCTCGCCGTTCGGGGGCGAGAGGTGGGCGGCGTCGCCGATCAGGGTCACCCCCGGCACCCGGTCCCACCGGTGCTCGACCGGCAGGGCGTGGTGGGGGCGCGGGACCGGCGGGGTGTCGCCGTCGGTGATCAGGGCGGTGAGTTCCGGCGCCCAGCCCTCGAACTCCTGCGCGATCCGCGCGGTTGCCGCGGCGGCGTCGGCGAAGTCGATCGCGGCGAACCACTCCTGAGGCCTGGCCAGCGACACGTAGGTGTGCAGGGTGTCGCCGCTCTCCCGGTGGGCGAAGATCTCCCTGCCCTGCCCGGGCGCCATCATGGACCCGCCGCCGACCGCCTTCGCGGCGGCCGGGTGCCGGGTGTCGGCGTCGAACAGGTAGGTCTCGACGAACGACGTGCCGGCGTACTCCGGTACGGCGGTGGAGAGCAGGGGCCGGACCCGTGACCACGCGCCGTCCGCGCCGACCAGCAGGCCGGTGACGGCGGTACCGCCGCCGGCGAACGCCACCTCGTGCCGGCCCCCGCCGAGGGAACGGGTGCCGCTGGCCTTGTGCCCCCACCGGACGGTGCCGGCCGGAAGCGCGTCGAGCAGGATCTGCCGCAGGTCGCCGCGCTGCGCCTCGGGGCGCCCGCCCGTGCCGTCGTCGGCCTTGTCGAGCAGGACGGTGCCGTCCTGGTCGAGGACGCGCATCGCCTGACGGCCCTCCAGGACGATGGCGTGGAACTCGTCCATCAGGCCGGCCGCCTTGAGGGCGAGCTGCCCGTTGTAGTCGTGGATGTCGAGCATCCCGCCCTGGGCGCGCGCCGACGGGGAGGGCTCCGCCTCGTAGACCGTGGACGGGATGCCGTGGACGTGCAGGACGCGGGCCAGCGTGAGTCCGCCGAGTCCGGCGCCGATGATCGTGACGGGAGTGTGCATGGTGGCTCCTCGGGACGGGGCCGCCGGGAGGCTCCGGCGGCCGTCTCCCGAAAGGTGCCAAGTCCCGCCGACGTGGGACCGACATCCGGCCTACAGCCCCCGACATCCGCCCTACAACGGCCCCTGACATCCGCCCTACAGCCCCGACAGACGGCCGACACGGCAGGTCGGCGCGGCAGCCGCTCGGGGCGGCGCCCTCGGCGTCCACCCGGCGCCCACACCGCGGGCGTGCCGGATCGGGGGGACGGGACGGACGGCGCTACCCGAACACCCGCCCGTTCAGCACCACATGCCGCGGGTGCGCGAGGACGCCGACGTCGGCGCGCGGGTCCGCGTCGTAGACCACCAGGTCCGCGGGGGCGCCCTCGTCGAGACTCGGGCGGCCGAGCCAGCCGCGGGCGCCCCAGGTGGCGGCGGACAGGGCGTCGAGCGGCGGCAGGCCCGCGCGCACCAGCTCCACCACCTCGCCCGCCACCAGGCCGTGGGCGAGGCCCCCGCCGGCGTCGGTGCCGGTGAAGATCGGGATCCCGGCGTCGTAGGCGGCGCGCACGGTGTCGTAGCGGCGCTCGTGGAGCCTGAGCATGTGCGCCGACCAGCGGGGGTACCGTTCCTCGCCGCCGGCGGCGAGTTCGGGGAAGGTCGCGATGTTGACCAGCGTCGGCACGATGGCGACGCCGCACTCCGCGAAGAGCGGGATGGTGTCCTCGGTGAGCCCGGTGGCGTGCTCGATGCAGTCGATGCCCGCCTCGACCAGGTCGCGCAGGGAGTCCTCGGCGAAGCAGTGGGCGGTGACCCGGGCGCCCAGGCGGTGCGCCTCGGTGATGGCCGCCTCGACGGCGTCGCGCGGCCAGCAGGCCGTGAGGTCGCCCGCGTCCCGGTCGATCCAGTCGCCGACGAGCTTGACCCAGCCGTCACCGCGGCGCGCCTCCCCGGCGACGTAGGCGACGAGGTCCGGGGGCTCGATCTCGTGGGCGTAGTTGCGGATGTAGCGGCGGGTGCGGGCGATGTGCCGCCCGGCGCGGATGATCTTCGGGAGGTCGTCGCGGTCGTCGATCCAGCGGGTGTCGGAGGGCGATCCCGCGTCGCGCAGCAGCAGGGCGCCTACCTCGCGTTCGGTGAGGGCCTGCTTCTCCGCGGTCTCGACCGGCACCCCGCCGTGCGCGTCGAGGCCGACGTGGCAGTGCGCGTCCACGAGGCCGGGCAGCGCCCAGCCGGTGACGGTGCGCACGTCGCGTGCGCTCGCGGGCCGGTCGTAGGTGACCCGGCCGCCGAGCACCCAGAGTTCGTCGCGCACGCCCTGCGGCCCCGTGAGGATGCGGCCCTTGACATGCAGCACGGGGGCGCCGGGACCGGTGGGACCGCCGGGTGAACCGGATGGAGCGGTCGCGCGGGCCGGGCGCTCCGGGAGAGCCTGATCGTCCATGAGTGCAGCTTAGGAGGCGGCGGGGCCCACACGGCCCGTGGCCAGGGCCTACCCTCGGTCAGGCAGCCGCTCCGGGCGGCGTGCGCGCCGCACGCGCCCTGCGGCCACTGCCCTGACCTGCACCGACCGCCCACGGACCGGAGGCACGCCTCGTGACGCACCCCTTCCTCGACCTGGCTCCTTACACCCCGGCGCAGTTCGCCGCCGTGGAGCGCCGGCTCGCCCGGCTGCTGTCCACCGAGCACGATGTCGTGATCATGCAGGGTGAGGCGCTGCTGCCGCTGGAGGGGTGCATCCGCGGTGCCGCCGGGCCCGGCACCACCGCGCTGAACGTGATCACGGGGCCGTACGGGCAGACGTTCGGCGGCTGGCTGCGGGACTGCGGCGCCACGGTGGTGGACCTGGCCGTGCCGTACCACACGGCGGTGGCGCCGGAGCAGGTCGCTCAGGCGCTGGCCGCCCACCCCGAGATCGACTTCGTCTCGCTCGTGCACGCCGAGGCGGCGACCGGGAACACCAACCCGGTCGCGGAGATCGGCGAGGTGGTGCGGGCGCACGGCGCGCTGATGATGCTGGACGCGGTGGCTTCGGTGGCGGCCGAGCCGCTGCTGCCGGACGCGTGGGGCGTGGACCTGTGCGTGGTCGGCCCGCAGAAGGCGATGGGCGGGCCGGCGGGGGTCTCCGCGGCCGTCGTGAGCGAGCGTGCCTGGCAGCGTCTGGCGGCCAATCCGCGGGCGCCGCGGCGTTCGTACCTGTCGCTGCTCGACTGGAAGGAGCGGTGGATCGACGGCGGCCGGGCGGCGCTGCTGCACGCGCCCGCGCAACTGGAGATGCTGGCGCTCGAAGCGTGTGTGGACCGCATCGAGCAGGACGGGCTGGAGACGGTGATGGGCCGGCACGCCGCCGCCGCTGCGGCCACCCGGGCGGGCGCGGTGGCGCTCGGCGGGGGTCTCGAACCGTTCGTGCCCGACGTGCGGGCCGCGGCACCCGTGGCCACCACGCTGCGGGTGCCCGCGGACGCCGACGCCGCGAGCCTGGTGGCGCGGGCGCTGGCCGCGGATCCGGCGCTGCCGCTGGCCGCCGGCGGCGGGGCGCTGGCCGGGGAGATGATCCGGATCAACCACTACGGTCCGGAAGCCGCCCGGGGCGCCGTGCTCGCGGGGCTCACGGCTCTGGGGGAGGCGCTGGCCGAGTCGGGGGCGACGGTCGATGTCGACGGGGCGCGGGAGGCGGTGGAGCGGAGCTGGGAGGGCTGACGTCCTTGGGTGCCGACCTCTTGTGGGCGCCGGGCCGGTGGCGTCTGCCCCGTTCGGCGGGTGGCGACCTTGCGGTGTCGTCGCGACTGGTCGCTCCCCCACTGCCTTGAAGGCGTGGGAGGTACTTCCACCCCGCGCCCCTTCGTGGGCGCAGGTCAGAACCCTGCCGGGCCAAAGGCTTGCCACCGGCCGCTCGCCGGGCTTTATCGTGAATTTGACACGACCCGTACGGCGGAATTTCAGAATGCGTTTTCTCGCAGCATCCCGTATTCTTCTGCCCCGTTTCCGGCCTCGTAAACGCCCCAGTTCCCTGACGGTTCCTTACGAAATCCTGGCGAGCCCCTGTCACGTTACGTACATGTGACAGACTCCACAATGCGTCCGTTTCGCCCGGAAATTACCAGGCAAACCACCCGTATCGCCGACCTCATCGCGCGCACCTCGCGCACGCGCGATAACATACGTGCGCCTCGCCCGTAACCCTCGCTCGCGATGCATCTTCCGGAATTGCTAGGTAAATTGAATAAGCATGACCGCTGCACAAGCAGACCTGCAACCGCAATTCCTGGAAATGCCCGAGGGCCTGCGGCTCGACTGCCCCCGGGTAGCGGACGGAGCGACCCTCTGGCGCATAGCCAGAGACTCCAGAACCCTCGACCTCAACTCCCCGTACAGCTACCTGCTGTGGTGCCGTGACTTCGCTGGGACGTCCGTCGTGGGCCGCAACCCCGACGGCGAGCCGGTCGCCTTCATCACCGGCTACATCCGGCCGGAGCGGCCCCGCACCCTCGTCGTGTGGCAGGTGGCCGTCGACGAGAGCCAGCGCGGCAAGGGCCTGGCGGCCGCGCTGCTGGACGGGCTGACCGCCCGGGTCTCGGCCGACCGCGGCCTGATCGGCCTGGAGACCACGGTCACCCCCGGCAACGTCCCTTCGGAGCGACTGTTTACCTCGTTCGCCAAACGGCACTCGGTGCCACTGGAGCGCGAGGTGCTCTTCCCCGCGGGAGTCTTTCCGGAGGGCGAACACCATGACCCCGAGGTGCTGTACCGCATCGGACCCCTGGACTTCTGAGTCCGGGCGGCGACCGCCGCACCCGGACCCCTGCACGAGCACTCCCCCTGACACCCCTCACATCCCAGATCCCAGGAGCATGCTGTGACCATCACCCAGCCGGACCTGAGTGTCTTCGAGACCCTGGAGTCGGAGGTGCGCAGCTACTGCCGCGGCTGGCCCACCGTCTTCGACCGCGCACAGGGCAGCCGCATGTACGACGAGGACGGCCACGAGTACCTGGACTTCTTCGCCGGAGCCGGATCACTGAACTACGGCCACAACAACGCCGTGCTGAAACGTGCCCTCATCGACTACCTGGAGCGGGACGGCGTCACGCACGGTCTCGACATGTCCACCACGGCGAAGCGGGCGTTCCTGGAGTCCTTCCAGAACATCGTGCTGCGCCCGCGGGACCTGCCGTACAAGGTCATGTTCCCCGGCCCCACGGGCACCAACGCCGTCGAGTCGGCTCTCAAGCTGGCCCGCAAGGTCAAGGGCCGCGAGTCCATCATCTCGTTCACCAACGCCTTCCACGGCATGTCACTGGGCTCGCTCGCGGTGACCGGCAACGCCTTCAAGCGGGCGGGCGCCGGCATCCCGCTGGTGCACGGCACCCCGATGCCGTTCGACCACTACCTGGACGGCCGGGTGCCGGACTTCCTGTGGTTCGAGCGGCTCCTGGAGGACCAGGGCTCCGGCCTCAACCAGCCCGCTGCGGTGATCGTGGAGACCGTGCAGGGCGAGGGCGGCATCAACGTCGCCCGCCCCGAGTGGCTGCACGCCCTCGCCGAACTGTGCGCGCGCCGCGACATGCTGCTCATCGTGGACGACATCCAGATGGGCTGCGGCCGGACCGGTGCCTTCTTCTCGTTCGAGGAGTCCGGCATCACCCCGGACATCGTCACCGTCTCGAAGTCGATCAGCGGCTACGGGCTGCCGATGTCGCTGTGCCTGTTCAAGCCCGAGCTGGACGTCTGGGAGCCGGGCGAGCACAACGGCACCTTCCGCGGCAACAACCCGGCCTTCGTCACGGCCGCCGCGGCCCTGGAGACGTACTGGACCGACGGTTTCGCGATGGAGAAGCAGACCCTCTCGCGCGGCCAGCAGGTCGCCGAGGCGCTGGGCTCGATCCAGGACGAGCACCGCGGCGAGATCAAGGAGCACCGCGGCCGGGGTCTGGTGTGGGGCATGGAGTTCCACGACAAGGAGCGGGCCGGGGCCGTCGCCCGGCGCGCGTTCGAGCTGGGGCTGCTGGTGGAGACGTCCGGACCGGAGAGCGAGGTCATCAAGCTCCTTCCGGCCCTCACCATCACCCCCGAGGAGCTGGACGAGGGTCTGCGCACCCTCGCCCGCGCGGTCCGCGAGACGAGCTGAGCCGCACACCCGGCCCGGCATGTCCGGGCCGGGGCCGGCCCGTCCCCGTGAGACCGAGATCCGAATAACACCGCCACAGAATGGCAGAGCACAGAGAAGAGGCGTCGAGCCACCGTGATCGTCCGATCTTTCAAGGACATCGAAGGAACCGACCGGCACATCAAGTCGAAGTCGGGCACCTGGGAGAGCAAGCGGGTCGTGCTGGCGAAGGAGAAGGTCGGCTTCTCCCTCCACGAGACCATCATCTACGCGGGTACAGAGACGTCGATGTGGTACGCGAACCACATCGAGGCCGTCCTCTGCGTCGAGGGCGAGGCAGAGCTGACCAACGACGAGACCGGCGAGAAGCACTGGATCACTCCCGGAACGATGTACCTGCTGGACGGCCACGAGCGGCACACCGTGCGGCCCATGACGGACTTCCGATGTGTCTGCGTCTTCAACCCGCCCGTGACCGGCCGGGAGGACCACGACGAGAACGGTGTGTATCCCCTGTTGACGGAGGAGGCCTGAGCGATGACCGTCACCCCTGAGAAGACCAACGACCTGTACCCGAGCCGTGGCGCCACGGAGGTCTCCACTCCGCGCCAGGACCCGGTCGTCTGGAGCGAGCCGGGCGCGCCGGGACCGATTGGCGGCCAGGACCTCGCGTCCCTGGAGCGTGACGGCTTCCTGGCCATCGACCAGCTCATCACCCCGGACGAGGTGGCGACCTACCGCGCAGAGCTGGACAGGCTCGTGGCCGACCCCGGGATCCGGGCCGACGAGCGCTCGATCATCGAGCCCCAGTCGCAGGAGATCCGCTCGGTCTTCGAGATCCACAAGATCAGCGAGGTGTTCGCGAACCTGGTGCGCGACGAGCGCGTGGTCGGCCGTGCCCGGCAGATCCTCGGCTCCGACGTCTACGTGCACCAGTCGCGCATCAACGTGAAGCCGGGCTTCGGCGCCTCCGGCTTCTACTGGCACTCGGACTTCGAGACCTGGCACGCGGAGGACGGCCTGCCGAACATGCGGGCCGTCTCCGTGTCGATCGCGCTCACCGAGAACTTCGACACCAACGGCGGGCTGATGATCATGCCCGGTTCGCACCTGACGTTCCTCGGCTGCGCGGGGGCGACGCCGAAGGACAACTACAAGAAGTCGCTCCAGATGCAGGACGCGGGCACGCCGTCCAACGAGGCGCTGACGGGCTTCGCCGAGAAGCACGGCATCAAGCTCTTCACCGGCAAGGCGGGCTCGGCCACCTGGTTCGACTGCAACTGCATGCACGGCTCGGGGGACAACATCACCCCCTTCCCGCGCAGCAACGTCTTCATCGTCTTCAACAGCGTGGAGAACGAGGCGGTCGAGCCGTTCGCGGCCCCCGTCCGCCGTCCGGACTTCATCGGCGCCCGGGACTTCACGCCCGTGCGCTGAGCCGTCCCCCGGAGGCGTGAAGGGCCCGGTACCCCTCGGGGTGCCGGGCCCTCGCCGTGCCCGGACGGGGTCCGGACGTGGGCCTGAACCAGGGCACGGGACCTCGTGCGCCCACGGGGGCCCGCCGCTCTCAGGCGGCGAGCGCCGCCAGGAGGCGGTCCACGTCCCCGGAGGAGTTGTAGAGGTGGAAGGCGACGCGGAGGTTGCCCGCGCGGTTGGACAGTTGGATGCCCGCGGCGCTCAGTTCCGGCTGGCGGTGCCCCAGGCCCGGCACGGAGACGATCGCGGAGCCGGGCGCCGGCAGCGGCTCGTGGCCGAGGCGTGCGAGGCCCGCGCGGAACCGGTCGGCGAGAGCCAGGTCGTGGGCTCCGATCGCCTCGACACCCAGGTCCTCCAGAAGGGCGAGCGAGTGCTGGGCACCGGCGTACGAGAACAGGCTGGGGCTCTCGTCGAAGCGGCGCGCGGAGTGGGCGAGCTCGCGCACGGGGCCGTAGCAGCTGTCCCAGGGGCGCTCCCCGGCGACCCAGCCCGCGAAGACGGGGACGAGCCCGCCGAAGTCCTCGGGAACCACCAGGAAGGCCACGCCACGCGGGCAGCAGAGCCACTTGAAGGCGACGGCCGCGAGGTAGTCGTACTCCGTCGCGTCCAGCGGGAGCCAGCTGGCGGCCTGGGAGGCGTCGACGAACGTGCGGGCGCCGTGGGCGCGGGCTGCCTCGCGGAGCGCGGGCAGGTCGGCGACCCGGCCGTCCGCGGACTGCGCGGCGCTCACCGCGACCAGGGCGGTGCCGGGCCGCACGGCTTCGGGGACGGCCTCCAGGGGGACGCTGCGGACCTTGAGGCCGGGACGCATGTGGAAGGCGGTCACGACGGAGCTGAAGTCGCCGTCGGCGGTGACGACTTCCGCGCCCTCGGGCAGCGAGGCGGCGATGAGGCCGGCGTAGACGGCGACCGAGGCGCCCGCGGCCACCCGGGTGACGGGGGCCGACAGCAGGCGGGCGAATCCGGCACGGGCGCGCTCCACGTAGTCGTGGAGGACATCGGAGCTCTCGCCCTTGGCCACGAGCTGGACGGCCTGCTGCACGGCGTCCACGGTGCGGCCGGGCAGCAGGCCGGTGCTGGCCGTGTTCAGGAAGGTGGTGGAGGGGGTGAATTCGGCAGGGGCGAGGCTTTCGACGGTGGGCTCCATACGTCCACTGTGCGGTCCCGTCGCGTGCCGGTCCAGCGACTATCGGTGCACGGTACGTGTTAGCCCCGCTTCCGGGTCACCCGTACGCGGGGGTCCCACCCGCCCGTATGTGGGGCTTCGCCCCGGCCCACCTAAGGGCGCGGGGATGGGGGTACCTCCCACGCCTTTAGGGCAGTGGGGGAGCGAGCGACCACCACCCTGCCGGTGGCCCGGAGACGGCAGAGACTGCCCCCTCCGGACGGTGACGACCTGACGGTCCCGTCGTGGTTGCTCGCGCAGTTCCCCGCGCCCCTTAGACGGGGCTTCGCCCCGATCAGCCACCACCTGCCGGTGGCCCGGAGACGGCAGAGACTGCCCCTCTGGACGGTGACGACCTGACGGTCTCGTCGTGGCTGGTCGCGCAGTTCGCCGCGCCCCTAAAGGAAGGCCGGGGCGGCCCCGCATGGAACTGCTCCACCGTGGTGACCGGGGCCGCGGGGAACCCCCGCGATCTACCGCTCCAGGCTGCCGTTGAAGCGGCGCGGCAGGCCCAGCGGGTTGTCGTCGCGCAACTCCGGCGGGAGCAGTGCCTCCGGCGCGCCCTGGTACGTCACCGGGCGCAGCCAGCGCTCGATGGCCGTGGCGCCCACCGAGGTGGACGTGGAGGTGGTGGCCGGGTAGGGGCCGCCGTGGTGCTGGGCGGGTGCCACCGCGACGCCGGTCGGCCAGCCGTCGACGAGCACGCGGCCGGCCAGCGGGGTCAGCTCGGCGAGGAGTTCGGCGCCCCGGCCGTCCTCGCCCGCCGCCTCGCCGGTCGACAGGTGCACGGTCGCCGTGAGGTTGCCGGGCAGCCGGGAGAGCACCGCGGCGGCCTCGGCGTCGTCGTCGTAGCGCGCGAGCACCGTGACCGGCCCGAAGCACTCGTCCAGCAGCAGGTCGTGCTCGCCGGAGGCGGTCAGCCTGGCGGCCGGCACGGTCAGGAAGCCGGCGCTGACGGTGTGCTCGCCGCCCGCGCCCGGCGTCACCGGCGCGTCGACGTCCGGCAGGGCGGCGCGGTCGGCGACGCCGGCCACGAAGTTGTCCCGCATGCGGTGGTCGAGCAGCACCCCGGCCTCGGTGTTGCTGACCGCGTCGGTGAGGGCCTTGGCGAGCCGGTCGCCCCCCGCGCCGGTCGGCGCGAGCACCAGGCCCGGCTTGACGCAGAACTGCCCGACGCCCAGCGTCATGGAGCCGGCGAGCCCGGCGCCGATCTGCTCGGCGCGCTCGGTGGCCGCGGCCTCGGTGACCACCACCGGGTTCAGCGAGCCCAGTTCGCCGTGGAAGGGGATCGGCACCGGCCGCGCGGCGGCGGCGTCGAACAGCGCACGTCCGCCGCGCACCGAGCCGGTGAACCCGGCGGCGGAGACCTGAGGGTGCTTGATCAGGTCGATGCCGGCCTGGAGGCCGTGCACCAGGCCGACCACGCCCGCGGGGATGCCGTGCTGCTCGGCGGCGCGCCGCAGCAGCGCGGCGACCAGCTCGGAGAGGGCCGGGTGGTCGGGGTGGGCCTTGACGACCACGGGGCAGCCCGCGGCGAGCGCGCTCGCGGTGTCGCCGCCGGCCACCGAGAAGGCGAACGGGAAGTTCGAGGCGGAGTAGACGGCGACGACGCCCAGCGGCACCTTGTAGCGGCGCAGGTCGGGGATCGGCGGGGTGGCTGTGGCGTCGGGGTGGTTGATCACCACGCCGAGGAACTCGCCCTCGTCGACGACCCCGGCGAAGGCCCTCAGCTGGTACGTGGTGCGGGCCAGCTCACCGCCGAGGCGCACCGGGCCGAGCGCCGTCTCGGCGTCCGCGGCCTCCACGAGCTGGTCCTTCGCGCCGTCCAGCACATCGGCGGCGGTCCGCAGGAAGGCGGCGCGCACCACGCGGTCGGCGAGGGCGCCGCGTACGGCGTGCGCCGCGCTGACGGCCTGATCGACCTCCTGGGTTGTGGCTTCCACCGCAACCTGCTCGCGCTGCTTTCCGGTTCGGGGGTCGACACTCCAGACTGGTGCTGCTGCCACCGCGGATTCCTCCAGATATAGGCGACTCACCAGGGCCGTGCAGCTTGTTCGGTATGCTGAACGCTGTCTCTGATGATGAATCTGCTTCTGGAGACTATATCTTCCAGTCACGGGCGAACGAAGGGGTCGAGGACGATGACGGCAGTCGAGACGGGCGGCGGCGCGCAGGTCAAGTCCGCGGTGCGGACGGTTGAGCTGCTGGAGTACTTCGCCGGCCGCCCGGGGATGCACTCGCTGGCCGCCGTCCAGGAGGCCGTCGGATACCCGAAGTCCTCCCTCTACATGCTGCTACGCACGCTGGTCGACCTCGGCTGGGTCGAGACGGACGCCACGGGGACACGCTACGGCATCGGGGTGCGGGCGCTGCTGGTGGGCACCTCGTACATCGACGGCGACGAGGTGGTGGCGGCCGCGCGCCCCACGCTCGACAGGCTCTCCGACGACACCACGGAGACCATCCACCTGGCCCGCCTGGACGGCACGAACGTCGTCTACCTCGCCACCCGCCAGTCGCAGCACTACCTGCGCCCCTTCACCCGGGTCGGCCGCCGGCTGCCCGCCCACTCCACCTCGCTCGGCAAGGCGCTGCTCGCCACGTACTCCGACGAGCAGGTGCGCAAGATGCTGCCGGAGACGCTGGCGCAGCTCACCGAGCACACCATCACCGACCGCGAGAAGCTCATCGAGGAGCTGCACCAGGTGCGCGAGCAGGGCTTCGCGGTGGACCGCGAGGAGAACACGCTCGGGCTGCGCTGCTTCGGGGTCGCCATCCCCTACCGGACGCCCGCGCGGGACGCGATCAGCTGCTCGGTGCCGGTGGCGCGGCTCACGCCCGCGCACGAGCAGATGGTCAAGGACGCCCTCTTCGACGCACGCGACCGCCTGACGCTGGCCACCCGCAGGCTCTGAAGCCACCAGCGGGCTCTGAACCCTCCGCGGTAGCGGCCACTCCGCCGTGAGTCCGCCATAAGGGGGAGCCGAATCAGCACGGAGCAGGAGGCGCGCCTGCCCCGCGGGACGGGAGTGTGGGGGCATGACGCGCCGTTCACGCACCACTCCCCCGGGCCGGGTCCGCGCGGCGGCCGGGGTGCTGTTCGGGCGCCGGGCCCGGCGGCGGTGGGTCCACCTGGTGCTCGGCGGGGCGCTCGCCATGCCGTACTTCTTCGTCGGCGAGACCGTGGTCGGCCCGCTGGCCGGCTCGTCCCCGGAGGTCTTCACCTCCTTGTCCGGGCAACTGGCGTCGCTCGCCGTGGGGCTGCCGCTCGCCGCCCTCACCGCCCTCTTCCCGCTCACCCGGCCCATGTCGGTGGCCGCGGTGCGCGCGTTGTGCGGGGTGCCGGCGGACCTGCTCAGCGACTCGCCGGCGCCACGGGGCGCACGCGGTCGTACCGCGCTCTGGTTCACGCTCCACTTGGGCACCGGCGCGGTGCTCAGCGGAATGTCGCTGGCGGTACCGCCGTTCGCGGCGGTACTCGTCGCGCTGCCGGTGTCGGCGGCACTCCGCGACACGGGCACCGGCCTGCCCGGGGTGCCCGACCACGCCTGGGTGCTGGCGCTGGCGCCGCCGGCCGGCGCCCTGGCGCTCCTCGCGCTCGCCGGGTGTGCCGCGGGAGCCGGCGCCCTGCTGGCGCGCTGGGCGCCCCGGTTGCTGGGCCCCACGGCGGGCGACCGGCTGGCGGCGGCCGAGCGGCGCGCGGCGGACCTGGCGGCGCGCAACCGGCTCGCGCGCGATCTGCACGACTCGGTGGGGCACGCCCTGAGCGCGGTCACCCTCCAGGCGAGCGCCGCCCGCAGGGTGCTGGAGCGCGACCCGGAGTTCGTGCGGGAGGCCCTGGCAGCGATCGAGGACACCACCCGGCGCACCGTCGGCGAGCTGGACGCCGTGCTGAGCCTGCTCCGCGGCGATCCCGACTCCTCCCCGACGTCCCCCGGCGACCACCCCGGAGACGGCACCGGCGACGGCAACGGCAACGGCAACGACAACGACAACGACAACGACAACGACAACGACACCGTAGCGAGCCACGCACGGCCACCCGGCTCCGGGCGGCCCCGGGCGCCGTCCCCCACGCTCGCCTCCGACCTGTCCGGGCTGCTGCACCGCAGCCGCGCCGCCGGCATCCGCCTGGCCGCCGCCGTCCCGGGCCCCGACGCGCTCGCCGCACTGCCGCCCGCCGTCTCCCACGAGGGGTACCGCATCGTCCAGGAGGCCCTGAGCAACGCGCTGCGCCACACCGGCGGAAGGGCCCCGGTGCGCCTGGACGTCACCGTGGCCGGCGGCGAGCTGGAGATCCTGGCGGAGAACCCGCTGCCGGACCCCGTGCTGCCGGACCGCCCGGTCACGCCGACCGGGCACCCGCGGCACCCGGCCACGGATCCGGGACCGCCCGCGGCGCAGCCGGAGCAGCCGGTGCGCAGCGGCGGCGGGAACGGCCTGCGGGGCATGGCCGACCGCGTCCGGCTGCTGGGCGGCAGCCTGCGGGCGGGGCCCACGGAGACGGAGACGGAGACGGAGACAGGGACGGAGACGGAGACCGAGGCAGGGCGCTGGCGGCTGCGCGTACGGCTGCCGCTGAAGCCGGCGACCGACTACATGAAGACAGATCCCCATGTCGACAAACACACCCCCGCGCCGTACCTCCCGAGCACTCCGAGCCCCACCCCACCCACCCGCGAGGACGTTCATGACTGAGCACGCCGCCGTCCGCGTCGTCGTCGCCGACGACGAGCGCATGGTGCGCAGCGCGCTGCGCGCCATCCTGGACGCCGAGCCGGACCTCACCGTCGTGGGCGAGGCCGCCACCGGCGCAGAGGCCGTCTCCGCGGTGCGCGAACTGCGCCCGGACGTCGTGCTGATGGACGTCCGGATGCCCGGCATCGACGGGATCCGGGCCACCGAGCACATCCTGCGCACGCTGGAGGTGCCGCCGCGCATCGTGGTCGTCACCACCTTCGAGAACGACGCATACGTGTACGCGGCCCTGCGCGCCGGCGCCGCCGGGTTCCTGCTGAAGCGGGCGGACGCCGACGCGCTGGTGCAGGCGGTGCGCATGGTGGTGCGCAGCGACACCCTGCTGTACCCGGCCGCGGTGCGCGCGCTCGCCGAAGCGCACGCCGCGGCGGCGGCTCCCGCGCCGCCCTGGGTGGCCCGGCTGACCGCGCGGGAGGGCGAGGTGCTGCGGCTGATGGCGACCGGGCTCACCAACGCCGAGATCGCCCTGCGCCTCGGCGTCGGCTCCGCCACCGTCAAGACGCACGTGGCGGCGGTGCTGGCGAAGACGGGTGCCCGGGACCGCACCCAGGCGGTGATCGCGGCGTACGAGGCGGGCTTCACGAAGCCGGCGCGGTAGCGCGAATCGCCCTGCGACCGTGAGCCGCCCGCGAGCTGTGGGCCCCGTGCCGGACGGGCCCGTACCCGCCCGGCACCGCGCGTTCCGTTGCCCCCGGCCTCACGTGCGCGGCGGTGTCCAGTTCCCCGGGTACGCCGCCGGCGTGCGGCCCGGGTCGGCGCCGAGCCCTGCGCCGGGGTGGGCGGCGTTGCGGACATCGTCGGCGCCCTTGACCTGCGTGACGCGATCATGACATTCATGGATGCGCATGCGGCGCCTCATCCCTCCTGCTCGTTCCACTCGGCCTGGGCCTTGTCGAGCTGGTCGGCGAGGGTGTCCAGGAAGTCCTTCGCCGACTCCCTGCCGAGCAGCACCTTCTGGAGGTTGGGCTCGTTGTCGGCCTTGCTGATGGTGTTCCAGTCGGGCAGGTAGTACGGGAGCTGGACGATCTTGATGCTGCCGTCGTAGAGCGCGGCGGCGGCCAGCTTGGTCGCCTCGGACTTCTGGATCCAGGGATCGCCCACCGCCTCGGTGTTGGCCGGGATCGCGCCGGCCGCCTCGTTCCAGGTGCTGTTGGCCGCGTGCGAGAGGGCGAACTCGATGAAGGTCCAGGCCGCGGCCTTGTTCTTGCTCGACTTGAACAGGGCGAGGCCGTCGACCGGGTTGGAGACCTGCACCCGGGTGCCGTCGGCCAGCGTGGGGTTGGGCAGGCCGCGGAACTTGCCGGGGCCCAGCGCCTTCAGGTGGTCCTGGTAGGAGCCGAGGTTGTGGCTCAGCATCCCGATGGTGCCGCTGTCCCACTGCGCGACCATCTTCTTGAAGTCGTTGTTGACGTCGGCCGACGGCGTGTCCTTCTTGTACAGGCCGAGATAGCGCTCCAGGGCCGCCACGTTCCGGGGGTCGTTGACGGTGGTCGTGGTGGCCCTGCCGCCGGACGTCTTCCAGAACGAGGTGATGCCGGACTGCCCGTACATCGCGTCCAGCGCCGGGGCGATGGAGCCCTCGCCGCCGCGCAGGGTGAACCCGAAGCGGTTGCGGGCCCGGTCGGTCAGCTTGCCGGCGGCCTCGTAGAAGCGGTCCCAGGTGGTGGGGGCAGGCAGGCCCGCGGCCTTGAACAGGTCGGTGCGGTACCAGAGCGTCCCGTTGTTCGCGGAGGTCGGCACCGTGTAGAGGTGGTCGCCGCCGCCCGCCGACCGGACGCTGTCGACCATGCTCCGGTTCAGCTTGCCCTTCAGGCCGCTGTCGTCGATGCGTCCCTCCACCGGCTCCAGGGCGCCCTGGGCCGCGATCCCGGCGAGCATCGCCGTGCCCACTCCGCCCACGTCGGGCAGGCCGCCGCCCTGGATGGCGGTGTCGTACTTGGACTGGGCGTTCTCGGCCGGGATGCCGACGTACTTGACGTGGATGTCGGAGTGCGCCTTCTCGAAGTCGGCGATGATCTTCTTCCACACGTCGGTGCGGACGCCGCCGTTGTTGTCCCAGAAGGTGATCTCGCCCTTTCCGGAGCCCTCGGCGCCCTTGTCCCCGCCGGCGCCGCTGCCGTCGTCGCCGCAGGCCGCGGCGGTCAGGGCCAGGACGGTGGCGGCGGCGAGCGCCAGGGCGGCGCGGCTCACCCGACGTCCGGGAGCCGTGGCCCCGCCTTCTGGTCGGCCGCGGGTGCTGCTGTGCGTGCTGCCCGTGTCGGTCATGTCGGCTCTCCTTCTTCAGCTTCGGCGCTGTCGTTGTCGCCGTCGCTGTCGCTGTGCGGATGTGGTCGCCCGGCGGGCCGGACGGGGTGAGTGGTGACGGGCCCGGCGGGCAGTGGAGCAGGATCACGGGTGCGGAGGTGCGGGTATGGGGGTGCGGGTGCGGAGGTGCGGGTGCGCGGTTGGAGATGCGGGGTGCGGGGGGTGCGGGGTGACGGTCAGGCGTCGCGTGGCGCGGGCCGGGCCCAGGCGGCGCCCAGCTCCGCGTAGCCGCAGAGCTGTTCGGCGGCTGCCGACACGAGGCCGTCGATGCCGCGCACGACCCGCCGGGAGGGGGCGCCCGGCGGGGAGTACCAGGCGTCCGGCGGGAGGGGCACGGGGTCGGGCGCGCGTCGAATCGCTTCAACGACCCGCATGAAGGCGCCCGTGGTGCGTATGCCGGCCAGCAGTCCGGCGCGTCCCGCCAGGTGGTCGAGCAGGTTCTCCAGCAGGTCGATGCGGTCGTGCACCCGTTCCTGGGGCGGGTGTCCGGTGCGGTCCAGGCGGACCCGGTCCTGCCGGTACCAGAGGGTGACGCGGCCGTGGGTGCCGTGCACCACGACGTAGGGCTCGCCGGGCTCGGCGGCGCAGAGGGTGGCGGCGACGGCGACGCGGTCGCCGCGGGTGGTGGTGACACGGGCCCAGGAGGTGTCGTCGGACTCGATGGCGTGGGCCCGGAACAGCTCGGTCTCCACCTGCGCCACGTCGTCCGCGCCCGTCGCCCCGGCCAGCGCGAGGGCCGTGGCCACGGCGTGCGCCAGCGGGTTGGTGAGCGCCCCGTCGACCACGTCGGCCCCGTCAAGACGCCGCCGGCCCGCCCAGGGCGCCCGGCGGAAGTACGCCTCGTCGCGCACCCACGCCCCCGCCGCACCGATGCCCAGCACCTCGCCGATCGCGCCGTCCTCGACCAGTTCCCGGACGGCGGGCAGCGCGCCGGAGCCCAGTGACTGGAAGCCGATCTGGCAGGCGACCCGGGCCTTCTCCACCGCCTCGGTGAGCCGCAGGTACTGCGCGAAGGACGGAGCGGGCGGCTTCTCCAGCAGCAGATGGACGCCGTGCTCCACGGCGGTCAGCGCCAGTTCGGTGTGCGTGTGGATGGGGGTGCACACGACGGCGGCGGCCGGCCGGGTCCGGGCCAGCAGCACCCCCAGGTCGGCGGAGTGCGCCGGCTCCCCGAGACCCGCCGTCTCGGCGTCCGCCAGCGGGGCGAGGTCGCAGACGCCCACCAGGCGGACCCGGCCCAGGGCCACCAGGCGCCGGATGTTCTCCAGGTGGCTGCGGCCGTGCCCGCGGGCGCCCACCAGGACCACCGGCACCGGCTCCGCCTGCCCGGCCAACGTGCCGCTCATCCCTTCACCGCCCCGGCGCTGAAGCCGGTGACCAGCCACTTCTGGATGAACGCGAAGACGATCACCACGGGCACGGCGGCGATCACCCCGCCCGCGGCGAGCGCGCCGAGGTCGACGCTGTCGGCGCCCATCAGGGTGTTGAGGCCGACCGGGATGGTCTGCTTGTCCTGGTCGCTGAGGAACATCAGGGCGAACAGGAAGTGGTTCCAGCTGTGCACGAACGCGAAGGAGCCCACGGCGATCAGGCCGGGCCGCAGCAGCGGCAGCACCACCGAGCAGAACGCCCGGAACCGCCCGCAGCCGTCCACCCAGGCGGCCTCCTCCAGCGAGTACGGCACGTTCTTCACGAAGCCGCTGAGCAGCATGATCGACAGCGGCAGCTGGAAGACGGTCTCGGCGACGACCACGCTGGCCAGCGAGTTGATCATCCGCAGGTTGGCGAAGATCTGGAAGAGCGGCACCAGCATCAGCGCGCCCGGGATGAACTGCGAGCAGAGCAGCGCGAGGGTGAAGGCGCGCTTGACGCGGAAGTCGAAGCGGGCGAGCGCGTAGCCGCCCGCGAGCGCCACGACCGTGGTCATCAGCAGCGAGCAGACCCCGACGAGCAGGCTGTTGCCGAAGAACGTTCCGAAGCTCCGCTCGGTCCACACCTTCTCGAAGTGCTCCGACGTCAGCGGCCACGGCAGCAGCGAGGTGGAGCCGGCCGGCCGCAGCGCGAAGAGCAGCATCCAGTAGAACGGGACCAGCGTGAACAGCAGGTACAGCCCGAGTGGCAGGTAGATCTGCCAGCGCGGCACCTCGTCCCAGGAGCGCCTGCGGCGCCCGGCGCCCGCCCGGTGGCCGGGCGGAACGGACAGCGCGGGCACGGTCATCGGGGCCGGCGGTGATGTCACGGGTTCTCGCCCCCGAACTTGCTCAGCCTGAGGTACACCAGCGAGCCGAAGAGCAGGATCACGAAGGCCACCGAGGTCAGCGCGGAGGCGTACCCGAAGTCGTGCGAGTCGACGGCGATGGAGGCGATGCGCAGCGGCAGCGTCGTGGTCTCGCCCGCGGGGCCGCCGCCGGTGAGGGTGTAGAGCAGGTCGACGTTGTTGAACTCCCACACCGCGCGGAGCAGCGTGGAGAGGATGATCGCGTCCTTCAGGTGCGGCAGCGTGATGTGGAAGAACTGCCGCGCCCTGCTGGCGCCGTCGACCTCGGCCGCCTCGTAGAGGTCCTTCGGCACGGACTGGAGGTCGGCGAGGATGAGGATGGCGAAGAAGGGCACGCCGCGCCAGAGCTCCGCGACCACCACCGCCGGGAAGACCGTGCCGGTGCCCGAGAGCCAGGACGTGCCGTAGGAGCCCATCCCGAGGTCGGCGAGGTAGCGCGTGACACCCGTCTGGGAGTTGTAGAGCAGCAGCCAGATGGTGGAGGTCAGCACGCCGGAGACGGCCCAGGGCGAGAAGACCAGGGAGCGCGCCAGGGCCCGGCCCACGAAGGTCTGGTTGACCAGCAGCGCGAGGGCGAGGCCGAGCAGGAGTTGCAGCACCACCTCGGTGCCGACCCACTTCAGGCTGAAGCCCAGCGTCGAGAGGAACTGCGGGTCGTCGGTGAACGCGGTGACGAAGTTGGCGGCGCCCGCGAAGCCGTTCCGCCAGGGCTTGGTGGGGTTGTAGTGCTGGAGGCTGTAATAGAAGACGCTGAGCACCGGGTAGGCGATGAAGCCCAGCATCAGCAGCACGGCCGGCGCGATCAGCAGGTACGGCAGGCGGCGCGGGGCGGCCCTGGTGCGGCTGCGTATCGCACGGGCGGAGGGGGGCGGCGGCTCGCCCGCGGTCTGCCGTGGCACGGCTGCGGCGTGGGCCATCAGTCTCCTAGCGAGGGGACCCGGGGCTGAAGCCGAGGGGGAAATCGCTTCCCTGGCCTGTGGTATTTTCTTTTCGCCCCGAAAGGGGTCGGTTCGGGCTGGACCGCAACCCTTGGGTTGGAAGCCTGCCGCTTCAGCGGCGGGTGGAGTCACGACTGCTCTCCGTTCTCGTCCGGCGGAACACAGGGCGGTGCATGACGTGCGAGGCCGTGCATGACGTGCACGGTGGTGCGGTGAAGCGCTTCGACGACGGTGGTACCGCTCCCGATTCCCGGTAGGGGCGGCCCCCTGAGGGGTGCGGAGGTACTTCGGTGCCGGGTGGGCCGGGTCCGGGCGGGCTCGGTTCCCGGTGCCCCGAGGGGGCTGACGGGACGTCAGCCCGCGTACGGGTCGGGCACCTTCCCGGGGCGGGCCAGGAAGGCGAAGTCGCAGCCGGTGTCCGCCTGGGTGATCTGCTCGCTGTAGAGCGCGCCGTAGCCGCGTTCGTACCGCGGGGGCGGTGGCGTCCAGGCGGCCTGGCGGCGTGCCAGCTCCTCGTCGGACACCTCAAGTGTCAGGGTCCGCTCCGCCACGTCGAGCGTGATCAGGTCCCCGGTGCGGACGAGGGCCAGCGGGCCGCCGACGTACGACTCGGGCGCGATGTGCAGCACGCAGGTGCCGTACGAGGTGCCGCTCATGCGGGCGTCGGAGATCCGCACCATGTCCCGTACGCCCTGCTTCAGCAGGTAGTCGGGCAGCGGCAGCATGCCGTACTCGGGCATGCCGGGGCCGCCCTTGGGGCCCGCGCCGCGCAGCACGAGGACGTGGTTGGGGGTGATGCCGAGGGCCGGGTCGTCGATGGTGCGCTGGAGGGTCTTGTAGTCGTCGAAGACGACCGCGGGCCCGGTGTGCTTCAGCAGCCGCGGATCGGCGGCGATGTGCTTGATGACGGCGCCGTCGGGGCAGAGGTTGCCGCGCAGCACGGCCACGCCGCCCTCGGTCGCGACCGGGTCGTCCCGGGTGCGGATCACGTCGTCGTCGTGGACGAGGGCGCCCGCGAGCTGGTCGCCGAGGCGGTCGTGGGCGACGGTGGGCCGCTCCAGGTGCAGCAGGTCGGAGATCCGGGACAGGAACCCGGGCAGCCCGCCGGCGAAGTGGAAGTCCTCCATCAGGTACGGGCCGCCGCCGGGCCTGACGTTGGCGAGCACCGGCACCGTCCGGGAGATCCGGTCGAAGTCGTCGAGCGTGAGCGGCACCCCGGCGCGGCCCGCCATGGCGATCAGGTGGATCACCGCGTTGGTGGAGCCGCCGAGCCCGAGCACGCAGGTCACCGCGTCCTCGAAGGCCTCACGGGTGAGCATCTCGGAGATCCTGCGGTCCCTGCGGATCAGCTCGACGATCCGGCGCCCGGAGGCCGCGGCCATGCGGTCGTGGCCGGAGTCCACGGCCGGGATGGAGGAGGCACCGGGCAGGGTGACGCCTAGGGCCTCCGCCGCGGCGGTGAGGGTGGACGCGGTGCCCATGGTCATGCAGTGGCCGGGCGAGCGGGCGAGGCCGCTCTCCAGCTCGGCGAGCTCGCAGTCGCCGATGGTCCCGGCACGCCGCTCGTCCCAGTACTTCCACATGTCCGTACCGGAGCCGAGCACCTCGCCGCGCCAGTGTCCTGGCAGCATCGGCCCGGCCGGCACGAAGACCGCGGGCAGGTCGACGGAGGCGGCGCCCATCAGCAGCGCGGGCGTGGACTTGTCGCAGCCGCCCATCAGCACGGCGCCGTCGACGGGGTAGGAGCGCAGCAGCTCCTCGGTCTCCATCGCGAGCATGTTGCGGTAGAGCATCGGGGTCGGCTTCTGGAACGTCTCGGAGAGCGTGGAGACGGGGAACTCCAGCGGGAAGCCGCCCGCCTGCCACACGCCCCGCTTGACGGCCTGGGCGCGGTCCCGCAGGTGGACGTGGCAGGGGTTGATGTCCGACCAGGTGTTGAGGATCGCGACGACCGGCTTGCCGAGGTGCTCCTCGGGGAGGTAGCCGAGCTGCCGGGTGCGGGCGCGGTGGCTGAACGAGCGCAGGCCGGAGGAGATCGAGCTGCCGTACCACTGGTGGCTGCGGAGTTCTTCGGGGCCGCACGCGGGGGTGCCGGCACCGTCCGGGGCGCCCGAGCCGTCAGGGGTGTCCGGGTCCGCCGGGGTGCCCGCGCCGGCCGGGGTGCCGGGGCCCGCGCTCACCGGGACCACCCCGCGACGATCGCGGCGACCTCGGCGCGCCGGTCCTCGGGCAGGGTGCTGCTGGGTGGCCGCACGTCGCGGCGGCACAGGCCGAGCCCGGCCAGCGCCTCCTTGACGACGCTGACGTTGTCGGCGGAGCCGTCCGCGCCGCGCAGCTCCTCGAACCGGCGGATCCGCTCCCACCCCCGCATGGCGGCCGGGTAGTCGCCCGAGCGGAGCGCTTCGAGCAGCGAGAGCGAGATGTCGGGGGCGACGTTCACCAGGCCGGAGGTGAAGCCCGTGGCGCCCGCGGAGAAGTACGACGGCGCGTACGGCTCGGCGAGTCCGGCCACCCAGACGAACCGTGCGAGGCCCGCGTCGCGCGCGAAGGAGGCGAAGTGCACGGCGTCCGGCACCGCGTACTTCACGCCGATGACGTTGGGGCAGGCGTCGGCGAGCTCGGCGAGCCGGGCGCCGGGGATCCGGGGATTTCGGACGTAGGGCACCACGCCCAGCTCGGGGACCGCCTCGGCGATGGCACGGTGGTAGTCGACCCAGCCCTGCGCGGAGACGTACGGGTGGACCGGCTGGTGGACCATCACCATCGCGGCGCCTAGGTCGCGGGCGTGCCGCGCCCCCGCGACGGCGGTGGGCACGTCGTGCCCGACGCCCGCGAGGATGGTCGCCCGCTCCCCCGCCTCCGCCACGGTCAGCTCGGTGACGGTGCGGCGCTCCTCGGGGCTGAGGGCGTAGAACTCGCCTGTGTTGCCGTTCGGCGTGAGGGTGCGCACCCCTCCGTCGAGGAGGCGGTGCAGCAGCTTGGCGTGGGCGGCGCGGTCGAGCGTCCCGTCCTCGGCGAACGGCGTCACGGGGATCGCCACGACATCGGCGAGTGCGGCCCGCTGGGCTGCGAAGGTCATGCGACGGCCCCTCCTTCGGCGGCCCCCGCGGGGCGCGGGGCGCCCGGGGTGCCTGCGGTGTCGGCTGTGGTGTCGGCTGCTGGGGTGTCCACGGCGGCAGGGGCCGCGGGGTCGCCGGCGACGGCGGCCACGGTGGTGTGCGCGCCGGCTCGTTCGGCGGTGGCGCCGGGCGCGGCGGCGTGGTCGCCGCTGTCCGCGGCATGGTGCTCGATGGCGGCGGCGAGGTCGCCGGCCCCGGCCTCGGGCGGGTAGGCGCGGGCCACGAACGACGCGATGTGGGCGTGCAGGGCGTCCGCCGCGCCGTCCGCGTCACCGGCGAGCGCGAGCCGCAGGATCTCCCGGTGCTCGCCGGCCTCGCGGTCCCAGGACGGCTGGGCCGCCCAGGCGACGGCGGAGACGAGCGCGGCCTGGTCCCGCACCTCGTCGAGCATCCGGCCGAGCAGCGGATTGCCGCACGGCGCGTACAGCGCGCGGTGGAACGCGCGGTTGGCGAGGGAGCGCTCGGCGGTGTCGGCGGCGCCGTCCGCACGCTCCAGCGCCTCTCGGGCCGCCGTGAGGGACGCGCCGCTCAGCACGGTGCGGCGCAGTGCCTCGGGCTCCAGCAGCAGCCGGACGTCGTACACCTCGCGGGCCATGTCGGCGTCCACCCGGCGCACGGTGACGCCCTTGTACTGGCTCATCACCACGAGCCCGGTGCCGGCGAGCGTCTTCAGCGCCTCCCGCACGGGCGTCTTGGAGACGCCGAACTGCGCGGCGAGCTCGCTCTCCACCAGCGCCTGCCCCGGGCTCAGCCCCCCGGTCAGGATGCGGTGCTTGATCCCTTCCAGCACGAACTGCGTGCGGGACGGTATCGGCGTCGGCACGGACGTCATGGCTCCTCGGATTCCACTGCCGCGTCTCATATATGACGTATGAAGTACGACGCGCACGAAGGTAGGAGCCGAGGGGCCGTTCGTCAATGGAGCGGACGGGGCGTGCCGTTGCCGACGCCCATCTCGCACCAGACCGTCTTGCCCGAGGGCGGATACGGCTCGACGCCCCAGCGAGTGGCGAGCGACCGGACGAGCAGCAGCCCGTGCCCGCTCTCGGGGTACGCGGCGGCGGAGCCGGGACGAGGATCGGTGCCGCTCCGAGGCCCCTCGGCCGGCCGCGGCAGGCACTCCCCTCGCGCGTCGGTCACCTCGATCCGGAGCACCGGGCCGGGTTCGTCCTGCTGGCGGGCCGGGGTGTCGTCCACGGTGAGGCGCAGGCGGAAGTCCCGGCCCTCCACCCGTCCGTGCAGCACCGCGTTCGACGCCAACTCGGCAACGAGGAGGGCGGCGGTCCCCGAGGTCTCCGTGCCGTGCGGCCAGCCCCAGGCCTCGAACTGGTTCACCGCGAGGAGACGGGCCAGCCGTGCCCCTCGCCGCGTGGCGCTGAACTGCTGGGTGAACGTCCGGGCGGGGCTGAGGGACCCGGCTCGGGAAGGGGGGTAGCTCGAAGGGGAATTCACAGAGTAACCGTCCCGTCACGCATTTACTCTGCACAGGGTGCTCAGAAGTACGTCACGCCGATGTACGAGCCGGGTCCGTGTTTGTACGGGTGCCCGGGGGTGACGCATCGGCCGTCACCGGAGTTGGTCCGGTACCTGTCGATTCCGAGGAGTGTGCGTATGGGTGACCGCCAGGCTGTCAAGCGCAAGGGCGCCGGGAGACTCCGCGGCGACGACCGCCCCCGGATCTGGACGGGATACGGGAAACTGCTCAAGCATTTCCGCGAGTTAGCCGGACTCACCCAGTCGGAACTGGCCGACGCCGTCGGCTACTCGTGCGAGCAGGTCGCCTCCATCGAACAGGGCCGGCGCCCGGCCAAAGCGGCGTTCACGGAGGCAGCGGAGCGGGTGCTGAACGCGGGCGGTGCGCTGCTGGCGCTCCAGGAGGACGTGGACCTGGCGCGGCTGCCCCTGTTCTTCCAGGACTTCGCGGCGATCGAGGCGGAGGCGGTCAGCCGGTTCTCGTACGACCCGCTGTTGATCCCGGGGTTGTTGCAGACGGAGGAGTACGCGAGGGCGTTGCAGAACGCCCACTTCCCTCCGCTGGATGACGAGTTGGTCGAGGAACATGTCGCTGGCCGGATGGCTCGGCAGGCACTCATCGGGCGCAAGCAGTCCCCCATCGTGTTCGTGTTCATCATCGAGGAGACCGCCCTCCACCGCAGGGTCGGCGGGGATGCGGTGATGAGGAGACAACTTCAGTGGCTCCTGGAGTGTGCGCAGCTTCGCAACGTCGAGGTGCAGATCATGCCCACCTCACGAGTTGCCCACAGCGGGCTCAACGGCGCCATGGTGCTCCTTGAGGACCTGGAACGGCGGCAGTTCGTCTACATCGAGGCCCAGGGCGTCGGCACTGTGCTCTCCGATCGGCAACAGGTGAGCGAGTTCTGGTTGCGGTATGGGATGCTTCGTTCACAGGCCCTCGACACCGAGGAGTCCGTGCTTCTCATCCAGCGCGCGGCGGGAGACCTATGAATACCAGTCAGTCCGCAGAGAGTTCCGTTGGCCTTACCTGGTTCAAGAGCAGCTACAGCGGCACAAATGGGGGCGACTGCGTCGAGGTCGCGATATCCCCCGGAACCGTGCACCTGCGTGACTCGAAGAACGAACCCGGGCCGCGGCTCACGCTCGCACGCACCGCCTGGGAGGACTTCATCTCCTTCGCGACATCGACGAGTCGCTTGCCGGTGTGAAACGCGGTAGCTAGAACTCAAGACGTGACCGGGGGATTTCCGGCACGCAGATCCGCCATCGCCGCAGTCATTTCGGCATCAAGCCAGAGAATCTCGGTGTAAACCCCGATCACCGGGCGCGAGTCGAAGTACGTGTAGCGACTTCCACCCGGGGAGAACTTTGCGGCCTGCACGGCGGGGCCGAACCTGGCCGCCAGGTCCGCGGCTGCTGCTTCGAAGTCGTGGACCTGGAAGCCCAGGTGGTGAAGGCCGCCTTCCGGGTGCCCGTCGAGGAACTCGGTGTACAGATCGGGGTCTCCCTCAGGGCGGGGCTGAATGACTTCGATATTGATGTCACCGATGTAGCCCAGCGCGATGTTCACGTGAAGATCGATCGGCTCACCGCCGTAGGTCGCCTCGAAAACAGGGGCGTTTTCCAGGATCCAGAATCCCGCGGGGCCATATACCCGTTCCAGCTCGGCGCACCTCGACTCCAGATCCGGTGCGACGACGCACCACTGAAGGAATCCATGGGCCAACTGATTACTGGCCGGCCGAGCGAGGTCGAATGCGGTAAGCTTCTGCACCGTTTCGTTCACGTGAATATCGTGACACCGTCCAGGCCAGTCCGCCAGCGGCGCCTTTCCGCCCTCCCGTGGGGAGCCGCCGTGGCTCCCGACAGAGCCTGATCACCCGCGACCAAGATCCGCTTTCACCTGGAGTCAGTGCGGGAACGGGCAGCGCCCGCCGTCGTCATCCGCCGTGGGGGCGGCCGCTGGGCCGGCCGCGCGGGACGCGAAGGGCACGGTGGCGTGAGCGGCAGGGGGCAGCGGGTTGCCCTCGGTGTCATGGGTGGCGAACCACGTGGCCGCGATCCCCCGGCGGCGGGCGTCGAGCACCATCCAGGTGCCGAGGACGAGTTGGGCCGGCGCCCGCACCACGTCCTCGCACCGGTCGCGTACCCGCAAAAAGCCGCGGACCGCCCGGGCCGCCCCGGACGGCAGGGGCCGCTCGCGGGGCACCAGGAGGCAGGGGCCGCGGTGCGGCAGGGAGCGGGTGTGCGAGACGGCGGTGTCGAGCCTGTAGCGGCCCAGCACCTCGCGGGTGACGGCGCGCATCACCAGCGGCGCGAGCCGCCAGGCCGGGCAGGGGCGGTTGGCGGCGACCCCGAAGGGGATGTGGTGGGCGCTCTTCGTGGACAGGGTCTCCCAGCGCTCGGGCGCGAAGGTGTCCGGGTCGGTGTAGCCGGTGCTGTGGTAGTCGGGGTAGCTGAAGCAGAGGACGGCCCCGGCCGGGATGGCGCTGCCGCCTCCGAGGTCGATGTCCCCGGTGGTGACGCGGTGCGCGATGCCGAAGAGCGGGTAGAGGCGCAGCGTCTCGTTCATGACGTGGTCGAAGTAGCGGTCGTCCGCGGGGTCCTCCGCCAGCCGCCGCTGCACGTCCCGGTGCTCGGCGAGGACGAGCAGCAGGTGGGCCATGGCCTCCGACATCTGGACGACGGCCGTGTTGAAGAAGGTGCCCTGGAGGTAGTAGGCGCGCTGCCGGGTGGACAGGCTCCGGGGCAGCTCGTGCGGCACCTCGCCGGCGGCCACCCGGCGCACCAGGTAGCGGGTGAGCCGGGCGCGGCGGTGCATCCGGCGGGGGCGGGTGCACTTCAGGGCGCTGACCACGTCGTCGGCGTTGTCGGTGATGAGCCGCCGGGCCGCGGGCGGGCAGGGCCCGTGGAAGACCAGCTCGTAGAAGAACGACGCCCAGATCGGCATCATCAGGTCGCGCAGCCTGACCAGCGTCGGCCGCCCCGCGGGCAGTTCGTCCAGCACCGCGGCGGCGCACCGGGCGGCCGCCGTGGAGAGGGCGCCGCTCGACCCGGCGAGCACGGCCTGCGTGCAGCGGGCCACCTCGTCGTAGCGCTCGCCGGCCTCCAGGTGCTCCTGGTGGATGTCGGGCCCCGGTGAGAGCCAGTACCAGAACAGGTCCGAGAGGGCGGCGCCCTTGCTGCGGCCGTTCGCGGCGGGGTGGCTGTAGATCTCCTCGAAGCGCTCGGGGCCGATCTCGGCGTTCGGGATCGTGATGCCCTCGTCGCCGTTGACCTTGGAGAAGATCTTCATCCGCAGGGCGACCACGGAGCGCGGCAGCCACAGCGGGGTGGAGAGGACCAGGCCGGCGGCGGCGAGCCGGGCGGCGGTGCGGTACCGGGTCACGTTCGCGGTGCTTCCCACCAAGGGGGCCTCCGAGTCCGTTCACGATCGGCGGCTTTCAGGCGCAGGCACCAGCCTGCGCTCCTCAAGTGACGCGGAAAGATCCGACAGCACGTTACTTTAGGCTTCAATGATGCTCTAGACCTCACGTCAGGTGACGTGGACCACACGTGCAGCTAACCCGTCCGCCCGGCCACGGCGCACGGAACCCGGGATTCGTTACTGCTGGAAGCCGGGCCTCACCCCTCGTCGCCATTGCCTCACTTGGTGTAGGCGGCCGAGATCTGGCCGAGCAGCGACGCGAACGGCATGTCGAGTGCCGCGTAGACCTCAGGCGCCTCGGGCGCGGCGTTGTCCGCGAGGATCTCGACCATGAGCGTGGCGTAGTCGCTGACGATGACCCCCGCCTGCTGGAGCCGTATCAGCCCGACCTCGTGCTTGGCGTCGGAGAAGGTGCCGCAGGCGTCCATCGCCACGTAGGTGTCGTAGCCTTCCGCGGCCGCCGCGATGGCGGGCATGGTGGCGCACACCTCCAGCGAGATCCCGGTGAAGATCAGCTTCTGGCGCTCGGTCGCCTTGATCTTGTCCCGGACCCGGCTGTCGTGCCACGCGTTGACCGTGCTGCGGTCGATGATCTCCTGGTGGTTCGGGATGATCTCGTCGAGCTCGGGGATGATGGGGCCCCACATGCTGTCCGAGGCGGTCGTGGTGACCACGGTCGGCACGCCCAGCACCCGCGCGGCCTTCGCGAGGGCGGTCACGTTGTGCTTGAGCTCCAGCAGGCTCGTGTCCCGGACCCCGCTGTAGAGACCCACCTGGTGATCCGCCAGGATCAGCGCCGCGTTGTCGGCGGTGAGGACCTCGTGGAACTTGCTGTCAGCCATGACGTTCACCTCCACAATCAGGACATACTGCCCAGGCTCTCAAGCTGAGGTGCCAGACTCAAACAGCTCCCTCACCAGGACGGACCCGCCTCCTCCCGCCCCGCAGCGCTCCCGTGCACGGCCTGCGCCGCACCGTCCGGGCCCGCCAACGGCGGTGCAGTAGGGTGACGCCATGCGGAGCACCTTCGGTGTGCTGGGGGAGATCTGCGCCCATACGGACGGCCGGACGGTCGAGCTCGGCCCCGCCAGGCAGCGGTGCGTGCTGGCGGCGCTGTTGGCCAACGCGAACCGCCAGGTGTCCGCCGACGAACTCGCCGAGCGCGTCTGGGGCCCCGCGGTACCCCGCCGGACCGCCGGCACCCTGCGTAGCTACCTCTCCCGCCTGCGCACCGCCCTCCAGGCAACCGGCACATGCCACATACGGCACGGAGCCGGTGGCTACCTCCTTGAGGTCGACGAGGCGGACGTCGACCTGCACGCCTTCCACCGGTTGCTGACCCGGGCCCGCACAGAGCCGGACGACGCCGCGGCGGCGCTGTACGAGCAGGCCCTCGGCCTGTGGCGCGGCGAGGCGTTCGCCGACGCGGACACCCCCTGGTTCGCGGCCCAGCGCGGTGTCCTGGACGCCGAGCGGCTGGCCGCCCAGCTCGACCTGGCGGACATCGAGCTGCGCCTCGGCCACCACGACCGGCTCCTCGCGGAGCTGTCCGCCCGCGCGTCCGCGCACCCGCTGAACGAGCGGGCGGTCGGGCAGTTGATGCTCGCGCTGTACCGCGCGGGCCGCAGGGCCGAGGCGCTCGGGCGGTACCAGGACACCCGGCGGCGGCTGGCCGGCGAGCTGGGCATCGACCCCGGCCCGGCGCTCTGGCGCCTGCACAACCAGATCCTCTCCGCGGACCCCGAGCTGGCCCGGCCCGCGCCCACCCCGTACCCCGCACCGCCGACCCAGGCGCCCAAGACCCTGACAACGATGCCGGTGCCGCGCCAGCTCCCGGCGCCGCCGCCGCTGTTCACGGGCCGCGGACGCGAACTCGCCGCGCTGGACGGCGCCCTGCGGGCGGGGCCCCGCAGCGACCGGTCGGTGGCGATCGCGGCGATCTGCGGCACCGGCGGCATCGGCAAGACCTGGCTGGCACTGCACTGGGCGCACCGGAACATCGAGAACTTCCCCGACGGCCAGCTCTATGTGAACCTCCGCGGCTTCGCGCCCGCGAGCCCTCCCACGCCACCCGAGGCGGCCGTGCGCACCTTCCTCGACGCGCTCGGTGTCGCCCCCGCGGCGATACCGGTGGACGTGGAGGCGCAGACGGCGCTGTACCGCAGCCTGGTGGCCGGCAAGCGGATGCTGATCGTCCTCGACAACGCCCGGGACACCACGCAGCTCGCCCCGCTGCTGCCCGGAACGTCCTCCTGCACCGTGCTGGTGACCAGCCGTCACCAGCTGGCCGGTCTGGTGGCGGGCCACGGCGCCCACCCGCTGGCCCTGGACACGCTCGACCCGGTCGAGGCACGGCACCTGCTGGCCCGGCACCTCGGCGCGGAGCGCATGGCGGCCGAACCGCGGCCGGCGGCCGACCTGCTGGAGCACTGCGCCGGGCTGCCGCTGGCGCTCGGCATCGTCGCCGCCCGCGCCACCATGCACCCGGACTTCCCGCTGGCCGCGCTGGCCGAGGAGCTGCGCGGGGACACCACCCGGCTGGACGCCCTGGACGCCGGGGAGCTCACCGCCGACCTCAGAACCGTCTTCTCCTGGTCGTACCAGGCGCTCACCCCGGCCGCCGCCGGGCTGCTCCGGCTGCTGGGCAGCCACCCCGGACCGGACATCTCCCGGCCCGCGGCGGCCAGCCTCGCCGGGCTCACCGCCGAGGGGGTGCGCCCGCTGCTCGCCGAGCTGGTCCGCGCGAGCCTGATCACGGAGCCGGTGCCCGGCCGGTTCGGCTTCCACGACCTGCTGCGCGCCTACGCCGCCGAGCAGGCGCGGGCACGGCTCCCGGCCGGCGAACGGCGCGCCGCCCTGCACCGCGTCCTGGACCACTACGTGCACACGGCGCACGCCGCCGCGCTGCTGCTGTATCCGCACCGCCACCCGATCGCGCTGCCCGCTCCGGTGCCGGGGGCCGTCGTCGTCGGGCTCGACGGCCACCAGCAGGCGATGGGCTGGTTCACCGCGGAGCACGCGGTACTGCTCGGCGTCCTCCGGCAGGCCGCCGAGGGCGGGGCTGGGAACGGGACCGGGGCCGGGAACGGGAACGGGGCCGGGAACGAGGCCGGGCGGGAAGCCGGGGACACGGCCGCTCAAGGGACTCAAGGGGCTCAAGGGACCCAGGGGACTCAAGGGACTCAGGGGACGGCCGAGGGAGCCGCCCAAGGCTTCCCCGCCCACGCCTGGCAGCTCGCCTGGGCCCTGGAGGACTACTTCGACCGCCAGGGCCACTGGCACGACCACCTGCACACGCACCTCGTCGCGCTCGCCGCCGCGAACCGCGGCACCGACCCGGCCGGCCGCGCCCACGCACACAACGGTCTCGCCAGGCCCTGCGCCCGGCTGGGCCGGTACGCGGACGCCCTCGACCACCTGGAGCGTGCGCTCGCGTCCTTCACGGAGCTGGGCGACCACGTCGGGCAGGCCCGCGCGCACCACGGAATGGCCTGGGTGTTCGGGCTCCAGGGGCAGCACGACACGGCGCTCGGCCACGCCGAACAGGCGCTGTTCCTCTACCGGGTCAGGGGCAACCGCCCCGGTATGGCCCTCGCCCTCAACGGCGTCGGCTGGTACCACACCCTGCTCGGCCGCCACCGCAGCGCGCTGGACTACTGCGAGCAGGCGCTCGCCCTCCACCGGGAACTGGGCCACCGGCACGGGGAGGCCGCGGCCTGGGACAGCCTCGGCCACGCCCACCGCCACCTCGGCCACCACGAGCAGGCCATCACCTGCTGCCGGCGCGCCCTGCGGCTCTTCCAGGAGGCCGGCGACCGTTACGCCGAGGCCGAGGCCCTGCTCTCACTGGGCGACGCCCACGAGGCCGCCGGCGACTCCGGCGCGGCCGGGGCCACCTGGCAGGACGCCCTGGAGATCCTCAGCCAGCTCGGCCACCCCGACGCGGAGCAGGCCCGCGCGAGGCTCCGCGACCGCACGGCCCACCCGGTCAGCGCGGTGGCGACCAGCGCGGATCACGGCCGCTGAGCCCGATCACGCGGTCCAGCAGCGGCGCGCCGTCCGGCACCGGCACGACGGGGCCGAAGATCCCCCCGCGGGACGGGTCCTGCGCGCTCGGCGCCAGCATGGCGTGCGCCGCGCGCAGGGCGGCCTCGTCGGGTGCGTAGTCCTGGCCGGTGGCGCGTGCCAGGTCCCAGCCGTGCACGACGAGTTCGTCGGAGACGACGAGGCCGGCGACGGCGCCGGGAAGGTCCACCCCGCCCGCGCGGGTCTCGCCCGCCCAGGCGTCCGGGTCGAGCCAGGCGCCGGCCAGTTCGTCGAGGACCTCGGGCAGGGTGGCACGCCAGTCGGGGCCCACGTCGGGCAGCGTCCGGTCGGGCGGGGTGGCGGTGGTGGCGCCGAGGTCCTTGCGGGCGGCGTCCCGGAAGGCCACGGCCAGGCCGGCGAGGTGGCCGATCAGATTGCGCACGGCCATCTCCGGGCAGGGCGTGCGGCCTGCGAGCTGTTCGTCCGTGACGCGTTCCGCCAGCCGCGCCAGCACGCGGACCTGCGGCCGCAGGTCCACCGTCCGCGCCGCATCCGTGGTGCCGTCGGTCATGTGGTGCTCCTCTCCGAGGATTCTGAAGCAGGGCGCACGGGCGGTGGGGTGCCCCACGCGTCCGTGCGGTCTGCCGCGTGTTCGTGAGCGGATCCCGCCGGCCGGGGGGCGTCCCACCGTCCGCGGGAGGCCCCGCCCGTAGGAAGTCCTGTCCGTCGGAGGCCCCGTCCGTGGGAAGTCCTGTCCGCGGGAGGTCCGTCGCATCCATGACCACCGCGGGCCGCGAAACTCATCGCTCCGGTCCGGACGACGCATCCCTGCGGCCCGGCCGTGCCGCGGCCACCGCCGTACCTAGGGCAGTCCCCCGATCCCGACCGGGGGTCCTTAGATCCACGATGACCTGGCATGACATGGTCACTGACGCGCGTCCTGCGGGACCGCAACGCGGGGCTGTACCTGGCTGGGGTAGTGGTCTCGGGCTTCGGGACGTCGGCGATGTTCCTGGCGAGCGGCATCTGGGTGAAGGAGCTGACGGGTTCCAACGGCCTGGCGGCACTGGTCACGTTCGCCGTGTGGGCGCCGAGCCTCGCCGGGCCGCTGCTGGGCGCCCTGGCCGACCGCACCCGCCGCCGGCCCCTGCTGGTGTGGCTGGACCTCTGCCTGGCCGCGCTGCTGCTCTCCCTGTTCGCCGTGGACTCGGCGGGCCGGCTGTGGATCCTCTTCGGCGTGCTGCTGGCGTACGGGGCGGGCAGTGTCGTGTCGGACGCCGCGGAGTCCGCCCTCGTGGTGGCGGCCGTCGACAAGAGCCTGCTGGGCGACTTCAACGGGCTGCGGATGTCCGCGCAGGAGGGCATGAAACTGGTGGCGCCGCTGGCCGGGGCGGGCCTCCTGGCGGCCTACGGCGGCGCCCGGGTCGCCCTCCTGGACGCGGTCACCTTCGTGGCCGCCGCGGGGCTCTGCCTGCTGCTGAAGGTGCGCGAGGAGCCGCCCCGGCCGCGGACGGCGGGCTGGTGGGCCCAGACCGCCGAGGGTGCCAGGCATCTGTGGGGCCGGCCGGAGCTGCGGCGGCTGGTCGTCGCGGGCGGTGTGACCCTGCTGCTGGCCTCGCTCAGCAGCTCGACGCTCTACGCGATGATCGACGCCCTCGGCCGCCCGCCGGAGTTCGCCGGGGTGCTGTACCCGGTGCAGGGCGTCGGGTCCGTGCTGGTCGGGGCGGCATCCGGACCGCTGCTTCGGCGGCTCGGGGAGCGGCGCTTCGGGGCGTACGGGATCGCGCTGACCGCGGTGGCGACGGCGGCCCGCGCGCTGCCCTACGACGCGGTGGCGCTGGTCAGCAACGGGGCGATCGGGCTGGGGCTGCCGTGCGTGCTGATCGCCGCGTTCACGGCGGTCCAGCGACAGACGCCCGGCGCCCTGCTGGGCCGGGTGTCCGCCACCGCCAACACGCTGATGTTCGCGCCGAACGCCCTGGGTCTCGGCCTGGGCGCGGCCCTGGTCGAAACGGTCGACTTCCGGGTCCTGCTGCCCGTCTACGGTGCGTTGGGCCTGCTCACGGCTGGGGCACTGCTGTGGCGGCGCCCGGAACCCGTACCCCAGGGGCCGGTCACCCCCGGACCCGTCTCACCGGCCGACCAGTAGGACGCGCAGGTCATGGCTCCTCACGCGCCCTGGCGCAGGGCGGCGGCCATCCACGCGCGGAGTGCCGCCGCCCGGTCCGGTGGAGCTCGTTCACACCCGTCACCAGGGGATCTCAAGCGGCCTCAGAGTCAAGGAACCGGCCTAGGATCGGCGGTATGGCCCTGCGACCTGTTCAGGTGAACATCAAGGCCCTTGATGCCCCGGCCGTCGGCCGTTTCTGGGCGGAGGCGCTCGGCTGGAGTGCCTACAGCCCCGGCGTGACCACCTACGTCGGACCCGCCGGCGGCGCCGTCTGGCCGGACCCGGTCTTCGTCTGCGTCGACGTCGTTCCCGTCCCGGAAGCCAAGACGACGACGAAGAACCGCCTGCACCTCGATCTCGCCACCACCTCCGCGGCCCACCAGGAGGAGCTGGTCGCGCGCCTGAAGGCCCTCGGTGCGACGCCCGCCCACGTGGGCCAGGGCGACGTGCCGTGGACGGTCCTCGCCGACCCGGAGGGCAACGAGTTCTGCGTGCTGCAACCGCGGGAGGTCGACCGGGACACCGGGCCCATCGCCGCGGTGGTGGTCGACTGCGAGGACCCGCGGGCCATGGCCCGGTTCTGGGGTGAGGCGATGGACTGGACCCTGCACGAGGTGACGGACGACCACGCGGCCCTGCGCTCCGCCAAGGGCGTCGGCCCGCACCTGGAGTTCCTCCGCACACCCGGCGCGAAGACGGTGCCGGACCGCGTCCACCTCGACCTGCTGCCGTACCCCGGTGACGACAAGGCAGCGGAGGTCGCCCGGCTCCGGGCCCTCGGCGCGACCGACCTCGACATCGGCCAGGTCGACGTCCCGTGGACTTGCCTGGCCGACCCGGAGGGGCACGAGTTCTGCGTCCTGGCCCTGTCCTGAGGCGGAGCCGGAGTGGCGACCTGCGGGCCGTTGAACGAATCCCCTCAGAGAGCAGGGTGGAGGTCGCGCACCCGGCTCAGCGTCTCCAGCAGCGAGGCGACGTGCAGGATCGTCGACTCCGCGTGCCAGCCGGCCGCCACCTGTACGCCGATCGGCATACCGTCGCTGCTCGTGCCGAACCGCATGGACAACGCCGGCAGGCCCGTCAGGTTGAACGGGACTGTCGTCGACGACACGTGGAAGGTGCCCACGGTCTGGCCGTCGAGGGTGAACTCCCCGAGCTGGTGCTCGTGGGCGGGGATCGTCGTCACCGGGAGCAGCAGCGCGTCGTACTGGTGGAAGTACTCCGCGAAACCGTCCCGCAGCCGCCCGACGCCCTGTTCGGCCCGGACGTAGTCCTCCACGGACGTGTCGGGCATGCCGAACAGGGTCTTTGAGTAGCTGAACATCTGGTCCTCATGACCCGCGGTGACCTCCCGGAAGGCCGGCTTCACCTCCATGACGCTCAGCTTGTTCCAGAGTTCGAGAGGGTTGTCCCGCTCAAGGGCCGGGATGCTCACGGCATCGACCCGGACGCCCGCCCCCTGCAGGGCGTCAGCCGCCGCCCGCACGGTCGCCGCGACCTCCGCATCGGTCGGGCCGAGTCCCGAGTCCACCAGCCAGCCGACGCGCACAGGCCGGTGAGGCGAGGCGCCGAGGCCGGCGTCGAACTCGCCCGGGACGGTGGCGAAACCGTCGGCGCCGTCAGGACCGGCCAGCAGCGCATAGGCGAGGGCGAGGTCGCGGATGCTGCGGGCCATGGGACCGGCGTGCCAGTCACGGCGCGGCTCCCGCGGCCAGATCCCCGTCATCGGGATGCGCCCGTGCGTCGGCTTGAAGGACACGACACCGGTGTCGGCCGCCGGCCCGCGCACCGAGATGGACAGGTCGCTCGCGAGTCCGAGCGGCGACATCCCCGCCGCGATCGCCGCGGACTCCCCGCCGCTCGAACCGCCCGGCGAGCGGTCGAGGTCCCAGGGGTTGTTCGTCCTGCCCGTCAGGAGGTTGTCGGACTCGACCCAGTACGAGAACTCCGGGAGGTTGGTCTTCGCCAGCAGGATCGCTCCGGCACGCTTGATGCGTGCCACAGCGGTGGCGTCCGTGTCCGGGACACGCCCCGCGAAGATCGGCGAACCGCGCTGGGTGAGCACTCCGGCGGTGTCGAACGAGTCCTTGACCGTGAAGGGCACGCCGTGGAGCGGCCCCACCTCCCCGCCCGCCGCCAGCTCCTCGTCCGCCGCCCTCGCGGCCTCCAGCGCACCCTCGGCGAGCGTGACGATGGCGTTGATGCTCGGATTCGTGGCCTCGATGCGGTCGAGGTGCGCCTGCACCACCTCGGCGGAGGAGACCTTCCCGCTACGGATCAGCTCGGCGAGTTCGCTCGCGTCGGAGTGAATGAGGTCGGTGGTCATGACGCAGCCTTTCTAGACCGGTCTACTCCAGATTCTCAGACCGTTCTGCTGTTTGCTGTCGCGTCCGGATTCGCGTCCGGATTCGCGTCCGGGTTCGGGTTCGCTGTTCCGGTTCGGGTTCGGTGAGCCGCGGGCAGCTGCGGCTCGTCAGACGTGGAGGACCTGGCGCGTGACCGCCATGGCGCGGTCGAGCTGACCGGGGCCGCCATGTATCTTCGCGATCATGCTCGCCCCGATCCACAGGCCGTAGAGCGTCTCTGCTGTCGCGCGAGCGCCCTCATCGACGGACACGGACCCGTCCGCGATGCCGCGGACGATCATCTTCTCGATCCGTTCGACTATCTCCGCCGTTCCCGCCTTGGTCGCCATGCGCATCGCCTGCGACAGGTCGGAGATCTCCGCGCCCAGCTTGACGACCAGGCATCCGCCCTGGCAGTCGTCCGCGACCTGCGTGTCGTAGAAGTACTGCCAGTACCGCATCAGGTGCTGCCCGGCAGTGGCTTCCGTGTCGGCGACGATGCCGTCCATGGTGGCGAAGTAGTCGTCGAAGTAGCTCTTCATCATCGCCTCGCCGAAGGCGTCCTTGGAGCCGAAGTGGTGGTAGAACGACCCCTTCGGGACACCGGCCGCGGCGAGCACCTCGTTGATGCCGACCGCGGCGTACCCCCTGGCGACGACGATCCGCCGAGCGGCGTCCAGGATGCTTCGGCGCGTTTCCGTCTTGGCGACTGGCATGCCTCGACCGTAGCACCGGATTAGACCGGTCGTCTAGAAGTTCTGGAGGTGCGCTTGCACGGCCCGCGACGCAGACACCACGAAGCAGGAAGCAGGAAGGGATCACTCGTACCACCACGTGACGAGTTCTGCGGCAAGGTCACGCGCCTGACTCGAACCGGCCGCCGCCGCGACCTCGATGACGCGAGGATCGAGCAGGTCGGCAGGCGGATCACATACGTGCTCGCGGTGTCGCGCCAGGCCGCCTGTGTGAGGGGCTGCCGCATCGAGACGAGCGACTGGGGCCCCAGGGTGCGCGCTGCCCTTTCCGCGTCTCGCGGTGACAAGTCGTTGTAGAAGACCTCCTCAGCGCCGATCATCTCGATGTACCGCTCGTTCTCGTGGACTCCCCAGTGGGGCGGGTAGCTTCCGCCCCGATTGCCGAGCATGGACTCGCCGACGTCCAGCACGAAGGAGTTCAGATAGACGATGTGTTTCACCGCACCGACCCCCGCGAGCCCTTCGCTGACGGGGACGCCTCCGTAAGAGTGCGCGCAGACGACAACCGGGCCCTTGACGTCCAGAACGAGATCTTTGACGGCCCGCGCGTCCTCGTACATGCTTCCCAGCTGATCGACGGGGACCGGAGCGCTGGAGGGGAGCTGGATGGTGCGGATGTCAACGTCGGGGAGCTCTTCGATCAGGACATCCCACACCTCCTCGCGGTGGAAGGAGCCGTGAACGAGGACGAGAGTGGGCAGTGCCATTCCGGAGTTCTCCTTCATCAGACGGTCACCTGCGGTCCGGAACGGCCACGGGTCGTCGAGGACGATGTTCCTGGCCGATGGGCCTGATGAGCCCCTCCGCTGGATGAGCGTCCTCTTGGGTTCAGCGTCCTCTTCAGATACTATGTAGGTCAGCATACATGTGATGCGGAGAGGATGCATGGGAGGGTGCATGGTGGGAAAGCGAACGGATGCCAAGCAGAAGATGGTGCAGGCCGCCAAGCAGCTGATCCGGCAGCGCGGCTACAACGCGACGGCCTTCTCCGACGTGCTCGAACTCAGCGGCACGTCCCGCGGCTCGGTCTACTTCCACTTCCCCGGCGGCAAGACGCAGCTGGCGATCGAAGCGGCCGAAGCCCACGCGTTCGAGCAGGTCGAGATCATCGACCGGGCCGCCGGCCAGGCCACGTCCGCGGGCCGGCTGATCGAGCTCTACGTCGATCTGGGTCGCGACGGCATGATCGCCAGTGACTACGGGCGCGGCTGCGGGATCGCCCCGCTGATCACCGAGGGCGCTACGCAGGACTCGGCCGAGATCGCCGAGACCGGCCGCCGGGCCTTCTCCGAGATGACCGACAGGCTGGCCTTCCACTTCGTCGCCTTCGGCGTGGAGCGCGCCCCGGCGAGGGTGCTCGCCGAGGCCGTGATCGCGGGCATCGAGGGAGCGATGATCACCTCCCGCGCTCTGCGCAGCCCCGCTCCGTACGAGTCGTTGCGCACCGTGCTGGCCGGTCACGCCGCGAGCGTGTCGCCGAAGGGTGCCGGGCGCGTCCGCACCTGAAGCCTGCCCCACGCGCACCCGGTCCACCACCTAACCCGGCCCGCCGCCCCGCGGGTCGGGCCGCTCGATGCTTGCCGCGTCCCCCCGGATCGCCGGCCCGATCCAGACGTCCTTGACACCCACAAACTATGTATGCTGCCCTACATAGCATCTGTTTGCCGCCAGCGAAAAAGGGGTTCCACCAATGGCTCGCGTACTCATCACCGGGGCGTCCCGGGGCATCGGAAAGGGCACCGCGGCAGCGCTGCACGAACAGGGCCACGAGGTCATCGCCACGGCCCGCGACGTGTCGATGCTCGAAGACCTGCCGGTGGCGCGGAAGCTTCAACTCGACGTCACCGACCAGGCCTCGGTCGACCGGGCACTGGCCGAGGCCGGCCACGTCGACGTCCTGCTCAGCAACGCCGGAGCGACCGTGCGAGCACCGGTCGAGACGATCCCGCTCACCGTGCTGGACGACCTGTTCGAGCTCAACGTGTTCGGGGCCCTGCGGGTCGCGCAGGGCGTCCTGCCCGGGATGCGCCGGCGCGGGACAGGGCAGCTGATCTTCATGTCCAGCATCCAGGGCCGTCTGGTGATCCCGCTGATCGGCGCCTACGGCGCGACCAAGCACGCCCTGGAGGCCCTCGCCGAGGTCCTCGCCATCGAGGCCGGCCGCTTCGGCGTGTCCGTCCACGTCGTGCAGCCGCCCGCGGTGGCCTCCGGGGGTGCCGAGCGCGCCCGGGTCCACCTCGACGACGGCAACCCCTACCGCCCGCTGCTGGACAAGCTCGGCCCGTTCCGCGCGGCACCCGTCTCCGTCGAGGAGGTCGCCGACGTCGTGGCGGCGACGATCGCCGAGGGCGGCAAGGCCCCCTTCCGCATCCCCGTCGGCGAAAGCGCGAAGTCCGTCCTGAGCGCGCGCAAGGCCGCGCCCGACCACACGCCCTTCCTCGCCGCGCACCTGGACTGGTAGCCGCGCCGCGGTCGCCGCTGGGGACCGGTGGCGCCGGCCCCCGTCAGCCCAGCCGCGCCAACCCCGCCCGCACCGCCGCGAGATCCGCGTCGGACGCCAGCCCCGCGTGGTAGAGCCGCAGCTCCGTGGCGCCGAGGCCCGCCGCCCTGGCCGCGTCCTCCGCGAGGGTGCCGGGGCTGCCGCCCATCCCGGAGACCACGGTGAGGTTGGCGGCGAGTACGCCCCGCTCTCCGCGGTGACCGGCGAACGGGGCGAGGAGGCCGGGGCCGCCGGTGCAGGGCACGACCACGCCGTCCGCCGCCGCCAGGATCCGCGCGGGCTCCACGCCGGCGTTGGCGCCGCAGTGGTACGGCACCGGGTCGGCGTGCAGCAGGACCTGGAAGCCGTCCGGCGCCGCGTCCCGCACGGCCGCCACCGCCGCCTCCTGGAGGGAGCCCGCGGTCCCGGTGCGCCAGGCGAGGGTGGCCGCGGCGCGCTCCTCGCCGAGCAGCTTCTCGACCGTGCCCCAGCCCTCGTCGTTCACCTCACCGCGCCACACGGGGTCCAGCGCGTCGCGCACGGCGGCGACGAGCGCCTCGGGGTCCTGCCCGGCGTCCGCGTAACCGCTGCGGCAGGACCCGCAGAAGCAGAGGGACATGAGGTACTGGCCGGCCTCGCCGAGCGGCACGCCGCCGATCTTGTCGTGGGCGTGCAGGTGCGCCAGGCCGTACCAGCCGAGCGACTCCAGCTCGCAGCCGCCGGCGCCCGGCCGCGCTGCGGCCTCGGCCGCGAGGTCGGTCAGGTAGGCGCGGGTCGCGGGCTGGGCGATGCAGGGTGCCCAGGGGTAGCGGTCGCCGTAGGCGTTGACGACGGAGGTGTCCGGGTGCTGGGCGCCGAGCCGGGAGTTGTGCGCGAGCACCACCCAGGTGTGCACGTCGAGCCCGGCGCCGGCGAGCGCCGCCGCGGCCTCGCCCCAGGCGTCGCCGCTCGCCCAGCCGCCGGCCTCGTAGGGGCGCAGGGTGCGGCCCTGCCAGCGTTCGCCGGGCGGGTAGAGCACCGCGGAGTGCTCGGCCGTCACGATGCGGTGGCGGGGGTGGCGCGGGGTGAGCGCACGGGTCGAGTGGTAGGCGGCGGCCAGCGTCACCTGCCGGACGCCGAGGGCGGTCAGGCGTGCGGCGGCGTCGGGATCGCCGACGACGTCCCAGGGGTAGACGAACGCGGAGGTCTTCACCACGGCTCCAGGAAGTCGGTGGGCGGCGGTCAGCCGTCGGCCAGCAGAGCGTAGCCGCGCTCGATCAGCTCGGCGAGCTGCTCGACGTGCTCCGGGGCGCACTCGTGCAGCGGTGGCCGCACCTCCCCGGCGTCCAGGCCGCGCAGCCGCACGCCCGCCTTGACCAGGGCGACGGCGTAGCCCTTGCCCTTGGCGCGCAGTTCGACCAGCGGGCGGTAGAAGCCGTCGAGCAGCCGCTCGACCGTCCTGTCGTCGCCGGAATTGATGGCCTTGTGGAAGGCGAGCGCGATCTCCGGCGCGAAGCAGAAGACGGCGGACGAGTAGAGCGTGACGCCGATGCCGCGGTAGGCGAGGCCGGTGAGCTCCGCGGTGGGCAGGCCGTTGAAGTAGAGGAACTCCGAGGCGCCGGGGCGGTCGGAGGAGCGCACCGCGCTGATGATGCGCTGCATCAGGTCGAGGTCGCCGAGGCCGTCCTTGAGCCCGATGATGCCGTCCGTGGCGGCCAGCTCGACCACGGTCTCGGGGGTGAACACGACGTTGTCGCGCTGGTAGACGATGACGTCCAGGGAAGTGGCGGCGGCCAGCTCGCGGTAGTGCCGCAGCAGGCCCTGCTGGTCGGCGACGACCAGGTACGGCGGCATGGCGAGCAGCCCGTCGGCGCCCGCCTCCTCGGCCAGGGCGGCGAACCGCACGGCGAGCGCGGTGCCGTACCCGGCGCCGGCGACGACCGGCACGCGCCCGCCGGCCTCCTCCACCGCGGCGGCCACGCAGTCCCGGAACTCCTCGGGCGTGAGCGCGTGGAACTCCCCCGTGCCGCAGCAGGCGAAGACGGCCGCCGCGCCCGCCTCGATGCCGCGCCGCACATGGGTGCGGTAGGTGTCGAGGTCGACGGAGCCGTCGGGGCCGTACGCGGTGACGGGGAAGAACAGCAACCCGTCGAGTCGAGCGGCGAGGGGGACTGTCACGGGCTCTCCCTGAGCTAGCACGCAAGCAAGCGTGCACGTTTATGATTCACGTCCATATTTCTGAACAACACCACGCTAAGGCGCCACCCAGGGGCCGGTCAAGCGCAGAAAACAGCATCAGACGGGCGAATTCGTACAGTTCACGGGACACTTGACGGAGCACTCCCGCGATCTCTAGGTTGTCCACGAATGTGAATTCTGTGCATGCATACGTCCCCAGCGCGCCCTGAGGAGACCTGAATGCCCGCTCCCCTCACCATCCTGCTCACCGGCGCAGCCGGGGGCGTCGGTACCCACCTGCGGAAGCTGCTGCCCGACTACGGCTACACGCTGCGGCTGTTCGACGTGGTCCCGATCGAGGGCGAGCCGGACGCGATCACGGCCGACCTCGCCGACCGGGACGCCCTGCGGGAGGCGGTACGCGGAGTGGACGCCGTGATCCACCTGGCGGGCATCTCCCTGGAGTCCACCTTCGAGAAGATCCTCAAGGCGAACATCGAGGGCACCTACAACCTCTACGAGGCCGCACGGGAGGCGGGCGTGCGCCGCGTGCTGTTCGCCTCCTCCAACCACGCGGTCGGGTACACCCCGTTCCCCCAGGGCACTCCCCCGCTGCCCGCGGAGGCGCTGATCCCGGTGGAGACAGCCCGCCGCCCCGACACCTTCTACGGCCTGTCGAAGGGCTTCGGCGAGGACCTGGCGCAGCTGTACTGGGACAAGCACGGCGTCGAGACCGTGTCGGTGCGCATCGGGTCCTGCTTCGAGCGGCCCAGCAACGTGCGGATGCTGTCGATCTGGATGAGCCCGGCCGACTGCGCCCGGCTCTGCCACGCCGCCCTCACCGCCGAGGAGGTCGGGCACACGGTGGTGTACGGCTCGTCCGCCAACACCCGGCTGTGGTGGGACCTGTCCTCCGCACGGGCACTCGGCTACGAGCCGCAGGACGACTCCGAGGCGTTCGCGGCCGAACTGATCGCCGAGTTCGGGGAGTTGGACGCGGCCAAGCCGGAGCAGGGGTACCTGGGCGGCGGTTTCCTCACCAACCCTCCGATCTGGCCGCACTGAGCGCCAACCGCGCGAATCCACCCCGCACCGGCCGGCCGGCACGGCACCACGCCGGCCGCCTCGGACACTCCCGCCACGAGCCCGAACCCCCGCTCCGGACCACACTTCGATACGCGTATGACCGGTGCGGGCAACGGCGCGGGCATCGACCCGGGCAGCGAACGGGCACCCGTGATCCCCGAACGGGCATCGCCCCGCCGGCGTCCGGCCCCGAACGGCAGGTCGTCCCGGACCTCGCCTCGGGTAAACGGGCAGATACGGGCAGACACAGACAGCCAATAAGCCTGGTCAACGCCATCACCCCGCTGTAGAACATCCCCCATGGCCCGAACGGGCACCGCAGGGGACACGGCGAGGAGAGGTGACAGGGTGAGCGCGGAGGAGCGTCAACGGCAGATCGTCCGCGCCGCGCGCCGCGCGGGCTCGGTCGACGTCGCCGCGCTCGCGGCCGAACTGGGCGTCGCCAAGGAGACCGTCCGCCGGGACCTGCGCGCCCTGGAGGACCACGGCCTGATCCGACGCACCCACGGCGGCGCCTACCCCGTGGAGAGCGCGGGGTTCGAGACCACGCTCGCCTTCCGCACCACCATGCACGTCCCCGAGAAGCGCCGGATCGCTACCGCGGCCGCCGAGCTGCTGGGCGACGCGGAGACCGTCTTCGTCGACGAGGGCTTCACCCCCCAGCTCATCGCCCAGGCGCTGCCCAGGGACCGGCCGCTGACCGTCGTCACCGCGTCGCTGGCCACCGCGGGCGCGCTCGCCGAGGCCGGGAACACGACCGTGCTGCTGCTCGGCGGCCGGGTGCGGCACGGCACGCTCGCCACCGTCGACCACTGGACGACGAAGATGCTCTCCGGATTCGTCATCGACCTGGCGTTCATCGGTGCCAACGGCATCTCCCGCGAACACGGCCTGACCACCCCGGATCCCGCCGTCAGCGAGGTGAAGGCACAGGCGATGCGGGCGGCGCGGCGCACCGTGTTCGCCGGCGTGCACACCAAGTTCGGCGCGGTCAGCTTCTGCAGGTTCGCCCGGATCAGCGACCTGGAGACCATCGTCACCAGCACCCAGCTCCCGGCACCGGAGGCGCACCGCTACTCACTCCAGGGCCCCCAGGTCATCAGAGTCTGAGAACCCCCCGACACACGAGGCGACTTCCCCCCCACCCACCCCGAACGGCCGGACGGTCGCCCGCACCTCCGCCGCACCCCATTCATCCTTATTCGTCCTTTGATATTTCTAAACATCCATAAATATCCTCCTGAAGATCCCCCTCGACAGATCCCCTCTCGACCCGGTGATCCCCCCGATCCCCATCCCACCCTCACCAGGAGCACTCATGCGAACCCAGAGCCGACGGAGGCCGCGCGCAGCGTTTGTCGCGGTCGCCGCAGGGGCGCTGCTCACCCCACTGCTCTCCGGCTGCTGGGCCGGAGCCGGAGGCGCCGGTGCCGGCGGCGACTCCATCAACGTCCTGATGGTCAACAACCCCCAGATGGTGGAGTTGCAGAAGCTCACCGCCTCGCACTTCACCAAGCAGACCGGCATCAAGGTGAACTTCACCGTCCTGCCGGAGAACGACGTCCGCGACAAGATCAGCCAGGACTTCGCCAACCAGGCGGGCCAGTACGACGTCGCCACCCTGAGCAACTACGAGATCCCCATCTACGCCAGGAACGGCTGGCTGCACGAGATGAACTCGTACATCTCCAAGGATCCCGGCTTCGACCAGAAGGACATCGTGGCGCCGATGCGCCAGGCCCTCACCGCGGACGACGGCAAGACCTACGGCGAGCCGTTCTACGGTGAGTCGTCCTTCCTGATGTACCGCAAGGACGTGTTCGCCAAGAAGCACCTCACCATGCCCGCGCACCCCACCTGGCAGCAGGTGGCGGACCTCGCGGCCAAGGCGGACGGCGCGCAGCCCGGCATGCGGGGCATCTGCCTGCGCGCGCTGCCCGGCTGGGGCGAGATGGCGGCGCCGCTGACCACCGTGGTGAACACCTTCGGCGGGACCTGGTTCGACAAGGACTACAAGGCCCGACTGACCGACAAGCCGTTCAAGGACGCCGTCAAGTTCTACGTGAACCTGATACGCAAGCACGGGGAGTCCGGCGCCGCGCAGTCCGGGTTCGCCGAGTGCCTGAACACCATGACGCAGGGCAAGACGGCCATGTGGTACGACGCCACCTCCGCGGCCGGGTCCCTGGAGGCGGCCAAGTCGCCCGTCAAGGGCAAGATCGGCTACGCGGCGGCGCCCACCGTGCGCACCAAGTCCTCCGGCTGGCTCTACACCTGGGCGTGGGGCATGCAGAAGGCCTCCCACAACAGCGACAAGGCCTGGAAGTTCATCTCCTGGGCGTCCAGCAAGGACTACGAGAAGCTGGTCGGCAAGGAGTTCGGCTGGGCGGACGTGCCGGCGGGCAAGCGCGTCTCGACGTACTCCATCCCGGAGTACCGCAAGTCGGCCGGGGCCTTCGCGGACGTCACCCAGGCCGCGATCAACAGCGCGCGCCCGAACGATCCCGGGGTGCAGCCCCGGCCCGTGCCCGGCATCCAGTTCGTCGACATCCCCGAGTTCACCGACCTGGGCACCAAGGTCTCCCAGGAGCTGAGCGCCGCCGTCGCGGGCCGGCAGTCGGTCGACACGGCGCTGGAGAAGTCCCAGCAGCTCGCCGAGCCGATCTCGAAGGAGTACGAGGGACGATGACCGCCACCACGACCGCACCGCCCGTCACCGCCGCGCCCCGCTCCGCGCAAGGGGCCCAGCGGCTGCGCGCCTGGGTCACCCGGGCGCCCCTGCTGCCCGCGCTGGTCTTCATGATCATCGTGACGCAGCTGCCGTTCGTGGCCACGCTGGTGATCTCGTTCTTCGACTGGAACGCGCTCTACCCGGCCGCCCGCCGCTTCACCGGCCTCTCCAACTACTCCGACGTCCTCTCCCAGCCCGACCTGCGCAAGTCCGTGCTGACGACGATCGTGCTGACGGTCGCCGTGGTGCTGGTCAGCCTGGTGATCGGGCTGCTCCTGGCGCTGCTGCTGGACCGGAGGTTCCGCGGCCGGGGCTTCGTGCGGACCCTGCTGATCGCCCCGTTCCTGGTGGTTCCCGTGGCCGCCGCGCTGCTGTGGAAGCACGTCCTCTACAACCCCGAGTACGGCCTCCTCAACGGCGTGCTGCACTGGATCGGCGGCAACGGCGCACCCCAGCCCGACTGGGTCTCGAACACCCCGCTGCTCGCCGTCGAGGCCTCGCTCGTCTGGCAGTGGACGCCGTTCATGATGCTGATCCTCCTGGCCGGCCTTCAGAGCCGGGACCCGGAGCTCATCGAGGCGGCCCGGATGGACGGCGCGAGCAACTGGCAGATCTTCCGCCATATGACGCTTCCGCACCTGCGCCGCTACCTGGAGCTGGGCGTCCTGCTCGGGTCCATCTACATCGTGCAGAACTTCGACGCGGTGTTCACCATCACCTCGGGCGGCCTCGGCACCGCCAACCTCCCGTACACCGTGTACCAGACCTTCTACCAGGCCCATGAGAACGGCCTCGCCTCCGCGGCGGGTGTGCTGGTCGTCATCGGCTCGATCATCATCGCGACCTTCGCCCTGCGGGTCGTCTCGTCCCTGTTCCGCGAGGAGGTGTCCCGCGCATGACGACCGTAGCCACCACCGCCGCCGCGCGACCCGCGCCCAAGACCGTGCGCAGGCGCAAGGGCGCCGCCCTGGGCGTCATCGCCTGGGTGGCCGGGATCCTGTTCTTCCTGCCCATCGCCTGGATGGCGCTGACGTCCTTCCACTCGGAGGCCTCCGCGGCGACCAACCCGCCGTCGGTCGCCGCCGCCCTGACACTGGACGGCTACCGCGACTTCTTCGGCGTGGGCGGCGGCGCCAGCCCCTGGCCCGCGCTGATCAACTCCGCCGTGGCGTCCATCGCCTCCACCGTCCTCGTGCTGCTGCTGGCACTGCCCGCGGCGTACGCGCTCTCCATCCGCCGGGTGCGCAAGTGGACGGACGTGCTGTTCTTCTTCCTCTCCACGAAGATGCTCCCGGTCGTCGCCGGCCTGCTGCCGATCTACCTGTTCGCCAAGAACACCGGGATGCTCGACAACATCTGGCTGCTGGTCATCCTGTACACCTCGATGAACCTGCCGATCGCGGTCTGGATGATGCAGTCCTTCCTCGCCGAGGTGCCGGTCGCGGTGATCGAGGCGGCGCAGATCGACGGGGCACGGCTGCCGGTCGTGCTGAGCCGTGTGGTGGCGCCGATCGCCATGCCCGGGATCGCCGCCACCGCACTGATCTGCTTCATCTTCAGCTGGAACGAACTGCTTTTCGCACGGGTACTCACCGGTGTCATCGCCGAGACCGCGCCCGTCTTCCTGACCGGGTTCATCACCAGCCAGGGCCTGTTCCTGGCGAAGGTGTGCGCCGCGTCGCTCGTGATCTCCCTGCCGGTGCTCGCCGCGGGGTTCGCCGCCCAGGACAAGCTGGTCCAGGGCCTGTCGCTGGGAGCCGTGAAATGAAGGCCGCCGTCATCGAGTCCGTGGGCAGCGCCGTGCTGACCGAGGTTCCGGACCCGACGCCAGGGCCGCGCGAGGTCGTCGTCCAGGTCGCCGCGTGCGGCCTGTGCGGCACCGACCTGCACATCCTCCAGGGCGAGTTCGCGCCCAGCCTGCCGATCGTGCCGGGCCACGAGTTCGCCGGGGAGGTCGTCGGTGTCGGCACCGGGGTCACCGAGGTCGCGCTCGGCGACCAGGTGGCCGTCGACCCGTCGCTGTACTGCTACGAGTGCCGCTACTGCCGTGACGGCCACAACAACCTCTGCGAGCGGTGGAACGCCATCGGGGTGACCCGCGCGGGCGGCGCCGCGCAGTACGCCGTCGCGCCGGTCGCGAACTGCGTCAAGCTGCCCGAGCACATCCGCACCCAGGACGCCGCCCTGATCGAGCCGCTGTCCTGCGCGGTGCGCGGCTACGACATCCTGCGGGCCCGGCTCGGCACCCATGTGCTGATCTACGGCTCCGGCACCATGGGCCTGATGATGCTGGAGCTGGCCAAGCTCACCGGTGCCGCCAGCATCGACGTGGTCGACCTCAACCCGGACCGGCTGGAGACCGCTCGCAGGCTCGGTGTCTCCAGCGCGGGCGCCAACCCCGACGAGCTGGACCGGCCGGGCGGCTGGGACCTGGTGATCGACGCCACCGGCAACGCCGCGGCCATCCAGGACGGGCTGGGCCGGGTCGCCAAGGCGGGCACGTTCCTCCAGTTCGGCGTGGCCGACTACGCGACCCGGGTCAAGATCGACCCGTACCGCATCTACAACCAGGAGATCACCATCACCGGCTCGATGGCCGTGCTGCACAGCTACGAGCGGGCGGCGGAGCTGTTCGCGAACGGCGTCCTGGACCCGGACGTGTTCATCAGCGACCGGCTTCCGCTGGACTCCTACCCGCAGGCGCTGGAGCAGTTCGCGGCGGGCACCGGCCGCAAGATCGTGGTCGTGCCGTAGCGGCCGCTCCCGCCCGTGAGGGGCACGGCGGCTCGTAGCCGGCGGACCCGGCGCAACCGTGTGCGCCGGGTCCGCCGAGTGCGGGCCGCCGTGCTGCGTTTCGCCGTGCTGCGTTTCGGGGCCCCGACGGTCGGGGGCTCCGGGGGCCTGCCCCGGGGGGCCGAAGGAGGCGGTGCGGGGAGCCGGGGTGGGGAGCCGGGGTGGGGAGCCGGGGTGGGGAGCCGGGGTGGGGAGCCGGGGTGGGGCGCGCCCGAGCCGGCGCGGGGAGCCCGTGCGGGGCGCGCCCGAGCCGGCGCGGGGGCCCGTGCGAGGCGCGCCCGCTGCCTGGGAGGCTCCCGGTCGGTCCCTGCGCTCCCGGCCGGGGCTCCGGTCGGGCCGGGCCGCCGCCATTCGGGCAGGGTAAGGGAACGGTAAAGCGGGGTCGTTCGTTACGCCTGGCATGACAGCCATGAGCCCTGGTTCGAACATCCCGCTGACCGTCGCCCGAGTGACGGTCGACGTCACAGCTCCCGTGCGGCTCGACGTCTCCGGCCTGCTGCTCACCGCCGACGGCAAGGTCCGCTCCGACGCCGACTTCATCTTCTACAACCAGCCCACAGGCCCCGGGGTCGGCTATGTCTCGGGCGGCGGCCGTGCGCCCGACGCGATCACGGTGGACACGGCCGCCGTGCCCGCCGCCATCGAGAAGATCGTGGTCACGGCGAGCCCGGACGCGCAGGGCCAGACGTTCCAGGGCATCGAGCCCACGGCGACGCTCCGCGACACCGACGGCTCGGCGGTGCTCGGCACCTTCACCCCGCCGGGGCTCGGTGCCGAGACCGCGCTCGTGGTCATCGAGATCTACCGCCGCGGCGACGCGTGGAAGGCCCGCGCGGTGGGCCAGGGCTACGCCAACGGCCTGGCCGGCATCGCCACGGACTTCGGCGTCTCGGTGGAGGAGCCCGCGCAGGCCACGGCCACCCCGGCACCGGCCGCGCCGCCGGCCGCTCCCCCGGCGCCTCCGATGCCGCCGGCGCCCCCGGCGCAGCCGCCCTTGGCCGCGGCCCCCGCACCCCAGGCGGCTCCCGCCCCGCCGGCCCCGGCCCCCGGCGCCGGGAAGATCAATCTGGACAAGGGCCGGGTCAGCCTCCAGAAGAACCAGACGGTGTCCCTGGTCAAGGGCGGCCGCCCGCTGCTCTCCCGGGTCCGGATGGGCCTCGGCTGGGAGCCCGCGTTCCGCGGCGGCGACATCGACCTGGACGCCTCGGTCATCGCCTACGGCGCCCAGCGCAACCACCTGGACAGCTGCTACTTCGGCAAGCTCAGCATCCTGAACGGCGCCATCAAGCACTCCGGTGACAACCTCACCGGCGAGGGCGCGGGCGACGACGAGACCATCGTGGTCGACCTGGGCCGCATCCCCGAGGGCGCCACCGGCCTGGTCTTCACGGTGAACTCCTTCTCGGGCCAGAAGTTCACGGACGTCGCCAAGGCGTACTGCCGCCTCGTCGACGACGCCACCGGCGCCGAGCTGGTCCGCTTCGACCTCACCCACGCCGAGGCCCAGACCGGCGTCCTGATGTGCAAGCTCGTCCGGCAGTTCTCCGGGGAGTGGGACATGACGGCCATCGGCACCTTCGTGAAGGCCCGCACGGTCCGGAACATGGTCGCACCGGGGGCGCAGGCGCTGTAAGAACGCGCAGGTCAGATGGGTACCGAGGTCGATGGGTGAGGTATCCGGCACCTGCACGGCGCTCTTGCGGGCACGAGCTCCGCACGGGGCGGGCTTGGCGAACCCTGCCGCCGCCTCAGCCGCGGTCGGCGCCGGGGTGCTGATCAGCCAGTCATCGGCGGCAGCAGGCTTCGCCGACAAAGCCGACTTCAGTGATGCGGGTGTCCTGGGAAACGCGGGCAACCAACCGGCCCAATACACAAGAGAGGAGAAGACGCCTCGGCGCGTCCGGGTGCCAGGCGGCACGGAGGGCCTTGACCTAAGAATTGACAGTCCTCGGACAAAGCGACTATAGTTATTTAGGAATTATTCTCGCATTGCTCTTCGGTTGCTCTTTGGCGAATTGAACTGTTCAGTGGGGGAAGTTCATGAATCGTGCAGAGTCGAATCGATACAGCGCCGCTGGATCGGGTCCGGGCCCGCTTACTCCGGACGGTTGCCCGGTCGAACTCTACGCGCTCCTTCCTCCGCAAGGCGAGGCGGAGATCGTGCACGCCGCGGTGCCGGACGGCGCGACAATCGTCGAGCTGGGCGCCGGTGCCGGGAGGGTCACCCGCGGGCTGCTCGAACTCGGCCATGAGGTGGTCGCGGTGGACGAGTCGCCGGAGATGCTCGCCCACATCCGGGGCGCGCGGACGATATGCGCTTCGATCGAGACCTTGTCGCTGGCCGAGCGGTTCGACGTCGTACTGCTGGCTTCCTATCTGGTGAACGAGACGAACGACTCGCTGCGGGCTTCCTGGCTCGCGGCCTGTGAGCGACAACTGGCGCCGGACGGCTGCGTGATCGTCCAGCGGCACGGCCTGTCCTGGTTCGACCGGGCCCAGCCTTACGAGCGGGTCACTGGTGGGATCACCCTGCGGCTGCGGGAAGTGTCACGCCCCACGCCGGACCTGCTCGCCGCGACGATGGAGTACGAGCATGACGGCCGGCGCTGGACGCACTCGTACACCCACTGCCGCATGGACGACGACAGGCTTGAGGCCGAACTGGCCCGTGCGGGCCTGCGGGTGGATTCCTACTTGACCGACGACCGCGGCTGGCTGCGCGCCCGGCGGTAGGAGACCGACGGGGCCGGTTCGACCTGCGACGGCCCCTGCATCACACGGCCTGCATCCGCTCCGTCGCGACCACATCGCGAGCAAGCTGGCGTGACAGGCGGGGCCCGACGAATGAGGAGTCCATGAGCGCGGGAGACCAGCACGCTGCGACCACCGAGGGCCGAGCGCCGCATCGCCCTTCAGCAGCGGCGATGTTGACCGCGCTCGGAATCGATTCCCTGGGCAGCGGACTGTATCTCCCGTTGTCCTTGCTCTACTTCACACTGGTGGCCGGCCTGCCATTACGTGGCGTCGGCCTCGCTTTGAGCGCCGCGACGCTGTTCACACTGCCCGTGCCGTTGCTTGCCGGAGCCTGCGCCGACCGGTTCGGAGCGCGCCGGATCGTGATTACCTCCCAGGTGCTGCAGGGCGTGGGATTCTGCGGCTACCTGCTCGTCCACAACATCCCCTCCCTACTCCTCACGGCTCTCCTGGTGGGGGTCGGCGAGCGGACCTACTGGGCCACCATCTTCACCTTCATCGCCGAGACCTCCACCGGCCGGCAACTCGACACCTGGTACGCCCGTATTTCGGTCACCCGGAGCATCGGCCTCGGATCGGGCACGTTGCTCGCAGGCATCGTCGTCGGTTCGGGCAGCCACCTGCTGTATCAGATCGCGATCGTCGCCAACGCCGCGAGTTTCGGGGTGGCCGCGGTGCTGCTGGCGTTGGTCGGCGCCGGGAGCCGTCGGGCGGCCAGGGCCGGGAAGGCCGAGAAGACGGGGAAGGGCGGCTACGGCACCGTGGTGAAGGACCGGCCGTTCCTCGTCTTCACCGTCACCAACTTCGCCTACTCGCTGTGCCTGACGACAGTCACCATCGCCCTTCCGGTGTATGTGGTCAAGGAACTGGCCGGACCGGGCTGGCTTGCGGGAGCCCTGTTCGCTGTCAACACCGGGCTGATCATCCTCGCTCAAGCTCCGGTCACCAAGTCCGTCGCAGCCCACCGCCGCACCAGAGTGCTGGCCGCCGCGGGGGCCCTGTGGATGGTCTGGGCTCTGGCGATGGCCGCCGGTCCCCGCGTGTCGCATGCCGCGCTGATCCCGTTCCTGGTGGGCGGCATGCTCGTGTTCACGGTCGCGGAGATGATGCAGTCGCCCACCTCGACGGCGCTCGCCGCCGCGGCGAGCATCAACGAGCTGCGAGGCCGCTACATGGCTATCTACCAGTACGGCTACCAGATCGCGAAAATCGTCGCCCCTGCCCTGTTCACGCAGCTGTACGCCGTCGGTGCCACACTGCCCTGGCTCGTCCTGGCACTGGTGGCGGCGTGCGCCATTCCCGCTCTGCTGCTGCTGGAAAGGAACCTGCCCGCCAAGGCGGTCCGTCTGGTGGAGGCAGAAGCCGAGGCCGAGCCGGCACCGGCCACGTCGCGCGCCGACACGTCGAAGAAGGGGGTAGCGGAGTGAGCCAGGAGATCGTTTCCCTGACTGTTCCACCGATCCGCTCGGCGGTCCTCCGGATACGAGGTCTGGGACGAGCCCGGCGCTTTTCATGAGCGACTCGTCCAATCCGTGGCCGATTAAGCGGATAGTGCTTCTGCCCCTCGACAACGGCGCTCCGTCGTCGGGCCTGCCGACCGGCCCCCGGGGTAGCAGACCGGAATGGATACCGCCAAACTCGAACTCGCTGTACAGCGCTACCGCGACGCGGAAAAGGCCCTCGACGCCGCCGCCGCCGACGTCCGAGCGGAAATCGTCATCCTCCTGGAGAGTGGCAGCGAACGGGAGGTGCAGGCCCAGGTCGGGCAGGTCACCGGCTGGCCGCCCCGGCAGATCCGGCTGCTCGTGAAAGCGGCACGCAAGCAGGCACGAGCCGGGCGCCGGTGAGGAGACCCCTGCCCTTCCCACGGATGGGCGGCTCTCGCGGCCCTCAGGCTAGGGGCGGCGGCTGGGCCGGGTCCGAACCCTTCGGTGTGCCCTCGCGGATGCTGCCTCCCACGAACACCGTTGGTGGGCACACCGTGGCGACGAAACGGGTGAGCGCATCAGGGTCCCGAGCAGGACCCGCTCGTGACGCTCCCCACCTACGGCCGGTAACCCATAGCTCTTTGTCAGTTCCGCGGCGTAGGCTTCCGCCATGTCCTCGATGTCCGAGTCCGGGCCACGGTCTGCTTCCGAGCTGAACGAGCAGATCCGCGCACTGATGCTCCGCTCCGGCGGCCGGCTCACAGACGGGCAGCGGGCCGAGTACCAGACGCTGCTGCGCGAGTGGGCCGAGGCGGTACACGACACCGTCGTCCGGGCCGCTTGAATCCGCTCGGAACCGGGCCACGGCGGCCCGGAAGCCCCTGAGTACCTGAGACCTCATCTATCCTCCCATTCATCCACTCAGCCGCTGAGCCGCTCAGCCGCTCAGCCGCTCAGGAGGAGTCCCGGGCAGAGGAACCGATCTTCCCCCGGGGATGTCTGGACGGGCATGGCAAGCTTCCTGTTCCTCGCCCTCGCCTTCGGGCCGTTCCTGGCGCCCTTCGTGATCGTGGTCGCCGCGGCGGTGCTCGCCGGGCGGGCGTACAAGCGACCCCCGGGCACCGGGTGGCACCTGCCACGGATCTCGACGTGCGTCTGGGCCGCGGTCATGAGCGGCTCGGCGGCCTTCGGCGCGTACGCGTGGGGTGTGATGTCGGGCTTCTACTTCCTGGACCCGGACCAGATGTGCGCGGCACGGGGCGCACAGGGCGACCACGTCGTGACACGCGCGACGCTGCCGGTCAGCGCGCAGTGCGTCACGACGGGCGGCGTGGGGACCGAACTCGTGCCAGGCTGGGTGAACCCCGTGATCTTCATCGGCCTGACACTGCTCACGCTCGCCGTCGTGGCGGGAGCCTTCGCAGGAGTGTGGCGTCGCCTCTCCCCGCGGTGGTGACCTTCGACGACAGCCGCCCCGCCCCGGGCTTCCCGCCGGGGCGCTGACGCCGGCCTAGAGATCCACCAGCCGCCCGCCACGGCCTTGCAGGCGGACCGAGGCCAGGGTGGCAGCAGATCAACGCAACCCCGGACGTGCCGTCGCCGCGCTCCACAGCGACACGCCGCCCCCCGGTGGCGCGATGACTGGCCCAGAAAATCGAACATGCGATCTAATGGGGGCATGGACGACGCCACCGCATTCCCTCACGACCTCCTGGCCGCCGAGCGCGCTCGCCGTATCGCCTACCAGGCACTCGCCAAGGGCCGTCCGGAGCGGACGACCACGTTGCGACGGCGCCTGCTGCGGCTCTCCGCGGGTGTCTGGTTCCACCCGCACTGGGCGGCCCGCTCGTCCGGAGTCCCGGCGGCCCGGGTGGAGTTGCGCCGTCGGGCCCACGACGACGGCCGGTGCGCGGAGGGCGAGGCATGAGCGGCCGGGAGGAGCCGATGATCGTGACCAAGCCCACTCGCGACCCGGCGCATAATTCACAGGTCTCTGACAGTGCCCCCCTCTACGCTGAGGGCATGCCCGAGACGCCCGACACCAAGCCGTCCGCCGTGGAGCTGAACCAGCGGATCCGTGATCTGATGCTGCGCTCGGGCGGCCGGCTGAGCGGCCAGCAGCGGGCGGAGTACCAGCTGCTGCTGTCCCGGTGGGCCGCGGCCGTGCGCGAGGACATCGTCACCGCCGCCTAGGGTCCGTATAGACGATTCGCGATCGGCTGGTGGCCCGGGTGAGGCGCCATGAGGCCCTTGATCCGGTGAATCCGGATCAAGGAGGCCGGGGAGGCAGGGGCCTGCGGGACAGCCGTCGAACGCGCAGCCGGCGGCGGCCACGGAAAAGCCCGGGCCGTGTGGTGACGGCCCGAGCAGTGTTCCGGAAAGCTTCCGGTGCGGTGGGTCCGGGGCCCGCCGCGCCCTGGCGGGCCCCGGAGGTCAGTGGGAGCGCACGCGACGCCAGGGGCCCGTGATCGCCAGCATGATCCCGGGGGTCTGGATGTTGGCGAACAGCGTCTTGCCGTCGGGCGAGAAGGTCACGCCCGTGAACTCGCTGTACTCCGGCTCCTCGGCGCTGCCGATGTTCAGCTCGTTGCGCGCGATCGGGTAGGTGCGGCCGCTCTCGGTGGCCCCGAAGAGGTGCTGCACGCCCACGCCGTCCTCGGCGATGACCAGACCGCCGTACGGCGAGACGGTGATGTTGTCCGGGCCGTCGAAGGGGCCGTCGACGGACGGGTCCGCGTTCACGGCCAGCAGCACCTTGAGCGTGAGGGTGCGGCGGCTCGGGTTGTAGAACCACACCTGCCCGTCGTGCTGGACCGGGCTCTCCTCACGGGCGAAGGACGAGACGATGTACGCGCCGCCGTCCGCCCACCACATGCCCTCAAGCTTGCGGGCCCGGGTGACCTGGCCGTCCGTGAACTGCTTCCGCACGGAGACGGTGGTGGCGTCCCGGTCGGGCACGTCCACCCAGTCGACTCCGTAGACCGTGCCGATCCGGGTGGCGCGGGACAGGTCGTCCACGAACCGGCCGCCCGAGTCGTAGCACCTCGGGGCCTGGAGCACCCCGGCGTCGTCGGCGAGGGTGCGCAGCCGGCCGCGGCCGTGCCGGAAGCCGCCTGGCGGGGTCCAGCGGTAGAGCAGGCCGTTGGGGCCCGCGGCGTCCTCGGTCAGGTACAGGTGGCCGCGGGCCGGGTCCACCACGACGGCCTCGTGCGCGTACCGGCCGAGCGCCTTGACGGGCTTCGGGGCGCGGTTGGCGCGGCGGTCGGCCGGGTCCACCTCGAAGACGTAGCCGTGGTCCTTGGTCATCTCGTTCTGACCGGCGCGGTCCTCGGTCTCCTCGCAGCTCAGCCACGTGTCCCAAGGGGTCCGGCCGCCCGCGCAGTTGGTGCTGGTGCCGGCCAGGCCGACCCACTCGGCGACCTCGCCGCCGTGGCGCACCTCGACGACCGTGCAGCCGCCGGCCGCGCCCGGGTCGTACACCAGGCCGTCGGTGAGGGGCACCGGGTGGGGCCAGTCGGAACGCGGGCCCGCCAGCTCGTGGTTGTTGACGAGCAGGGTGGTGCCGCGGGGACCGTCGAAGGTGGCCGTGCCGTCGTGGTTCGACGGGGTGGACTCGCCGGTCTCCAGGGTGGTCTCACCGGTGCGGGTGATGACGCGGTACGAGAAGCCGGCGGGCAGCGCGAGGAGGCCGTCCGGGTCGTCGACGAGCGGCCCGTACCCCACGCCGTCGTCGTGGTGGTGGCCATGGCCGTGGTCGTGGCCGTGGTCGTGGCCGTCGTGGTGACCGCGGCCGGTGTCCTGGGCGGCCAGCGCGCCGGGAGCTGTGGCCAGCACACCGGCGCTGCCGACCAGGGCGATACCGGCCCCGGTGGCCGCGGAACGTCTGCTGAACTCCCTGCGGGTGAGCGACATGGCTTCTCCTGAGAGCTTGTGGGCGTCGAGCCGAGAACGTGGAGCATGAGCTGGTGCCCCGGCAGGTGCGTCTGACCGTCGAGGTGCGGCGAGAGTGCGTGCCGGGCGTCGCGACGGGGCGGACGTTGCCTGTTGGGGCACTGGGACCGTGAGGGGCGGTTTCGCTTGTCGCGGGCACACGCTGGCGCGCCCAGGAGAACTCCGGTTGAACAGCTGCCGACGGGTAGGGGCCTGGCGATGGGCGGTCACCATACGAATCCTTTACCCGTGTTTGACTCCGCCTGTACATGGCAGGACCCCGGCGGGGGAACCGACCGGTGGCGCCGCATGGCACCACACGCACGCCCGGCCGGGCCCTCCAGTGGCCCGGAAGCCTCAAGTCCGGGGATGCGAGCGCGCCTTGAAGGCCGCCTTGCGGGCCTCCTTCGCGATCCTCTTGTCGGGGTGCAGCCGGCCCATGGCCTCCAGCACCCGGGTCGTGGCCGGGTGGTCGACGCGCCAGGCGGTGTCGAAGAAGCCGCTGTGCTGCGCGGCGAGCCCCTCCACCAGACCCTGCAACTCGTCGGAGTTGCCCTCGGCGGCGAGCTGCGCCGCGAGCGTGTCGATGGTCAGCCAGAACACCATCGCCTCGGAGGGCGGCGGCACCTGGCGCGCGCCCTTCTCGGTGAGCCAGACCCGGGCCAGGCCGCCCAGTTCGGCGTCGTCCAGCACCTCGCGCAGCGCGGCCTCCGCGTCCAGGCCGACGAGCGAGAGCGCCTGCTGGCAGCGGAGCCGGCGCAGCGGCCCGCCGTCGTCGCCGCCGCGGGCCGCGGCCAGCAGCTCCCGCGCCCCGGCGAGCGGCTCGTGGCGCGCCAGCCACTGGTCGATCTCCTCCTGGGCCGCGGCCTGCGGGTACCCGGCCGTGCCGGACAGCAGGGTGTCGGCGCCCTTGTCCGCGAGGTCGCCGACGACCGGAGCCTCGTACCCGGCGTCCAGCAGCCGGGTGCGCAGCCCGAAGCGGCCCAGCGGGGTGAGGCGGACCATGCCGTACCGGGTGACGTCCCCGTCGTCGGGCTCGCCGGTGCGGGCCGCACCCGCGCCGGACGCGGCACCGGCCCCGTCGCCGGAACGGGCGGCACCGGCCGCCAGCCCGGAGCCCTGCGCCGCCTCGCCCTCGCCTTCGCCCTCTTCCTCTTCCTCGGCCTCCGCCAGCAACGCCGGGTCGACCGGCTGGAACTCCACGAGACCCACCGGCTCCAGCATCCGGAACTGCTCGTCGAGCCGCACCATCGCCTGCGACACCTGCTCCAGGACGTCGTCGGTCGGCTCGGGCATGTCCTCGGGCACGATCATGGACGCGGCGAGTGCGGGCAGCGGCACGGGGCCGTCGTCCGGCTCCTCCCCGCCCACGGAGAGCAGGTAGAGGTTGCCGAGCACGCCGTCGAGGAACTCGGCCTCGGCCGCACGCTCCGCGGCCCCCGCCCCCGGTGCGCCTGAGTCCTCCAGGCCGTCTGGACCGGTCACGGCGGCCTCGGCGACGACGGTGTCCAGGGCACCCAGCCAGAGCCGCAGCACGTCCTGGGGCGAGCCGGACGTCAGCAGCGCCAGCTCGGCGCCGGCGCGGGCACCTCCCGCGTCCTCGGCGACGTCCACGAGGCCGACGCCGACGGCGACGCGCCAGGCCTCGCCCGCGTCGCTGAGGCCATCGGCGTCCGCGTCCAGCCCCAGCTCGGTGGCGGCGGCCGGAAGCTGCTCGTCGAGCAGTTCGCCGTCGGCTCCGACGCGCGTGTCGGGGCCCGCCCAGCGGGCGAGCCGGACGGCCCGGGAGAGCACCGGGACGGCGAGTGCGTCACGGGCCAGCTCCGCTTCCGTGCGCAGCCGTACCGGGGGCAGGGGGGAACTGTCTGACATCGGTTGGTTCTCCTCGGAACGGACGGGTCGCCCCGCTCAGCCTAGACGGCTCCGGGCCTTTCTCCCGCGCACATCGCTCCCGGGCCGGACGCGCGGCGGTAAGGGGACCCTACGCGGCGCCCGGCACGGGGCCACAGACGGCGCACGATGCTCGGCACGGCGCTTGGACGGTACGCGATACCCGCCGCCCGGCCTCGGACGGTACGCGACACCCGCCACCGGCCCCGGACGGTACGCGACACCCGCCGCCCGGCCTCGGACGGTACGCGACACCCGCCGCCCGGCCTCGGACGGTAAGCGAGATCCGCCTCGGCCTCCGGACGGTACGCGACAGCCGCCACGGGCTCCGGACGGTACCCGACACCCGCCACCGGCCCCGGACGGTACGCGACACCCGCCACCGGCCCATACCGGCTCGCGCTCAGGGGCACCCTCTCGGCGGCGGGACTGCGGGCAGCCGCAGGGGTCACTCCATGGCGGCCCGTGACGGCCGATCGCGGCCGCCGAAGCCCCCGTGATCACGGGCACCCGGGCCCCGATTCACGCACCCGTCGCCGCCCGTACACCCCCTCGCGCCTTGACAACTCCCCCTCCACAGAAGAGATTGACGCGCGTAGACGATCCTTTCTCCATGAAACCGGGCGCTTGTCCCACCCGGGTCCGTCCGCGCCGCCCCGACGCCGTCCCACCTCCCCGGAGGCACACCTTGCCGAGCAAGAAGTCCTCGCGGCTCGCCGCGCTCACCGTCGCCGCCGTCTGCTCCACCGCGACCGGCGTGGTCGTCACCTCGCCCGCGGGCGCGGCGGCCCCCTCCGCCGCGGCGCCCGCGGACGGCCAGGTCCGCATCCACGACGTCCAGGGCGGCACACGGATATCCCCGCTGGCGGGGCAGCAGGTCACGGACGTGCCGGGCATCGTCACGGGAGTGCGGACGTACGGCTCCTCGAAGGGCTTCTGGTTCCAGGACCGGCAGCCGGACCGGGACCCGGCCACCAGCGAGGGCGTCTTCGTCTACACCGGCTCGGCGCCCAAGGTCGCCGTCGGCGACGACGCCCGGGTCTCGGGGACCGTCTCCGAGTACGTGCCCGGCGGCACCGCCTCGGGGAACCAGTCGGTGACCGAGATCGGCAAGCCGACGGTGACCGTGGTGTCCTCAGGCAACCCGCTGCCGAAGGCCGTCACCCTCGACGCCCGCTCCGTGCCGGACGCGTACGCCCCGGCGGGCGACCCGGCCGCCGGGGGCTCTATCTCCGCGCTGCCGCTGCGCCCCTCGCGCTACGCGCTCGACGCGTACGAGTCGCTGGAGGGGATGAACGTCCGGATCGGCTCCTCGCGCGTGGTCACCGGCACCGACCCGTACGCCGAGCTGTGGGTGACGGTGAAGCCGCACGAGCACGCCGACCACCGCGGTGGCACCGTCTACGGCTCGTACGGCTCGCAGAACACCGGACGGCTCCAGGTCCAGTCCCTGATCCCGACCGCCGAGCAGCCCTTCCCCACCGCCGACGTGGGCCAGGTGCTGAGCGGCAGCACCGAAGGCCCCCTGGACTACAACGAGTTCGGCGGCTACACGCTTCTCGCCCGCACCCTCGGCACCGTCACCGGCGCCAGCCCGGCCCGGGAGGTCACGCGCCCGGGGCGCGCCGGCGAGCTGGCCGTGGCCACGTACAACGTGGAGAACCTGGCCGCCACCGACCCGCAGGAGAAGTTCGACCGCCTCGCGGACGGCGTGGTGAACCACCTCTCGTCGCCGGACGTCGTGGCGCTTGAGGAGATCCAGGACAACAACGGCACCAAGGACGACGGGACGGTCGCCGCCGACCAGACGGTGCGCCGGTTCGTGGACGCCGTGGCGGCGGCGGGCGGGCCGCACTACGAGTGGCGCTCGATCGACCCGGTCGACAAGGCGGACGGCGGCGCTCCGGGCGGCAACATCCGCCAGGGCTTCCTCTTCGACCCGGACCGGGTGTCGTTCACCGACCGGCCGGGCGGCGACGCGACGACCGCGGTCGGGGTGACGAGGACGGCGGACGGCGCACCGGCGCTGACGGCCTCCCCGGGGCGCGTCGACCCGGGCAGCAGCGCGTGGCAGGACAGCCGCAAGCCGCTGGCGGGCGAGTTCGTCTTCCGGGGCCGGACGGTCTTCGTGATCGCCAACCACTTCGTGTCCAAGGGCGGCGACCAGGCGCTCAGCTCGGGGTACCAGCCGCCCACGCGCAGCTCCGAGACCGAGCGGCACCAGCAGGCGGACGAGGTGAACGCCTTCGTCAAGCGGCTCCTGGCGATCCGGAAGGACGCGGACGTCCTGGCGATCGGCGACATCAACGACTTCGAGTTCTCCGACACGGCACACCGCCTGGAGGCCGGCGGGGCACTCTGGTCGGCGATCAAGTCCCTGCCGCCGCAGGAGCGCTACACCTACGACTACCAGGGCAACAGCCAGGTGCTCGACCAGATCCTGATCAGCCCCGCGGTGCGCAGGGGCCCGTTCTCGTACGACAGCGTGCACGTCAACGCGGAGTTCGCGGACCAGAACAGCGACCACGACCCGCAGGTGCTGCGCTTCAGGCCCTGAGGGGCGGACGGCGAGCGATCCGGGTTCCGGGTCCCCGGTTCCGGCTTCCGGCTTCCGGCTTCCGGCTTCCGGCTTCCAGCTTCCGGCTTTCAGCTTCCGGCTTCCGGCTTCCAGCTTCCGGCTTCCAGCTTCCGGCTTCCGGCTTCCAGCTTCCGGCTTCCGGCTTCCGGCTTCCGGCGGCAGGTCAGGACGCGGGGGGCGGGAGGGGACGGGCCGTGGGCGCTGAGCGCCCGGCTCTCCCCGCCGCGTCCCCGCGCCCCGCGCCCCGGCCTTCGGCACCCGGCCCGCGCCCGGCTCGGATCGTCCCGCACTACGCGAAGACGCCCCCGAGCCAGGCCTCCCACGCGGCGCCGTTGCGCTCACCGTCGGCGCCGGCCGCGAAGTTGTGGACGGTGACGCCGACCGGGGCACCCCAGTGGTTGCGGCCGAAGAAGCGGTAGAGCGCGGTGCCGGTGCGCAGCCCGATGAAGTGCGGGGTGCGGTAGTCCACGACGGCGTCGAGCGGCTCGGGTCCGCGGGCGAGCACTTTGGTGCCCGCGACCGCGTCGTCGGCGAGCCCCAGGGCCCGGCCGACCGCCGCGAAGGCGTCCGGCGCGGCGGACGCCGCGGGGGCGTCCACCATGGCGAACGTGACCGGGCGGCCGGAGAAGTGCGCCAGGTACTGGCGCAGCGTGTGGAGGTAGAAGTCGGTGTGCTTGTCGGCGCCGTCGTACTGGTTGTCCCAGTCGTCGGTGAAGATGCCGCTGTGCACGTAGCGCACCCAGGAGCGCCGCCCCTCGTCGCGCGCCTCGATGGTGTGGTCGAGCCCGTTCTGCGTCTGGCCCGAGACGCCTTCCGGGTCCTCCACCCGGGCGGTGAACCGGTGCGGCGGGTCCCAGCGGGTGATGGTGCCGCCGAAGGGCGCGGCGCCGCCCTCCCGCGGCTCGTACTCCATCGGCCACAACCAGCCGCCCGTTCCGGTGGTGATGGCCTCCCACACCTCCTGGGGCGGGGTGTCGACCTCGAACTCACGGGCGATCTCGAATTCTCTGGCCATGGTGTGCGCTCCTCGCGTTGCGTTATCGACGGGTGGTCCCGGGGCTCGGCTGATGGCCTCGGGTCGGTCTCCTGCTCGGCGGCAGCTGATGCCGGCCGGTTCAGGCCTCGGGTTCCGGCTCGGGCTCGGGTCGGGGCTCGGGCTCGGGTCGGGTGACGGCGGCCGCAGCGGCCGGCAGCCGCCCGTCGGCCGGGTCTTCCTTGACGGTGGGGTGGAGGGCCACGACCACCCGGTGCTCGCGGCCGCCCTCCGCCGTACCGTCGTGGTACTTGCGGACGAGCGCGCTGACACCCTGGGTCAGCTCCTCGGCGAAGGCCGCGCGGTCGGCGGCCGAGGCGAACCGCACCTCGGCGTCGAGCGCGAAGGTCGCCAGCCGTCTGCGCGCCCTGCCGGCGCCCACGATGAGCGTCCCGACATCCCGGACCAGGCGCGCGGCGACCGAGAGCAGCCAGCGCGCCGAGAACTGGTCACGGGCCCGGCCCGGGTCCGGCTGCACCGCGCCCAGCGCGATCGGCGAGATCACGTACGACGCCGCGGTGGCCTGCATCAGCCGCTCGGTGACGTTGCCCTTGCGCCGCTCGCCCGCCAGCTCCACCAGGCCGTGCCGCTCCAGCGTCCTCAGGTGGTAGTTCACCTTCTGCCGGGGGACGCCGACGCGTGCCGCGAGCATGGCGGCCGAGGCCGGGCCCGCCGCCAGCTCCGCCAGCAGCCGGACCCGGGTCGGGTCCAGCGAGACGGCGGCCGCCGCGGGGTCCTCGATGACTGTCACATCCAGCATGGCTCCACCCCCGCACCGAAAATTTTATTTGTCCAGTCGACTGAACTTGTCGGTTCGAGGGAGCTCGGTTCATCGGGGGAGCTCGGTTCCGGGGACAACCGCTGTTCGAGGGACAACGGCCGTTCAGGGGACAACAGCCGACGCCGCCGCAGATCAGGCGACGCGCGACAGATCGGGGCCGGTCCACAACCGATCGGGACAAATACACAAACCGATCAGGGCCGGCCCACAAACCGAACGGGCCGGCCCGCAACAGATCAGGCCGGCCCACAGCGGATCCGACCGCCTACGCGCGGCCCTCCGCGTCGTCCGGTGCGAAGGACGCGGCGAGCCGGTAGCGGCGCACGGTCGAGCCGGTGACGCCGGGGAAGTTCTGCACCCGCCGCCACTCGGGTGTGGCCGGGCCGATGCCGTCGCCGGGAGCGGCGAGCGCGTCGATGTGGGCCTGCTCGCTCTCCCACTCCGCGTAGTTGACGACCCGGGTGCCGTCCGTCGCCAGGTGGAAGTGCCCCGAGATGCCGCCGGGCGGCACCGGGGCGGAGGCCAGCGCGTCGAACACGGCGTCCACCCAGGCCCGCTGCCGCTCGGGGTCGGGCCCGTCGAAGCGCACGTCCACGATCACGACCACCCCGGGGAGCCTGCCGCCGCCGTCGCCGCCCGAGATGCCGCCGCCGCGGTACCGGCGGGTGCGGGCCAGGCCCTGCCGCTCGATGCCGGGGACGGCGCGGTCGATGTCGGCGTTGCGCTGGTCACGCCCGTTGCGGGTGCCGGCGACGAACGCGGCGTGGGACTCCTCGTCGCGCCACTGCGAGTGGTGCAGCAGGGTCGCGCCGTCCGTGCCGGCGTACACGGTGTACGAGAGCAGGCCCGCGTGCGGCCACGGCCGGCTCTGCCAGGCGCCGGCGATCGCCGCGACGGTGGCTTCCTGGCGTTCGGGCGTGCCGACGTGCCAGGTGCTGAAGAGCGCGAGCCCGACGTCGGGCCGGGCGGGGTCGGGAAAGGTGTCGGTGCGCAGGGTCATGGCCGCCTCCAAAGGGCGATGCGTGATCGGCGTGTCCACCCTCCGACTTGAACCTTGGTGGAGGTCAAGGGCGGACGGAACCGGGGGAGGTCACGCAACCGGGGGTCACACGACCGGAGGTCGAACAACCGGACCTCACACCCCCGGAGGTCTCACGCCGCCCCGAGCGCCGCCGCCACCGCGTCCCTGACCGCGCGGTCGGACGGCACCGGGCGGCCCTGCGCGGCGGCCAGCTCCGCAAGGGACGTCATCGCCACGTCCGGCAGCCCGCAGGCGGTGAACTTCGCGAACTCCGCGAGGTCCGAGGTGACGTTCAGCGCGAAGCCGTGGCTGGTGATGCCGCCCCGGATGCGCATGCCGATGGACGCCACCTTCTCGCCCCGGGGCGTCCACAGCCCGACCAGGCTCTGCGCCCCCTTGGGCGTGTCCCGCCGCACCGTCTCGAAGCCGAGCGAGGCGCACGCCTCGATCAGCCCGTCCTCCAGCCAGCGCACGATGTCGGCCGGGCCGCGCTCGCGGAGGTTCAGCACCAGGTAGCCGACGAGCTGGCCGGGGCCGTGGTAGGTGGCCTGACCGCCGCGGTCGACGGGGACCATCGGGATCGGCGAGTCCACGGGCAGCTCGGCCCGGGGCGTCCGGGAACCGTAGGTGATCACCGGCGGGTGGGTGAGGAGCGTCAGCCGGTCGGGGGTCTCCCCCGCGCGCCGCCTGGCCACCCATTCCGCCATGGCCGTCAGGGCCTCGGGGTACGGCACCTCGCCCAGGTCCACGCGCTCGATCCCGGGGGACCCGGCCTGACCGGCGCCCCCACTGGGCGCGGTCCCATCCACCGCCCTGCTGTCCGGCGTGGAGGCGTCGCCTGTGCGGCCGCTGTCCGGCGTGGGGACCCGGCCTGCGCGGTCACCGGCGGCCGACGGGCCGAAGGGCACGAGCCGCTCCGTTCCGGCCGGGCCATGCGTGGCGCCGGTCGTGGTTCCCGCCGCGGTCCGGGTCGTCTTTCCCGCCGCGGTCCGGGCCGTGCTCCGGTCCTGTGTCCTCTGCTCGGCCATCCCGCCGCCTTCTTCCGGGCGCGTGCGCGCGACGTTCCATCCGTCGGAGCAACCCACCGCGGTCACGGCGCATTCCGCCCGTTCCGGCCCCGGGCCCGTGCAGGCGGCGCAGGGCGGGGCCCGGGGCCGGTGAACGAGGCCGGGACCATCCGGGGCTCGGGCTCGTCGTAGCAGGCCTGAGGGGCACCCCGTAGCAGAATTAAGTGGTGCTCCACGGGGACCGAGTCGACACTCCTGATATGACCTCCGAACCCCGCTGGGAGCCCCCTTTGCACCGTCCCGCCGTCGGGGCGGGGGGACGTGCCGCGCCGTTCGGGCGCGCCCTGTGCGCCATGGTCACGCCGTTCACGCCCGAAGGGGTGCTGGATCTCGACGGTGCCCAGCACCTGGCCGAGCGGCTGGTGGCCGGGGGCTGCGACGGCCTGGTCCTCTCCGGTACCACCGGCGAGTCGCCCACGACCACGGACGCCGAGAAGACCGCTCTGGTGCGCGCCGTGACCGAGGCGGTCGGCGAGCGGGCCTCGGTGGTCGCGGGCGTCGGCAGCGCGGACACGCTGCACACCGTCGAGCTGGCGCGGGCGGCGGAGAAGGCGGGGGCGGACGGCCTGCTGGTGGTCACGCCGTACTACAGCCGACCCCCGCAGGACGCGGTGGAGGCCCACTTCCGCGACATCGCCGACACCTGCGGGCTGCCGCTGATGCTCTACGACATCCCCGGCCGCACCGGCACCCGGATCGCGCCCGACACCATGCTCCGGCTGGCGGACCACCCCCGCATCGTCGCCGTCAAGGACTGCGCCTACGACCTCCTCGGCACCCAGAAGGTCATGGCCCGCACCGAGCTGGCGTGCTACACGGGCTGCGAGGAGTTCATCCTGCCGCTCTACGCGGTCGGCGGGGCGGGCTACGTCTCGACGGTCGCCAACGTCGCCCCGGCGGAGCTCCGCCACGTCCTGGACGCGTTCGACGCGGGCGACACCGCGTCCGCCGCCGCGGCGCAGCGCCGCGCCATCCCGCTGATCGAGACGATGATGGCCGCCGGCCTCCCCGGCACGGTCACCGCCAAGGCCCTGCTCAGCGCGCTGTCGCTGCCCTCGGGCCCGGTGCGGGCGCCGCTGCGGCCCGCCGGCCCCGAGGCCACGGACGCGCTGCTCACCTCGTACGCGGAGCTGACGCACGGCGGCAGCGGGGACCCCGGCGCCGGCATCCGTGCGGCGGTGGCCTCCTGACCCTCGGCCCATCCGGGGCCGCGACGGCACCGGGCTGCTTGACCGGCGGCGAGGCGCGCCGGGCTCCGGCGGGCCGGAATTCGGGGGCGGCGGCCGCCCGCACGTTGATACGGTCCCGGTATGACCGGTTCGGGAGAGAGCGTGACCACCGCGGGCGGGGCACCGTTCGGGCCCGTGACCGCGGACGACCTGGACATGGCCGTGCGGCTGGCCGTCGAGGCGCTCGGCGAGGCACGGGGCAGCGACTTCCACGGCACCGCCCGGTCCCTGGAGTGGGATCGCTGGGAGACGGTGGAGCACATCGGCGACGCGTGCTTCTACTACGCCGTCCAGCTGGGCTCCGAGGCGCTGTCCCTCTCCGGCCCCCTCCCGTTCGACTGGCACACGCTGCGCCCGGACGGGCCGCACAACATCATCTTCGCGGACCGCACCGCGGGCACCGAAGGACTGCAGGGAGTGCTCCAGGCCTGTGCGGCGCTGCTGATCTCGACGCTGCGGACGACGCCTGAGGAGAAGCGCGCGTACCACGTGTACGGGCTTTCGGACCCCGAGGGCTTCGCCGCGATGGGCGTCGTGGAGACGCTGGTGCACATGTACGACGTCACCGAGGGCCTGATGGTCCCGTGGACCCCGCCCGCCGAGCTGTGCGCCCGCGTCCTCCACCGGCTCTTCCCGCAGGTGCCGGCCGGCATCGCCGAGCCGTGGCCCGCCCTGCTGTGGGCCTCCGGACGCATCGCCCTGCCCGACCGGGCCCGCCAGTCCGACTGGCGCTGGTACTCGGCGCCCGCGGCGGAGCGGGCGGCGGACGGCACGGCTGCCGCGGGCGGCGCGGACGGCACAACCGACACGTCCACGGCCTGACACTCACGTCCCACGCGCACGCCCGCCACCGGGCGTGCACGCGGAAACCGCGAACACCCTTGACACCGCTGCGCGTTGCTCCATACTCCCGCCTGGCACCAGCGCCGACATTTCGAGCGACGTTCGAGATATCGATAGGCCGGGAGGCGGAAGACACATGAGACCGCAGCAGGACGGACAGGGGCCCGGTGACGACGGGCAGGCGTCCGATTGCGACGGGCAGAGGGCCGGTCGCGACGAACAGCCACGGAGCGAGAACGGGCAGGGGCGGGGGCAGGACGAACAGCCGCGGAGCGAGAACGGGCAGGAGCCGGGCCAGGACGGACAGCCACGGAGCGGGGACGGGCAGGGGCCGAGCCAGGGCGGACGGGGCCACCGGGACGCGCACACGGCACACGAGGGCGGCACCCCGCGGCAGACGTCCGACGCGGAAGGCGGCGTGACCCGGCGTCAGGCACTGCGGATGAGTGCCGCGGCGGGCGCCACGGCAGGCATCGCGGCCGGCGGCTCCGCGGTCCTCGCGGCAACCCCCGCCACGGCCGCCGCCCCCGCGGACTCGGAGGCGCACCCGGCCCCGCTGCCCGCCGGAGCCCGACGCGAGCGCTCGTTCGACGAAGGGTGGCGCTTCTTCCGGGGCGACGCGGACGGGGCCGAGCAGCCGTCGTTCGACGACGCCTCGTGGCGCGCGCTCGACCTCCCGCACGACTGGAGCATCGAGGACCTCCCCTACGCCACCTCCGACGACGGCGCGGCGACGAGCGACCCGTCCCTGCTGGTGCGGAAGGACCCCGGCCCCGGCACGCCGGACACCCCCCAGGTCATCGGCCCGTTCGACACCCGGGGCAGTGCGGGCGGCGGCTCGACCGGCTACACGGTCGGCGGGGTCGGCTGGTACCGCAAGACGTTCGGCTCCCCGGACCCGCTCGGCGGTGCCGCGGGCCCGGCGGCCGGCGAGACCCGCGCCGAGCTGCGGTTCGACGGCGTGTACCAGAACGCGGACGTCTGGCTGAACGGCGTCCACCTGGGCTTCCACCCGTACGGCTACACGTCGTTCGCCTACGACCTGACCCCGCATCTGAACCAGACCGGCCCGAACGTGCTCGCGGTGCGGGTCGACAACAGCGGCCAGAACAGCCGCTGGTACGCGGGCTCCGGGATCTACCGGCACACCTGGCTGACGGTCACCGGGCCGGTGCGGATCCCGCTGTGGGGGGTGTCCGTGACGACGCCCGTGGTGGGCGAGCAGCACGCCGTCGCCCGCGTCGACGTCTCCGTCGCGGGCCTCGCCGCCTCTTCCACCGGCGCGCGGATCCGCGTCACGGTGCTGGATCCGCGAGGGCGGGCGGTGGGGTCGCGGACGGCGCCCGTGCCGGCGGCCGGGGCGGACGGCACGGTGGTCGCGTCGGTGGACGTGCCGGTCGGGCATCCGGCGCTGTGGTCGCCGGACTCGCCGAACCTGTGCACGGCACAGGCCGAGGTGCTGCTGCGGGGCAGGGCCGTCGACACGGCCCGTACCCGGTTCGGGTTCCGCTCGCTGGCGTGGGACGGCACGGAGGGGTTCCTGCTCAACGGCGAGCGGATCACGATGCGCGGCGGGTGCGTCCACCACGACCACGGCCCGATGGGCTCCGTCGCGCTGGACCGCTCGGAGGAACGGCGGGTCGAGATCCTGAAAGCGGCCGGCTTCAACGCGATACGCACCGCCCACAATCCCCCGACGCCCGCCCTCCTCGACGCCTGCGACCGGCTGGGCATGCTCGTGATGGACGAGTTCGTGGACATGTGGGACACCGGCAAGAACCCGCAGGACTACTCGGTGCACTTCGCGCAGTGGTGGCAGCGGGACCTGACCGCGATGGCGCTCCGGGACCGCAACCACCCGAGCGTGGTGATCTGGTCGCTCGGCAACGAGATCACGGACAGGACCGGCGGGCAGCGCGGGGCGGAGATGGCGGCCCTGCTCCGCACCCTCGACCGCACCCGCCCGATCACCCTCGGCGGCGGCTCGACCCCCGGGGCGGGCGATCCGTCCTGGGACTACGTGGACATCGGCGATGTGCACTACAACGCCAACGGTCAGGGCTACGGCGGGATCCACGACGTCCACCCCGAGAAACCGATGGCGCAGAGCGAGGGCTTCCCCGCCACGGTCTGGGAGGACGAGACGTTCGTCGGCGAGCACGCCTTCGCCGTCGGCAACTGGGTGTGGGCCGCGTGGGACTACCTCGGGGAGTCCGGCCTCGGCAAGACGCCGGTGGCCGACGCGGGGACGGCGACGACGATCGGCGACCCGAGCGTCAACCCCGGCTGGGGGATCGCCCGGACGCTGTACCGCGCGTACGGCGGCTACGGCTACCCGTACCCGTTCTTCCAGGCGAACTGCGGCGACGTCGACCTGATCGGGCAGCGCAAGCCGCAGAGCCACTGGCGCGCGGCGGTGCTGGGCCTCAGCCCCGTGGAGATGCTGGTGCAGCGGCCGGTGCCGGAGGGCGCCGAGCAGCTGGCGGTGTGGTGGGGGTACTACGACGAGCTGGAGAGCTGGACGTGGGACGTGCCGTCCGGCCGCCCGATGACGGTGCACGTGTACACGGCCGGCGACAGCGTCCGGCTGCAGCTGAACGGCGCGGAGTTCGCGGGCGGCGCCGCGCGGGCGCCCGAGCGGGGCACGGCCGCCTTCACCGTGCCGTACGCGGCCGGCGAGCTGACGGCGGTCGCGGGGCGGAACGGCAGGGAGATCGGGCGTACGACGCTGCGGACGGTGGGCGCGCCGGCGGCGCTGCGGCTCACCCCGGACGTCCGGGCCCTCACCACCGGCCGGGACGACCTCGCCCACGTGCTCGTCACGGTGGTCGACAGCCGGGGCCGGGCGGTTCCGGACGCCGTGGTCAAGGTGTCGTTCCTGGTCGACGGGGCCGGCGAGCTCGCCGCCGCCGGCAACGGCAACCCGCACAACGTCGACAGCTTCCGGCGCCCCCGCCGCCACACGTGGCACGGCAAGGCCCTTGCCATCCTCCGCCCCGGCAAACGCCCCGGGGTCCTCCGCCTCACCGCGAGCGCACCCGGACTGCGGCCGGCAACGGTGGCGCTCCCGGTCGGTCCGGCCGGGGGCACCACCTGAGCGGACCGGGGAACCGCTTGGGCGGCCCCGGGCAGGTCCTGACCGGCCCGGGGCACGTCACGGATCCCCGCCCGGGGCACGTCGCGAATCCCCGCGCGGGCATGTCGCGAATCCCCGCGCGGGCATGTCGCGAATCCCCCGCGCGGGCATGTCGCGAATCCCCCGCCGGGGGCGCGTCACGAACCGGCCCCGGGCACGCCCGCGGGCGAGCGCCCGCTACCGCTAGTTGTGCTGGTGGAGGACCTCGTTGAGCCCGCCCCACACCGCGTTGTTCGGGCGGGCCTCGATCGCACCCGTCACCGAGTGCCGGCGGAAGAGGATGTTGGAGGCGCCGGAGAGCTCGCGGGCCTTGACGATCTGCCCGTCCGGCAGGCTGACCCGGCTGCCGGCGGTGAGGTAGAGGCCCGCCTCGATCACGCACTCGTCGCCGAGGGCGATGCCGACGCCCGCCTCGGCCCCGATGAGGCACCGCTCGCCGATGGTGATGACGACGCTGCCGCCGCCGGAGAGCGTGCCCATCGTGGAGGCGCCGCCGCCGATGTCCGAGCCGTCGCCCACGACGACGCCCGCGGAGATACGGCCCTCGACCATGGAGGACCCGAGGGTGCCGGCGTTGAAGTTCACGAAGCCCTCGTGCATCACGGTGGTGCCCTCGGCGAGGTGCGCGCCGAGCCGCACCCGGTCGGCGTCACCGATGCGGACGCCCTTGGGCGCGACGTAGTCCGTCATCCGGGGGAACTTGTCCACGGACGTCACCTGGAGGTGCAGGCCCTCGGCGCGCGCGTTCAGGCGGACCTTCTCCAGGTCGGCCACGGCGACCGGGCCGAGCGAGGTCCACGCGACGTTGGCGAGCAGGCCGAACATGCCCTCCAGGTTCTGGCCGTGCGGCTTGACCAGGCGGTGGCTGAGCAGGTGCAGCCGCAGGTACAGGTCGTGCGTGTCGAGCGGCTTGTCGTCCAGGGAGGCGATGACCGTGCGGACGGCGACGACCTCCACCCCGCGGCGCGCGTCGGGCCCGACGGCCTTCGCGGCGCCGTCGCCCAGCAGCTCCACGGCCCGCTCGGCGGTCAGCCGCTCCGTGCCGGCCGGTCCGGGCTCGGCGACGAGTCCGGGAGCGGGGAACCAGGTGTCGAGGACGGTGCCATCGGCGGCGACGGTGGCCAGGCCCGCGGCAACGGCGCCCGTGGTGCGAGGAGCAGTCGTGTCGGTCATGGTCGCAACTTAGCTGGTGCGGCACCGAGGAGGCGAACCCATCCGGCCTGCGTCTCAGGGTCCGGGCAGCAGTGCGGAGGGGCCGCTTCCGCGGGAAGGCCGGGCCGGGGCGGCGGGGGCGCGGGATCAGCCGTCCGTGCGCAGCAGCCTGCCGAGCGCGGTCCGCGCGTAGTGCTCGTCGTAGGGGCGGTCGGTCAGCAGGACCTGGAGGCAGATGCCCTCCATGAGCGCGGTCAGCGCGCTGGCGGTGTCGGGGTCCGTGCGCTCCGCGAGGAGGCCGGCGAAGCCCTCGGCCCACTCCGCGGCGACCGGCCTGAGGGCGGGCCGGCGCAGGGCGGCCAGGTACAGCTCGTACTCCAGCTCCGCGCCGGCGCGGTCGCCGGAGAGCCACTCCCCCATCATCCCGGCGAGCTCCTCGGCGAGGTCGGTGCGCGGGTCGCCGAGCGCCCCACGGCTGTGCATCACCTTGGCGAAGCCCTCGTTGGTCTGGCGCAGCGCGGCGACGAGGAGCTCGTCGAGGGTGGCGAAGTGGTAGGTGGTGGAGCCGAGCGGGACATCCGCCTCGGCGGCGGCGGTGCGGTGGCTGAGGCCCGCGATGCCCTTCCTGCCGACCACGCGGATCGCCGCGTCGATGATGCGCTGCCTGCGCTCGGGGTCGTGGCGCCTCGCCATCAGTGCGCCCCGCCGGTGTTGAGGAGCACCACGCCCCCGATGACGAGCACGATCCCGGCGAGTTTGGCCGCGTTCACGGCCTCGCCGAGGAAGAGCATGCCGATCGAGGCGATGGTGGCCGTGCCGATCCCGGCCCAGATGGCGTAGGCGGTGCCGACCTCGATGGTCTTCAGCGTCTGCGCGAGCAGGTAGAACGCGACGAGGTAGCCGACGACGGTGACGAGCGAGGGGACGAGCTTGCTGAACCCCTCGCTGTACTTCATCGCCGTCGTGCCGGCGACCTCGGCGGCGATCGCTCCTGCGAGCAGCAGATATCCCATGCGTACGAGCGTACACATCCGCTCACAGGACGCGCCGGGTGCCCCAGCAGGGGCGCGGGGAACTGCGCGACCAGCCCTGACTGGCCGATGGCCAGGCGTAGGACCGCAAGGGGCTGGACCCGGTGGCCCCTCCCCCACTGCCTGAAAGGCGTGGGAGGTACCCCAAGGCGAATCGTGACTGGTCGCGCCATTCCCCGCGCCCCTGGGGGCCGGAACGAAGCCTTACAGGATGTCGCCGCTCCACGCACCCAGGAAGCGCCCACGCGGCGGAGCAGCACATCGAACACAGCCCCGCACCGCTTCGGGGCGCACCCGTACAGCCGACGTGCCGTCGGCCACGGTTCCTACACGTTGAAGCCAAGGGCACGCAACTGCTCGCGCCCATCGTCGGTGATCTTGTCCGGGCCCCACGGCGGCATCCAGACCCAGTTGATCTTCAGCTCGTTGACGATGCCGTCGGTGGCCGCCTGCGCCTGGTCCTCGATGACGTCCGTCAGCGGACAGGCCGCCGACGTCAGCGTCATGTCGACCGTGGCGACGTTCGTCTCGTCGATGTGGATGCCGTAGATCAGGCCGAGATTGACGACGTCGATGCCCAGCTCGGGGTCGACGACGTCCATCAGCGCCTCGCGGAGCTCCTCCTCCGAGGCCGGCTTGGCCAGCGTGTCGTTCTCGCTCATGCGGTCTTCGCCTCCTCCGCGAACGCCTGGGCCGTGGCGTCCTTCCATGCCATCCAGCTGAGCAGCGCGCACTTCACGCGAGCCGGGTACTTCGAGACGCCGGCGAACGCGACCGCGTCCTCCAGCACCTCCTCCATCGTGTCGTCCGGCTCGATCCTGCCCTTGGACTGCATCAGCTCCAGGAAGACGCCCTGGATCCGCTGCGCCTCGGCCAGGTCCTTGCCGACCAGCAGTTCGTTCAGCACGGACGCGCTGGCCTGGCTGATGGAGCAGCCCTGGCCCTCGTACGAGACGTCCGCGATCCGCTCACCGTCATACCTCACCCGGAGCGTGATCTCGTCTCCGCACGTCGGGTTGACGTGGTGGACCTCGGCGTCGCCGTCCCGCAGACCTCGCCCGTGCGGGTTCTTGTAGTGGTCCAGGATGACGTCCTGGTACATGGAATCGAGCTTCACCGTGGCAGCCAGCCTCTCAGCCGAAGAAGTTCCGTACGTGCTCCAGGCCGTCGACCAGGGCGTCGATCTCCGCCGGCGTGGAGTACAGATAGAACGACGCTCGGGTGGTCGCAGGAATTCCGTATCGCAGGCACACCGGCCGGGCGCAGTGGTGGCCCACGCGGACGGCGACGCCCAGCTCGTCGAGGACCTGGCCCACGTCGTGCGGGTGGATGTCGCCGAGCGTGAAGGAGATCGCGGCGCCGCGGTCCTCGGCCGTGGTGGGGCCGACGATCCTGAGGCCGGGGACGTCCCGCAGCCGCTCCACCGCGTACCGGGTGAGGGCGTGCTCGTGCTGCGCGATCCTGTCCATGCCGATCGCGCTCAGGTAGTCCACCGCCGCGCCCAGGCCCACGGCCTCGGCGATCGGGGGCGTGCCTGCCTCGAACTTGTGCGGCGCGGGGGCGTAGGTGGACGAGTGCATCGAGACCGTCTCGATCATCTCGCCGCCGCCCAGGAACGGAGGCAGGTCCTCCAGCAGCTCCTGGCGGCCCCAGAGCACTCCGATGCCGGTCGGGCCGAGCATCTTGTGGCCGGTGAAGGCCACGAAGTCGGCGCCCAGCGCCTGGACGTCCAGGGGCATGTGCGGGGCGGCCTGCGAGGCGTCGATCATGACCAGCGCGCCGACCTCCTGGGCGCGGCGCACGATCTGCTCGATCGGGTTGACCGTGCCCAGGATGTTGGAGACCAGCACGAAGGACACGATCTTCGTCTTCTCGGTGATGATCTCGTCGATCGCCGAGAGGTCGAGACGGCCGTCGTCGGTCAGGCCGAACCACTTCAGCTTCGCGCCGGTGCGCTGCGACAGCAGCTGCCACGGAACGATGTTGGAGTGGTGCTCCATCTCGGTGATGACGATCTCGGTGTCGCTGTCGACGCGGTAGGGCTCCTCGGCCCAGCCGAGCATGTTCGCCACGAGGTTCAGCGACTCCGAGGCGTTCTTGGTGAAGACGACCTCGTCGCGGCTGGGGGCGTTGATGAACGAGGCGATCTTGTCGCGGGCGCCCTCGTAGAGCGCGGTGGCCTCCTCGGCGAGGACGTGCACACCGCGGTGGACGTTGGCGTTGTGCTGCTCGTAGTACTCGTTGAGCACGTCGAGGACCTGGCGCGGGGTCTGCGAGGTCGCGGCGTTGTCCAGGTAGACGAGCTTCCGGTCGTCGTGGACCAGCCGGTCCAGGATGGGGAAGTCCTTGCGGATCGCCTCGGTGTCGAGGAGACCGGTAAGCCCCGTGCGGGCCTCTGTCACGCCGACACGCCTCCCTTCACGTATGCCTCGTAGCCCTCGTTCTCCAGCTTGTCGGCGAGCTCGGCGCCGCCGGACTCGACGACCCGGCCACCGGCGAAGACGTGCACGTGGTCGGGCTTGATGTAGCGCAGGATGCGCGTGTAGTGGGTGATCAGCAGGGTGCCCACCTCGCCGGTCTCGCGGACGCGGTTGACGCCCTCGGAGACCACACGCAGCGCGTCGACGTCCAGGCCGGAGTCGGTCTCGTCGAGGATCGCGATCCCCGGCTTGAGGAGCTCCAGCTGGAGGATCTCGTGGCGCTTCTTCTCACCGCCGGAGAAGCCCTCGTTCACGTTGCGCTCGGCGAAGGCCGGGTCGATCTGGAGGCGTTCCATCGTCTCCTTGACCTCCTTCACCCAGGTGCGCAGCTTGGGGGCCTCGCCGCGGATGGCGGTGGCGGAGGTGCGCAGGAAGTTGGAGACGGAGACGCCGGGGACCTCGACGGGGTACTGCATCGCGAGGAACAGGCCCGCGCGGGCGCGCTCGTCGACGCTCATCGCGAGGACGTCCTCGCCGTCCAGGGTGACGGTTCCGCCGGTGACGGTGTACTTCGGGTGACCCGCGAGCGAGTACGCCAGGGTGGACTTGCCGGAGCCGTTCGGGCCCATGATGGCGTGCGTCTCGCCCTGCTTCACGGTGAGGTCGACGCCTTTGAGGATCTCCTTCGTGGCGTTCTCGGCCTCGACGGTGACGTGCAGGTCTCGGATTTCAAGCGTTGCCATGGCCTTCAGGACTCCTGGGTGAGGGAGACGAGCACAGCGGCGGCTTCGCCGTCTCCTTCGATCTTTACGGGGTATACGGGGACGGGACGGGTGGCGGGCAGGCTGGAGGGCTTGCCGGTGCGCAGGTCGAAGCAGGAGCCGTGCAGCCAGCACTCGATCTGGCCGTCCTCCACCTCGCCCTCGGCGAGTGAGACGTTCGCGTGCGAGCAGATGTCGTAGATCGCGAACACCTCTTCCTCGGTGCGCACGACGGCGACCGGCGTGCCCTCGATCTCCACCCGCTTGGGGGTGTCGACCTCCAGCTCGCCGAGTTCGCAGACTCGGACGAATGCGGTCATGCGACGGACGCCTCCAGCTCCTCTTCGATCCGGGCGATCAGGCGCTCCTCGACGTCCGGCAGGCCGATCTGCTGGACCAGCTCGGCGAAGAAGCCGCGCACCACGAGGCGGCGCGCCTCGTACTCCGGGATGCCGCGCGCCATGAGGTAGAACAGCTGCTCGTCGTCGAAGCGGCCGGTCGCCGAGGCGTGACCGGCGCCGACGATCTCACCGGTCTCGATCTCCAGGTTGGGCACGGAGTCGACGCGCGCACCGTCCGTGAGGACGAGGTTGCGGTTCATCTCGTAGGTGTCGGTGCCCTCGGCGGCGGCCTCGATGAGCACGTCGCCGATCCACACGGCGTGCGCGTCCTCGCCCTGGAGCGCGCCCTTGTAGACGACGTTGGACTTGCAGTGCGGGGCGTTGTGGTCGACGAAGAGGCGGTGCTCCTGGTGCTGGCCCCGGTCGGTGAAGTAGAGCCCGAACAGCTCGGCCTGACCGCCCGGCCCGCCATAGGTGACCCGGGGGTGCAGCCGGACCAGGTCGCCGCCGAAGGTGACGGCGACGGACTTGAAGGAGGCGTCGCGGCCGATCAGGGCGTTGTGCTGGCCGACGTGCACCGCTTTGTCGTCCCAGTCCTGCACGGAGACCACGGTGAGCTTGGCGCCGTCGCCGAGGACGTAGTCGACGTTGGCGGCGAGCACCGCGTCACCGGTGTGGTCGAGGACGACGACCGCCTCGGCGAAGGCGCCCAGCTCGATGACGAGCTGGCCGTAGACCGTGGCCGCAGCGCCGTCCAGGGCCTCTCCGTGGACGCTGATGCGGACGGGCTCGGCGAGCACCGTCTCCTTGGGGACGGTGACGACGGACGCCTTCTCGAACGAGGAGTAGGCCTGGGCGGCCACGCGGTCCACGGGGACGCCGGCCCTGCCGAGCCGCTCGTCGTCCCGGCCCACGGTCTCGACGGTGACTCCGTCCGGCGCGCCGACCTCCAGCTTCACGCCCGACCCGGTGGCCTTGGCCGTGCCGTCGTGCAGCCCGCGCAGCCGCTGGAGCGGGGTGAAGCGCCATTCCTCCTCGCGGCCGTGCGGCACGGGGAAGTCCGCCACGTCGAAGGACGGGCGTGCGCTCATCCGCGTGGCGACGGTGGATTCTCCGGCCACCGCGATGGCGCCCGTCGTGGTGGAGCCCACCGGTGCGGTGCTCCCCTGCGGGGCCTCGCGCGGGTCCCTGGAGTTCTGGGCCTCAGCCATGGCTGTCGTCTTGCTCTCTTTCTGCCTCATCGTGCTCGTCCGCCCGGGGGCGGCTGGGGCGGGGCCGCCCGGTGGCGGCCCTCCCGTGGGGGCCGCTCCCGGCGGCGCTCGCGGGGCTCAGCGACTGAGCCCGGGGTTGTCGTGCGGGTCGCGGGGGCGTCAGCCCACCGCGCCCTCCATCTGGAGCTCGATCAGCCGGTTGAGCTCCAGGGCGTACTCCATGGGCAGCTCCTTGGCGATCGGCTCGACGAAGCCGCGGACGATCATCGCCATCGCCTCGTCCTCGGAGAGACCGCGGCTCATCAGGTAGAAGAGCTGGTCCTCGGAGACCTTGGAGACGGTCGCCTCGTGGCCCATGGAGACGTCGTCCTCGCGGACGTCGACGTAGGGGTACGTGTCGGAGCGGGAGATCGTGTCGACGAGCAGGGCGTCGCAGAGCACGTTGGACTTGGCGCCCGGGGCGCCCTCGCCGATCTCGATCAGGCCGCGGTAGGAGGTACGGCCGCCGCCCCGCGCCACCGACTTGGAGACGATGTTCGAGGAGGTGTTCGGCGCCAGGTGGACCATCTTGGCGCCCGCGTCCTGGTGCTGGCCCTCGCCCGCGAAGGCGATGGAGAGCGTCTCGCCCTTGGCGTGCTCGCCCATCAGGTAGACCGCGGGGTACTTCATGGTCACCTTGGAGCCGATGTTGCCGTCCACCCACTCCATGGTCGCGCCCTCGTAGGCCACCGCGCGCTTGGTGACCAGGTTGTAGACGTTGTTCGACCAGTTCTGGATGGTGGTGTACCGGCAGCGGGCGCCCTTCTTGACGATGATCTCGACGACCGCGGAGTGCAGGGAGTCCGACTTGTAGATCGGAGCCGTGCAGCCCTCGACGTAGTGGACGTAGGCGTCCTCGTCGACGACGATCAGCGTCCGCTCGAACTGGCCCATGTTCTCCGTGTTGATGCGGAAGTAGGCCTGGAGCGGGATCTCCACGTGCACGCCCTTCGGCACGTAGATGAAGGAGCCGCCGGACCAGACGGCGGTGTTGAGCGCGGCGAACTTGTTGTCGCCGGCCGGGATGACCGTGCCGAAGTACTCCTTGAAGAGCTCCGGGTGCTCCCGCAGGGCGGTGTCCGTGTCCAGGAAGATGACGCCCTGCTCCTCCAGGTCCTCACGGATCTGGTGGTAGACGACCTCGGACTCGTACTGGGCGGCGACGCCCGCGACCAGGCGCTGCTTCTCCGCCTCCGGGATGCCGAGCTTGTCGTACGTGGCCTTGATGTCGGCGGGCAGGTCCTCCCAGCTCTCCGCCTGCTTCTCGGTCGACCGCACGAAGTACTTGATGTTGTCGAAGTCGATACCGGAGAGGTCGGAGCCCCAGTTCGGCATGGGCTTCTTCTCGAAGAGGCGGAGGCCCTTGAGGCGGAGCTTGGTCATCCACTCGGGCTCGGACTTCTTGCCGGAGATGTCCCGGACGACGTCCTCGTTCAGGCCGCGCTTGGCGGCGGCACCGGCGACGTCGGAGTCGGCCCAGCCGTATTCGTAAGTGCCCAGGCCTTCCAGCTCGGGGTGGGCGGTCTCCGTGGGGAGAGTCATGCGGGGTTCCTCCCGGCCGTGCTTTCGGATGAGTGATCTTGTTGCTTCGGGGCGTACTGCTGCGGCGGGGCGGGCGCCTGGCCGGGGTCGCCCGGGATGAACGTCGTGCAGACCCCGTCGCCGTGGGCGATCGTGGCCAGCCGCTGCACATGGGTACCCAGCAGGCGCGAGAACACCTCGGTCTCCGCCTCGCAGAGCTGCGGGTACTGCTCGGCCACATGGGCGACCGGGCAGTGGTGCTGGCACAGTTGCTCGCCCTGGCTCCGGCCGGGTGCGCTGCGCGCCGTAGCAGCGTACCCGTCGGCGCTCAGCGCTCTGGCCAGCGCCATGGTGCGCTCCTCGGGCGCAGCGGCCTCGATCGCCGCGCGGTACGCCTGCGCCAGCGACTCGATGCGGTCGCGCGCGAAGGCCGCCACGGCTGCCTGCCCGGCGGCGCCGCCGCCGGCGCTCCGCGCGATCCAGCGCAGGGCTTCCGCGGCGAGCTTGTCGTAGGACTGGTCGAAGGCGTCCCGGCCGCAGTCGGTCAGCGCGAACACCTTGGCGGGGCGGCCGCGGCCGCGCGCGCCGTACACCCGCTGCTCGCGGGGCTGCACGACGTCGTCGGCGACCAGTGCGTCCAGGTGCCTTCGGACGGCCGCCTGGGTGAGGCCCAGACGGCCGGCCAGGTCGGCCACGGTCGACGGGCCGTGGTCCAGGATGGAGCGCGCGACTCGGTCGCGTGTGGACAGGTCCGCACGCAACCCAGCCGCGAGCTCCTCCTGCGGGGGACCCGCCTGCCAGTCGGCACCGTTTTTCACAACGCTATTGTTGCGTAATTCTTCAGAGGCTGACAACCCGGTGATCGGCCGATCGGGGTGCCCTGCGTCACTTAGGTTTGCCTAACCCGATCATGCCCACGACCTGGGAGAACGGCAGGCCGGACGGCACGGCGCCGAGCGGCGCGTGCCCCGGCGGGTGCGATCGCGCACCGCCCCGCCGGTTCCTTTCCGAGGGGTCCTCCCTAGACTTCCGCCATGCAAAGTGAGCCGGTGGTCCATGTGCACGGCCTGGTCAAGCGCTACGGCACCAAGACCGCTGTCGACGGTCTCGACCTCACCACGGCTCCCGGCATCACCGCTGTCCTCGGCCCCAACGGCGCCGGCAAGACCACCACCGTCGAGTGCTGCGAGGGCTACCGCAGGCCGGACGCGGGCACGGTGCGCGTCCTCGGCCTCGACCCGCGCCGCCAGGCCCGCGAACTGCGCCCCCGGATCGGGGTGATGCTCCAGTCCGGCGGCGTCTACTCGGGCGCACGCGCGGACGAGATGCTGCGCCACGTGGCGGGCCTGCACGCGCACCCGCTGGACGTCGACGCCCTCATCGAGCGCCTGGGGCTCGCCGCCTGCGGCCGCACCACCTACCGGCGGCTGTCCGGCGGGTTGCAGCAGCGCCTGGCGCTCGCCATGGCCGTGGTCGGCCGGCCCGAGCTGGTCTTCCTCGACGAGCCCAGCGCCGGCCTGGACCCGCAGGCCAGGCACGCCACCTGGGACCTGGTGCGCGAGCTGCGCGCGGACGGGGTGAGCGTCATCCTCACCACCCACTACATGGACGAGGCCGAGCAGCTCGCCGACGACGTCGCGATCATCGACGCCGGACGGGTGATAGCGCACGGCTCCCCCGACGAGCTGTGCCGCGGAGGAGCCGAGAACACGTTGCGCTTCCTCGGCCGCCCCGGGCTCGACGTGGCGTCCCTCCTCAAGGCGCTGCCCGCCGACTCCGGCGCCGAGGAGCTCACCCCCGGCTCGTACCGGGTGAGCGGCAAGGTCAACCCCCAGATGCTGGCCACCGTCACCTCCTGGTGCGCCCAGCACGGCGTGATGCCGGAGAAGATCTCCGTCGAGCGCCACACCCTGGAGGACGTCTTCCTGGAACTCACGGGCAAGGAGCTGCGCGGGTGAACGGGTACGGAACGCCGTCGGGCCGGGGGTCCGGGGGCCGTCCCCCGGGAGAGCACGGCCTGGGACTCACGGGCAAGGAGCTGCGCGGGTGAGTGCCGGTACGTACACGCCGATGCCCGGGGCGGCGCCGCTGCACCGGATGATCGTCTCGCAGGCGGTGCTGGAGACGAAGATGCTGCTCCGCAACGGCGAGCAGCTCCTGCTGACCGTGGTGATCCCGACCCTGCTGCTGGTGCTCTTCAGCTCCGTGGACATCGTGGACACCGGAGCGGCCAGCCCGGTGGACTTCCTCGCGCCCGGCATCCTCGCCCTCGCGGTGCTGTCCACGGCGTTCACCGGCCAGGCGATCGCCACCGGCTACGAACGGCGGTACGGCGTGCTGAAGCGGCTGGGCACCTCGCCCCTGCCCCGCTGGGGCCTGATGACGGCGAAGACGCTGTCGGTGCTGGTCACCGAGGTGCTCCAGGTCGTGCTGCTCACGCTCATCGCGCTCACCCTGGGCTGGTCGCCGCACGGCGGGGTGGCGGCCGTCGTCCTGCTGCTGGTGCTGGGCACCGCGGCCTGCTCGGGGCTCGGCCTGCTGATGGCGGGCACGCTCAAGGCGGAGGCCACGCTGGCCGCGGCCAACCTGGTCTTCCTGCTCCTGCTGGCCGGCGGCGGCGTGCTCGTGCCGCTGGACCGGTTCCCGGACGCGGCGCAGGCGGTGCTCGGCCTGCTGCCGCTGTCGGCCCTCTCGGACGGCCTGCGGGACGTGCTCCAGCACGGTGCCTCGATGCCCTGGGGCGACCTCGGGATCCTCGGGGTGTGGGCCGTACTGGGGCTGGGAGCGGCGGCGGCGCTCTTCCGCTGGGAGTGACCGGGGCCCACTGGGAGTAACCGAGCGCGGCCGGCGCCGCGGAACCGGGCCCTCGTGAAGGCGTGCACAAGCGACCGGCCTACGATGGTGCCCGTGCCGAAAGTGACCCGAGACGACGCACTTCGCGCCGTGCGCAATCCGCTCGCCCTCATCGCCGACCGGTGGACCCCGTCCACCAGGACCGTGCAGCGGGTCGCCCTCGCCGCCCTCGTCATGGCGGTGGTCATCGTGTGCACCGGCGGAGCGGTACGGCTGACGGGCTCCGGCCTCGGCTGCCCGACCTGGCCCGAGTGCACCGACGGATCGCTGACCACCACGCGCGCGATGGGCATCCACGGCGCGATCGAGTTCGGCAACCGGATGCTCACCTACGTGCTGTGCGCCGCCGTCGGCTGGGCGATCATCGCCGCGCGCGCGGCCAAGCCCCGGCGGCGGAGCCTGACCCGGCTGGGCTGGGCGCAGTTCTGGCTGGTCATGGGCAACGCCGTGCTCGGCGGATTCGTCGTCCTGGTGGGCCTCAACCCGTACACGGTCGCCTGCCACTTCCTGCTCACCTCGGCCCTGATCGCGGTGGCCGCGCTGATGTGGCAGCGCACCCGCGAGGGCGACGCCCCGCCGCGTCCGCTGGTCGGCAAGGCCGTGGCCCAGCTCGTGAAGGTCCTCGTGGCGGCCACGGTGCTGCTGATCGCGATGGGCACGGTGGTGACCGGGGCGGGGCCGCACGCCGGGGACTCCAGCGACGTGTACCGGATGCCGATCAGCTGGGAGGCCGTCAGCAAGGTGCACGCCGTCCTGGCGTGGGTCGTGGTGACGCTGACCTTCGCGCTGTGGTTCGTCCTCAAGGCGGTCGACGCGCCCGTGGGGCCGCTGCACCGCACCCGTGAGCTGTTCCTGGTGCTGCTCGCCCAGGGCGTCATCGGTTACACGCAGTACTTCCTGGACCTGCCCGAGGCGCTGGTGGGACTGCACATGCTGGGCTCCGCACTGGTGTGGATCGCGGTGCTGCGCGTCCTGTTCTCGCTCCGCGAGCGCCCCGCCGTGGTGGCCGCGGTGCCGGCGCAGCAGGATGTGCGGTTGTCGGCGGTGTGAGGGCCGCTCTGCGAGCGGTTCGGACCGCTTCAGGGGGTGCCCTGAACAAGGGAGTGCCCCTACAGGGGCGCGGGGAACTGCGCGAGCAACCCCCGCCGACAGGGTGGTCCGTCGACGACAGAAACTGCCCCTCCGGGACGGTGACGACCTGACGTCCCCCACTGCCTGAAGGGCGTGGGAGCTGCCCCCAGTCATGGCTGGTCGCGCCCACGCGGCGGAGCCGCACATCCACAGCCCCCCGCACCCCTGATCCGGGGCGTAGCCCCGCCTAGTAGGGGCGCGGGGCGCGAACAACCCACCGGCCGGTGGTCCGGACACGGCGGAAACCACCCCACCGAGCCGGTGACGACCCGACGGTCTCGCCGTGGCAGAGAGCCCCGCGCCCCTAGCGGGGCGCAGGCCCGCCCAGCTGGATCCCCGCCATCCGGGACCACTCGTACGGGCCGGTGGACACCCTGGCCGCCAACTCGCCGTCGAAGGCCTCGTGGACGGTGAGGTCGGACTTCTCCGCCGCCTGCCGCGCCAGCACCTCGCTCGGGGCCACCAGATCGCCCCAGCGGCCGTCGGCCCCCACCAGCACGACCCGAGCACCCTTGCGGCCCAGGTAGGCGATGTGGCCGTCCGCGCCGCCGTGCGCACGGGCGAAGGTACCGATCTCCCGGGCGAGCCGGGTCACCGTCCGGGCGTCCCGTGCGGCCCGCCGTCCCTCGGCGCTCCAGCGCCCGCCGTCCCGGCCGGTGGCGCCGCCGGCCGTACCGTCGTCGTCGGGACCGCCGCCGTCCACCTGCTCTGTGTCTGCCATGGGCAGGATGCTACCGGCGAGTTAACAAACGCACGATGGGCGGGATCACACCACCGCATCGGCCCGCCCCTGCGAGGCCTCAGCGCAGGAACGGGTCCACGGCCACCGCGACGAAGAGCAGCGAGACGTAGGTGATCGACCAGTGGAAGAGCCGCATCTCCTTGAGCTTCGCGCCCACCTGGCCCGCCTTCGCGCGGTTCAGCAGGCCGTGCGCCTCCCAGAGCCACAGGCCGCCGGTGACCAGCGCCACGGAGGTGTAGAACCAGCCCGTGTAGCCGAGCGGCGTCAGCGCGAGGGAGACGAGGACCATCACCCAGCTGTAGAGGACGATCTGCCGCGCGACGACCCGGTTGGAGGCGAGCACGGGGAGCATCGGCACGCCCACGCGCGCGTAGTCGTCCTTCACCCGCATCGACAGCGGCCAGTAGTGCGGCGGCGTCCAGAAGAACATCACCAGGAAGAGGATGACCGCGGCCCAGGAGAGCGAACCGGTCACCGAGGACCAGCCGATGAAGACGGGCATGCAGCCGGCGATGCCGCCCCAGACGATGTTCTGGGAGGTGCGCCGCTTGAGGATCATCGTGTAGACGACGACGTAGAAGAGCAGCGCGCCCAGGGCCAGCCACGCCGACAGCCAGTTGACGAGGAAGCCGAACCAGAGGGTGGACACGACCGCGAGCGCCAGGCCGAAGACCAGTCCCTCTCGGGGCGAGACCATGCCGGTGACGAGCGGGCGCTGTGCCGTGCGTGTCATCAGGGCGTCGATGTCGCGGTCGATGTACATATTGAGGGCGTTGGCACCGCCCGCGGAGAGGTACCCGCCGATGCACGTGGTGAGCACGAGCCAGAGGTCGGGCACGCCCTGCGCGGCGAGGAACATCACCGGCACCGTGGTGATCAGCAGAAGCTCGATGATCCGCGGCTTGGTCAGCGCCACGAAGGCCTTGAGCCTGGCCCCGAACGGCCGGTGGACCGGAGTCGGTCCCAGCTCCTCCGCACCCTTCACGGCATGGGAGGAGGTCCCATCCGGTGAACGGGATTCAACGGCCGTCACGCACACCCCTGACAGAGACATCCCAGCAAGCCTCTGGGCTTGTGATGTCCCGGTGAAGGCTCGCGCGTACCACGCCACTGTAGACGTTGCCCCTTGCGCGCCCTTCGCGGGGGTCCGTCGTGTTGACACGGCGACGACCACCGGCGATGCCGTCCGCGCCACACGGCCGGAACCGCCCCCGCACCCCGGACGGCACCGCCCGCGCAGCCGCCCGGGCACCCCGCCGCGGCTGCCTCCACGACTTCCGGCCCGGCTCCCCGCGAGCACGCGCCGCGCCGCGGGTCGAGGGGCACCTCACGGGCCGGTTGCGGCCGTTGCCGCCGCGCTCTGATGAGGCGAAATCCGGGCCCTGCCCCCGGGGTAGGCTCGACTGCGGCCGGCGCCCGTGAAGTGGGCCGGCACTCGACATGTGGAGAGGAGCCCTGACCAGGGTGAGCAGCAAGCCGACCACCACAGACCTCGAGTGGACCGAGGTGGACCAACGAGCCGTGGACACGGTCCGTGTCCTGGCCGCCGACGCCGTACAGAAGGTCGGCAACGGCCATCCTGGTACGGCCATGAGCCTGGCACCGGCCGCGTACACCCTTTTCCAGAAGGTGATGCGGCACGACCCGGCGGATCCCGGCTGGACCGGCCGTGACCGTTTCGTCCTGTCCGCGGGCCACTCTTCCCTGACCCTCTACATCCAGCTCTACCTGGCGGGGTTCGGGCTGGAACTGGACGACCTCAAGGCGTTCCGCACCTGGGGCTCGAAGACCCCGGGGCACCCCGAGTACGGGCACACGGCCGGGGTCGAGACGACCACGGGCCCGCTGGGCCAGGGTGTCGCCAACGCCGTGGGCATGGCGATGGCCGCGCGCTACGAGCGCGGTCTCTTCGACCCCGCGGCCCCGGCCGGGACCTCCCCCTTCGACCACCATGTCTTCGTCGTCGCCGGCGACGGCTGCCTCCAGGAGGGCATCTCCTCCGAGGCCTCCTCGCTCGCCGGCCACCAGAAGCTGGGCAATCTGATACTGCTCTGGGACGACAACCACATCTCCATCGAGGGCGACACCGAGGCCGCGGTCTCCGAGGACACCGTCAGGCGGTACGAGGCGTACGGGTGGCACGTCCAGCGTGTCGAGCCCAAGGAGAACGGCGACCTGGACCCGGAGGCCCTCTACGCCGCCCTCCAGGCGGCGAAGGCGGAGACCGAGCGTCCGTCGTTCATCGCGATGCGCTCGATCATCGCCTGGCCCGCGCCGAACGCCCAGAACACCGGCGCCGCGCACGGCTCCGCCCTCGGCGCCGACGAGGTCGCGGCCACCAAGCGCGTGCTGGGCTTCGACCCGGAGAAGTCGTTCGAGGTGCCCGACGAGGTCATCACGCACACCCGGGGCGCCCTCGACCGCGGCCGTGAGGCCAGGGCCGAGTGGGACAAGCAGCTCGCCGCATGGCGCACCGCGAACCCCGAGAACGCCGCGGAGTTCGACCGCATCTCCGCGGGCGAGCTGCCGGCCGGCTGGGAGACCCACCTTCCCGTCTTCGAGCCCGGCAGCTCGCTGGCGACCCGGGCCGCCTCCGGCAAGCTGCTCCAGGCGCTGGGCGGTGTCGTCCCCGAGCTGTGGGGCGGCTCGGCGGACCTCGCGGGGTCGAACAACACCACGTTCGACAAGAACTCCTCGTTCCTGCCCGAGGGCAACCCGCTGCCGAACGCCGATCCGTACGGCCGCACGATCCACTTCGGCATCCGCGAGCACGCGATGGCCGCGGCGATGAACGGCATCGCGCTGCACGGCAACACCCGTATCTACGGCGGCACCTTCCTGGTGTTCTCCGACTACATGCGCAACGCCGTGCGGCTCTCGGCGCTGATGCACCTGCCGGTGACGTACGTGTGGACGCACGACTCGATCGGCCTCGGCGAGGACGGCCCCACGCACCAGCCGGTGGAGCACCTGGCGGCGCTGCGCGCCATCCCCGGCCTCAACGTCGTCCGGCCCGCCGACGCCAACGAGACCGCGATCGCCTGGCGCGAGATCCTGCGCCGGTACACCAAGGTGTTCGGCAAGGGCGCCCCGCACGGCCTGGCGCTGACCCGCCAGGGCGTGCCGGTGTACGAGCCGAACGAGGACACGGTGCGCGGCGGCTACGTGCTGCTGGACGCCGACGGCGGCGCCCCCCAGGTGGTGCTGATCGCCACCGGTTCCGAGGTCCAGGTCGCCGTGGCGGCCCGCGAGGAGCTGCAGGCCGCGGGCGTGCCGACCCGGGTCGTCTCGATGCCCTGCGTCGAGTGGTTCGAGGAGCAGGACCAGGGGTACCGGGATCGGGTACTGCCCCCGTCGGTGAAGGCAAGGGTGGCCGTCGAGGCGGGCACCGCGTGGACGTGGTACCGCTACGTCGGCGACGCGGGCCGGATCGTCTCGCTGGAGCACTTCGGCGCCTCCGCGGACGCGAAGACGCTGTTCCGCGAGTACGGATTCACGGCCGAGGCGGTAGCCACCGCGGCACGGGAATCCCTTGCCGCCGCCCAGCGCTGACGCTGGTGTAACCCGAGATATCGAAGAAATCTCAGACCAGGAGATGCAGATTCCATGACAGACGCACTCAAGCGCCTCTCCGACGAAGGCGTGGCGATCTGGCTGGACGACCTGTCGCGCCAGCGCATCACGTCCGGCAACCTCGCCGAGCTGATCGACCAGCAGCATGTCGTGGGCGTCACCACGAACCCGACGATCTTCCAGAAGGCGATCTCCTCCGGTGACGGGTACGAGCAGCAGCTCGCCGACCTCGCCGTACGGCGGGTCACCGTCGAGGAGGCCGTCCGGATGATCACCACCGCGGACGTCCGGGACGCCGCGGACATCCTGCGGCCGGTCTTCGACGCCACCGGCGGTCAGGACGGCCGGGTGTCGATCGAGGTCGACCCGCGGCTCGCGCACAACACCCCCGCGACCATCGCCGAGGCCAAGCAGCTGGCCTGGCTGGTGGACCGGCCGAACACCTTCATCAAGATCCCGGCGACCGAGGCGGGCCTGCCGGCGATCACCGAGACCATCGGCCGCGGCATCAGCGTCAACGTCACGCTGATCTTCTCGCTGGACCGCTACCGCGCGGTGATGGACGCCTTCATGGCGGGCCTGGAGAAGGCGAACGCCGCCGGGCTCGACCTGTCCAAGATCCGCTCCGTGGCGTCGTTCTTCGTGTCCCGCGTGGACACCGAGGTCGACAAGCGCCTGGAGAAGCTCGGCACCGACGACGCCAAGGCGCTGCGCGGCAAGGCCGCCGTCGCCAACGCCCGGCTGGCCTACCAGGCCTACGAGGAGGCCTTCGGCTCGGACCGCTGGTCCGTCCTGGAGCGGGTCGGCGCCAACCGCCAGCGTCCGCTGTGGGCCTCCACCGGCGTGAAGAACCCGGACTACCCGGACACGCTGTACGTGGCCGGACTGATCGCGCCCGGCACGGTGAACACCATGCCGGAGCCCACCCTGGACGCCGTCGCGCACCACGGCGACGACATCAACGGCAACGCCGTGGCCGGCTCCTACGAGCAGGCCCGGGCGGACCTCGACGCCATCGAGAATCTGGGCATCTCGTACGACGACGTGGTCAAGGTCCTGGAGGACGAGGGCGTCGAGAAGTTCGCCGCGTCCTGGACCGACCTCCTCAAGTCCACGGAGGCGGAGCTGAAGCGCCTCACCCCCGCGGAGGGCTGAGCACGGTGTCCAGCGCTACCGACACCCAGGTCACCGGGGCGAACCCGCTCCGTGACCCTGCCGACCGGCGGCTCCCGCGCATCGCGGGGCCGTCCGGCCTGGTGATCTTCGGGGTCACGGGCGACCTGTCCCGCAAGAAGCTGATGCCGGCCGTGTACGACCTCGCCAACCGCGGCCTGCTGCCCCCGGGCTTCTCCCTGGTGGGCTTCGCGCGCCGCGAGTGGCAGCACGAGGACTTCGCCCAGGAGGTCCACGACGCGGTCAAGGAGCACTCCCGCACGCCGTTCCGCGAGGAGGTCTGGCAGCAGCTCAGCCAGGGCATGCGCTTCGTCCAGGGCACGTTCGACGACGACGCCGCCTTCGAGCAGCTGCGCGACACCATCAAGGAGCTCGACGAGGCCCAGGGCACCGGCGGCAACTTCGCCTTCTACCTCTCGGTCCCGCCGAAGTTCTTCCCCAAGGTCGTGCAGCAGCTGAAGAAGCACGGCCTCGCCGACCAGGCGGACGGATCGTGGCGGCGGGCCGTCATCGAGAAGCCCTTCGGGCACGACCTGACCTCGGCGCAGGACCTGAACGCCATCGTGCACGAGGTCTTCGCGCCCGACCAGGTCTTCCGCATCGACCACTACCTCGGCAAGGAGACCGTCCAGAACATCCTGGCGCTCCGCTTCGCCAACACGCTCTTCGAGCCGATCTGGAACCGCAGCTACGTCGACCACGTGCAGATCACCATGGCCGAGGACATCGGCATCGGTGGCCGCGCCGGTTACTACGACGGGATCGGCGCCGCACGCGACGTCATCCAGAACCACCTGCTCCAGCTGCTGGCGCTGACCGCCATGGAGGAGCCCGCCTCCTTCGACGCGCAGGCGCTGGCCGCCGAGAAGACCAAGGTCCTCGGCGCCGTGCGGCTCCCCAAGGAGCTCGGCAAGGACACGGTGCTGGCGCAGTACGCGGCCGGCTGGCAGGGCGGCGAGAAGGTGATCGGCTACCTGCAGGAGGAGGGCATCGACCCGCACTCCAGCACCGACACCTACGCCGCGGTCAAGCTGGCCATCGACAACCGCCGCTGGGCGGGCGTGCCGTTCTACCTGCGCACCGGCAAGCGCCTGGGCCGGCGCGTCACCGAGATCGCGGTGGTCTTCCAGCGCGCCCCGCACTCCCCCTTCGACCACACCGCGACGGAGGAGCTGACCCAGAACGCCCTGGTCATCCGGGTGCAGCCGGACGAGGGCGTGACGATGAGGTTCGGCTCGAAGGTGCCGGGCACCTCGATGGAGGTGCGGGACGTGTCGATGGACTTCGCCTACGGCGAGTCCTTCACCGAGTCCAGCCCCGAGGCGTACGAGCGGCTCATCCTGGACGTCCTGCTCGGCGACGCCAACCTCTTCCCGCGCACCGAGGAGGTCGAGCTCTCCTGGAGGATCCTCGACCCGGTCGAGCGGTACTGGGCGAAGAACGGCAAGCCGCCGCAGTATCCCGCGGGCACCTGGGGACCCGTCGAGGCGGACGAAATGCTCGAACGAGACGGACGGAGCTGGCGTCGGCCATGAACATCGACCTGACGAACACCACGGCCAGCGACATCAACAAAGCCCTGGTGCGGGGCCGCCGCGCGATCGGCAGTCCGGCCGTCGGCATGGTGCTCACCCTGGTCATCGTCACCGACGAGGAGAACGCCTACGACTCGCTGAAGGCGGCGAGCGAGGCGTCCCATGAGCACCCGTCCCGCACGCTCGTCGTCGTCAAGCGCGTCTCCCGCTCGCCCCGTGACCGCACGAACTCCCGCCTGGACGCGGAGGTCCGGGTGGGCGCGGACGCGGGCACCGGCGAGACGGTCGTGCTGCGGCTGTACGGCGAGGTGGTCAACCACGCCCAGTCGGTGGTGCTGCCGCTGCTGCTGCCGGACGCCCCCGTGGTCGTCTGGTGGCCGGTGAACGCCCCGCTCGACCCCGCGAAGGACCCGCTCGGCGCGCTGGCCCAGCGCAGGGTCACGGACACCTACGCCGCCGAGGCTCCGCTGGAGGAGCTGGGCGCCAGGGCCGAGGCCTACACCCCGGGCGACACGGACCTGGCGTGGACCCGCATCACGCCCTGGCGCTCGATGCTGGCCGCCGCCCTCGACCAGGTCACGTGCCGGGTCACCAGCGCGGAGGTGGACGGCGAGGAGTTCAACCCGAGCGTGGAGCTGCTGGCGATGTGGCTGGCGGACCGCCTGGACGTGCCGGTGCGGCGGGCGCTGTCCACGGGGCCCGGGCTGACCGGTGTCCGGATGGAGACCACCAGCGGCCCCATCGTCCTGCACCGCGCCAACGGCTCGCTGGCGAGCCTGTCCATCCAGGGCCAGCCGGACCGCGCGGTGGCGCTCCAGCGGCGTGAGACGTCGGAGCTGATCGCGGAGGAGCTGCGCAGGCTCGACCCCGACGACATCTACGCGTCCGCGCTGCGGTACGGCGTGGACCGGCTCACCGAGCCCGAGGACGCCTCTGAGGGCGGCAACCCCGGTAGGCGGGCGTCGGCGTCCTCGGAGGGCTCCTCGGAGCCCGTGGCGCGGGCGGAGGAGCCGGCCAAGGGTCCGGCGAAGAAGACCTCGGCCAAGGCCGAGGCCAAGAAGGCGCCGGCCAAGTGAGCACGGCACCGCAGCTCGTCGTCCACCGTGACAAGGAGCTGATGGCCCAGGCCGCGGCGGCCCGGCTCATCACCAGGATCGTGGACGCCCAGTCCGCCCGCGGCACGGCCTCGGTCGTGCTCACGGGCGGGCGCAACGGCAACGGCCTGCTGGCCGCGCTCGCCGCCGCGCCCGCCCGGGACGCGGTGGACTGGGCCCGCCTCGACCTGTGGTGGGGCGACGAGCGGTTCCTGCCGGAGGGCGACCCGGAGCGCAACGTCACGCAGGCCCGCCAGGCCCTGCTCGACTCGGTGCCGCTGGACCCGGCGCGGGTGCACGCGATGCCGGTCTCGGACGGCCCGTACGGCAAGGACGCCGACGCGGCGGCCGCGGCCTACGCCGAGGAGCTGGCCGCCGCGGCCGGCCCCGAGGACCACGGCCCGGTGCCCGGTTTCGACGTGCTGATGCTGGGCGTCGGTCCCGACACGCATGTGGCGTCGCTGTTCCCCGAGCTTCCCGCGGTCCGCGAGACGGAGCGCACGGTGGTCGGCGTGCACGGCGCGCCCAAGCCCCCGCCCACCCGTATCTCCCTGACCCTCCCCGCGATCCGCGCGGCCCGTGAGGTCTGGCTGCTGGCGGCGGGCGAGGACAAGGCACGGGCGGCGGAGATCGCGCTGTCCGGGGCGGGCGAGGTGCAGGCGCCCGCCGCGGGCGCGTACGGCAGGTCGCGCACGCTGTGGCTGCTGGACCGGGCGGCTGCGGGCCGGCTGCCGCGGAGCCTGTATCCGCCGGCATCCGCGTGAGGCGGTGAAGGACAGCTTCGGCCGCGAGCGCTGAGGGGCGGTGGCGCGCGGCGCCACCGCCCCTCAGCCGTGCGCTGCACAACTCCGGCGTCGCAAAAGCAGTTTCAGCGGCCACACCCGCGGAGAATTCACAGAGATCACCGCTGACGTCAATTGGCGCGCGAACGCGGTCCCGATGGCACGCGAACGCGACCCCGATAAACAAGGTCGGTGTGATACTCCGGCCGCCTTGCCGCCCGCTCGGCCCGCCAGGTCGGCGTGGTGTCCGGCTGCTCCCGGGTCGCGAGGGGCACCTCTTCGACGGATAACGAGCAGGTCGGAGGGGTGGAAGGGACGGAAGTGACGGACGGCGGCTGACCCGGAATCACATAGACAAGCGACGCGGCATAAGGGTTGTGCGGGAGAAGGAAGTATTTCCAAGTCGCAGCATTCACCATGAATTTGTGGCAGAGTGGCGGCGGTTTTCGCTGTTCCGGCGTGATAGTTTTTCAATCAGCCACCGAAAAGGGGCTGATCGCTTTGGTAAACGGGGTACGGAGACACACTTCATGTTCAGGAACCGCATAATCCGCCGGACCGCACTCACGGTCGGCATCACGGCCGCCGCGCTGCCGCTCGCCGTCGCCACGCCCGCGCTGGCCGCCGGCGCCGGCGCGCACCAGGCGCCGACCAGCGTGGCCGCGGCCCACACCGCGACGGTGGGCGCCGTGCAGCGCGTCGACACGTTCTACAACGCGTACATCGACGCCGTACGCAGCGAGGACTTCACGACGGCCGACAAGCTGGTCGCCGAGTACCTCTCCAGCAGGGCGCAGGCGGACGTCGAGAGCTGGCAGGAGGCCAACCACGCGAACGGCATCCTGCACGCGCAGAACGTGCCCGACAGCGCCACGGCCGTCTACGAGGAGACCGCCGCCGGCACCGTCTACCTCCACGTCGACCTGCAGTGGGGCAGCGGCACCAGCACGGTCGAGGTGCGCTACAGCAACGTCGAGGGCGTCATCACCGGCATCTCCGACCCGGTGAGCTGACGCACCGGCGGCACCTCGCACGCGGCGTCCGCCGCACGTCACGACGGCCCGGAGCGGCGATGCGCTCCGGGCCGTCGTGCGTGCGTGGCGGTACCGCCGGGCTCAGCGCCCGCGCAGCTCCCGGTACTTGCCGACCAGGGCCTTGGTGGACGGGTCCAGGCCCGGCACCTCGGCGCCCTCCGTGAGGGCCGGCTCCACCCGCTTGGCGAGGACCTTGCCCAGTTCCACGCCCCACTGGTCGAACGAGTCGATGTTCCAGACCGCACCCTGGACGAACACCTTGTGCTCGTAGAGCGCGATGAGCTGGCCGAGGACCGAGGGGGTCAGTTCCTTCGCGAGGATGGTCGTGGTGGGCCGGTTCCCCTTGAAGGTCTTGTGCGGCACCAGCTCCTCGGCGACGCCCTCGGCGCGCACCTCCTCCGGGCTCTTGCCGAAGGCCAGGGCCTGGGTCTGGGCGAAGAAGTTGGCCATCAGCAGGTCGTGCTGTGCGGCGAACTCGGGCGACAGCTCGGGCACGGGCTGGGCGAAGCCGATGAAGTCGGCGGGGATCAGCTTGGTGCCCTGGTGGATGAGCTGGTAGTAGGCGTGCTGGCCGTTGGTGCCGGGCGTGCCCCAGACGACGGGCCCGGTCCCCCAGTCCACGTCGTTGCCGTCGCGGTCCACGTGCTTGCCGTTCGACTCCATGTCGAGCTGCTGGAGGTACGCCGTGAACTTGGACAGGTAGTGCGAGTACGGCAGTACCGCGTGGGACTGCGCGTCGTGGAAGTTGCCGTACCAGATGCCCAGCAGGCCCAGCAGGAAGGGGGCGTTGTGCTCGGGCGGGGCGGCGTGGAAGTGCCGGTCGACCAGGTGGAAGCCGTCCAGCATCTCCCGGAAGCGATCGGGGCCGATGGCGACCATCAGGGAGAGGCCGATGGCCGAGTCGTACGAGTAGCGGCCGCCGACCCAGTCCCAGAACTCGAACATGTTCTCCGTGTCGATGCCGAACTCGGAGACCTTGCCGGCGTTGGTCGACAGCGCCACGAAGTGCTTGGCGACGGCCTCCTGGCCGGCGCCCAGCTCGGACAGCAGCCACTGGCGGGCCGAGGTGGCGTTGGTGACCGTCTCGATGGTGGTGAACGTCTTCGAGGCGATGATGAACAGCGTCTCGGCGGCGTCCAGGTCGCGCACCGCCTCGTGCAGGTCGGCGCCGTCGACGTTGGAGACGAAACGGACCGTCAGGTCGCGGTCGGCGAAGGTCCGCAGCGCCTCGTAGGCCATGGCGGGGCCGAGGTCGGAGCCGCCGATGCCGATGTTGACGACGTTCTTGATGCGCTTTCCGGTGTGCCCGGTCCAGGCGCCGGAGCGGATCCGGTCGGCGAAGTCCGTCATCTTGTCGAGCACGGCGTGCACCTTGGGGACGACGTTCTCCCCGTCGACCTCGATGACGGTGTCGCTCGGCGCGCGCAGTGCGAGGTGCAGGACGGCGCGGTCCTCGGTGGTGTTGATCTTCTCGCCGCGGAACATGGCGTCGCGCAGGCCGGCCACGTCGGTGGCGGCGGCGAGCTCCCGCAGCAGCCGGAGGGTCTCGTCGGTCACAAGGTGCTTGGAGTAGTCGATGTGCAGATCGCCGACCTGGAGGGTGTACCGGGTGGCGCGGTCGGGGTCCGCGTCGAACAGCTCGCGCAGCCGCACCTCCCCCAGCTCCTCCAGGTGCTTGCCCAGAGCCGTCCACTGGGGCAGCTGGTTCAGCCTGGCTCGGCTATCAGCGTTCATGTGGGACTTCAGCCTTCTCTCGTACCAGCCGTACGTAACCTTGCTCCGCCCGTCCGAGACCCTGCAGCCGGCCGTCTCCCGCCGTCTGTCGGCTGTCTCCAGGCCAAAACACTATAGGTGTCGCAGGTGTGGCAATCGGTGCGCGGCGTGGCACGGGCACCTCGCCGGTCCACACCCGGGGTCTGACCCGCGCGGACGCGCTGCCTGCGGGGTTTCCTGAGACCCGGAGCACGGAATTGGTCTAGTCCTGATTTGGTGCGGCCCATTGACGCGGCGTCAGAGCGGGGGCTACTCCGTTGTTCGTCCCTTCATGCCGCGACGGAGCCGACGGCTCCCGTCACCTCCCACCAAGGACACCCATGAGACGTATCCGCTCGCTCAGAGCCCTGCTCACGGCGGCCGCGGTCGCCCTGGCCGGTGCGGGCCTGTCCGCGCTGGGCGCGGGCCCCGCCGAGGCCGCCACGCCTCTGCCCTCCCATGTCTTCGCCCCCTACTTCGAGGCGTGGACCGGCGAGAGCCCGGCCGCGCTCAGCGCGCAGTCCGGTGCCAAGCACCTGACCATGGCGTTCATCCAGACGCAGTCACCCGGGTCCTGCACCCCGTACTGGAACGGTGACAGCGGCTCACCGATCGCCCAGAGCACCTTCGGCGCCGACATCAGGACCATCCAGGCCGCCGGCGGCGACGTCATCCCCTCGTTCGGCGGGTACACCGCGGACACCACGGGCACCGAGATGGCCGACAGCTGCACCGACGTCAGCAAGATCGCCGCCGCCTACGAGAAGGTCGTCACGACCTACGACATCGCGCGGCTCGACATGGACATCGAGGTCGACTCGCTCGGCAACACCGCGGGGATCGACCGGCGGAACAAGGCGATCAAGCAGGTCGAGGACTGGGCTGCCGCGAACGGCCGGACGCTCCAGATCTCCTACACCCTGCCGACGACCACCTCGGGGCTCGCCCCCGACGGCCTCGCGGTACTGCGCAACGCCGTGCAGAACGGCACGCGCTTCGACGTCGCGAACATCATGACGTTCGACTACTACGACGGCGCCGACCCGCACGACATGGCCAGGGACACGCAGACGGCGGCCCAGGGGCTGCACGACCAGCTCGCGAACCTCTACCCGGGCAAGGCGGACGCCGATCTGTGGGGCATGGTCGGCGTCACGGAGATGCCGGGCGTCGACGACTACGGCACGGCCGAGACCCTCACCGTCGCGGGAGCCAGGCAGGTCTACGACTGGGCGGTCTCCAAGGGCATCGACACCCTCTCCTTCTGGGCGCTGCAACGCGACAACGGGAGCTGCCCCGGCGGTGGCGCCGCGGACGGCTGCTCCGGTATCGAGCAGGGCACCTGGGACTTCTCGCACGTCTTCGAGCCGTTCACCGGCGGCACCACGACGCCGCCGAGCAACGACTTCTCCCTGAGCCTCACCCCCGCCTCCGCGACGGTGGCCGCGGGCGGCTCGGCCACCGCCAAGGTGAACACCGCGGTGACGGCGGGATCGGCGCAGAGCGTCAGGCTGTCGGTCAGCGGCGCGCCCCCCGGCGTCACCGCCTCCCTCAACCCGACCTCCGTGACGGCCGGCGGCTCCACCACGCTCACCGTCAACACGACCACGGCCGCAGCTTCGGGCACCTACACGCTCACGGTCACCGGCACGGGCGACAAGGCCGGCCACACCGCGACGTACACCCTGAAGGTCACCGGCGGCACCGGCTCGGGGTGCACCGCGCAGCCCTGGGACTCGGGCGCGATCTACGTCGGCGGCGACCAGGTCTCGCACGACGGCCACAACTGGAAGGCCAAGTGGTGGACCACCGGCGAGGAGCCGGGCACCACGGGCGAGTGGGGCGTCTGGCAGGACCTCGGCGCCTGCTGATCCCCCCTCCCCCGATCTCCGGTCCGTGAGCCCCACGCCCTGCACGGCGGGGGGCTCACGGCCGGGTTGCGCTGAGGCGGGGGCGCCCGGTGACACGATCGATCACCGGGCGCGAGGCAGAAAACGAGTACCGCGAGGCACAAACGACCACGCAGTCCCGAAGCCGCGCGGCACCACAAACCCGGGCCGGGCGGCTCTGCGGTGCGTGTGGGGCGCGTCAGAGCCCCGGGCACGCCTCGGGGACCGGGGGTGCTCGGAGGGGTGGGCGCGTTTCGTGGAAGACGCGCGAGGTCCGTGGGGGCAAGGGCGCCCCGACGGACCTCAGGTTCTTCTAGATCTCGCCTCGGAGTTTGGCGAGCGCCTCCGCGAGGATGGCCTCACCGTCGGCGTCGCTGCGCCGCTCCCGCACGTAGGCGAGGTGTGTCTTGTACGGCTCGGTGCGGGGCGGGTCCGGCGGGTTGTCGCGGTCCTGCCCGGCCGGAAAGCCGCACCGTGGACAGTCCCACGTGTCCGGGACCTGCGCGTCACTCGCGAAACTCGGCTGGGTCTCGTGCCCGTTAGAGCACCAGAAGGAGACGCGCAGCCGCGGCGCGGACTCGCCACGCTCGGCCTCGCCCATCGGCCCCGCCCCGACCCGGCTTCCACGGATCGCGTTGCCACTTGCCACGGTCGTAACTCCCTGCGTAATGGTGCCGCGGAGCGAGTCGGCGGTCCGCTCCACTGCGGGCCCTTTAGTCTACGTAAGGCCCAACGCGCGTCCAGTGAGTGGAGTTACCCAGTCCCGAGACGCAAGCCTCATGATAGGCCGCTCTCGCCAACGCGTACCTGACACGAGGACACGGCTACGATACGTGCGCTGTGTGCCGAGGCGGGTGCCGGGGGCTACATCAGGATGCCGAGAACCACGATGCACGCGGTCCACAGCAGACCGAGCACCACGGTGATGCGGTCGAGGTTGCGCTCGGCCACCGACGAACCGCCGACGGACGACTGCATGCCGCCACCGAACATGTCGGAGAGGCCGCCGCCCTTCCCCTTGTGCATCAGCACCAGCAAGATCAGCAGCAGGCTGAAGATGATCAGGGCGATCGAGAACCCCAGAACCACGGCTGGACCAACTTCCTCGGTAACGGATGAGAGACGGGGGCCGGCCCGGCAGCACCTCTGACGCACACTGCCTGGTCGGCCCCACGCAAGGGTACGACGGATCGGTGTCCGCGCATACTCACTGCCGGACGGGGCCCGCAGTGGTACCGATCACGGACGGATACTACTGGTCACGGAAGCGGACGATCTTGACGAACTCCTCCGCGTCCAGCGACGCGCCCCCGACCAGGGCCCCGTCCACATCGGCCTGGGCCATGATCGCGGCGACGTTCCCCGACTTCACGGAGCCGCCGTACTGGATGCGGATCTGATCGGCCACGTCCTGTGAGTACAGCTCGGCCAGCCGCCCCCGGATGGCGCCGCAGACCTCCTGGGCGTCCTCGGGGGTGGCCACCTCGCCGGTGCCGATCGCCCAGACCGGCTCGTAGGCGATGACCAGGGACTCCGCCTGCTCGGCCGGGATGTCCTTGAGGCCCGCGTCGAGCTGGCCCAGCGTGAAGGAGACCTGCTGGCCTGCCTTGCGGACGTCCAGGGCCTCGCCGACGCACAGGATCGGGGTGAGCCCGTGCCGGAAGGCCGCCTTCACCTTGGCGTTGCAGAGCTCGTCGGACTCTGCGTGGTACTGGCGGCGCTCGGAGTGACCGACGACCACGAAGGTGCACTTCAGCTTGGACAGCATCGGGCCGGAGATCTCGCCGGTGTAGGCACCGGAGTCGTGCGCGCAGAGGTCCTGGGCGCCGTACTTGATCCTGAGCTTGTCGCCGTCGACCAGCGTCTGCACCGAGCGCAGGTCGGTGAACGGCGGCAGGACGGCGACCTCGACGGCGTCGTAGTCCTTGTCGGCAAGGGCGAAGGCGAGCTTCTGGACGTGTGCGATGGCCTCAAGGTGGTTGAGGTTCATCTTCCAGTTGCCGGCCATGAGGGGCGTACGGGTGTTGTTCGTCATAGGGGGTGTCAGTTCTCCAGTGCGGCGAGGCCGGGGAGCGTCTTGCCCTCGAGGTACTCGAGGGACGCGCCGCCGCCGGTCGAAATATGGCCGAATGCGTTCTCGTCGAATCCCAGGATGCGGACGGCCGCGGCGGAGTCTCCGCCGCCGACCACCGTGAAGGCCGAGGACTCGATGAGGGCCTGGGCGACCGCCTTGGTGCCCTCGGCGAAGTCAGGGTGCTCGAAGACGCCCATGGGACCGTTCCAGAAGACGGTCGCCGCGTCGGCGAGCTTGGCGGCGTAGAGCTTGCCGCTCTCCGGGCCGATGTCCAGGCCGATCCGGTCGGACGGGATGGCGTCGGCTGCGAAGGTGCCCGGGTTCGCCGGGGCCTTCGTCTTCAGGTCGGGGAACTCGGCCGCCGCCACGACGTCGACGGGCAGCACGAACTCCACACCCCGCTCCTCGGCGCGCCGCAGGTAGTCCTGGACGACCGGGATCTGGTCCTCCTGAAGCAGCGAGGCGCCGATCTCGTACCCCTTGGCCTTCAGGAAGGTGAACACCATGCCACCGCCGACGAGGATGCGGTCGGCCTTCTCCAGCAGGTGGTCGATGACGCCGAGCTTGTCGGAGACCTTGGCACCGCCGAGGACGACGGCGTACGGCCGCTTGACGTCCTCCGTGAGCCGCTTCAGGACGCCCACCTCGGTGGCGATGAGATAGCCCGCGTAGTGCGGCAGCCGCGCCGGCAGGTCGAAGACGGAGGCGTGCCCCCGGTGGACGGCGCCGAAGCCGTCGCCCACGTAGACGTCGGCGAGGGCCGCCAGCCGGTCGGCGAACTCGCCGCGCTCGGTGTCGTCCTTGCTGGTCTCTCCGGGGTTGAAGCGGAGGTTCTCGATCACGGCGACCTGGCCGGGCTGGAGCCCGTCCACCGCGTCGTGGGCTGCGGGGCCGATGGTGTCCTGCGCGAACGCGACGGGCGCGCCGAGCAGTTCACCGAGCCGCTCCGCGGCGGGCAGCAGCGAGAACGCCGGGTCGGACGCCCCCTTGGGGCGGCCGAGGTGGGAGGCGACGACCACCTTGGCGCCGGCCTCGGCCAGCGCCTTGACGGTGGGCAGGACGGCCCGGATGCGGCCGTCGTCGGTGATGGTGGCGCCGGAGAGCGGGACGTTGAGGTCGGCGCGGACGAATACCCGCTTGCCGTCGACCCCCTCGGCGAGCAGTTCGTCGATCGTCTTCATGAGTGGACTCCTAGGAAGGGCTCTGGGCGTGCGCTGCATCCGCGGCTGCACACGGAGCGCACCCCGCACATGTGACAGGGCCCGGGCGGCGCGATGCCGGCGCGCCCGGACCCTGTCCTACACGTCGAGGTGCCTGCCGCACCGGATACGGGTCAGAGCTGGCTGCCGACGAAGACCGTGAGGTCCACGAGGCGGTTGGAGTAGCCCCACTCGTTGTCGTACCAGCCGATGACCTTGGCCTGGGTGCCCTCGGCCATGGTCAGCAGCGAGTCGAAGGTGCAGGAGGCCGGGGAGCTGACGATGTCCGAGGAGACGATCGGGTCGGCGGTGTACTCCAGCAGGCCCTTGAGGTCGCCCTGCGCCGCCTTCTGGAAGGCGGCGTTGATCTCGTCCTTGGTGACCTCGCGCTCCAGGGTGACGACCAGGTCGGTGACCGAGCCGGTCGGCACCGGGACGCGCATGGCCAGACCGTCCAGCTTGCCCTTGAGCTGCGGGAGCACCAGGGCGGTGGCCTTCGCGGCGCCGGTCGTCGTCGGGATGATGTTCTCCGCTGCGGCGCGGGCGCGGCGCAGGTCCTTGTGCGGGAAGTCCAGGATGCGCTGGTCGTTCGTGTAGGCGTGCACCGTCGTCATCAGGCCCTTGACGATGCCGAAGTTCTCGTCGAGGACCTTGGCCAGCGGCGCCACGCAGTTGGTGGTGCAGGAGGCGTTGGAGATGACGTGGTGCTTCGCCGGGTCGTACTGGTCCTGGTTGACACCCATGACGATGGTGATGTCCTCCTCCTTGGCCGGGGCCGAGATGAGGACCTTCTTGGCGCCGCCCGCGAGGTGCTTGGCGGCGTCGTCGCGCTTGGTGAAGATGCCGGTGGACTCGATGACCAGGTCGACGCCCAGCTCGCGCCACGGGATGTCGGCGGGGTTGCGCTCGGAGAGCACCTTGATCGTCTTGCCGTCGACCGTGATGGTGTCGGCGGTGTTCGACACCTCGGCCTTGAGGCGGCCGAGGATGGTGTCGTACTTCAGCAGGTGAGCGGTGGTCGCGGTGTCACCCAGGTCGTTGACAGCCACGATCTCGATGTCTGCACCCTGCTCCAGCAGCGCGCGGAAGTAGTTACGACCGATGCGGCCAAAGCCGTTGATGCCTACGCGGATCGTCACGAACCGATCTCCTCGTTGGTACGCCGGGGTGTTTCGACGCCGGCGAGTTGTATGGGATGTCCCCGACCGCCTACGACCCTACCTCTCCGGTGGCTCCTCAGTGACATCGAACAGGCCTCTGATCCGGGCGGGCCGCCCGGTAGGGCGGGGGTAGCCGGCGTCGATGGTCACCCGGACAGAGGGCGCGCGGAACAGGGGCGCACGCCCCCTACCAGGGGGCTCCGAAGCGACAGAAAGGACCCCTTCGGGAGGGCGGCGACCTGACGGCCCCGTCGCCGATCGCCGGCGCGGTTGCACCGGCCGGTGGCCCGGAGCGACAGAGACTGCCCCCTCAGGACGTTCCCCACTGCGTGAAGGGCGTGGGAGGTACCCCCAGACCTGACGGCGTCGTCGGGGTGCTCGCTCCCCCACTGCCTTGAGGGCGCGGGAGGTATCCCCGTCCCCGCGCCCCTTGGCAGGCCGGGGTGCCCTACACCTCCGGCCAGCCCCGAAACGGGCCCCGGGGCTCCTCAGCGGGCCAGGTCACCCCGGAAGGCGGCTCAGCCCGCCATGTTCTCCGCCATCTCCTCGGTGAGGCTGGACTCGGTGCCGGGGATGCCGAGGTCCTGGGCGCGCTTGTCGGCCATGGCGAGCAGGCGGCGGATGCGGCCCGCGACGGCGTCCTTGGTGAGCGGCGGGTCGGCGAGGGCGCCGAGCTCCTCCAGGGAGGCCTGCTTGTGCTCCATGCGCAGGCGTCCGGCGGCCGCGAGGTGCTCCGGGACCTCGTCGGCGAGGATCTCCAGGGCGCGCTGCACGCGGGCGCCGGCGGCGACGGCGGCGCGGGCGGAGCGGCGGAGGTTGGCGTCGTCGAAGTTGGCCAGGCGGTTGGCGGTGGCGCGCACCTCGCGGCGCATCCGGCGCTCCTCCCAGGCCAGCACCGACTCGTGGGCGCCGAGCCGGGTGAGCAGTGCGCCGATGGCGTCGCCGTCGCGGACGACGACGCGGTCCACGCCGCGCACCTCGCGGGCCTTGGCGGCGATCTGGAGCCGCCGGGCCGCGCCGACCAGCGCGAGGGCGGCCTCCGGGCCGGGGCAGGTCACCTCCAGCGAGGAGGAGCGGCCCGGCTCGGTGAGCGAGCCGTGCGCGAGGAAGGCGCCCCGCCAGGCGGCCTCGGCGTCGCAGGTCGCCCCCGAGACCACCTGCGGCGGCAGGCCCCGGATGGGGCGGCCGCGGCCGTCCACCAGGCCGGTCTGCCGTGCCAGCTGATCGCCGCCCGCAACCACCCGTACGACGTAGCGCGAGCCGCGGCGCAGGCCGCCGGGGGCCATCACGATCAGCTCCGAGGTGTGCCCGAAGATCTCCAGGATGTCCCGTTTGAGCCGGCGCGCCGCCATCGCGGTGTCCAGCTCCGCCTCGATCACGATCCGGCCGCTCACCAGGTGCAGCCCGCCGGCGAACCGCAGGATCGACGAGACCTCTGCCTTTCTGCAGCAGGTCCGGGTGACGGGGAGCCGGGAGATCTCGTCCTTCACCGCTGCCGTCATCGCCATGGGCCGATCCTTCCATGCATCCGAAAAATACGGTCGTACGCGGCGGCCAACAGCTCAGGATCGTGCCTGGGGCTGCCGTCGGGCCGGGCCACGGGGGCCAGCTCGACGGCGGCACCGAACCCGCGCGCCGCCTCGGTGAGGGAGCCGCAGTCGGGCACGGCGGCCTCATCGGCCAGCACCACGTCCAGGGCGAGTTTAGGGGCGTGTCGTCCCAAAACCTCCAAATGACGCTGCGGGGAGAAGCCCTCTGTTTCTCCGGGTTGCGGAGCGAGATTGAGAGAGAGCACCCGGCGCGCCTTCGTCTCGGTCAGCGCTTCCAGCAGATCCGGCACCAGGAGGTGCGGGATCACGGAGGTGAACCAGGAGCCGGGGCCGAGGACGACCCAGTCGGCGTCCATGACCGCCGCCACGGCCTCCGGGACGGCCGGCGGGTCCTGCGGCTCCAGGTGGACGGTCTGCACCTCGCCGGGGGTGAGGGCGACGGTCGCCTGGCCGTGCACCGTGCCCATCTCGTCGGGGCGGTCCGGGTCGTGGCCGCGCACCAGGGCGCGCAGCTCCAGCGGGACGGCGGACATCGGCAGCACCCGGCCGTGCGCGCCGAGCAGCTTGCCGACCAGGTCGAGCGCCTGGACGTGGTCTCCGAGCTGCTCCCAGAGGGCGACGATGAGGAGGTTGCCCACCGCGTGGCCGTGCATCTCGCCGCCTGACTGGAAGCGGTGCTGGATGACCCGGGCCCAGGTCTGGCCCCAGTCGTCGTCGCCGCAGAGCGCGGCCAGCGCCTTGCGCAGGTCGCCCGGCGGCAGGACGCCCAGCTCGTCGCGGAGCCGCCCGCTGGAGCCGCCGTCGTCGGCGACGGTGACGACGGCGGTGAGGTCGCCGGTGATCCGGCGGAGCGCGGCCAGCGATGCGGACAGTCCCATGCCGCCGCCGAGCGCGACGACCTTGGGCTGGGCACTGCGCCGCCCGCGAAGGCCGCGGCCGATCCGCGTGCCCGGACGGGCGGTCTCGCCCTGCGCGGGCAGCACGCTCTGCCGGAGTCTGCCCGGCCGGGGTGAGCGTTTGGTCATTCGCGGCCCATGTCCCGGTGGACGACGACGGTCTCCACGCCCTCGGCGGCGAGGCGGGCGGCGAGCCGCTCCGACATGGCGACGGAACGGTGCTTGCCGCCCGTACAGCCCACCGCGACGGTGACGTAGCGCTTGCCCTCGCGGCGGTAGCCGGCGGCGATCAGCTGGAGCAGCTCCGCGTAGCGGTCGAGGAACTCCTTGGCACCCGGCTGGTTGAAGACGTAGGCGGCGACCTCCTCGTTGAGCCCGGTGTAGGGGCGCAGCTCGGGGACCCAGTGGGGGTTGGGCAGGAAGCGCATGTCGGCCACCAGGTCGGCGTCGACCGGCAGGCCGTACTTGAAGCCGAACGACATCACGGTGGCCCGCAGCTCCGGCTCCTCGTCGCCGGCGAACTGGGCGTCCATCTTGGCGCGCAGCTCGTGGACGTTGAGGCTGGAGGTGTCGATGACCAGGTCGGCGTCGCCGCGCAGCTCGCGCAGCAGCTCCCGCTCGGCGGCGATGCCGTCGGTGATGCGGCCGTCGCCCTGGAGGGGGTGCGGGCGGCGCACCGACTCGAAGCGGCGCACGAGGGCGTCGTCGGAGGACTCCAGGAAGACGATGCGCCGGGTGACGTGCCGGGCCTCCAGGTCCGCGATGGACTCGCGGAGGTTGTCGAAGAAGCGGCGGCCTCGGACGTCGACGACGACGGCGATCCTCGCGACGTTGCCCAGCGAGCGGGCGCCGAGCTCCACCATGGTGGGGATCAGCGCGGGCGGCAGGTTGTCGACGACGAACCAGCCGAGGTCCTCCAGGCACTTGGCCGCGGTGGACCGGCCGGCGCCGGACATCCCGGAGATGATCACCAGCTCGGGGATCGCCGTCTCCCCGGACGCCTCGGCCGCGGCGGGGGCACCCGCGGGCTCGGTGCCGTGCTCCTGCTGGGCGGGGTCGGCGGCGTGCTCGTCGCCGGTCCGGACGGCCTCGTCCGCGCCGGAGCGCCGGGGCCCGTCGTCGGCCTCGGCGGGCCGGGTGCCGTCGTCGTCGGCCTCGGCGGGCCGGGTGCCGCCGTGTCCCCGGGTCTCTTCGTGATCACTCATGACTCTTGCCCCCGTCGATCGTTCGTGGTGCCCATGGAGACGGGCTCCTCGTCTTCAATGATCTCTCCGGTCGCCGTGTTGACGGCGGGGGCGGCGGGAGCCGCCTGCGCGAAGGCCCCGACGATCGTCTCAGCGGTCTTGCGGCCCACGCCCGGAACCTCGCAGATCTGGTCGATTGTCGCGGACCGCAGCCTCTTCACGGAGCCGAAATGCTTGATCAGGGCCTGTTTGCGCGCTTCGCCCAGGCCGGGCACGTCGTCGAGCGGACCAGACCTGAAGCGCTTGGCCCGCTTGGTGCGCTGGTAGGTGATCGCGAAGCGGTGCGCCTCGTCGCGCACTCTCTGAAGAAGGTAGAGCCCCTCGCTGCTGCGCGGGAGCACCACGGGGTCCTCCTCGCCGGGCACCCACACCTCTTCGAGCCGCTTGGCGAGGCCGCAGACCGCGACGTCGTCGATGCCCAGCTCGTCAAGCGCGCTCTGCGCGGCCGCGACCTGCGGCCGGCCGCCGTCGACGACGACCAGCTGCGGGGGGTAGGCGAACCGCTTGGGGCGGCCGTCCTCGTCGGTGAGCCCGTCCGGGCGGTCCGACGGGGTCCGATCCGCTCCGTTTGTCCCGGGCTCGGCCGAGGGGCCACCGGGCGGCCCGCCGGCCGTCTGGTCTGCCGCGGGGACCTCAGAGGGGCTCTCGCTCGCGCCCTCGCCGGCCCACTCGCCCGTGCGCTCCTTCTCGGCGAGGTACCGCTTGAAGCGGCGGGTGATCACCTCGTGCATCGAGCGGACGTCGTCCTGGCCGGCGAAGCCCTTGATCTGGAAGCGGCGGTACTCGCTCTTGCGGGCGAGGCCGTCCTCGAAGACCACCATGGAGGCCACGACGTCGTCGCCCTGGAGGTGGGAGATGTCGTAGCACTCGACGCGCAGCGGCGCGCTGTCCAGGTCGAGGGCCGCGGCGATCTCCTCCAGGGCCCGCGAGCGGGTGGTGAGGTCCGAGGCGCGCTTGGTCTTGTGCAGGACGAGGGCCTGCTGGGCGTTGCGCTGCACCGTCTCCATCAGGGCGCGCTTGTCGCCGCGCTGCGGCACCCGCAGCGACACCTGCGAGCCGCGGCGCCCGGTGAGCCACTCCTGCACCGGCTCGGCGGGCTCGGGCAGCGCGGGGACGAGCACCTCCTTGGGGACCGCGTCCCCGCTCTCCTCGGCGTAGAGCTGCTGGACGGCGGACTCCACGAGGTCGCAGGTGGTGACCTCCTCGACCTTGTCGGTCACCCAGCCGCGCTGGCCGCGCACCCGGCCGCCGCGGACGTGGAAGATCTGGACGGCGGCCTCCAGCTCGTCCTCGGCGAGCGCGATCAGGTCGGCGTCGGTGGCGTCGGCGAGGACGACCGCGTTCTTCTCCATCGCCTTGCGGAGCGCCTCTATGTCGTCGCGCAGCTTGGCCGCTCGCTCGTACTCCATCGCCTCGGAGGCATCCGCCATCTGCCGCTCCAGGCGGCGCAGGTAGGTGCCCGTGCGGCCGGCCATGAAGTCGCAGAACTCCTCGGCGAGTTCCCTGTGCTCCTCCGGCGAGACGCGCTCCACGCAGGGCGCCGAGCACTTGTCGATGTAGCCCAGCAGGCAGGGGCGGCCGGTGCGGGCGGCGTTCTTGAAGACGCCCGCGGAGCAGGTGCGGACCGGGAAGACGCGCAACAGGAGGTCGACCGTGTCCCGGATCGCCCAGGCGTGGCCGTACGGGCCGAAGTAGCGCACGCCCTTGCGCTTGCGGCCGCGCATCACCTGGACGCGCGGGAACTGCTCGTTCAGCGTGACCGCCAGGTACGGATAGCTCTTGTCGTCGCGGTACTTGACGTTGAACCGGGGGTCGTACTCCTTGATCCAGGAGTACTCCAGCTGAAGGGCCTCGACCTCGGTGCCGACGACCGTCCACTCCACGGAGGCGGCCGTGGTGACCATCGTGCGGGTGCGCGGGTGGAGGCCCGCCAGGTCCTGGAAGTAGCTCGCCAGACGCTGGCGCAGGCTCTTCGCCTTGCCGACGTAGATCACCCGGCGGTGCTCGTCGCGGAACCTGTAGACCCCCGGCGAGTCGGGGATCTGTCCCGGCTTGGGGCGGTAACTGGAGGGGTCAGCCATGCCTCACACCCTAACGGCGCCCACCGACAACGCGTCGCCGCCGCGGCCCGTGACGGGCCCGCTCCCGCCGGGCGGTGGCCCGCGGCGTCCGCGGAGGGGGACTTTCGGGACGCGGTGGCCAGGTTCCGGGGCATTGTCGCGCCTTGGTCAACACGATTGAATGCGGGGTGACCGAGGCCGTGGCGCGGCGCCCGGACACGTTTCCGGGCGCCCACCCGGCCGGGCCGGCACCCCCACGGACAGCGCCGCTCCCACCGGCTCGGGCCGAGCCCGCGGGCCGGCCGGACGGTCCCCTTAGGGGTGCTTGCACTATGAGCGTCCGATAGGGCGCGTGGTCTGGTGCTGGGGGCACTCCCCCACAGTCTGAAAGACGTGGGAGGTACCCCCTCCCACGTCTTTCAGACTGTGGGGGAGCATCGCAAGGCGCCGGAGAGCCCTCGATGGGGGTCCCCCCGCTCGAACGAAGCCGAGAGTGGGGGAGGAGCTACCAGGGCTTTCCGGCAACGCCGCGAGGTGCGGTGCCAGACCACGCGACCTGATCGGACGCTCATAGTGCAAGCACCCCTCAGGCCGGCGGGCCCGTGCCGGCCTGGTGGCGCCCACCAGCACAGAGAGGCCCCCTGCATGCGGAACGGCACACACACCGCGGACGCCGCCGCGGCGGAGCTGGCGGCGGCCCTGGGATCGGGCCCGTTCCACGTCGCCCTGCGGGCCGCGATCAGCGTCCGCGGCCTGTCGTTGCAGCGGGTGCAGCATCATCTCGCCCGACGCGGCGTCAACGTCGGCGTGACGAGCCTGAGTTACTGGCAGCAGGGTGCCCGGCGCCCGCAGCGCGACGAGTCCATGAAGGCGGTGCGCGCGCTGGAGGAGATACTCCGGCTCCCCGAGGAGTCCCTGATCCGCCTGCTGAGCCAGCCCCCACCTGAGGACGGCGGCGCCCCGCGCTCCCCCGCCCGCTCGTACCGCGACCGGCTGGCGGCCTCGGGAACGGTGGAGCGGCTGCTGTCCGAGCTTGGCTCACCGGCGGGCGGCGGGCTGCACACCCTGGGTCACCACGAGCGCGTCCACATAGGCGCCCGGCGCGAACTGTGCTGCTGCGACTCCCAGCTCGTGGTGCGCGCGACGGAGCACGGCCGCGACCGCTACGTGGCCGTGCACCACGGCGACCCGGGCTGCGACCCGGAGCGGATGGCGGTGCGCGCCATGGAGAACTGCCGCACCGGGCGGGTCCTGTGGAGTCGCGAAGCGGGGGTCCTGGTGGCCGAGTTGCTCTTCGACACGCACCTGCGGCACGGCGACACCCATGTGTTCCGCTACGCGTTCGAGGACGGCACCGCGGGGCCCTCGCACGAGTACTCCCGCGGTTTCGGGGCCACGAGCGGCCAGTACGTGCTGCAGGTGCGCTTCGCCGAGGGCGCGCTGCCGGTGCGCTGCCGCCGCTTCGCCCGGCACTCCGCCGCGGCGGCGCTCAGCGACCACCAGGACCTCGCCCTCAGCAGCGCCCACCGCTGCGCGCACCTGGTGGAACCGCAGGCCCGGAGCGGGCTGCTGGGGATCGGGTGGGACTGGGAGTAGGACCGGCCCTTTTTGGACGGTGGCTTCCAGCGCGGTCGCCGGGCGGTGGCTACCTGGGCGGTTCACCGGGTGGCGGTCTCCAGGGCGGTTCCTCGGGGCGGTGGTGACCGGGGTACGTAAACGTTTACGCGACCGTCCACCATGCGCTACGTTCGGCCGTCGCGGGGCGGTGGACGGACGGTGGAGGGGGTGGACGGCGATGGCGACGATGGTCGACGTGGCCCGCCGGGCGGGCGTCTCCGTGGCGACCGTGTCGCACGTGCTGAACCGCACCAGGCCGGTGCGGCCTGACACCCGCAGGGCGGTCCTGGAGGCCGTGGAGGAGCTCGGCTACTCCCACAACGCCCTGGCCCGCTCCCTGGTCACCGCGCGGACGCGGTCCGTCGGGCTGGCGGTCTCCGCGATCAGCAACCCGTACTTCACGGAGATCCTCCAGGGCGTGGAGGCCGCTGCCCTGGAGCACGGCTACGGACTGCTCATCGCCGATCCGCACGACGATCCCGTGCACGAGCGCACGGTCGCGCAGCTGCTGCACGAGCGCCGGGTCGACGGCCTGATCGTGGCGCCCTCGGCGCGGCCGGCGGCGCTGGTGGGGTACGTGGCGCGGCACCGGGTGCCGACCGTCTTCCTGGATCGGATGGTCTCCGGCGACGTCGCAGGGACCGCACCCGCGGCGGACGCCGGCGGGGGCGGACGACCGGAGGCCGCCGAGCGCCCCGTCCCCGGCGAGGGCGGCGGCCACCGCTTCGACCAGGTGTGTGCGGACGGCGTGGTGCCCACCGCGTGGCTCACCGGTCATCTCGCGGCCCTGGGCCACCGCAGGATCGGGCTGGTCGCGGGGTTCCCGGGACTGAGCACCAGCGCCGAGCGGATCGCCGGCTACCGCGCCGGCCTGGAGCGTGCCGGGCTACCGGCCGACCCCGCGCTGATCGCCGACGGGCACTCGGAGGCGGAGGGCGCCGAGCGCGCGACGCATGCGCTGCTGTCGACGGCGGCCGCGCCCAGCGCACTGGTCACGGCGAACAACGCCATGACCATCGGTGCGCTGCGCGCCCTTCGGATCCGCGGGCTGAGGGTGCCGGACGACATCGCTCTGGCCTGCTTCGACGACTTCTCCTGGGCCGATCTCTTCGCCCCGCGGCTGACCGCGGTGCGCCAGCCCAGCCGGGAGCTGGGCGCCCGTGCCATGGGGCTGCTCCTGGACCGGCTGGCGGCCCCTGAGCGGCCGTCGCGCACCGTACGGCTGCCGTGCGCCGTCATCCACCGGACGTCCTGCGGGTGCCCGGAGGAGGCCCCTCGAACGGAGCCGGCGGAGCCGGCGCCCACGGCTCCGTGCCCCCATGACCCGCATGGCCCGCACGACCCCCATGACCGCCGCGATCCCCATGACCGCCCTGATCCCCGTGACGTGTGTGCGCAACCCGTGAAAGGACCCGAATCGTGATCGTCGTCGCAGGTGAGGCCCTGATCGATCTGGTGCAGGAGGCGGGCGGCCCGCTGGCCCCGCTGGTGCCCCGGCTGGGCGGGGGCCCCTACAACACGGCGATCGCGCTGGGCCGACTCGGCTCCCCCGCCGCGTTCTGCTCACGGGTGTCGTCCGACGCCTTCGGTGAGGCGCTGCTCGACGGCCTGCGGGTGGCCGGGGTGGATGTGGCCGGGGTGCAGCGGGGCGCGGAGCCGACGACGCTGGCCGTGGCCTCGCTCGGCACGGACGGGTCCGCCCGGTACTCGTTCTACGTGGAGGGCACGGCGGACCGGCTCTTCTCGGAGCCCGATGAGCTGCCGGACGGCACCCGGGCGGTGTCCTTCGGTACCTGTTCGCTGGTGCTCGAACCGGGTGCGAGCGCTTATGAACGGCTGCTGCGCAGTGCGGCCTCACGCGGTGTCTTCACGGCGCTGGACCCGAACATCCGCGCCGTCCTGATCCCCGACCCCGACGCCTACCGCGCCCGTTTCCGCTCCTGGCTGCCGCACACGGCCCTGCTGAAGCTGTCGCAGGAGGACGGCGACTGGCTGGGCGGCACCCCCGCGCAGTGGCTGGCGGCCGGCCCCGCGGCGGTGGTGGTGACCCGCGGCGAGGACGGCCTGACGGTGCTGACCCGCGCCGGGGAGGTGTCGGTGCCGGGCGAGCGGGTCGAGGTCGTGGACACCATCGGCGCGGGAGACACGGTGAACGCCGCGCTGCTGCACCGCCTTGCCGCGTACGACGCGCTCTCGGTCGACGCGGCGGCCGGGCTCGGCGAGGACGCGTGGCGCGACATCCTCCGTTACGCGGCACGCGCCGCCGCCCTCACCTGCTCCCGGCCGGGTGCCCAACCGCCGTTCGCGGCGGAGTTGGAGGCCGGGGGCTGGTGAGGGGCTCGCCCTATGGCTAGCGCTTGGCCGTTGACCGCCTTCCCGTGCCGTTCCGCTTCACGGGCGTCTTCTTCACCGTCGTCTTCTTCACGCGCGCCGTGGCGTCGCTGATCTGCTCCGGGTCGAGGATGTCGCGGAGGAACTTGCCGGTGTGGCTGGCGGGGACCCCCGCGACCTCCTCCGGGGTGCCCTCGGCGATCACCAGGCCGCCGCCGTTGCCGCCCTCGGGGCCCATGTCCACGACCCAGTCGGCGGTCTTGATCACGTCGAGGTTGTGCTCGATGACGATGACCGTGTTGCCCTTGTCGACCAGGCCGGACAGCACCGTGAGCAGCTTGCTGATGTCCTCGAAGTGCAGGCCGGTCGTCGGCTCGTCGAGCACGTAGACCGTGCGGCCCGTGGAGCGCTTCTGCAGCTCGCTGGCGAGCTTCACCCGCTGGGCCTCGCCTCCGGAGAGGGTGGGCGCGGGCTGGCCGAGGCGGACGTAGCCGAGGCCGACGTCGTTGAGCGTGCTCAGGTGGCGGGCGATCGCGGGCACCGCCTCGAAGAACTCGACCGCCTCCTCGATCGGCATGTCGAGCACCTCGGAGATCGACTTGCCCTTGTAGTGCACCTCCAGCGTCTCGCGGTTGTACCGCGCGCCGTGGCAGACCTCGCAGGGCACGTACACGTCCGGGAGGAAGTTCATCTCGATCTTGATGGTGCCGTCGCCGGAGCAGTTCTCGCAGCGGCCGCCCTTCACGTTGAAGGAGAAGCGGCCCGGCTGGTAGCCGCGCACCTTCGCCTCCGTGGTCTCCGCGAAGAGCCGCCGGACGTGGTCGAAGACGCCGGTGTACGTGGCCGGGTTGGAGCGGGGGGTGCGGCCGATGGGCGACTGGTCGACGTGCACGACCTTGTCCACGAGGTCGTCGCCGTCGACTCGCGTGTGCCGGCCGGGGACGTTGCGGGCGCCGTTCAGCTCGCGGGCCAGGTGGGTGTAGAGGATGTCGTTGACCAGCGTGGACTTTCCGGAGCCGGAGACTCCGGTGACGGCGGTGAGCACGCCCAGCGGGAACGCGACGTCGATGTCCTGGAGGTTGTTCTCCCGGGCGCCGCGCACGATGAGCCGGCGGGACGGGTCGAGGGGCCTGCGCACGGCGGGCGTCACGATCGACCGCTGCCGGGACAGGTACGCGCCGGTGATCGACTCCTTGTTGTCCAGCAGCTCCTTCATCGGACCGCTGTGCACGACCTTGCCGCCGTGCTCGCCGGCGCCCGGGCCGATGTCGACCACCCAGTCGGCGACCTTGATCGTGTCCTCGTCGTGCTCGACGACGATGAGGGTGTTGCCCATGTCGCGGAGCCGGACCAGGGTCTCGATCAGGCGGTGGTTGTCGCGCTGGTGCAGGCCGATCGACGGCTCGTCGAGGACGTAGAGCACGCCCACCAGGCCGGAGCCGATCTGGGTGGCCAGCCGGATGCGCTGCGCCTCGCCGCCGGAGAGGGTGCCCGCGGCGCGGTTCAGGGAGAGGTAGTCCAGGCCGACGTCGACGAGGAAGCGCAGCCGCTCGTTGACCTCCTTGAGGACGCGCTCGGCGATCTTCTTGTCGCGGTCGTTGAGGGTGAGCCCGCGGAGGAACTCGGCGCAGTCGCTGATCGACATCGCGGAGATGTCGGCGATGGACTTGTCCATGACGGTGACCGCGAGAACGATCGGCTTGAGGCGCGTGCCGCCGCAGGTGGGGCAGGGCACCTCGCGCATGTAGCCCTCGAAGCGCTCGCGGCTGGCGTCGCTCTCCGCCTCGCTGTAGCGCCGCTTCACGTACGACACCGCGCCCTCGAAGGGGGTCGTGTAGACGCGCTCGCGGCCGTAGCGGTTGCGGTAGCGGACCTCGATCTGGGTCCTGTGCCCGTTCAGCAGGGCCTTCCTCGCCCGCTGCGGGAGGCCTTCCCAGGGGATGTCGGTGCGGAAGCCGAGCGCGTCCGCGAGGGCCCCGACGAGGCGTCCGAAGTACTCCTTGGTGTGGCCGTGCGACCAGGGGTGGATGGCGCCCTCGTCCAGGGACTTCTCCGGGTCCGGGACGATCAGCTCGGGGTCGACCTCCATGCGCGTGCCGATGCCGGTGCAGTCGGGGCAGGCGCCGAACGGGGAGTTGAAGGAGAAGGAGCGGGGCTCCAGCTCCTCGAAGGAGAGGTCGTCGTACGGGCAGTAGAGGTGCTCCGAGTACATCCGCTCGCGCTCGGCGTCGTCCTCGGGGAGGTCGACGAAGTCGAGCACGACCATGCCGCCGGAGAGGCCGAGCGCGGTCTCCACGGAGTCCGTCAGCCGGCGCTTGGCGCTGTCCTTGACGGTGAGGCGGTCGACGACCACCTCGATGGTGTGCTTCTCCTGCTTCTTCAGCTTGGGCGGCTCGGTGAGCTGGATGGTCTCCCCGTCGACCCGGGCACGGCTGAAGCCCTTGGTCTGGAGGTCGGAGAAGAGGTCGACGAACTCGCCCTTGCGCTCGCGCACCAGCGGCGACAGCACCTGGAAGCGGCTGCCCTCGGGCAGTTCCAGCACCTTGTCGACGATCGCCTGCGGCGACTGCCGGGTGATCGGGCGGCCGCAGACCGGGCAGTGCGGCTTGCCGATGCGCGCGAACAGCAGGCGGAGGTAGTCGTAGACCTCGGTGATCGTGCCGACCGTGGAGCGGGGGTTGCGGGAGGTCGACTTCTGGTCGATGGAGACCGCGGGCGACAGGCCCTCGATGAAGTCGACGTCCGGCTTGTCCATCTGCCCGAGGAACTGCCGGGCGTACGAGGACAGTGACTCGACGTAGCGCCGCTGGCCCTCCGCGAAGATCGTGTCGAACGCGAGCGAGGACTTGCCGGAGCCCGACAGACCCGTGAAGACGATGAGGGAGTCACGCGGGAGGTCGAGCGACACGTTCTTCAGATTGTGCTCACGCGCGCCACGGACGATGAGACGGTCGGCCACGCCGGTCCGCACCTTTCTTGAGAGAAACGACAAGGGGCGGGGCCCCCGGTCTTCCACAGACTATGAGGGGCCGCCGTCAGCGAGGGGCGGGGTCGCCTGGTCGGCGGAAGAAGCTGTACATGCCCCCGAGCACCACTCTGCACCACCCGAATGCTGCCCCGGAGTACCAAGCATGCCCGATGCCTCGACCGAGGGTATAGCACGTGCATTCGATTTGCGGAGGCGGTCCACCGGCTTCACCCGAACGTGTGGCGGGGCTATGGTCATTGCCATGATCGATCATGTGCGCGACCTCCAGTCTGTACGTGACGCGACGGACCGGCTGCTCCGCGCAGTCGCCGCGATCGAGCCTCCAGCAGTGGCCGGGCCGTCCCTGCTGCCCGGCTGGACCCGGGGGCACGTGCTCGCCCACCTGGCCAGGAACGCGGACGCTCTGGTGAACGTGCTGGCCGGCCGGCCCATGTACGCGAGCGACGACGCCCGGGCGACCGACCTGGAACGGGACGCTCCGCGCGCCCTCGACGCCCAGGTCGCCGACCTGCGGGCCGCCTCGGACCGCTTCCTGGCGGCGGCCGGGGTCCCGGCGGACTGGTCCCGCACGGTAGAACTGCGGGGCGGCGTCAGAGATTCCGCATCCCGCCTCCCCTTCCGGCGGCTGATCGAGGTCGAGATGCACCACACGGATCTCGGCATCGGCTACACGCTGGAGTCGCTCCCCGAGGACTTCACCGACCGGGCCGTCGACTATCTCGCCCAGCGGTTCTCCGGCCACCCGGAAGTGCCCCCGGCCACGCTGGCCCCCGACGGCGGCCGCACCCGCGAGACCGGCGGCGGCGCCGCGGGCGGCCCGGTACGCGTCACCGGCACCCCCGCCGATCTGCTGGGGTGGCTCAGCGGCCGCCGCGACGGCACCGGGCTGAAGGTCACGGGCGGCGGCCTCCCCGCGCTGCCGCCGCTGTAGGACACTCCGGGGCGGGCCGGCCGTTCGCCGGGCCCGCCGTGCCTTCCCCGCCCGCGGCGCCTGCGTAGGCTGCGTGCCATGACATACACCGGAGAGGTGCGGGTCGGCGGGCCCGCCGACGTGCACGAGTTGCAGGAGCTGATGATCTCCAAGGTGGCCGTCGGCCCCATGGACAACAACGCCTATCTGCTGCGCTGCCGTGCCACGGACGAGCAGCTCCTGATCGACGCGGCGGCGGACGCCGCGACGCTGCTGACGCTGATCGGCGACGACGGCATCGCCTCGGTCGTCACCACCCACCGCCATGGGGACCACTGGGGGGCTCTCGGTGAGGTCGTCGCGGCGACGGGGGCGCGCACCTATGCCGGACGGTACGACGCGGAGGGGATTCCCGTGGCGACCGAGGTGCTCGTCGAGGACGGGGACACCGTGCGGGTCGGCCGGGTGCCGCTCACGGCCCGCCATCTCGTGGGCCACACCCCGGGCTCGATCGCGCTGATCTACGACGACCCGCACGGTCACCCGCACGTCTTCACCGGCGACTGCCTCTTCCCGGGGGGCGTCGGCAACACCCGCAAGGACCCGGCGGCCTTCGCGAGCCTGATCGACGACGTGGAGACCAAGATCTTCGAGCCGCTTCCCGACGAGGCCTGGGTCTATCCCGGGCACGGGAACGACACCACCCTCGGAGCGGAGCGCCCGCACCTGCCGCAGTGGCGCGCTCGCGGCTGGTGAGCCCCGGTGGCCGGACCGCCCCGGCCACCGCCGCCCGCACGCCCGCGCCAGGGCGCCGCGAAACCGGCGCCCGGCGGGCCGCCCGGCAGGCCGCGTCAGGAGCAGGGCCGGCAACAGCGCCGGCAGCAGGACGCCCAGCAGTAAGGTCATGCCCCGATCGTGGCACCCCCCACTGACATTGATGGTGGTACGCAGGTTCCCGTGGTCGTGGCTCTCCCACTGACTGACGTCCTGCTGGACTGTCCTCCGGTTGTTCTGTCCGGCCGCCGGGACCCGTTCTTACGGCTGCAGACCGAGCATCTGGGGTCGATTCAACAAGTCAGGAGCTTGGTCAGAAGCCCCCTCAATGTCCTGTCTGCGCCACCCGGCCGGCGCCTCACCTCCGGCTAGGAAGGCACCTTCAGCATGACATCAGCGGTGGCAGAGGACACCACGGAGAAAGACGTGTTCGGCGGGGTCGACTCCCACGCCGACACGCTCCACGTCGCGGTCATCAGCGACAACGGCGGCCATCTCGCGGACGCGGAGTTCAGCACCACCGCTGCCGGGTACGCCGCGGCCCTGGCCTTCCTGAACGCCCACGGCGACGTGATCACCATCGGCGTGGAAGGCACCGCCTCCTACGGAGCCGGCTTCACCCGCGCCGCCCGCTCCCACGGGCACCGCGTGATCGAGGTCAACCCGCCCGACCGGGCCGAACGCCGCCGCATCGGCAAGTCTGACCCCATCGACGCCTACGCCGCCGCCCGCGCCGCACTGTCCGGACGGGCCCACGCCGCCCCCAAGGACGACACCGTCGCCGGTATACGCGCCCTGCACAACGCCGCCCGTTCCGCCATCAAGGCACGCACCGCCGCACTGAACCAGATAGGCCACATCCTCATCACCGCTCCCGAGACCATTCGGGGCAAGTACGGCCAGCTCAAAGGAACAGACCGCACCGATACCCTGGCCCGGCTGCGTCCGGCCGGGGACGCGGTCCACACCGCGGTCCTCACCGCGCTGAAGAGTCTCGCCCGACGCGTCAAGGAACTGACGGCCGAGCACCAGGCACTGACCAAGATCCTGGACGACGAGGTCACCGCCCACAACCCCGGCCTGCGGTCCGCCTACGGAGTCGGCCCCGACACCGCAGCCCAGCTGCTGGTCACCGCCGGCGGCAACCCCGAACGCATGCGGACCGAGGCTTCCTTCGCCGCACTGTGCGGAGCCGCACCCGTCCCCGCCTCCAGCGGCCGGACCCACCGCCACCGCCTCTCACGCGGCGGCGACCGGCAGGCCAACGCAGCCCTCTACCGCATCACCCTGGTCCGCATGTCCAGCGACTCCCGCACCCGCGAGTACGTGGCACGGCACACGGCTGCCGGCCGCACGAAGAAGGAGATCATCCGACTCCTGAAACGAGCCATCGCCCGGGAGATCTTCCGCTGCCTGACCACTACCGTCACCGTCCCCGCCATCGCCGACCTGCGGCCACTGCGGCAGTCCAAGAACATCACCCTGACCGCCGCCGCCCGCCACTTCGGTCTCTGACCGACCGCCATCTCCACCCTCGAACGCGGCATCCGCCGTGACGACGACCTCGCTCACGCCTACCGCAACTGGCTTCAAGCCGCTTGACAGGCAATAGGAGCATCAATCGGGTCCCGAGCACACCTCAACAGGCCGCTGACCAGGCATTCCTTCCCGGACGGCGCCGCTACGCCGCGGGGCCCCGGCGCTCGGAGCCCCTGGCCCTCGGAGCCCCCGCCGCCTACGCGCGCACGGCCGCCGGCGCCAGCAGAGCCGCGATGCGCTCCACCGCGAACGCGTAGCCCTGCACGCCGCAGCCCGCGATCACCCCGTCGGCGCGGCGCGACACGTACGAGTGGTGCCGGAACTCCTCGCGCTTGTGGATGTTGGAGATGTGGACCTCCAGCACCGGCAGGCCGTCGCAGGCGTGCAGCGCGTCGAGGATGGCGACGGAGGTGTGGGAGTAGGCGCCGGGGTTGATCACGATGCCCGCGTGGTTCTCGCGGGCCTCCTGGATCCAGTCGACGAGCTCGCCCTCGTGGTTGGACTGCCGGGCGTCCACCGTCCCGCCGTGCGCCTTCGCCGTCCGGACACACAGGGCCTCCACGTCGGCGAGCGTCTCGGAGCCGTAGATCTCCGGCTGGCGCTGGCCGAGCAGATTGAGGTTGGGGCCGTTCAGGACCATGATCGGAGCGGTGGCGAGGGTGCGGGGCACGTGATCCTCCGGGCTGTCGGCAGCATTCCCGAGACGGTCTATCACGCCTCGGAGGCCCGGTTTTTATCGTGGTGCGCCGGCCACGCGCCGCCGCCTACCCTCTCGTCATGACCGCTACAGGCGCGTTCGCCCCCCTCACGCCGCCCAAGCCCGTCCCCGGCGACCGGATCGCCGTCGTCTCCCCGTCCGCGGGGCTCCCCGAGATCTTCCCGCGCCCCTACGAGCTGGGACTCGAGCGGCTGCGGACGGAGTTCGGTCTGGAGCCGGTCGAGTACCCCGCGACGCGGAAGATGGGCGCCTCGCCCCAGCAGCGGGCCGACGACCTGCACGCGGCGTTCGCCGACCCGTCGGTCAAGGCGGTCATGGCGAGCATCGGGGGCGACGACCAGATCACCGTGCTGCCGCTGCTGGACCGCGCGCTGCTGCGGGCGAACCCGAAGCCGTTCTTCGGCTACAGCGACAACATCAACCTCCTCGCCTACCTCTTCAACACCGGCATCGTCGGCTACCACGGGGGCACGGTGATGTGCGAGCTGGGCCGCCCCGGCGCGATGGCGCCGCTGACCGCCGAGTCGCTGCGCGCCGCGCTGTTCACCTCCGGCCCCTACGAGCTGCGGCCCGCCGACCGCTTCACCGACGTCAACGGCCCCTGGCAGTCGCCCGAGACCTTCGATTCGGAGCCGGCGACGGAGCCGGGCGGCGGCTGGATCTGGCACCGCCCCGAGCGGGTCGTGACCGGCCGCTCCTGGGGCGGCAATCTGGAGATCCTCTCCTGGCTGCTGGCGGCGGACCGCGAGATCCCCGATCCGGCCGCCCTGGACGGCGGCGTGCTGTTCCTGGAGACCTCCGAGGAGCTGCCCGGCGATGTCGAGGTCTTCCGGACGCTGCGCAACATGGGCGAGCGGGGGCTGCTGCGCCGGTTCTCCGCGCTGCTGATGGCCCGCGCCAAGGCCTGGTCCTTCGAGCGCCCGCAGGACGGCCCCGCGAAGGCCCGTTACACGCGGTTGCAGCGCGAGGCCGTACTGCGCGCGCTCGCGGCGTACGCCCCCGAGACGATGGCCGTCTTCGACGTGGACTTCGGCCACACCGACCCGCAGCTGGTGATCCCGTACGGCGGCGAGGTACGGGTGGACGGCCCGGCTCGGCGGATCACCGTGACGTACTGACCGCGCGTCAGCGCACCGGCGGGCCGTCTCGGCATGGCCCCACCACGGTGGACCAGCCGTCCTGGCACGCGTGCCCGCCCGTGTGCCCGAACGCCCCGAGGGGCGCGTCGGTGTGCGTGCCCGCGCGCGCTGCACCGACGTGCCGAGGCACGCCTCAGCGCGCCTTCCAGGACTCCGAGCTGTCCTCAGGCGCCCTGGTGGCCCCCGAACCGTTCCCGGGCCCGGGGCGCCGCCGGGGCTGCTCCGCCTCGGGTTCCGTCCGGTGCTCCGCGGGTTCACCGGGCTCGGGCGGACGTGCCGGCTCCTCCGCGTCGCCGCGCGCGGAGGCCATCAGGCTGGTGATGGTCGTGACGATCAGCACCGCGCAGATGACGCCCAGCGAGACCGGGGTGGAGATCTCCGGAGCCGGGACGCCGGATTCGTGGAGGGCGTGCAGGATCAGCTTGACGCCGATGAAGCCCAGGATGACCGAGAGCCCGTAGCTGAGGTGCACCAGCCGCCTCAGCAGACCGCCGAGGAGGAAGTAGAGCTGCCTGAGGCCCATCAGGGCGAAGGCGTTGGCGGTGAAGACGATGTACGGATCCTGGGTGAGGCCGAAGATCGCGGGGATGGAGTCGAGCGCGAAGAGCACATCGGTGGTGCCGATGGCCAGCATGACGACCAGCATCGGCGTCATGACGCGCTTGCCGTTCCGGCGGATCCACAGCTTGGTGCCGTGGTAGCGGTCGGCCACGCCGAATCGCCGCTCCAGAGACCGGAGCAGCCGGTTCTCCTCGAACTCCTCGTCGTTGCCGCCCTGGCGGGCCTCCTGGATCAGCTTCCAGGCCGTCCAGACGAGGAAGGCGCCGAAGATGTAGAACACCCAGGCGAAGCTGGCGATGATCGCGGCGCCCGCCGCGATGAAGCCGGCCCTGAGCACCAGGGCGATCAGCACCCCGAGGAGCAGCACCCGCTGCTGGTACCGGGCGGGCACCGAGAACTTCGCCATGATCAGCACGAAGACGAAGAGGTTGTCGACGCTGAGCGACTTCTCGGTGATGTAGCCGGCGGCGAACTGCCCGGCGGGCCCGCCGCCCGCGAACACGGCCAGCCCGGCGCAGAACAGCGCCGCCAGGGCCACCCAGACGGCGGTCCACGCCCCGGCCTCCTTGATGGACACCTCGTGGGGCTTGCGGCCGATGACGAAATCGGCCGCGATCAGCACGGCCAGACCCACGATGGTCAGCACCCAGAGTGTCGGGGAAACGTCCACTGCGCCTCCGGCAGTTCGGCACGTCAGCAAGTCGGCGTTGTCGCTGCTCGGAGGTCCCGCCTGCCCGAAGCCCCCGTAACGTAAAGTCAGGCTACAGTTATTGCCAAGTAATAGTAAAGAGCCAGGTAAAGGCAGTTTCACAGTACCTGGTGCCCCGGGGGTACGCGCTGCTCAGCGGTTCCAGGGGTGACGGGCCGTCGCCATCCGCGCGAGCACCTGCTGGAGCACCTGGCTGCCGGGCGGTACGCGCAGCGGCTCGTAGGTCCACGCGTGACCGACCCAGGGGTCGACGAGGTGGTCGTCGGGCACCGGCGTCAGCCGCAGCAGCGAGCGCCACAGCGGATCGAGCAGCGGCCCGTAGCCGAGGGCGTCCTCACGTGCGCCGATCAGCAGCAGGTGGACGCCGACGGCCGGGCCCTCGTCCGCCAGGTACCGGAGTTGGTGGACGGCGCGGTCGTCGAAGCCATGCGGGAAGTCGTGGACGACGAGCAGATGCTCCGCGGTGCCCACGCCCGGTGGCAGGGCGTCCGCGGCGCCGCCCTGCTCCGCCATCTGGACGAGGTCCACGCGCCGGGTCAGGCCGGTGAGCATGGCCGAGATGGCGGCGGCGCCCGCGGCCGGCGGCTCGCTCAGCACACCGGAGCGCAGCAGCGGGCCAAGCGGCCCGGAGGCCGTCCCCGCGGGGTCGATGATGTGCACGTCGAACGCCCGCGCGGGGTGCACGGCGAGCAGCCGCGCCGCGAGTGCGGCCGCGCTCTCAGCGGCGACCGAGCGCACCTCGTCCGGGCCCATCGGGAGATCGGACCCGCCGTCCGCCTGCCCGCAGTCGATCCACAGGCCACGCGCCAGCGGCAGCCTCACCAGCAGCGGGATGCGCAGACCGGCGCTCTCGGGCAGGTACAGGTCCCCCAGCCGTACGGCCATGGCGGCCTCATCAGGGACCCGGTAGGCGTCCCAGACCGGGTTGTCCCAGCGGGCGTACGCGACGGGCAGCGCGGGCTCGACGACCTCGGACTCGGCGATCAGCTGGGCCAGGTCCCGGTCGAGCGCCTGCCGCGCCTGGTCGACCAGGCTCGCGTGCCGCTCCTCGGCCGCCGCACGGGCGGTGTCGCCGGCTCCGCCCATCCGGTTGCGCGGGTCGGCGAACGCCTTGTCCATCTCCTGGCCCCGGCGGGAGTCGGCGAAGCCGACGGCGCTGCGGTAGGCGGCCGTGCTGCGGGCCAGGTCCTCGAACATGCCCCAGACCTGGTTGTACAGCCGCTCGTCCATGGTCCAGCCGGTGGCGTCGCCCGCGACGGGCGGCGCGGGGCGGTCCGGGGGTGCGGACGGAGAGGGCGTGGGGGACGGAGACGGGGAGGGGACCGGCGGAGCGGAGCCGACGCGCGCGGGGTGCGTGTAGTCGACGGAGCCCGCGCCGTGCGCGCCCGCGGCACTGCCGCCGGCCGACGGCTCACCCGCTGCGTCCGGCCGGGCGGGGCCCTCCGGCCTCACTGGGCCCTCCGGCCCCGCGGGGCTCTCCACTGCGGCGGAACCCTCCGGTCCGGCGGAAGCCGGAGGGACCGCCTCGGGACCCGCCTGGGCCCCTAACGGGGTCAGGGCGGGTGGGGCACCGGCGGTCACCGCGGCATCCCGGCCGGTGCCTGCGGTATCCCGGCCACCCGCCGGGCTGCCCTGTGCGGTCGCCGGTGTCCGGGAGTCCGGCTGAGGGCGGGAGGGTGGCGCGGCGACGGCCCGGGCGAGACCTCGGGCCACCGCTTCGTGGATGTCCGCCGCCCGCCGGGAGGCGTCGTCGAGTCCCTGGTCGGCCAGGAGGTCGGGGAGGCCGCCCGCGTAGCCCTGGCCCACGGCGCGCACCTTCCACGCGCCCTGCCTGCGATAGAGCTCGACGGCAACGACGGCGGACTCGGTGTCCAGGCCGGTGATCGTGTAGGTGGCGAGTTCGGTGCCGTCGAGACCGGTGACCGCGACGAAGGGTGCGGCCACCGCGCCGAACCGGGCCGGGCCGCCGACGCCATGGGGCAGGGCGAGCAGCACGCTGACCCGGTGCACGGTGTCGTTCAAGGCGTCCAGGTCCACTGCCAGACGGTGCACGGCGGCGGCCTGCTGGGACACCTCCAGGCCTGGCAGGGCGGGCGAGCCGGGGTGGACGAGCCGGTCGGGGCCGAGCAGCCTGCCGCGCTCGTCGCCGAGCGCGGCTCCGGCCACGAGCGGGCTGCCGGCCGACACCCGGATCTCCAGCCGGGTCCGGGTGAGGGGGTGGTTCTCTCCCCTGACCAGCTCGGCCGCCATCGTCCTCGCCCCCTGTGTCCGGGCCATGCCCCCGGCGCGCCCCACCCGGCCGGTGGCCGCGGCCGGTGCCGTCGCACCTCATGCCTTCGTGCCTGGTGCCGCATGCCTGACGCCGTCATGCCTGGTGCCGCATGCCTGATCCCGTCGTGCCGGTGCCCGTGCCGTCGCGCCCGTGTCCCTGCCCGTCGCACCCGGCGCCTCGCGCCCGATACCCCTCGCGCCTGACGCGGCCGTTACCGGCCTCCCCCGTCAGAGGTGCGGCAGGATCGCCGGCATCAGGTCCTGGAAGGTGCGGCCGTTGGCCGGGGATCCGAGGGCCGTCATCTGCCAGCCCTGCCCGGAGCGGTGCACCTTGGCCATGATCTGCGCGGTGTACGCACCGCCGCCGTCGAGCGTGTAGCGGGCCAGCTCCTGCCCGTTGGACTCGTCGACGAGGCGGCAGAAGGCGTTCTTGACCTCCTGGAACGTCTGGCCGGTGAAGGAGTTCACCGTGAAGACGATCTGGTCGATGTGGACCGGCACGCGCTGGAGGTCGACGATGATCGACTCGTCGTCGCCACCCTCGCCGACGCCGCCGACCAGGTTGTCGCCGGTGTGCCGCACGGAGCCGTCGTCGCTGACGAGGTGGCGGAAGAAGACCACGTCCACCGGCTGCTTCTCGGCGAAGAGCACGGCCGACGCATCGAGGTCGATGTCCCTGGTGCGGGAGCCGAACAGGCCGCGCCGCGGGGCCGCCTTCCAGCCGAGACCCATGCGCACCGCGGTCAGGGTCCCCCCGTCGTTCTTCTGCAGGCTGATGCCCTGTCCCTTGGACAAGTTGACCGACACGCGCTCGTTCCCCTCTCGCACTGTCCCTGGGCCGCGCTCTGCGCGGTTGTCCGAGAACACTACGCAATAGCACGGAGGCTGCCGCCCTGTGAACAGGACTTTGTGTCGGTCTTGCAACACACCGGGGGCGCCCGGTTGCCCGGGCGGTCGCGCACCGTCGTCCGAGGGGGCGGGAGCGGGGGTCCGCGGGGCCGGGCCGCGGCGCCCCGGTGGTCAGGCCAGCCCCGCCTCCTTCATCTGCCGGAGCTCCTTCTTCATCTCGGAGACCTCGTCGCGCAGCCGTGCCGCGATCTCGAACTGGAGGTCGGCCGCGGCCGCCCGCATCCGCTCGGTCATCTCCTCGATCTGCTCGGCGAGCTCGGCCGCGGGACGATCGGTGGGCACGGTCTCCTTGCCCCGGGCGGCCTTGCCGCCCTTGCCGGCCTTGGCTCCCGCGCCGTTGGCACCGCCGAGGGACGGGACGGCCGCCTTGGCGCCCCGGCCGTCCTTGCCCTGCTTGCGGTAGCCGGTGCCGAGGAGCTGCTCGGTGTCGACCTCCTCGCGGGCGATGGTGGCGACGATGTCGTTGATCCGCTTGCGGAGGGGCTGGGGGTCGACACCCCGCTCCTTGTTGTACGCGAGCTGCTTCTCGCGGCGGCGGTTGGTCTCCTCGATGGCCTTCTGCATCGCCGGGGTGATCTTGTCGGCGTACATGTGGACCTGGCCGGAGACGTTGCGCGCGGCGCGGCCGATCGTCTGGATCAGCGAGGTGCCGGAGCGCAGGAAGCCCTCCTTGTCGGCGTCGAGGATCGACACCAGGGACACCTCGGGAAGGTCCAGGCCCTCACGCAGGAGGTTGATGCCGACCAGGACGTCGAACTCGCCGGAGCGCAGCTCCCGCAGCAGCTCGACCCGGCGCAGCGTGTCGACGTCGCTGTGCAGGTAGCGGACCCGGATGCCGAGCTCCACGAAGTAGTCGGTCAGGTCCTCGGACATCTTCTTGGTGAGGGTGGTGACCAGGACCCGCTCGTCCTTCTCGCTGCGGGTGCGGATCTCGTGCACCAGGTCGTCGATCTGGCCCTCGGTGGGCTTGACCACGACCTCGGGGTCGATGAGGCCGGTGGGGCGGATGATCTGCTCCACCTCGCCGTCGGCACGGGAGAGCTCGTACGTGCCCGGGGTGGCCGAGAGGTAGACCGTCTGGCCGATGCGCTCGGTGAACTCCTCCCACTTCAGCGGGCGGTTGTCCAGCGCGGAGGGCAGGCGGAAGCCGTGCTCGACGAGGGTCCGCTTGCGGGACGCGTCACCCTCGTACATGGCGCCGATCTGCGGCACGGTGACATGCGACTCGTCGATGACCAGGAGGAAGTCGTCCGGGAAGTAGTCCAGGAGGGTGTGCGGCGGGGTGCCGGGGAGGCGGCCGTCGAAGTGCATCGAGTAGTTCTCGACGCCGGCGCAGGAGCCGATCTGGCGGAGCATCTCCAGGTCGTAGGTGGTGCGCATGCGCAGCCGCTGCGCCTCCAGGAGCTTGCCCTGCTTCTCCAGCTCGCTCAGCCGCTCTCCGAGCTCCTTCTCGATGTCGTTGACCGCGCGCTCCATGCGCTCGGGACCGGCGACGTAGTGCGAGGCGGGGAAGATGTGCAGCCGCTCGTCCTCGCTGATCACCTCGCCCGTGATCGGGTGCAGCGTGGAGAGCGCCTCGATCTCGTCACCGAACATCTCGATGCGGACGGCCAGCTCCTCGTAGACCGGGAAGATCTCGATCGTGTCGCCGCGGACCCGGAAGGTGCCCCTGGTGAACGCCGTGTCATTGCGCGCGTACTGGATGTCGACGAAGCGGCGCAGCAGCTCGTCGCGGTCGATCTCGTCGCCGATCTTCAGGGACACCATGCGGTCGACGTACTCCTGGGGGGTGCCCAGGCCGTAGATGCAGGAGACCGAGGCGACCACGACGACGTCACGCCGGGTGAGCAGGGAGTTGGTCGCCGAGTGCCGCAGCCGCTCCACTTCCTCGTTGATCGAGGAGTCCTTCTCGATGTAGGTGTCCGACTGCGGAACGTAGGCCTCTGGCTGGTAGTAGTCGTAGTACGAGACGAAGTACTCGACCGCGTTGTTCGGCAGGAGCTCGCGGAACTCGTTGGCGAGCTGGGCGGCCAGGGTCTTGTTCGGCGCCATGACGAGCGTCGGGCGCTGCAGCTTCTCGATCATCCACGCGGTGGTGGCGGACTTGCCGGTGCCGGTGGCGCCGAGCAGGACGACGTCCTTCTCACCCGCGCGGACGCGCTTCTCCAGGTCGGCGATCGCCGTCGGCTGGTCGCCGCTGGGCTGGTACGGGCTGACGACCTCGAAAGGCCGGGCGCCTTCCTGGCGGAGCTGCTCGATGCTCTCCGGGCTGAGGTGTTCGATCTTGGATACGGGCGGCATGCATCCACGGTACGACTCCGCACTGACAACAGGCTCTGATCAGCGGTTCTGCGGTGTGCGTGACCTGACGCGGGCCGACTCGGGGCCGCCGGAGCGCTGGGTCGGCAGGACCGGCAGGCGGCTCGTGCCGAAGGCTCTGAGCGGCAGCGGCGCCGCCCGTCCGGGGGTGGCCAGCAGGATCACGGCGAGCACCAGCAGAAAGGCCACGGGGCCGATCAGCATCAGGGTCAGCTCCCGCACGGGCGAGCCGGCGGAGGCGCCGGCCGCGGGGGCGTACAGATGCACCCGGACGGCGCTCATGCCGGTGTAGTGCATCCCCAGCATGGCCAGTCCCATCACCAGGCCTGCCGCGGCGTTCCAGCGCGTTCCTCTGCCCTGCCCGACCACCCAGAACGCGCCGGTGGCCGCGACGACGGCGATCAGCACGGAGGCGGCGACGGTGAGGGTGTTGTACTCCAGATGGCCGTCGAGCCGGAGCCCGGCCATGCCCATGTAGTGCGTGGAGGCGATGCCCAGGCCCGTGACCGTGCCGCCGGTGAACACCGCACGGCCGGTCATGCCGCGGTAGGCGGCGATGAAGATCCCGGCGCCCACCATCACGATGGCGACACCGAGGCCGGCGAAGGCCACCAGCAGGTCGTAGTCGAGAGGCGCGTGCGCGACGGCGAACCCCATCATGGCGATGAAATGGGTGATCCAGACGCTCGTGCCGAAGGCCGCGGAGCTCAGCGCGAGCCAGCCGGCGCGGCCGGGCTGGACGGTGCGCAGGGCCCTGGTGAGGCCGCGCAGGCCGAGTGCGCCCCCGGTGCAGGCCGCCACGAACGCCGCCAGCGGTGTCAGGAGACCGTAGCTGAAGCCGTCGACCTTGGCGTACATCTTGGGGCGGTCCTCCTCCTGTCGTGCCCGCGACGCGCGTCCAGGGCCTGTGACGCGCGTCCGGCACGCTGACGCGCGCCGGTGGACCCCTGCCATGAGCCCGTACGCCCCCATGCCTGCGGCCGGCATGCAACCACGGGGTGAGGCGAGAGTACGGCTCACCCCGGAACACATGAACGATTTTCCGGCAAAGAAAACAGGCTGATCATGCGTGCCCTATGTGATGACCCTTTACATACGGCCCTCTCGCGCCGGTAGCCATCCTTTCACTCTCCGGACACCTCTCGCCTGTGTCCCCTCGACGGTCTGCTGTCAGGCTCGAACAGAACGTCATCGCACGATGCAAGGGAGTGTCCGTGTACGCTCGCGCCGCCGCAGCCACGACCGCAGCCCTGGTGGGCACCTGCGCGCTGCTCCTGCCCGCCCAGCACCCTACGGGCGGCGCTCCCCGCCCCGTGGTCGTGGCGCACCGCGGAGCGTCGGGGCACGCCCCCGAGAACACCCTGGAAGCCGTCGACCAGGCCGCCCGGCTCGGTGTCGAGTGGGTAGAGAACGACGTCCAGCGCACCAGGGACGGCGAGCTCGTGGTGATCCACGACAGCGACCTCAGGCGGACCACCGACGTGGAGGACGTCTTCCCCGGTCGCGCGCCCTGGGCGGTCGGCGACTTCACGGCGGCCGAGATAGCCCGGCTGGACGCGGGCGCCTGGAAGGACGCGCGGTACGCGGGCACCCGGATCCCGACCCTTCAGGAGTACCTGGGGCGGGTCGAGTCCCACCGCCAGAGGCTGCTGCTGGAGATCAAGTCGCCGGAGCTGTACCCGGGCATCGAGAAGGAGATCCTGGACGTCCTCGACGGGCGGCACTGGCTGGACGCGGGCCATGTCGCCCACCGGTTGGTCATCCAGAGCTTCAGCGCGGACAGCGTGCGGGCCGTGCACGCCCTGCGGCCGGACGTGAAGACGGGGTTCCTGGGTGCCCCGCCGGTCGGCGAACTCCCCGCGTACGCGGCCTTCGCGGACCAGATCAACCCCGACGAGACCACGCTCTCGGCGGACTATGTGAAGTCCGTGCACGCTCTGCGCGGGGCGCATGGGGCACCCCTGGAGGTCTACGCCTGGACCGTGGACGGCACCGCCGCGGTGCGGCGCGTCGCGGGGTACGGCGTGGACGGGGTCATCACCAACTACCCGGACACCGCCGTGAGCGCGCTCGGCGGCCAGACGGCCATCTGTCCCTCCTGACGGCACGCCGGCCGGTCGGCACGCCTCCCCGACCGCGCGCCAACCGGTCGGGACGGCCGCTCCGGGCCCGATGTCGGTGCCGTCACGTACGGTTCCCGCATGAGTGACGACCAGTACGAGGAGCGGTCCCGGCGGCCCGGGGGAACGCAGGCCGGGGCGGGCGCCGGGGCGCGGTCCGGGCTGCCGGAAGGGGCGATGGCGGGCACGACGGAAGGCGCGGGCACGCCGGAGGGCGCGGGCGCGGCGCCGGAGCCCGCTCCAGGGCGTGTCGTGTGGGCCGTGACGGGCACCGACATCGGCCCCCTCCTGCTGGCGGCCACCGAGCGGGGCCTCGTCCACGTGGTCTTCCACGCCTCGGAAGCGGTGCGGGACACGGCGCTCGGCAGGCTCGCCTCGCGGCTGGGCTCCGAGCCGTCCGAGGACCCCGGCTCCCCGCTGCTCGCCGAGCCGCTCCGCCAGATGGCGGCCTACTTCGCCAATGAGCGGCGGGATTTCGCCCTGCCGCTCGACTGGTCCCTGATCACCGGCTTCCACCGCGAGGTGCTGCGCGAGCTGGCCACCGGCGTCCCCTACGGCACGGTGGTGGGCTACGGCGACCTGGCGCAGCGCGTGGGCCAGCCGGGGGCGGCGCAGGCGGTGGGGCTCGCCATGGGCGCCAACCCGCTCCCGGTGGTCGTGCCCTGCCACCGGGTGGTGGAGAGCGACGGGGGGATCGGCGGCTTCGGCGGCGGCCTGGAGACCAAGCGCAAGCTGCTGGCCCTGGAGGGCGTCCTCCCCCAGCCGCTGTTCTGAGCCCCTGAGCCCGTGTGCCCCTCCCTAAGGGGTCCTTGCACTATGAGCACACGGACCTGCTCAGGGGGCGCCAGGCGCGTGCGGCGGGCCCGTCGTCGCGCCGGCCCGGTCGCCGTACCCGCTCAACCGTCGTGCCTTCTCAGTCGTGGTGCCCGCTCAGTCGTAGTGCCGTGCTTCGAGGACGTTCCCGTCCGGGTCGCGGAAGTAGAAGTTGCGCACGGCCTCGCCGCGGGCCCCGAAGGAGTTCCGGGAGACTTCCGAGACCGGTGCGCCGTGCTCCTGGAGCCGCGAGCGCAGCGCCTCGAAGTCGGCGGAGGGCAGGGCGACGCAGACGTGGTTGACGGGGTGGCCGGCGCCGGGGTCGCCCGGGACCATCGTCATGCGCGGCGCCATGTCCACAGGCATCAGGTCGAAGATCGTCTCGTCGTTGAGCCGGACCGAGGGGAACGAGACCGTCCCGTCGACGAACTCGGCCAGCCGGAGCGGCGGCAGGCCGACCACCGTCGCGTAGAACTCCGCGGACGCCACCGGGTCGCGCACCCACAGCACCACGTGGTCGAGCCGGGCCCCGCCCGGCGATCCCCCGCTCCCCGGACCGTGCGATCCGCCCGTGCCGGCTCCGCTCGTGCGGGCTCCGCCCGTCGCGCGCGATGCGTCTGATGCGTCCGGTCCGTCGGCATGCTCTGTCATGCGCCTAGGCTCCCGCCGTGCGGGGCGGTCGGCAAGGGCACCGCGCGGCGAGCGGTGGCCCGCCACCCGGCCGTGCGCCCGCCGGGGCGGGGTTCGGCTCGCCGAGGCGGGGTTTGCCGCGGTGGATCTGCCGCCGAAGATGTCAGGGGGCGCTTCACGGCGCGCCCAGACGGCTTCGACAGGCGGGAGAACGCTCGTGCTGGTGGTGTCCGAAGAGGTTCAGCAGGCGCTGGCGACCGGGCGGCCGGTCGTCGCGCTGGAGTCCACGATCATCGCCCACGGCCTGCCTCGCCCCCGCAACCTGGAAGTCGCCATGGAACTGGAGGAGGCGGTGCGGGACGAGGGCGCAGTACCGGCCACCATCGCCGTCCTGGACGGGCGGCCCCGCATCGGCCTCGGCACGAAGGAGCTGGAGCGGATAGCGGGCGAGGACGGCATCCGCAAACTCGGCCACCGTGACCTGCCCCTGGCGGTGGCCGCGGGTGCGAGCGGCGCGACCACCGTGTCCGCGACGGCGCTGCTCGCGGCGCGGGCCGGGGTGCGGGTGTTCGCGACGGGCGGCCTCGGCGGGGTGCACCGGGAGTGGACCGTGACCCAGGACGAGTCGGCCGACCTGGGCCTGCTCGCCCGCACCAGGATCACGGTGGTGTGTGCGGGCGTGAAGTCGATCCTGGACGTGCCGGCGACCCTGCAACGCCTGGAAACGCTGGGCGTGGCGGTGGCCGGGTACGGCACCTCGCGCTTCCCCGGCTTCTACCTCGCCGACTCGGGCCATCCGGTGGACTGGACGCTCCGCACGCCGCAGGAGGTCGCGGCGGTCATGAGCGCCCAGGACGCCCTCGCCGCGCCCGACTCCGCGCTGATCGTCGCCCAGCCGGTACCGGAGGCGGAACAGCTCGATCCGGCGCTGCACGCGCGCGTGCTGGCCGACGCGCTGCGGGAGTGCGACGAGCAGGGCGTCACGGGACAGGCCGTCACGCCCTTCCTGCTGGACCACCTGGTCCGCCACACCGACGGCGCCTCCCTGCGTGCCAACCTGGCGGCCGTACGCGGCAACGTCCGGCTGGCGGGGCGCGTCGCGGCGGCCTGGGCGGGGGTGTGAGCACAGGCGGGGGCACGGCCGGGGCGCTGCTGGTCGTGGGGGACGTGGTCACCGATGTCGTGGCTGTGCACCACGCTCCCCTGGAGCGGGGCACGGACACCGAGGCCACCGTGCGGGTGCTGCCGGGCGGTGCGGGCGCCAACGTCGCCTGCTGGGCGGCCCGCTGGGGCTGCCCCGGGGTGCGGCTGCTCGGCTGTGTCGGGGCGGAGTCGGCCGGCTGGCACCGTCGGGCGCTGGAGGCCGCGGGCGTCGTTCCGCGGCTGGTGGTCCACCCGGAGGCGGCGACGGGCACGGTCGTGTGCCTGGTGGACGGGGCGTCAGCCGCGGAGCGCACCTTCCTCACGGACAGCGGGGCCTCCCTGCGGCTCTCCCCCGCCGACTGGCGGCCGTCCGAGCTGGACGGCGCCGGCCATGTGCACGTGTCGGGCTACCTGCTCTGCTCGCCCTCGGGCCGCGACCTGGTGGCAGCGGTGGTCGCGTCGGCACGCGCGCGTGGCGTGCGGGTGAGCGTGGACCCCGCGTCGGTGGGGTTTCTGCGGGAGCTGGGCGCCGGACGCGTCCTGGCGCTGCTCGGCGGAGTGGACGTCCTGCTGCCGAGCCGGGACGAGGCGCGGCTGCTGACCGGGCTGAGCGGGGCCGCGGACGCCGCGGTCGAACTCAGCAGGACGTTCCCGCTGGTGGTGGTGAAGCAGGGCGCGGACGGCGCGCTGGTGGCCCGGGACGGCGAAGTACGGGCCCGGGTGCCGGCCGTCCCGGCGGCTGCGAGGGACACCACGGGAGCGGGCGACGCCTTCACGGGCGCGTTCCTCGCGGCACTGCTGGCCGGTTCGCCGGCCGAGGAGGCGGCACGCGAGGGCTGCCGGGCCGGGGCGGAGGCGGTCGGCGCGCTGGGCGGGCGGCCACCGGCGGGGCGGGACGGTGAGGGACGACCGGGGGCACCGGCGCGGAGTTGACCACCGGCCGGCGCGCGAGGGCCGTCCGCAGCCCAACGCGCGCATCAGCGCCGCGCCGCCGGGCGGGCACGCCGGGGTGGAGCCGGGGAGAACCGGAGTTGTCCACAGGCTGTCACAGGCGCCGGGCAGGCTACTGGCAGACTTGCGCGACAACAGCACAGTCCAGGGCAAGGAGCCGTACATGTCGATGGCCGGCAATCTGCCGAGGGTCCGGGACCTTCGAGCTGTGGGTGGCCTGCGGAAGGTGGCGAGCCTGACCCGCGGCCGTACCCGTGCCCGCACCCGCACCGTCGACCTGAGCCACCACGCCCGCTCGCCGCTGGGCTCGGCGGTGGTGAACTGCGTGACGTACCGCGGCGGCGTCCGGCAGCCGGTCACCCATGGGCTGGTCGAGGCGGTCGAGCAGGTCCGTGCGGCCGGCGAGGGTTTCGTCTGGCTGGGGCTGCACGAGCCGTCCCAGGAGGAGTTCCAGGACGTGGCGAAGCTGTTCGGGCTGCACCCGCTGGCCGTCGAGGACGCCGTGGACGCCCATCAGCGTCCGAAGGTCGACCAGTACGGCGACTTCCTCTTCGCCGTGTTCAAGACCGTCTGCTACGTGGAGCACGCGGAGCTGACCTCGACCAGCGAGGTGGTGGACAGCGGCGAGATCATGGTCTTCGTCGGCAAGGACTTCGTGATCACCGTCCGGCACGGCAAGCACGGCTCGCTGGGCCCCGTGCGCGAGAACCTGGAGGCCGACCCCGAGCAGCTGGCCAAGGGCCCGGCCGCCGTGCTGCACGCGGTGGCCGACCACGTCGTGGACGAGTACGTGGCGGTCACCGACGCCGTGCAGGTCGACATCGACGAGGTGGAGAGCGACGTCTTCGCCGCCGACTCCGGCCGTGCCGACCCCGGCCGGATCTACCAGCTCAAGCGCGAGCTGCTGGAGCTCAAGCGGGCCGTGGTGCCCCTCGGCCGCCCGCTGGAGGTGCTCGCCACCGAGCGAATACGGCTGATCGCACCCGAGATCCGCGCGTACTTCCGCGACGTGGTCGATCACCTCACCAGGGCGGTGGAGCAGACGGCGTCCTTCGACGAGCTGCTGAACTCCATCCTCCAGGCCCACCTGGCCCAGGTGACCGTCAAGCAGAACGAGGACATGCGGAAGATCACGGCCTGGGCGGCGGTGATCGCCGTGCCGACGATGGTCTGCGGTGTCTACGGCATGAACTTCGACAACATGCCGGAACTGCACTGGCGGTTCGGATACCCGCTGGTGTGGGTGGTGATCGCGGCGGCCTGCGGCCTGCTGTACCGGGGGTTCCGGCGCGCCGGATGGCTCTGAACCGGGCGGCTCCCGAGGAGCACGGCCGCCCGGCGGTGTCCCGGGCGGCCGCCCGGCCGGTGACCGCTCAGGACCGTCCGTAGACGGACCCGGCCCACAGGGCGAGCTGGTCCTGGGTGACATTGCCGACGAGGTCGGCCTCGCTGATCATGCCCACGAGACGCTTGTTCTCGTCGATCACCGGCAGGCGCTTGATCCGGTGGCTCTGCATCTCCTGGAGCGCGTCGCTCACGTCGTCGTCGGTCGACACCCAGCGCGGGGTCCCCTGCGCCATGTCGCCCGCGGTCGTCGTCGACGGGTCCTGCCCGCGGGCGACGCAGCCGACCACGATGTCGCGGTCCGTGAGCATGCCGCACATCCGCTCGTTCGCGTCGCTGATGGGCAGCGAGCCCACGTTCATGTTGCGCATCATCTGCGCGGCACGGTCCAGGCTCTCGGTGGCCGGGATGAACTCGGCACCCCGGTGCATGATCTCTCCGGCGGTGGTCATAGGCACCTCCACTTACCGGTCCGGCGGCGCGGCGGCGGGTGCGCACGACCCGGCGCACCCCGCGCCACGCCACGCGGTCGCGTTTGCCAGTCTGCCTTCCCTGCTTGCCGACTCTCCGCGAGACACGACGGCAAACACACCTCGCCGAGGGTTCTGCGTGGCCCTCCGGGCGCGCGAGGCATCATGGGCCGGATGCGATTCGAAGCGATCACGTGGGAGAGGCTCGGCGCGCGGCTCGCCGAGCGGCTGGCCGGCCTGAAACCCGCGGACGGCGGCGCGCGGCCGAGGGTCGCGTTCGACGGTGCGCCCGCGGCCCGCCCGGGGGAGCTGGCCGGACGGGTCGCCGAGGCGCTGCGGATCCTGGGCAGGCCCTCGCTCGTGGTCGCCGCCGAGGGCTTCCTGCGCCCCGCCTCGCTCCGGCTGGAGCACGGGCGCGAGGACGTGGACGCGTACTACGGCTCATGGGTCGACACGGGTGCACTGTGGCGGGAGGTCTTCGGCCCGCTGGAGGCGGACGGCGACGGCCGGGTGCTGCCCGACCTGTGGGACCCGGTCACCGACCGTGCGACCCGCAGCCCGCACGTGACCCTGCCGCCCGGCGGGCTGCTCCTGCTGCACGGGCCCCTCCTGCTGCACCACTGGTTCCCCTTCGACGCGAGCGTCCACGTGCAGCTGTCCGCGGGCGCGCTGCGCCGGCACACTCCCGCAGAGGCGCAGTGGACGCTGCCCGCCTTCGAGCGGTACGAGCAGGAGGCGGATCCGCTCGGCACGGCCGACGTCGTGGTCCGCGCGGACGACCCGCGCCGGCCGGCCTGGACGGGGTGAAACCCCTCGGCACCCCGGCTCCGGCCCCGGCTCCGGCCCCGGCTCCGGCCCCCGGCCCCCGGCCCCCGGCCCCCGGCCAGGAACCCTCGGCCCCGTTGCCGTCCGGAAGCCGGGGCACCTCCCGGAAGCCGGACACCTCCCGGAAGCCGCCCCCCGGGCGCCCCGAAACCGCCTTCCCGCCCGCGTAACCAGGAGCACCCTGGGAAAAAGCACCACAAGACAGACTTAACCGCCCGATTCATTCCTCCAGGCCGTGCGAGCACGCTCGGCGCGGCCCTGGACACGGAGGGGACATGGCCGACCCCGAGGGCTTCATGAACACCCCGCGCGAGGAGTGGCCGCGCCGGCCCGTCGAGGAGCGCGTGCGCGACTGGGACGAGGTGGCCACGCCGGGGGCGCTGCTGCCGATCGTCAGCAAGCAGGCCGGGCGCTGCATGGACTGCGGCATCCCGTTCTGCCACCAGGCCTGCCCGCTGGGGAACCTCATTCCGGAGTGGAACATCCTGGCCGCACGGGGCGACTGGGCCGCCGCGGCGGAGCGGCTGCACGCCACCGACAACTTCCCGGAGTTCACGGGGCTGCTCTGCCCCGCGCCGTGCGAGTCCGGCTGCGTGCTGGCCATCAACCAGCCGGCCGTGACCATCAAGAACGTCGAGGCGGCCATCGCGGAGCGCGCCTGGCAGGACGGCCTGGTCACCGCGCGGCCCCCGGACCGGCTGACCGGTCGGACCGTCGCCGTCGTCGGCTCGGGACCCGCCGGGCTCGCCGCCGCACAGCAGCTGACCAGGGCCGGGCACACGGTCGCCGTGTACGAGCGCGACGACCGGCCGGGCGGGCTGCTGCGGTACGGCATCCCGTCGTTCAAGATGGCGAAGCAGCAGGTGGACAGGCGTATCGAGCAGATGCGCGAGGAGGGCACCAAGTTCCGCACGGGGCTGGAGGTGGGCCGGGACCCGAGGGCCACCGACCTGTGCGAGCGCTACGACGCCGTGGTCCTCGCGGTGGGCGCCACGGCATGGCGCGAACTGCCCGTGCCGGGCCGGGAGCTGGCCGGCGTCCACCAGGCCATGGAGTACCTGCCCCTGGCCAACCGGGTGGAGCAGGGCGACATCCCCGTCTCCCCGCTCTCCGCGGCCGGCCGCAACGTGGTCATCGTCGGCGGCGGCGACACCGGGTCCGACTGCCTGGGCACGGCGATACGCGAGGGCGCCAGGTCGGTGACGCAGCTCGACATCTACCCGCGGCCCGGCACCGAGCGGGACGAGGAGCGCGAGCCCTGGCCGACGCATCCGAAGCTCTACCGGATGTCGGCCGCCCACGAGGAGGCGCGCGAGCTCGGCACCGCGCCCCTGGCGGACGCCGACGCGCGGATGTTCGCGGCCTCCACCCTGCGCCTCTCGGGCGACGCCGGCGGACGCGTACGGAGCGTGCACCTGGTGGAGGTCGACGACGAGCGGCGGCCGAGGTCCGGCACGGAGCGCGAACTCCCCGCCGACCTGGTACTGCTCGCCCTCGGATTCTCCGGGCCCGGCCGCGGCGACGGGATCCTGGACCAGCTGGACCTGAAGCTCGACGACAGCGGCACCCTGGAGCGCGACCGGGACTTCGCCACCTCCGCGCCCGGAGTGTTCGCGGCGGGCGACGCGGCTCGCGGCGCCTCGCTGATCGTCTGGGCCATCGCCGAGGGCCGGTCGGTGGCCTCCGCCGTGGACCGGCATCTGACGGGGAGGACCACGCTGCCCTCGCCCATCGGCGCGTTCGACCGGCCGATGTCCGCGTGAGCGTGAGGGGGCGCAGGCGCGTCCGGACGTGGTGATGGAGCACGGAACGGCGCATGAGGAGACGGGAAGGCGTGTGAGGAGCGGGGACGGATCAGCCGGCGGGCGCCCTCGCGACCGCCGGCCGTCCGTCACGGCTTGCGCGCGACCGCCGCATAGCCGGGGATCGGGCCGTCGTCCTGTCCCGGCACCGGCTCGCCCAGCCCCGGGCGCCACTGCGGTACGACCACCACACCGGGGTCGGCGAGCTCCAGCCCGTCGAAGAACCGGGTGACCTGCTCGCGGCTGCGCAGGGCGAGCGCGACCCCGCGGGCCCTGTAGATGTCACCGGCCTGGCCGGCGGTGTCCGGGGTGAAGTCGGCCGAGGCGTGCGACACCATCAGGAAGCTCCCGGACGGCAGCTCGGACATCAGCCGTTCCACCAGCTCGTACGCCCCGTCCCCGTCCGGGATGAAGTGCAGCAGGGCGACGAGCGAGAGCGCGACGGGCCGGTCGAGGTCGAGGATCTCCCCGGCCTGCCGGACGATGGTGTCCGGGTCGCGCACATCGGCCTGGACGTAGGCCGTGACGCCCTCGGGGGCGCTGCGCAGCAGCGCCTCGGCGTGGGCGAGCACGATGGGGTCGTTGTCGCAGTAGACGATGCGCGAGTCGGGAGCGATCGCCTGGGCGACCTGATGCAGGTTCGGCTCGGTCGGGATCCCCGTTCCGATGTCCAGGAACTGCCGGATGCCCTGATTCGCGAGCCAGCGGGTCGCACGGTGCATGAAGGCTCTGTTGACACGTGCCATCACGGGGAGACGCGGCTCAAGTGCGATGAGCTGTCTGCCCATCTCCTCGTCGATCGGGTAGTTGTCCTTGCCTCCCATATACCAGTCGTACATGCGGGCCGGGTGCGGCTTGCTGGTGTCGATCCCCGGTCTGTCACGGGGGTCGGCGGTGTCGTTCGCGGGCATGGTGAGGGCTCCAGGAGTCTGCGAGGGGTGCCGTGGACGGCCGGGCCCCGGTCAGGAGAGCAGGAAGTCCGCCTTACCGGCCTTGGCGCCGAGGATGAACGCGGTGATCTCGCCCGGGGTGTAGATCAGCGCCGGCCCGTCGGGATCGGCGGACTGCCGGACGGCCACCCTCCCGTCGGCGAGCTTCATGGTCTCGACGCAGTTGCCGCCGTTGCCGCCGCTCCACGGTTTGTGCCAGCCCTCCGAGCCCAGGTCGCTGGAGGGCATTCCGTTGTATATGGGGGGTTGTTGCATTCACAGCTCCTTGCGGAGATCCCGGAGGATCTCCTTCGTGCGATGTGCTGTGGCGGCGTGCGCCGCCATGCGGTCCATGACCTCGAGGTGGGTGGCCACCTCGGCCCGCGCGTCGAGATAGACGGCGCCGGTCAGGTACTCGCTGTAGACCATGTCGGGGAGTTCCGGCATGGCGAATCGGAACAGCACGAAGGGCCCGTAGGTGCCGGGATGCGGTCCGGACGAGAACGGGGCGATCTGAAGGGTCACGTTGGGCAGCTTCGACGCCTTGAGCAGGCGGTCGATCTGGCCGCGCATCAGGTCCGCGTCGCCCACGGGCCTGCGCAGCGCCGTCTCGTCCATGACCACCCACAGCCGTGGGGCGTTCTCGCTGGTGAGCAGCTCCTGGCGCTGCATGCGCAGCGCCACGTGCCGCTCGATGTCCTCCGGACGGGTCTGGCCGATCGCGCCGGACCGCAGGACCGCACGTGCGTAGTCCTCGGTCTGCAACAGGCCGGGGACGAAGTGCGGTTCGTACGACCGGATGAGGCTGGCCGCGCCCTCCAGGCTGACGTACATGGAGAACCAGCCCGGAAGGATGTCGTGGAACCGCTGCCACCAGCCGGGCCTGTTCGCGTCCTCGGCCAGGGCGACGAAGGCGTCCGCCTCCTCCTCGGTGATGCCGTACGACTTCAGCAGCATCTGGAGGTACGGGATCTTGAGGGCCACCTCGGCCATCTCCATGCGGCGGACCGTGGCGGGTGCCACCCGCAGCAGATGCGCGGCCTCCTCCCGCTTGAGGCCCGCACGTTCACGGAGGTCCTGAAGGCGCCGGCCCAGGACGACCTGGCCGACCGTCGGTGCAGACCGCGGTTCACTCACGTCCCACCTCCACCTGGTCAGCGTTGCATTCGTGCGGTCCCCGCCAGGCGCTCGGGCCTTGCGGGGACGGCTCAACGAGCAGAGCCGTAGGGGCCGTACCTCCCGCGCCGCGAACCGGCCGAGCTGGCCGGGGTGCCCGCGGCGGGCTGTTGCGAGCAGTGTGCCACGTGGCCTTCACCGCAACACAGTGCACTCTGCATTTTTCAGAGTGACACTTGCCAAGTGTTCACGGCGGGGAGATAGTGGCAACCGTGACTCCGTCCGTGCCGTTAAGAACGACGGCCACCGAAACCGGTACGGGTAGCGATGCCGCGCCAGCGGTGCTCCCGGTGGAGGCCGTTGTGCGTCGTTTCCGCTTCGAGCTGACCGCTCACCTGGGCTCTGCTGCGCAGGCCCGGCGGATGACGCGTGCATGGCTGACGGCCTGGGCGGTCTGTGAGGACACCTGCGACTCGGCCACGCTCGTCGTGTCCGAGCTGGTCACCAACGCGATCGTGCACACCTCGTCACGGCAGATCATCTGCGAACTGCAGGACGAGGACGGGAAGGTGCGCATAGCGGTGGGTGACGAGGGGCGGGCACATGGTGACCCGAACCCTGCGGCGGGCCGGGACGGTGAGGAGCATGGGAGGGGATTGCTTCTCGTCTCGGCCGTCTGCAGCGCCTGGGGGGCACTTGAGACCGGCCCCGGGCTACAGGTGTGGGCGGAACTGCCCCGGGAGGCGGAAGACCGCCGCCCGGAGCCGGTAGCGGACGTCGTCCGCGGAACGGGGGCGGAATGGGTGTCATGACACCGGCTCTGCTGAGCCTCGACACGCTAGTCGGCCTCACCCGCAGAAAGCAGCCGCGCGCGGCCGCCTGGGCGCGCCTGCCGGTGCCCTCCGGGATGACGGCACCGCTGGGTTGCGACGCCGTGGCCATACCTGCCGCGTACGGTCACCGGGTACTGGACCGGCTGCCGCGGGTGGGGTGCGTGTACGGCGACGGGGCGCACTGGTGGTGGATCGTGCCGTCGGACTCGGACGTGGCCCTGGAGTGGCCGGCGCCCGCCCGCTACACCAGCGGCGCGGTGGTGCCGGACGCGCTCCGTCCGCCGTGCCTGATCCACCGTCCGGACGGCAGCGTGCCGTACACGCCGCCGATTCCTCTCTACTTGGCGCTCTGCCGGATCACGGGAACGGCGCCTGCGTGGACGAACGCGTTCTCGGTGTAGGCGCGGGGTCCCGGTTCTCTCTTCCACCGGGACCGGCGGGTACGGCCGGCGAGAGTCAAGGCCAAGGCCACTGGGGTGGGTGCGGAGACCGCTGAGGTCACCGCGGGTGCCGTCCACCGCCCGGGCGCCGGTGGGGGGCGCCCGGCCGGTGGGCGGCACCGATCGTTCCGGACGGACGGCGGCGGTCGTCCCGGACGGACGGCGGCGGCGGTCGTCCCGGACGGGCTGCGCCAGTCGTCCCGGATGGGCGCCATCGGCCATCCCGTGCGGACGGCAGCGGAGTTCAGCGGGTGCGGCCGGCCCCGGCCGTGCGGTCGCCCCCGTCTGTGCCGACGTCGTAGGTGCGGCCGACCCCGTCCTCGTACTCGTCGTGGTACCGCACGCCCTCGCTGCCCGCCTGTGCCCCGAGGCCGGTCATCCTGCCCTCGGGCTTCTCCCACGGCTCCTGGCGGCCGAGCGCCGTCAGGTCGAGGAGGCTGTTCGTGGAGCCGACGGTGTCGCCGCCCCGGCCGTACGACGAGTACGTATGGAAGACGCGGTCGCCGTCCCTCAGGAAGCAGCTCATCCCGGGCAGCTCGAAGGGCTGCTCCCCCTCGACGTAGTACGAGGTACCCGCCTCGCGGTGCTCCTCCGGTGTCCGGTAGTTGTAGGAAATGGGCATGACGGAGTCGTCCAGCGTCACATGGAAGTCGTAGTTGAAATCGCTACCGAACGACGAGAACCAGGGCAGCGTCCACCCCATCCGGGCCTTGAACGGCGTGATCCTCGCCAGCGGGGCGCGCGAGACGGCGGCCAGGGTGGTGCCGCGGGCGTTGAGGTGGGACAGGTGGCCGATCTGGTCGACGAAGCCGGAGCAGCTCGGGCAGCCCGCGTCCCAGTCGGGGGCGAACATGAAGTGGTAGACGACGAGCTGCACGCGGCCGTCGAAGAGGTCCAGCAGGCTCGCGCTGCCCTCGGGGCCCTCGAAGACGTACTCCTTGTCGACCTCCACCATCGGCAGCCGCCGCCGCTCCGCGTTGAGGTCGTCGCGCGCGCGGGTGGCCGCCTTCTCCTTGGCGAGCAGTTCCTTCCTGGCCAGCAGCCATGCGTCTCGGGTGACGATCTGCGGGAGTGCCATGGTCCGTCCTCCTTCACCGGGTGCGGTCCTCTCCCGGTGCAGACCGGCCGGGGGCGCGGAACTCATCGGTGGGGGCTCTCGCCGGTCCGCGTGCTCCAGGCTCTCGTCAGTCCGCGTGCTCCTTGTACTCCTGGATGCGCTGTCCGTGGCTCCGGTCGGCCAGCGCGGGCAGGCGCTGGTTCAGTTCGGCGACGGTGCCCGCGACGTCGACCGTGCGCAGGACGCGGTCGCGCATCAGGATCCGGCCGTCGACGATCGTCGTGACCACGTCGCAGGAGCGGGCGCTGTGGACCAGGGTGGCGGCGAGGTCGTGGACGGGCTGGGTGCGCGGCCCGCTGAGGTCGGCGAGCACGATGTCGGCCCGCCGGCCCGGTGCGAGGACCCCGATCCGCCCGCCGAGGCCGACGGCCGCCGCGCTCTGGGCCGTGGCGTGGTGCAGGACCTGCCGTGACGTCAGCACGCGGGCATCGCCCTGGGCCTGTTTCTGCATGAGTGCCAGCAGGGACATGGACTCCCAGACGTCCAGGGAGTTGTTGGAGGCGGCGCCGTCGGTGGCCAGGCCGACCGGGATTCCCAGCTCCCGCAGGGCCCTGACCGGGGTGACGGCCGGTTCCCAGGCGAACTTCGCGTAGCCGCGCGGTGCCGTCGCCACCGCGATCCGGCCCGTGGCCCGGCCGAGCACGGCGTGGTCGCGCTCGACGATGCCGGTGCCGTGCGCGATCAGCAGATCGGTGCCGAGCAGCCCGGTGCGCTCCAGGACCTCGATGGGGGTCATCCCGTCCCGGGCGAGGCCGGCCTCGGTCTGCTCGCGGTTCTCGGCGGCGTGCAGGTGGACCGGCAGCGCGTGTTCGTGGGCCAGGTCCGCGGTGGCGGCGAGGTCGGCGTCCGACACCGTGTAGGGGGCGTGCGGGGCGAGGGCGGTGGTGATGCGGTCACCCGCCGCGCCGGCGTACTCCTTGGCGAACTCCAGGGACTCCGTGCGCCCTTCGGGCCCCTGCGAGGAGAAGTAGGTCTGCCCGAGCTGGGCGCGGAGCCCGGTCTCGGCGACCACGCCGGCGATGGCCGCCATGCCGAAGTAGTGGTCGGCGAAGCAGGTCACCCCGCCGCTGATCATCTCGGCGCAGGCGAGCCGGGCGCCCAGGGTGATGTCGCGCGTGGTGAGCCGGCTCTCCACCGGCCAGATCCAGTCGTTGAACCACTCGTGCACCGGAATGTCCTCGGCGATGCCGCGCAGCACCACCATCGGGGAGTGCGTGTGGCAGTTGATCAGCCCGGGCAGTGCGACGAGGCCCCGGCCGTCGATGTGCTCGGCGGCCGGGGGCGGCGCGGAGCCGGCGCCCTGCGGGGCGGGCGGGGCGCCCACGGCGTCTCCGGCTCCGGCTCCGGCTCCGGCTCCGGCTCCGGCTCCGGCTCCGGCTCCGGCTCCGGCTCCGGCTCCGGCTCCGGCTCCGGCTCCGGCTCCGGCTCCGGCTCCGGCTCCGGCGGGATCTTCGGCGGTGACGGACTCGATCAGTCCGTCGCGTACCACGAGGGTGGTGTTCTCCGTGAAGTACACCTCGCCCTGCGGGTCGTGCCGCAGGGCGGTGCAGCCGGTGATGACGAGGTCGGCGGGGTCGGACGCCGGGCGCGTGGTCATCGGCCCACGGTACCGGCGCCCGCGATGGCTAGCCCCGGGGAAGGACGGTCGCCAGCACGTCGGGGAGCGGGTACCAGTCCGACGACACGATGGTGGCGTTGTCCTTCGCCAGGAGTGCGACGCGGTCGAGGGCCTGCTGCCGCGTCGGGTTGGTGCCGTCGATGGCCGGCGGCACGTTCTGGGCGTCCGTCATGACGACGAGGTAGCCGCGGTCCGCGTACCACGCGGTGTCGATGCCGCCGCCCGCGTATGCGGAGGCGTCCCCGTCGAAGAGCACGAACCAGGGGCGGATCGAGGCGTCGTACCGGCGCGTGCGCGGGTCGCCCGCCTCGGCGTTGTGCACGGCGGGGAAGGCGGCGGCGTCACCCAGGCGGCCAGCGGCGGCGAGGTCCCGCAGGTGCGTGGCGTACTCCTTGTCGGTCCACAGCGAGTCGAGCGGGTTCTGCTCCTCGACGGTGCCGGGGATCAGCTCCACGATGAACTTCCCGGCGAGTGCGGAGCGGAGCGGCCAGCCGCCCGCCTGGACCGCCTCGTCGAGGGTGGCGTGCCCGGCGGCCAGGTCGGCGGGGCGGAAGAGGGCGTCGCCCAGCTTGCTGGACAGCAGCGCGTCCAGTTCGACCGGCCCGCGGCCCCGGTTCGCCAGGAAGCCGTCCTTCATCTCCACCTTGAGGATGACGGGCCGGTGGCCGGGGTGCGCGTCATGCCAGGTCCTGATGTCGGAGAGGCAGCCGCCGAGGTCCTGGTTGGTGGCCTTGTCGCGCAGTTCGGCCGGGGTGGTGGCGTTCTCGCAGTTGTTGTCGTTGCCGAGCGGGTTGTCGTGGGCGACCCGGAAGGAGCCGCCGCCGAACTGGTTCGTCCACACGTCGAGTTCGAGCAGCCCGGCACCGGAGTCCAGCGCGTCGGCGAAGTACGGGTACTTGGCCTTGTCGTACGAGTTGTGCACGCCCACACCCGTGGTGGCCGAGTACGGCGACTGCGCGGGCTCCGCCGCCAGGGTGGGACCCGCGCCCAGTACGAGCGGACCCGCCGCCGCCAAGGTCACCACCGCACCCGCGATACGTCTTCTCATCCCCGTTACCTCCTCGCCTGGTTGGTCAAAGTACTTGAAAGATAAGGGAGTTGTGTGACGGGTCGGCAGACGGCGGCTGGCCGGGCGACGACGTCCGGGGCGGAGACGCGCGGGCGGCCACACCGGGAGCGCGCTTCCGCCGCGAACCGCCAGGGGGTGAACGGAGGGGCGTGATGCGGCCGCCGCGAACCGGACGAAGGGGCGCACGCCCGGCTTCCGGCCCGGCAGCCCCTGTTGTCCAAAGGGCCCCGTGCGTCGAGAATGCGCATGACATCAGCGGTCGTTGACCGCATCCACCCACCGAAGAGGAACCCCCCACATGAGAAAACCTCTTGTCGGCGCGTTCTGCACCGTGCTGCTGCTCGGTGCGGGTGCGACCCCCGCCATGGCCACCGGCCTGCCCACGGGTACCGCCGAGGAGACCGCGAGCGCGCACCACTCCGCCCACGCCCACGTCCACGCGATCGACTTCGCGGGCACGGTGGCGCTCAGCAACTGCTCCGGCTCGCTGGTGCGGATGCCCGACTCCAAGCCGGGCGACCCCGGCCTCGTGCTGTCCAACGGGCACTGCCTGGAGACCGGCTTCCCCGCCCCGGGCGAGGTCATCGTCGACCAGCCGTCCACCCGGACGTTCAGCCTGCTCGACGCGGGTGCCAAGTCCGTCGGGACCCTCAAGGCCGACAAGGTCGCGTACTCGACGATGACCGACACGGACATCACGCTCTACGAGCTGAACAGCACGTACGACCAGATCCAGAGCAGCTACGGCATCAAGCCGCTCACCCTCTCCGACCAGCACCCGGTCGCGGGCAAGGCGATCACCGTCGTCTCGGGCTACTGGAAGCAGACCTACAGCTGCAAGATCGACGGTTTCGTCCACCAGCTGAAGGAGGGTGACTGGACCTGGAAGGACTCGGTCCGCTACACCCCCGAGTGCGAGACGATCGGCGGCACCTCCGGCTCGCCGGTCGTCGACGACCAGAGCGGCCAGGTCGTCGCCGTCAACAACACGGGGAACGAGGACGGGCAGCAGTGCACCGTCAACAACCCCTGCGAGGTCGACGAGAACGGCAAGGTCACGGTGCACCAGGGCACCAACTACGCCGAGGAGACCTACATCATCCCGGCCTGCATCGGAACCGGGAACAAGCTCGACCTGAACGCTGAAGGGTGCACGCTGCCCAAGCCCGCCGGCCAGTAGCGGCGCCCGCGCGGCATCGCACGGGTTCCACCACGGCGGGGCCCGTGCGATGCCGCGGCGCGGACACCGGGCCGTTCCGCCTCGCGGGAACCAAGCCGTTCCGCCACGCGAGCGCCACACTCTTACGCCGCGCGGACACCATGCCGTTCGGCCACGCGGGCGCCAAGCCCTTCCGTCACGCGAGCGCCACACTCTTACGCCGCGCGGACACCGGTGGCCCCTGCCGTGCCTGACGCGGCAGGGGCCGCTGTCGTCCGCCCTACTCGCTTTCGACCTGCGCGGCGTGGAAGAGGGCCCGGGCCTCGCCGATCACCCGGCCGAGCGTCTCGGGGTCGTCGTCCAGGGACGCGACCAGTGCGTCCATGCCCCGCAGCCCGGCCCGTTGGAGCAACGTCTTCTCGTTGGTCACCCACTGGCCGCGGGCGGCGAGCTCGGCGTGGGCGCTCTCCAGGGCGGCGGTGGCCAGGGCGCCGGCCACCTCGGTGAGCCGGCCTCGGGGGGCGTGGTTCTGGGCGGCGTACTGGAGGGTGAGGGCGGCCCTGCCGCGCCAGTGGGCGGGTGCGCCGCGGCGCAGCGCCTCGGGATAGCCGCCGGGGTCGGGGATGCGGCCGCGCAGCGCGCGGTTGACGGCCAGTTCGGCGACGACCAGGTAGCTCGGGATGCCGGCCAGGTGGAACATCAACGGTTCCCAGCGGAAACGGCCCCGACTCGCCTCGGCCAGCTCGTGCTCGACGACGTCGAGATCGCGGTAGTGGACGTCCACCCTGCGACCCTCGATGGTCAGCCATGCGCCGCCGTTGAACACGCCGCCGCCCCAGCCGCCCACTTCGGACACGTCACCGGGCCAGCCGAGGGCGCGCAGCGCGTCCGGGTCGAACTCGCCCCGGTAGTAGACGGCGAGGTCCCAGTCGCTGTCGGGCGTGTGGGTGCCCTGGGCGCGCGAGCCGCCGAGAGCGACGGCCGTCACGGCAGGGAGGGCGGCGAGGCGGCCGGCGGCATGGTCGAGGAAGGCGTCGTCGTTCACCGTGGTGTTGTATCACCGGCCTGGGCGGGCGGTGTGCTCCCGTACATAGATCGGACCGAGCCCCCGACGGAGCCCGCCTGCACGACGATCCCGTGCGCCCCGCCGTTGATGGTGTTGTACGTGTTGCCGCCCCGGGAGGTCTCCTCGGGTGGCGTCAGCTCGTCGACGAGGGCGCGGAGTTCGGCGGCGAACGCGGGGTCGGCCCGCAGGGTGCGCCGCAGGCGGCTGCGCCACGCCGCCTGTACGTCGTCCGCCGCGTCGTGGTCGCCCCCGGCGCGTGCGGCGACGAGTTCCTCGCGTGAGAGGTCCAGTTCGCCCCGGACGGTGCGGGCGGTCTCCCCGTCGCCGGTCTCTCCCCCGCTCCCCCGCGAGAAGACCCGTGCGAGCCGGTCCCGTACCTGCGCCCAGCCGTCGCCGACCATCTGCTGCACCAGCGTGGTCGCTCCGGCGGCGGCCAGTGCGGCCAGTTCCGGGTCCATGTGCTCCCCCTGGGTCGTCGTCCGGGCCGTCATCCGCGTCGTCCGGATCGTCGTCCGGCCGGCGAACGCTCCGCGGTGTCCGCCATTCGCCTATTGTGACGGGCTCCATGACCGACCGCAGGGTGTTCTCCCGGGCGGCCGGTGTCCCGGGCCTTCCCGTCCCGTCAGTGCTCGCGTTGCGACTCGCCGGAACCGGGTGCGCCGCTGACGTCGAGCCCCGCTGCCCGGGCCCCGTCGCTGAGGACCTGGCGGAGCATGGCCGGGGTCAGAAGGCGCGTGAACGTGTTGCGCTGGCTGACGTGGAAGCAGCCGAAGACGTCGAGGGGCGGGCCGCCGTCCACCGCGCTGAGGGTGACCCGGGCGCCGTGGCCGAAGGCGGGGCGTGGCCGGGGCACCGTCCAGCCCGCCGCGGCGAGAGCGGGAAACGTCGCCTGCCAGCCGAACCCGCCCAGCACGACCACGGCGCGCAGCGTCGGGCGGAGGATCTCCAGCTCGGCCTCCAGCCAGGTGCGGCAGGTGTCGCGCTCCTGCGGGGTGGGTTTGTTCGCGGGCGGCGCGCAGTGCACGGGGGACGTGAGGCGGACACCGTGCAGCGTGAGGCCGTCGTCAGCGCGCACCGAGATGGGGCTTGAGGCGAGGCCGACCGCGTGCAGTGCGGCGAACAGCACGTCGCCGGAGCTGTCCCCGGTGAACATCCTTCCCGTGCGGTTGCCGCCGTGTGCCGCCGGGGCCAGGCCGACGATCAGCAGGGAGGCGTCCGGAGGGCCGAATCCCGGGACCGGCCGGGCCCAGTACGTCCAGTCCGCGAAGGCGGCACGCTTGGTGCGGGCGACCTCCTCGCGCCAGTCGACCAGCCGCGGGCACGCCCTGCACCCGCTCACGCGCTCGTCCAGGATGTGCAGCGCCTGGGCCGGGTCGGCGGAGCGCTGGGGGTCCGTGGCGTCCCCGGTGTCCCCGGTGTCCCCGGTGCCGGCCGCGGACGTGGCGTCGGCTGCGTCCGCGGCATGCGACGTGTCCGCCGAAGATGCGGTTCCCGTCGTACGGGCGGTGGGGGTGTCCGTCGTACGGGCGGTGGGGGTGTCCGTCGTACGGGCGGTGGGGGTGGCCCGTGCGGTGTCCGCAGCGCGGGTCGGGTTCGTGGAGGTCCGTGCGGGGCCGGCCGTGGGGTCCATGCGTCCACGGTACGGCGGGCGGGGACGCGAGTGCGGCTCGCCCGGAGCGGGGCGACGGCTGGCCAGGGGCCGGGGGGGGGCGTGCAGGCGTGGGGCGGAGGCGCGTGCGTGGGGGCCACACAGCTGGCGCGCCGTCCTACCAGCGGACCGCCCCCGCGGGTCTCTCTCCTTCCAGGGCAGGAAATGCGTTCCGCGCCCGCCGCCACGGGCGACTAAGGTCGAGGCATGGCTTCAGAAGCTTCGAGCGACGCGGCTTCCGGCGGCACGGCACCGTCCCCCGCGAAGGACGCCGCAGCTGCGGCCGAGGCGTCAGGGCCGGTGCGGGTCGACAGCTGGATCTGGTCGGTGCGGCTGGTGAAGTCCCGTTCCATGGCCGCGACCGCCTGCCGTGGCGGGCACGTCCGGGTCAACGGCGAGCGCGTCAAGCCCGCGTACGCGGTGCGCGTCGGTGACGAGGTGCGGCTGCGGCAGGCGGGGCGTGAGCGGATCGTCGTGGTGAAGCGGGTCATCCGCAAGCGCGTGGGAGCGCCGCTGGCCGTGACGTGTTATGTCGACAACAGCCCACCGCCCCCGCCGCGCGAGGCCGTGGCACCCGCGGGAGTCCGCGACCGCGGCGCCGGGCGCCCGACGAAGCGGGACCGCAGGGAGATGGACCGCCTGCGCGGGCTCGCTCGCGGGATGAGCGGCCCCGGCGGCGGTCCGCCGCCGGGAGGGGCCGGGCACTAGGAGCGCGGCGGCGGGCCCACCGCCACCGCCCTTTGCTGCCGGCTTCGGACGTGCGGGGCCCACGTGGGCCCCGCACGTCCGGAGCCCCTCAGTCGACGGGTACCGCCCGCACCCAGATCCTGTCGTCCGTCAGGTAACGATCCACGCGCAGCCCGGCCTCGGCGAGCGCGGTCTCGAACGCCTCCTTGGTGAGGGGGCGGGAGAGGAAGGTCTGGGTCCAGGCGGCGTCGGGGAACGCGTACTCCGCGCGGACGGAGTTCACCCCGTCCCCCACCGGCTCTGCGGAGGCTATGCGGACCGTGAAGCCGCTGGGGTCGACGCGCTCGCGCGGTAGGTCGACGTGGTAGTCCTCGCCCTCGCGCTGGATGAGGACACAGCCGCCCTCCGCGACATGGCGGCGGCAGGTGGCGAGCAGGCCGCGACGGACCTCGACGTCACCGGCGTGCACAAGGAAGGAGGCGAGTATGACGGCGTCGAACGTCTCGCCGAGGTCAAGATGCTCGATGGGTGAGCGGACCGTGCGTGCGCCGCGGACGCGTGCCAGCATCTCGGCCGACTCGTCGACGGCGGTGACCGTGAACCCCCGCTCGACGAGCGGATGCGTCACCCGGCCGACGCCGCTGCCCAGCTCCAGGACCCGGGCGCCCGGCGGAAGGGCCGCCTCGATCACATCCGGCTCGTCGCCCACGGGAAGGCGGGCGTAGAGATCCACCGCGCAGCCGTCGGGAGTGATCGCCCCCGGCCCCGTCCCCGCGTATCCCTGCCGCATACCGGCACTCATCCGCCACCGCCTCCCCCAGCGCCCGGCCTCCGGCCTCCGGCCTCCGGCGAAAGCTCGCCGGCCCGTCCGCCTCTTCAACGGATGATGTCTCCGCGTGGTTCCCGCGGTCGCCGTCCGTGACGGCCCGGTTTGATGCCGTCCGGGCGGGCGCCGCACACTGTGGGCAGAGCACCACGCTCCACGGCCTGGTCCGAGGGAGGAGGGGTGGTCGTGCTACGCACGGGAAACGAACCGATCACCGCACGGAGCCCGCTGCGGCTGCGGTTCTGGCTGAGCATCTGGGGCCTGATCTGGACGAGCGGGGGCACGGCCGCGTTCGCGGCCGCGGGCCTACCGGGATGGTCCATCGCCTGCGCCGTCCTCCTGCTGATCGTCGTGGTGGACCTGGTGATGGTGATCCGGCACATCCGGCAGGGCTCTCGCTTCCAGCCGGGCCCCGACGTCCCGCCGTACGAGCCGCCGGCGCACCGGTGAGGACGCGGGCGTCACACCTCGGGGAGTGACTTCCCCAGCTCGCCCGCCCCGGGCGCCTCAGGGGCCGAAGCGGCCTCAGGAGTCGAAACGGGCTGCCTCCACGTACTGCGGCCGGGGGTCGAGGGCCGCGGCGAGTCTGAAATGCCGCTGGGCCTGCTCCGGGCGCCCCGCACGCTCGAAAGTGCGGGCGAGTGCGAAGTGCGCGAAGGCGTTGTCGGGCTCGCGCTCCAGGACGACGCCGAACTCCAACTCGGCCGACCGCAGCTGGGCGGCGGCGAAGAAGGCCCGCGCACGCAGCAGGCGCGCGGCCGTGTTCTCGGGGTGGGCGGCGATGACGGGGTCCAGGAGCTTCACCGCACCCCGCGGATCACGTGCCGCCAGAAGCTGCTCCGCGGCACGGAAGTCGATGACGTTCGTCTCGGGAGTACGTCCGGTGAATCCGCTGCTCTCGGGCACGGCTGACTCCTTCCCTCAAAAGTAACTTCAACACCGCAACAAGAACACGCTATTCCACGCGCGGCGGCGTACGGCTCCGGCCGGTCCGGCGCCGCCGCGACCGCCTCGTCGGGCGCGTTCCCACGGCCCCATGGGTGTGCCTCCATCCACGGCGCCGTCCCTCTGTTCGGGCTCGGATCCGGCCTCCACCCGGACTCGGATCCGGCCTACTCGCGCTCGGGCCCGGCCCCGTTCCGCTGCCCGGCCACGTCCTCCCCGCGGGCGGCTGTCCGCGCCTGGTGCGCCAGGTCGTTCCAGACCTCGTCGACGCGGGTGCGCAGCACGTCCAGCGGGACGTCGTTGTCGATCACGATGTCCGCGGCGGCGAGGCGGTCCTCGCGGGTGGCCTGTGCGGACATCCGGGCCCTGGCGTCCTCCTCCGTCATGCCCCGCAGCCGTACGAGACGCTCCAGCTGGGTGCCTGGGGAGGCGTCGACGACGATCACCAGGTCGTAGAGCGGCCCGAGGCCGTTCTCGACGAGGAGGGGGACGTCGTGGACGACGACCGCTCCGGCGGGTGCGGCCGCTTCCAGTTCCGCTGAGCGAGCGCGCACCAGCGGGTGGACGATGGCGTTCAGCTCGGCGAGCCGTTCGGCGTCGGAGAAGACGATCGTGCCGAGCCGGGGCCGGTTCAGGGAGCCGTCGGCCGACAGCACCTCCGGGCCGAAGGTCTCGACGACCGCCGCCAGCCCTGCCGTGCCGGGCTCGACGACCTCCCGGGCGATGCGGTCCGAGTCCACCAGCACGGCGCCGTGCTCCACCAGCAGCCGCGACACCTCGCTCTTGCCGGCGCCGATACCGCCGGTCAGGCCCACTCTCAGCATGACCCGAAGCTTAGAGACATGCCCCGGAAGCCTGGACAACGGCACCGGGCTCCTCGCAGCCGGCGGCCCGCTCAGCCGTCTCCTTCGCGCTCCGCGAGGAAGCGCTCGAACTCCTGGCCGATCTCGTCGGCGGACGGGATGTCGACCGGCTCCGCGAGCATGTTGCCGCGGGACTCGGCGCCGGCCGCTGCGTCGAACTGGTGCTCAAGGCCCTGGACCAGGGCGACCAGTTCGTCGTCCCCCTCCTGGATCTGGCGGTCGATCTCGGTCTGGGTGCGGTGCGCGTCGGTACGCAGGGCGTGCGCGATGGCGGGCAGCACCAGGCCGGTGGCCGCGGTGATCGATTCGAGGACGGTGAGGGCGGCGTCGGGGTAGGGGGAGCGCGCGATGTAGTGCGGCACGTGGGCGGCCACGCCGAGCACGTCGTGGCCGGCCTGCGCGAGGCGGTACTCCACGAGGGCCTCCGCGCTGCCCGGGACCTGGGCCTCCTCGAAGGGGCTGCTGTGGCCGGGGACGAGCTCCGTGCGGTTGCCGTGCGGCGTCAGGCCCACCGGGCGGGTGTGGGGAACGCCCATGGGGATGCCGTGGAAGTTCACCGCGAGCCGGACGCCGAGACGCTCCACGATCTGCTCGACGGCGGCCGCGAAACGCTCCCACTCGACATCCGGCTCGGGGCCGGAGAGCAGCAGGAACGGCGCTCCGGTGGCGTCCTGCACCAGCCGCACGTCAAGAGTGGGGTCCTCGTAGTCGGTCCACTGGTCCCGACGGAATGTCAGGAGTGGCCGCCTGGCCCGGTAGTCCACCAGCCGGTCGTGGTCGAAACTGGCCACGATCTGGTTCGGCAGGGAGTCGAGGAGGCGCTCGACGATCTGGGCACCCGTCTCACCCGCATCGATGTAGCCGTCGAAGTGGTACAGCATGACCAGTCCGGCCGATTCCTGGGCGAGGGCCATGTCGACGACGGCCAGGCCCTTCGGCTCCCACGTGTACAAACCCTGTGGATCAAGCACGATGACTGCTCCTCCTCGTATCTGATCTACCGAACGCACGGCACCGCCTGGTCATTCCCGGAAGCGCAGGATGGCCCGACCCCGACCACCCGACCAGGTCCAGACCTTGACGCGGACATGCAACAGCCGTACGGTCACGACCAGGGAGTTCACAAACGCGCCCAATGTACATATACATGAACAGCGGCGCCGGACCGGTCCCGGCTGCCCCATGGGACCCTGCGCCGTCCGATCGACCCCCCATGAGAACGCAGACGGGAAGGCCACTCCTATGCGCACCCGAAAGCTGCTCATCCCGCTCGTCGCGACCGCCGTCGTCGTCGCCACGGCTGCCGGAGCGGGCGCCTCCACCGCCCTCGCCGCGCCGGACCGGTCCGCGGCGACCATCGAGGTCTCCACGGCCGCCGAGCTGAAGGCGGCGCTCGGCGACGCCTCGCCGGGCGACACGATCCACCTGGCGGACGGCACGTACACCGGGAACTTCAAGACCAGCACGGCGGCGACGTCGGCCGCTCCGATCACCCTCACCGGCTCCGCCCGGGCGGTGTTGACCGCGGGCGGCGGCTACGGGCTCCACCTCAACGGCGCCTCGCACTGGACCGTGAAGGGGATCACCGTCACGGGCGGCCAGAAGGGCATCATGATCGACTCGGCCGAGGGGGTGGTCATCGACTCGGTGACCGTGCACGACCTCGACATGGAGGGCGTCCACTTCCGCGACTCCAGCAGCGACGGCGTCATCAGGAACTCGAAGATCTACGACACCGGCCACGACGGCCGCGGCATGGGCGAGGGCGTCTACGTGGGCACGGCCAACACGCTGGACGACAGAAGCGACAACGTGCAGATCCGGGACAACGTCATCGGCCCGGGGGTGGGCGGCGAGAACGTCGACATCAAGGAGGGCACCACGGGCGCGGTGGTCTCCGGCAACACCTTCGACGGCAGCGGCCTGACCGGCGCGAACTTCGACGACTCCTGGGTCGACGTCAAGGGCAACGGCGTCGTCGTCGAGGACAACGAGGGCACACACACCACCAACGACGGCTACCAGACACACACCCAGCAGGACGGCTGGGGCTGCGGCACCGTCTTCCGCGGCAACACCTCCGACCTGACGGGTGCCTCGGGCCCCGACCAGCTCGCGATCCACGTCACCAACCAGAGCGACGACTGCCGCACCACGGTCTACGCCGACAACACGGTGACGGGCGGCAAGGGCCTGACCAACGTCGACGTCACGAACTGACCGCCCGAGCCCTGGAAGCCGACTCGCGCCCCGAAAGGGGCGCGGGGATGGGGGTACCTCCCACGCCTTTAGGGCAGTGGGGGAGCGAACAACCACCCACTCCCCGCAGACCGCAAACAACGGAGAGTCCCCTTGGGACCCGGCCGGCCGGAACGGCCGCGCCCACCGGAAGCGGAAACGGCGCTGGGGCCCGCACCCCAGATGGATGCGAGCCCCAGTACCAGTGTCCGTAACCGGCTCAACCCGAGCGGTCAGCGATCAGCTCTGGCCTCCGGCCAGCTTCTCGCGGAGCGCGGCAAGCGCCTCGTCAGAGGCAAGCGCACCGGAGTTGTCCTGCGACTCCGAGGAGTAGGAGCCGCCGCCGGACGCCGCCGGAGCCGGCTGCTCGCCGCCGCCCTCGGCCGCGGCCTGCGCGTCCGCCTCGCGGGACTTGATGACCTGCGCCTGGTGCTGCTCGAAGCGCTGCTGGGCCTCGGCGTACTGCGTCTCCCAGGCCTCACGCTGCTGCTCGTAGCCGGGCAGCCAGTCGTTGGTCTCGGGGTCGAAGCCCTCGGGGTAGATGTAGTTCCCCTGGTCGTCGTACGACGCGGCCATGCCGTAGAGCGTCGGGTCGAACTCGACCGAGGCCGGGTCGGCGCCGAAGGACTCGTTGGCCTGCTTCAGCGAGAGGCTGATGCGGCGGCGCTCCAGGTCGATGTCGATGACCTTGACGAAGATCTCGTCGTTGACCTGGACGACCTGCTCCGGGATCTCCACGTGGCGTTCGGCCAGCTCGGAGATGTGGACCAGGCCCTCGATGCCCTCGTCCACCCGGACGAACGCACCGAACGGCACCAGCTTGGTGACCTTGCCGGGGACGACCTGCCCGATCTGGTGAGTGCGGGCGAACTGCTGCCACGGGTCTTCCTGGGTCGCCTTGAGCGACAGGGAGACGCGCTCGCGGTCCATGTCGACGTCCAGGACCTCGACCGTGACCTCCTGGCCGACCTCGACGACCTCGGAGGGGTGGTCGATGTGCTTCCAGGACAGCTCGGAGACGTGCACCAGTCCGTCGACGCCGCCCAGGTCCACGAAGGCACCGAAGTTGACGATCGACGAGACCACGCCGGACCGCACCTGACCCTTCTGGAGGGTGGTGAGGAAGGTCTGGCGGACCTCGGACTGGGTCTGCTCCAGCCAGGCACGGCGGGAGAGGACCACGTTGTTGCGGTTCTTGTCGAGCTCGATGATCTTGGCCTCGAGCTCCTTGCCCACGTAGGGCTGCAGGTCTCGGACACGGCGCATCTCGACCAGGGAGGCCGGCAGGAAGCCGCGGAGACCGATGTCGAGGATGAGACCACCCTTGACGACCTCGATGACGGTACCGGTGACGATGCCGTCCTCTTCCTTGATCTTCTCGATGGTGCCCCAGGCACGCTCGTACTGGGCACGCTTCTTCGAGAGGATCAGGCGACCTTCTTTGTCCTCCTTCTGGAGGACAAGGGCCTCGATCTCGTCGCCCACGGCGACGACCTCGTTCGGGTCGACGTCGTGCTTGATCGAGAGTTCGCGGGACGGGATGACGCCCTCGGTCTTGTAACCGATGTCGAGCAGGACCTCGTCCCGGTCGACCTTCACGATGACGCCGTCGACGATGTCGCCGTCGTTGAAGTACTTGATCGTCTCGTCGATCGCGGCGAGGAACGCGTCCTCGTTACCGATGTCGTTGACCGCTACCTGCGGGGTGGTGGCGGTGGTCTCGGTGCTGCTCGTCATGTGGGAAAGGGCTCCGGTACGGACATTGAAGTCGTAGGTACTGCTTTGCGCCGGGAGCCCGTTTCGCTCTGATGAAGCCGGACAGCTTAGGAGGCGCGATCCTGACTTCTCACCGGGAACCGGAGGAACCGGAATACGCCTCGACAACCGAGGGGACATACAACAGATGCGAGCGCACCTGCTCCGTCTGAGGCGCGCAGGCCCGCAGCGCAACTTGTAGCATACGGGGGCAGCCGGACAGGGTCAATGCACGAAGAGGCACACCCGAGGCAGATCGCCACATATCCGGCACATATCCTGTTGCCTCAGGCCAGACGGGTCACGCACCATGCCGCATCGCCCGATCCCGGCGGGTCGCGCCGCGGGACCGGCAGCGGAGCTGGACCGGAGAATACGACGATGGAGCCGATCATCCAAGACCGCGATCCGATGCGGCCCGCACGGCGTTCCGCCGGGGAGAGCGCCGTCGCTTGGCGGCCGGAAACCGAGCCCGACACCGAACCGGAAGCGACCCGCCGTACCGCCTCGGCCGCGGAGAGCAGCCGGGCCAACCGCGGCTGGTGGGACCGGAACGCCGACGAGTACCAGCACGACCACGGCGTGTTCCTCGGGGACGACCGGTTCGTCTGGGGGCCGGAGGGCCTGGACGAAGCGGAGGCGGGGCTGCTCGGCCCGCCTGCCGCCCTGGCGGGCCTGCGGGTGCTGGAGGTCGGCGCGGGTGCCGCCCAGTGCTCGCGGTGGCTGGCGGCGCAGGGTGCGCGACCGGTCGCCATGGACCTCTCGCACCGGCAGCTCCAGCACGCACTGCGGCTCGCGGACGGGCCCACCGAGGACGCGCCTGCCGCAGGACAGGGCGGCTCCAAGGCCCCCGATGGCTCGCATGGCCCCAGCGGCGGGGTGCGCCTGGTGCAGGCCGACGCCACGGCGCTGCCCTTCGCGGACGGCTCCTTCGACCTGGCGTGCTCGGCGTACGGGGCGCTGCCGTTCGTGGCCGAGCCGGTACGGGTGCTGGCGGAGGTGCACAGGGTGCTGCGGCCGGGCGGCCGGTTCGTCTTCTCCGTGACGCACCCGATCCGCTGGGCCTTCCCGGACGAGCCGGGCCCGGAGGGCCTCTCCGTCAGCGCGTCCTACTTCGACCGGACGCCGTACGTGGAGCAGGACGAGGAGGGCCGTGCCGTCTACGTGGAGCACCACAGGACGCTCGGTGACCGGGTGCGGGACGTGGTCGGCGCCGGATTCCGGCTGGTGGACCTGGTCGAGCCGGAGTGGCCGTCCTGGAACGGCCAGGAGTGGGGCGGCTGGTCCCCGCTGCGCGGGAACCTGATCCCGGGGACGGCGATATTCGTCTGCGAGCGCTGAGGGCGGCTCCTCGCGGCCGCGGGAACGCTCCCCTCCGAGCGTCCGGGAGACTGGCCGCGTGATGCGTACCGATGCCGTGGACCGGCTGCCCGTCCGCACCGTGCTGCCCGAGCTGCGGGCCGCCCTTGAGGGGCCCGGCACCGCGGTCCTGAGCGCGGCCCCGGGCACCGCCAAGACCACCCTCGTGCCGCTGGCCCTGGCCGGGCTCCTCGGCGACGGTGCCCCGCCGCGGCGGGTCGTCGTCGCCGAGCCCCGGCGCATCGCGGCCCGTGCCGCGGCGCGGCGGATGGCGTGGCTGCTCGGCGAGCGGACCGGCGAGAGCGTGGGGTACGCGGTGCGCGGCGAACGCGTCATCGGGCCGCACACGCGCGTGGAGGTCGTCACGACCGGTGTGCTGATGCAGCGCGTCCAGCGCGACCAGGAGCTGGCCGGCGTCGACGCGGTGGTGCTCGACGAGTGCCACGAGCGGCACCTCGACGCGGACACGGTGGCCGCGTTCCTGCTGGACGTGCGCGCGGCGCTCCGCCCCGAGCTGCGGTTGGTGGCGGCGTCGGCCACGACGGACACCGCCGGCTGGGCGGAACTGCTGGGCGGCGCCCCCGTGCTCACGGCGGGCGGGGCCGCGCATCCCGTGGACGTCGTGTGGGCGCCGCCCGGGACGCCCGTGCGCCCGCCGCACGGCATGCGGGTGGATCCGGCGCTGCTCGCGCACGTGGCCGCGGTGGTGCGCAGGGCGCTCGACGAGCGGGACGGGGACGTGCTCTGCTTCCTGCCGGGCGTCGGGGAGATCGGCCGGGTGGCCGGACTGCTGGGAGGGCCACCCGGGATCGAGGTACTCCAGGTGCACGGCCGGGCTCCGGCGGCGGTCCAGGACGCGGCGCTGAAAGGCGGCACCGATCGGCGGGTGGTGCTGGCCACGTCGGTGGCGGAGTCCAGCCTGACGGTGCCGGGAGTGCGGATCGTCGTGGACTCGGGGCTCGCCAGGGAGCCGCGCACGGACCATGCACGCGGGCTCACCGCGCTCGCCACCGTGCGTGCCTCGCGGGCCTCCGCGGGCCAGCGCGCGGGCCGTGCGGGCCGCGAGGCGCCCGGCGCCGTGTACCGCTGCTGGGCCGAGGCGGAGCACGCCCGGCTGCCGCGGTTCGCGGCCCCGGAGATCAGGGTCGCTGACCTGACGGAGTTCGCGTTGCAGGCGGCGTCCTGGGGCGACCCCGGCGCCACGGGCCTGGCGCTCCTGGACGCGCCTCCCGCGGGCGCTCTGGCTGCCGCCCAGGAGGTTCTGAGGGCCCTGGGCGCGGTCGGCGAAGGAGGCCGGGCGACCGAGCGCGGTGCGCGGATGGCACGGATCGGCGTGCATCCCCGGCTGGCGCGGGCCCTGCTGGACGGGGCGCGGGAGGTGGGCGTCCGGCGCGCGGCGGAGATCGTCGCCGTCCTGAGCGAGGAGCCGCCGCGTGCCTACGGGGACGACCTGACGGCGGCCTGGCGGGCGGCACGGCGCGGCGGGGACGCCTCCGGGGACGGCTATCCCGCCCGGTGGCGGCGCGAGGCGGACCGGCTGAGCAGCGCGGCCCGGTCGGCACAGCGGGAGAGCGGGACGGGGCGGGGGAAGGGCCACGCCGCGAGCGAGAGGGAAGGTGGCGGCGGGGCCGGGGAGCCGCGGGCGGGGTCCGGGGACGACCGGGCTGCCGGGCTGGTGGCGGCTCTGGCGTTTCCCGAGCGGCTGGCGCGGGACCGGGGCGACGGCACGTACCTGATGCTGTCCGGCACCGGAGCCGAGGCGGCGGAGGGCTCGGCCCTGCGGGGCACACCCTGGCTGGCGGTGGCCGTGGCGGACCGTCCCCTGGCGCGGGCACACGCGCGCGTGCGGCTCGCAGCGCCGGTCGACGAGGACACCGCCCGGCGCGCGGCCGCCGCCCTGCACGGCACGGCCGAGGAGGTCGGCTGGTCGGCGGGGGACGTGGTGGCCCGCAGGGTGGAGCGGCTCGGCGCCGTGGAGCTGGCGGCCCGGCCGCTGTCCAGGCCCGCGCCCGAATTGCTGCGCTCGGCACTCCTGTCGGGCCTGAGGCAGGAGGGCCTCGGGCTGCTCCACTGGACCCGCGAGTCCCGGGAACTGCGCATGCGGCTGGCTTTCCTGCACCATCTCTCGGCGGAGCGGGAGGACGGCGGGAGCGGCGTGTACGGCGACGACGGGTACGCGCGCGTGCCGCACGGTTCGCCGGGCGCGCGCGTACCGGACGGTCCCCCACGCGTGCGCGTGCCGGACGGTTCACCATCGGCGGGAGATGTGCCGGGGGCCGGGGCGGGGCCGGTGCCCGCGCACGGTGAGTGGCCCGACGTGTCGGACGAGGCGCTGCTCAGGCGCGCCGGCGAGTGGCTGGAACCGGAGCTGGGGCGCGCGCGGCGCCGCGCCGATCTGGGGCGGATCGACGCCGGCGCGTGTCTGCGGCGGCTGCTGCCGTGGGCGTCGGGCGAGGCCGCCCGGCTGGACGAGCTCGCGCCGGAGCGCCTGGTGGTGCCGAGCGGTTCCCGGGTCCGGGTCGACTACGCGGATCCGCGGCAGCCGGTGCTCGCGGTGAAGCTCCAGGAGATGTTCGGGCTGGCCAGGACGCCCGTGATCGCCGGGGTGCCGGTGCTGGTGCATCTGCTGTCGCCCGCGGGCCGGCCGGCGGCGGTCACCGCGGACCTGGCGTCGTTCTGGCGGGAGGGGTACCGGGCGGTACGGGCGGAGCTGCGCGGGCGCTACCCGAAGCATCCCTGGCCGGAGGACCCGACGTACGCGGAGCCGACACGGCACACCAATACGCGGGCGCGCCGCTGAGCGCGCCGGCGCGTAACGGTCCCATCGGGCCGCCCCCGATTTCCGGCCGGACCGCCGGCTTTGGGCCTCCCCGGGCGGGCCACGTACCCCTCGGGCGAGGGCCGTGGCCCGACCGGGGCCAGGTCTCAGGCGGCGGGCCTCACACGCATGTGCCCCACCCGTGCCACCCGTGCCACCCGTGCCACCCGTGCCACCCGTGCCACCCGTGCCACCCGTGCCTTGAACGTGCCGGAGGCCGCCTCAGGCGCCCAATCCGCCGCTGGGCTGCTGCGAGGGCTCACCGGTGGGCTGGTCGTCGGCCTTCTGGACGGTCAGCTTGACGTCGAGGCTGGCACCGCCGGCCGTGGTGATGCGGAGCGTGAAGGTGCCGGTGGTGTCGTCGGCGTAGAGCGTGGGGAGCTTCAGGATGCCGTTCTTGTCGGTCTTGAGGGTCTTCAGGGTGCGGACCGTCTTGCCGGCGTCGTCCTTGAAGTAGGGGCCCTTGTCGTTCTCCATCGGAATGAGGGGGGACGCGATGAGGGTCGCGGTCGCCGCGACTCCGGAGGCCACGGCGCCCTGGTCGGTGGCCTTGACCTCAACCTGGTTCTCGAAGGTGCCGCCGGGCGTGCAGATCAGGTCCGTGTCGGTGGTCCTGGCGAGCTTGTCGGCCTGCCGCTCGGCGACGGTGGCGTTGAAGTCCAGGGCGGTCACCGGACGTCCGACGACGGTGGCGCGGACCGTGAAGCCGCCGGTCTTCTGACCCGCCTTGAGGGCGGGGGCCGTGGCGACACCGTCGGTGTCGGTCTGCACGGTGGCGACGGTCTCGCCGCCGTCGAAGGTCGCGTCCGTGTCGCCGACCAGGGTGAAGCTCACCCGTACCCTGCTGACGGGCTTGTTCTGGGCGTCCTCGGTGCGCGCCTTGATGCGCTGGGCGAAGGTGTCGCCGGTGAGCGCGGAGAGCGTGCCCGTGCCGGCGTTCTCGATCTTCGTGACGGTGTCGGTGGGCGTCTGGCTGCCGGTGTCCCCGCCGGGGCCGCTGGCGGGCGGGCTCGGCTGGTCCGTGGAACCGTCGCCCGGCGTGTTCGGCCCGCTGGGCTTGCCGGGGGTGCTCGGCGTACCGGGAGCGCTCGGCTTGCCGGGCTTGTCCGGGGTGGCGCTCCCGCCCGGGGTCGGGGCGCCCGGGGTCTGGTCGCTGCGGCCGCCGGGCTGGACGCCGGTGCCGTTGGGGACCTCGTGCGTGCCCTTGCGGTAGTACTCGTACCAGGACAGGACCGTGTCCAGGTAGTTCTGCGAGTGGTTGTAGGCGAGGATCGCGGCGTTCAGGTCGCCGGTGCCCGCCAGGTCGCGGCCGCCCGCGCACAGGTAGTGGCCCGCGGCGAGCGCGGCGTCGTAGACGTTGTTGGGGTCCTTCTTGCCGTCGCCGTTGCCGTCGGCGCCCCAGCCGGTGTGGTCGGGTCCGCCGAAGTTCCAGGTCGAGGGTATGAACTGCATGGGGCCGACCGCGCGGTCGTGGACGGAGTCGCCGTCGAGCGCGCCGCCGTCGGTGTCGTTGATCGCGGCGAAGCCGTTGCCGTCGAGCACGGGGCCCAGGATGGGGCTGAGAGTGGTGCCGTTCGCGTCGACGGCGCCGCCGCGCGCCTGGCCGGACTCGACCTTGCCGATGGCGGCGAGCAGCTCCCACCGGAGGTTGCAGCCGGGCTGCGACGCCGCGAGGGCGTCCGCGGCCTTCTTGTAGGCGTCGAGCACCGAGGCGGGTATCCCGGCCTCGGGGCCGCCGACCGCCGGCGGCTGGTCTGCCGCGGGCGGCGGCGCGGGGCTGTTGAGCGGCGGCAGGTCCGTGTAGTACGGGGAGTCTCCGGTCGCCGACGAGCTGTCAGGAGGAGGAGTCGTGGTCTCCGACGCCTGTCCATGGTGGCCGTCGTCGCCGGTCACGGTGGAGGCCTGCGACGCGGACAGTGCCGCGACCGCGGCCGCGGCCACAGCTGTGGTGGCCGCTCCCCTGCGAAGCCTCCTGCCGAAATGCGCCGCCATCCCTGTGCACCCCTCCGTTGGTCGACTTCCCTCCGCGCGCGTTCCCCCGGCACGGACGGCCCTCGTGACCCTACGGCAACTTGCTGTGCGCGGGCAGCCGTTCGTGCCCGAAATTCACCAGTTGACTACATGCGCGGCACCTGCACGTCAGGCACACGACGGTGCCCCGGAAACGTCCGTATGGTGCGGACTGCCGGGGCCGGCGGGCCGGGTGGGCGGCTCATCAGCGGCGAACCCGGGGCGCCTTCGCCGGCTCCTCGCGCTCCGGGACCGCGGGAGCCGGGGGCCCAAGAGGGGCGCGCGGGACGGCCCGTGCAACCACCCGCCGGCCGGCGAACCGGAACACGGCCGAAACGGCCTCCTGAGAGGGAGGGGAGGAGGCGCGGCCCACCCGTTGCGGGGCGCCGCGCACGGCCTTCACGGCGCGGACCTCCCGTCCTTCTCGCCCGGGACGGGGCCTCAGTGGGCCGCGGACTCCCAGTTGGGACCGACGCCGACCGAGACGTCGAGGGGGGCGCGGAGCTCGACCGCCGAGGACATCTCGCGGCGCACGATCTCCTCGGCCGCCGCCTGCTCACCGGGGGCGATCTCCAGGACCACTTCGTCGTGGACCTGGAGCAGCATCCGGGACCTGAGCCCCGCCTCGGTCATGGCGCGGTCCACGTTCAGCATCGCGATCTTGACGATGTCGGCGGCGGTGCCCTGGATGGGGGCGTTCAGCGCCATACGCTCGGCCATCTCGCGGCGCTGGCGGTTGTCGCTGTTGAGGTCCGGGAGGTAGCGGCGGCGGCCGAGCATCGTCTCGGTGTAGCCGGTGTCCCTGGCCTCGTCGACCGCGCGGCGCAGGTAGTCGCGCACGCCCCCGAAGCGCTCGAAGTAGGTGTCCATCAGCGCGCGGGACTCGGCGGCGTCGATGCCGAGTTGCCCGGACAGGCCGAAGGCGGACAGGCCGTACGCCAGGCCGTACGACATCGCCTTGATCTTGCGGCGCATCTCCGCGTCGACCTCGGTGGTGGCCACCCCGAACACCTGGGAGGCGACCGTGGAGTGCAGGTCCTCGCCTGAGGTGAAGGCCTCGATGAGGCCCGCGTCCTCGGAGAGGTGGGCCATGACGCGCAGCTCGATCTGGCTGTAGTCGGCGGTCATCAGCGACTCGAAGCCCTCGCCGACGACGAAGCCGCGGCGGATGGCCCGGCCCTCGTCGAGCCGGACGGGGACGTTCTGGAGGTTGGGGTCCGTGGACGACAGGCGGCCGGTCGCCGCGACCGTCTGGCTGAAGTTGGTGTGGATGCGGCCGTCGGCCGCGATGCACTTCAGCAGGCCCTCGACGGTGACCCGCAGCCGCGCCTGCTCGCGGTGGCGGAGCATGATGACCGGCAGCTCGTGCTCGGTCTGGCCGGCCAGCCAGGCGAGCGCGTCGGCGTCGGTGGTGTAGCCGGTCTTGGTCTTCTTGGTCTTCGGCAGGGCCAGTTCGCCGAAGAACACCTCCTGGAGCTGCTTGGGCGAGCCGAGGTTGAACTCGTGCCCCACGGAGGCGTGGGCCTCCTTCACGGCCTGCTGCACGGCCGCGGCGAAGGTCTGCTCCATGACCTCCAGGTGGGCGCGGTCGGCGGCGATGCCGTGGCGCTCCATGCGGGCCAGCAGGGCGGAGGTGGGCAGCTCGATGTCCGTGAGCAGGCCGGCGGCGCCCACCTCCCTGAGCCGGTCGCCGAAGGCGGCGCCGAGGTCGAGGATGGTGCGCGCCTGCACCATCAGGGCCTCCGCCTCCTCGTGGTCGTCGGTACCGAAGGCGAGCTGGCCGTCGGCCTCGCCGGCCGGCACCAGCTCGCGGCCGAGGTACTCCAGGGACAGGGCGTCGAGCGCGAAGGAGCGGCGGCCGGGCTTGACGAGGTAGGCGGCCAGGGCGGTGTCCATGCTGACGCCCTCGATCGCCCAGCCGTGCTCCGCGAAGACCCGCATGGCGCCCTTGGCGTCGTGCACCACCTTGGGCTTGGCGGGGTCGGCGAGCCAGCCCGCGAAGGCGTTCTCGTCGGCCTCGTCGAGCTCGGAGGGGTCGAACCAGGCGGCGGCGCCGCCGGCCGCGGCCAGCGCGATCTCGGTGACCGAGCCGGCGCCGAGCTGCCAGGTGTCGACCGTGGTCATGCCGAGGACGGCGTTGCCGTGCTCCGCGAGCCAGGGGGCCAGCTCGCCGCCCGAGAGCACCGAGCCGTCCAGCTCGATCCCCTCGGGAGGCGGGGCGGCCTCGGCCTCGGCGGCACCGGGGTCGACGGCGAGCAGCCGCTCGCGCAGCGAGGGATTGCGGATCTCCAGGGTGTCCAGGACCATCGCCACGGCCTTGCGGTCGTACGCGGCGCGCTCCAGGTCGACGACCGTCCTCGGGACCTCGACGGTGCGGCTGAGCTCCGTGAGGCGGCGGTTGAGCTTGACGGACTCCAGGTGGTCGCGGAGGTTCTGGCCGGCCTTGCCCTTGACCTCCTCGACGCGCTCCACCAGCTCCGCGAACGACCCGAACTGGTTGATCCACTTGGCGGCGGTCTTCTCGCCGACGCCCGGGATGCCCGGGAGGTTGTCCGACGGGTCGCCGCGCAGGGCGGCGAAGTCGGGGTACTGCGAGGGGCTGAGCCCGTACTTCTCGGCGAGCTTCTCCGGGGTGTAGCGGGTGAGCTCGGAGACGCCCTTGGTGGGGTAGAGGACCGTGACGTTCTCGCTGATGAGCTGGAACGAATCGCGGTCGCCGGTGACGATCAGCACCTCGAAGCCGGCCTCTTCGGCCTGGGTGGCGAAGGTGGCGATGACGTCGTCGGCCTCGAAGCCCTCGATCGCGAAGCGCTCCGCGTGCATCGCGTCCAGCAGCTCGCCGATCAGCTCGACCTGGCCCTTGAACTCGTCCGGGGTCGTGCTGCGGTTCGCCTTGTAGTCGGTGAACTCCTGCGAGCGCCAGGTCTTGCGCGAGACGTCGAAGGCCACGGCGAAGTGGGTGGGCGATTCGTCACGGAGAGTGTTCGCCAGCATCGAGGCGAAGCCGTAGATCGCGTTCGTCGGCTGGCCGGTGACCGTCGTGAAGTTCTCCGCGGGCAGCGCGAAGAACGCACGGTAGGCCAGCGAGTGCCCGTCCATGAGCATCAGACGGGGGCGGGCCTGCTTGGTCGCCTTGCCGGACGACTGCTCGGTCGGCTTCTTGCTCTTCTTCGATGCGTTCTCTGCCACGTGTCCGATCCTGCCACGGAGCACTGACACTGTGAGCCGCCGCCGGGGTGCCCTCGTCCTTCGGGGTCCGGCAGGGGTCCGGCTTGAGCCCGGCTGGGCTCGGGGGCCTGCCTCCGGCCAGGGGTGCGACCTGCCGGTCGCCACCCGCCCCGACGCGGATCTTCCGGTCGTGTTCGGATCTATCTGCTGCGTGTGGTTGCTCGCGCAGTTCCCCGCGCCCCTGGTCGGGCGGGGCTCGCCCCAAAAGAAGCTGCGGGAAAACCGCACTCCCAGCCACAAGCGCGACCCTGCCGGTCACCACCCGCCCCGACGCGGATCTTCCGGCCGCATCCCGATCTATCCGCCGTGCGTGGTTGCTCGCGCAGTTCCCCGCGCCCCTGGTCGGACGGGGCTCGCCCCGAAGGAGGCACAGGGAACCGTGACTCCTGCCACAGCGCGACCCGCCGGTCGCCGGCGGCCCGAAGGGAGTGTTGCGGGCTGCATCCGGATCTACCTGCCACGTTGGGTTGATCGCGCAGTTCCCCGCGCTCCCACCGGGGCACCGGACGCGGGGGTCCGGCTTGCCGGTGCGTCTGATTCGCGTGGCACGATCATGATTGCACCCAGGTGCGCAGCACACGCTCGAAAGGGAGCCGAGATGGCCAGTAAGCCGCCCACGGGCGATCCCGTTCAGGACGCCCCCGAGGTCGCTGAGCCGAAGCACGCCGCCGCGGGCCTGCCCGCGATCAAACACTCGCTACGCATCGCGCAGCAGCAGATGGGCGTGCGCCGCACGGCGCTCACCCTGCTGCGGGTCAACCAGAAGGACGGGTTCGACTGCCCGGGGTGTGCCTGGCCCGAGCCGGGCCACCGGCACGCGGCGGAGTTCTGCGAGAACGGCGCGAAGGCGGTCGCGGAGGAGGCGACGCTGCGGCGGGTGACGCCGGACTTCTTCGCCGCGCACACGGTGGCCGACCTCGCGAACCGCAGTGGCTACTGGCTGGGGCAGCAGGGCCGCCTCACCCAGCCGATGTACCTGGCGGAGGGCGCGGAGCGGTACGAGCCGGTGTCCTGGGAGCAGGCTTTCGACATCGTTGCCGAGGAGCTGACGGGGCTCTCCTCTCCCGACGAGGCGGTCTTCTACACCTCGGGGCGCACCAGCAACGAGGCGGCGTTCCTCTACCAGCTCTTCGTGCGGGAGTTCGGCACGAACAACCTGCCGGACTGCTCCAACATGTGCCACGAGTCGTCCGGCTCCGCGCTCGTCGAGACCCTGGGCGTCGGCAAGGGCAGCGTGCTGCTGGAGGACCTGTACAAGGCGGACCTGATCGTCGTCGCCGGGCAGAACCCGGGCACCAACCACCCCCGGATGCTCTCCGCGCTGGAGAAGGCCAAAGCGAACGGCGCCCGGATCATCACCGTCAACCCGCTGCCCGAGGCGGGCCTGGAGCGCTTCAAGAACCCGCAGACGCCGAAGGGCCTGACCAGGGGCGCCGCGCTCACCGATCTCTTCCTCCAGATCCGGCTCGGCGGCGACCAGGCGCTCTTCCGGCTGCTGAACAAGCTGATCATCGAGACGGAGGGTGCGCTCGACGAGGAGTTCGTCCGCACGCACACGCACGGCTACGAGGCGTTCGAGAAGACCGCGCTGGCCGCGGAGTGGGACGAGACGCTGGCCGCGACGGGCCTGGAGCGCCACGAGATCGAGCAGACCCTGAGGATGGTGCTGGAGTCCGAGCGCACCGTCGTCTGCTGGGCCATGGGCCTCACCCAGCACAGGCACTCCGTGCCCACCATCCGCGAGGTGGTGAACTTCCTGCTGCTGCGCGGGAACGTCGGCCGCCCGGGCGCCGGCGTGTGCCCGGTGCGCGGGCACTCCAACGTGCAGGGCGACCGCACGATGGGCATCTTCGAGCGTCCTGACAAGGGCCTGCTGGACGCCCTGGAGCGCGAGTTCGGCTTCGCGCCGCCCCGGGAGCACGGCTACGACGTGGTGCGGGCCATCCGGGCGCTGCGCGACGGCGAGGCGAAGGTGTTCTTCGCGATGGGCGGCAACTTCGTCTCGGCCTCGCCGGACACGGAGGTCACCGAGGCGGCGATGCGCCGGGCCCGGCTGACGGTGCACGTCTCCACCAAGCTGAACCGCTCGCACGCCGTGACGGGGGCGCGCGCGCTGATCCTGCCGACCCTGGGCCGCACCGAGCGCGATCTCCAGGGCGGTGGCGAGCAGTTCGTCACGGTGGAGGACTCCATGGGCATGGTGCACGCCTCGCGGGGCCGCCTGGAGCCGGCGAGCGCGCACCTGCTGTCGGAACCGGCGATCGTGTGCCGACTCGCCCGCAGGGTGCTGGGCCACGAGTCGCTCACGCCCTGGGAGGAGTTCGAGAAGGACTACGCGGCGGTCCGGGACCGCATCGCGCGCGTGATCCCCGGCTTCGAGGACTTCAACGCGCGCGTGGCCGCGCCCGAGGGGTTCGCGCTGCCGCACGCCCCGCGCGACGAGCGGCGCTTCCCGACGACCACGGGCCGGGCCAACTTCACCTCGGCGGAGGTCGAGTACCCGCACCTGCCCCAGGGCCGGCTGCTGCTCCAGACGCTGCGCTCGCACGACCAGTACAACACCACGATCTACGGCCTCGACGACCGCTACCGCGGCATCAAGAACGGCCGCAGGGTGGTCCTGGTCAACCCCGAGGACGCGGCGGCGCTCGGCCTGGCCGATGGCGTGTACACGGATCTGGTCAGCGAGTGGGAGGACGGCGTGGAGCGGCGGGCGCCCGGTTTCCGGGTGGTGCACTACCCCACCGCGCGCGGGTGTGCCGCCGCGTACTACCCCGAGACGAACGTGCTGGTCCCGCTGGACTCGACCGCCGACACCAGCAACACGCCGACGAGCAAGTCGGTGGTCGTGCGCCTGGAGCGGTCCGCCGTGGCTTAGGGCCTGCCGTCAAGCTCCTGTCGGCCGTGCGACACGGCTCCCGTCCGCCGTGCGACCAGGCTCCGTCCCCCGTGCGACGTCAGGCCCTAAGCACTTGCTCAGCGGCGTCCTGGCGTATGAGATGGGGCAGCAACACGCACCCGAGGATCGGAGCCTGGCAGATGGGCGAGCAGGGCGGCGCGCCGCGCACCGTGAAGTTTCCGCAGGAGGTCATCGAGGAGTACGCAGCGTCCGGGATCGACCTGCCCGCGATGTTCTCGCCGGGCGCGCTCGACACCCGGATGGGCATCGAGGTCAAGGAGGCCTCGGCGGAGCGGGTGGTGGGCACCATGCCGGTCGAGGGCAACACCCAGCCGTACGGCCTGCTGCACGGCGGGGCCTCCGCGGTGCTGGCCGAGACGCTCGGCTCGGTCGGCACGATGCTGCACGGCGGGCCGAGCCGCGTGGCGGTGGGCGTCGACCTCAACTGCACCCACCACAGGGGCGCGCGCTCCGGCCTGGTCACCGGTGTCGCGACCCCCGTGCACCGGGGCCGCTCCATGGCCACGTACGAGATCGTGATCACCGACGAGGAGGAGAACCGGGTCTGCACCGCCCGCCTCACCTGCATGCTGCGCGAGACGGCGACGAACGGCAGCGCCGCCTGAGCGCGACGGGCGGCTTCACCCCGCGCGCCTCGCCCGGTGCCCGAACCCGGGCGAGGCGGCCGTGTCCGGCACGTCAGCGTGGCCCCTACACCCATCCACCGGCCCATCCACCCGACGGCCAAGCCCCGCACCGGCACCGGGCGTTGGCAAACCCGGGCACACCGCTGCCCGGTGGCGCGGAGGAAGAACCGGGCACAGGGCCGCCATCCGGTTGGCCGTCCGTGAATGGGCAATGGCCCCACGGAATGTCTGACTTCCTTTCCCGGACCTAACACTGCGTAATACGGTTGCAAAGCAGGGCGGAGTTTCATCCAGGCTTCATGGACGCTTTGGAAGCCTTCCAAGGCCACCACAGAGCAGCCCCACGAGCGGCCGCGTCATGACCAAAACCCCCGGACAGTCCTGCAGGTTCTCAACTGGTGGACAGAACGCCGCGAAGCATCCACACTCATCCGTCCCTTTTAGCGCAGCATTTAGGTCAGGTCATAACAAGAACGTCACAGCATCGGCGTGGACACTCCACTGTCTTCAAACCCCCGTTTAGAGTCACAGCCAGTCACCGCGCCACCGGATTCATTGTCAGTTCGGTTCTCGCGCTCGACCCGGTCGCCCCACAAGGGAGCGCCGCGCCCTGGGAAAGGACTGATCGTGCGCCAACGTTCGCTCATAGCCATCACCGCCGTGCTCTCCGCGGGAGCTCTCACGCTCACTGCCTGCGGTTCGCGCGACAAGAAGGACGACAGCAGTGGTGGCGACGGCGGCACCACGGTCGTCATCGGTGTTGACGCCCCGCTGACCGGCCAGAACTCGGCCACCGGCCTCGGCATCCAGTTCGGCACGCAGATCGCCGTCGACGAGGCCAACGCGAAGAAGACCGTCCCCGGCGTGACCTTCAAGGTGCAGGCCCTCGACGACAAGGCGCTGCCCGCCACCGGCCAGCAGAACGCCTCCCAGCTCGTCGCCAACAAGAAGGCGCTGGCCGTCATCGGCCCCCTCAACTCGGGCGTCGCCACCTCGATGCAGCAGACGTTCGCGGCCGCCAACATGGCCGAGATCTCGCCCGCCAACACGGCCCCGGAGCTCACCCAGGGCAAGAACTGGCAGACCTCGAAGAAGCGGCCGTTCAAGACGTACTTCCGCACCGCCACCACGGACGCCCTCCAGGGTGGCTTCGCCGCCCAGTACGCGGTGAAGACGCTCGGCAAGAAGAAGCTCTTCGTCGTCGACGACAAGCAGACCTACGGCGCCGGCCTGGCCAAGCTCTTCAAGTCGAACGCCCTGAAGCTCGGCGGCAAGGTCATCGGTGAGGACCACGTCAACACCGGCGACCGCGACTTCTCCAGCCTGGTCACCAAGATCAAGAACTCGGGCGCCGACATGGTCTACTACGGCGGCCAGTACGACGAGTCCCAGGTCATCACCAAGCAGCTGAAGGACGCCGGCGCCAAGATCCCGCTGTTCGGCGGCGACGGCATGTTCTCGGACACCTACATCAAGACCGCGGGCAAGGCCGCCGAGGGCGACCTCGCCACCTCCGTCGGCGTCCCGCTCGACACCGTCGACGCCGCGAAGAGCTTCATCAAGACCTACAAGGACAAGAAGTACCCCGGCGACTACGGCACCTACGGCGGCTACTCGTACGACGCCGCCAACGCCGTGATCAAGGCGGTCGGCGAGGTCGTCAAGGCCAACAGCAACAAGCTCCCCGACGACCTCGACAAGAACCGCGCGGACGTGGTCGCCGCCGTCCAGAAGACCAACTTCCAGGGCATCGCCGGCCCCGTCGCCTTCGACGAGTACGGCGACACGGTCAACAAGCAGCTCACCGTCTACCAGGTCAAGAGCGGCAAGTGGACCGCCGTGAAGAGCGGCACCTTCAACGCCGGCTGACCCTCCCGCGGTCGGCCGGCACCGGCTGACCTCCCGCGCCCGGCGCGGACCGCACCACGCGTCACGCCCGGCACCCCACCGCGGTGCCGGGCGTGACGCACTCGGGGCCCGGCAAGGGCGCAGACACCCGTCCCGGCCTCCCCGCCCATCCCCATCACTCACCCAGACACGGAGGCCACGCGGTGCATGCTCTGCCGCAGCAGCTGGCCAACGGGCTGTTCCTCGGCTCGATGTACGGGCTGATAGCCATCGGTTACACGATGGTCTACGGCATCGTCCAGCTCATCAACTTCGCCCACGGCGAGATCTTCATGACCGGCGGCTTCGGCGCACTCACGGTCTACGTCTACATCCTTCCCGCAGGCACCTCCATGTGGGTCGCCGTCCCCCTCATGATCGTGGGAGGCGGGCTCGTCGCGGTCCTCGTCGCGATCGGCGCCGAACGCTTCGCCTACCGGCCACTACGTGGCGCGCCCCGGCTGGCCCCGCTCATCACGGCGATCGGCCTGTCCCTCGCGCTCCAGCAGCTCGTCTTCAACCTCTACCCGCACGCCAGGTCCGCGATCTCGTTTCCCGGACTGCCCTTCGGGCCGTACCACCTGGGCAGCGTCCGCATCCAGGCCGGCGACATCTTCCTGCTGATCGCCGCCCCCGTGTGCATGGCCGCCCTGGCGTTCTTCACCAAGACCTCGCGCACCGGCCGCGCCATGCAGGCCACCGCCCAGGACCCGGACACGGCGCAGCTCATGGGCATCAACACCAACAAGATCATTGTGATCGCGTTCGCGATCGGCGGTTTCTTCGCCGCCATCGCCGGTGTCGCCTACGGGTTCAAGATCGGCAGCGTCTCGTACGACATGGGCTTCCAGGCAGGTCTGAAGGCCTTCACCGCGGCGGTCCTCGGCGGCATCGGGAACATCTACGGCGCCATGCTCGGCGGTCTGGTACTCGGCCTCGCGGAGGCCATCGCCACCTCCTACATCTCCGACATCCCCGGGATGCACCAGCTCGGCGGGCAGGCCTGGGCGGCGGTCTGGGCCTTCGTCCTGCTCATCCTTGTCCTGCTGTTCAGGCCACAAGGCCTCCTAGGCGAACGCGTCGCTGACAGGGCGTGATGAACACCATGACCACCACCACGAAAAGCACCCCACCGGCCATGGACACTCCCCCGGCGCGGGGTCTGCTGCCCCTGCCGGCCGGCCTCGCGCGGGCCCTCGTCCCGGCCGGCGGTCTGATCACCGTCGTCAGCGCGTTCCTGCCGTGGACCTGGACCTCCGACTTCGCCGGTGACCTCACCTACTACGGCTATCCGGCGGGGCTCCAGCTCCTCGCGATCGTCGCCGGAGTCATCACCGTCGCCTTCGGCCTCGGTGCCCACGGCGTGAAGGGGCTGCGCTGGCTCAACCCGGGCAAGAGCCCCAACGCGCTCTTCCTCGCCGCCCTCTCGGCGTTCGCGGTCACCTGGTACACGGGCATCGCCATCACCATCGAGCTCGGCGGCCTGGTCAACCTGGAGCCGGGCGGCCTCCTCGCCATGGCCGGCGGGCTCGTCGGGGTCCTGGGCGCCCTCGGCCTGCCGCAGCCCGCGGACAACGAGGCGACGGGCCTCGCCGCGTACTTCAGCAGGCCGGCCCACATACCCGAGGCCGACCTGCCCAGCGACTGGGTCCAGCGGGTCATCCTGACCCTGGTCGTCGCCCTCGGCCTGGTGGTCTTCACCTACGGCATCGGGATCGACCCGGAGGAGAGCGAGACCTTCATCGGCTTCGTCCTCCTCCTCGCCATCGGCGCCTGGGCCCTGAACACCTCCGGCCTGACCGTGCGGTACTCCCGGCTCAACGCCGGCCACCGCGGTTTCTCCACCACCATGGCCTTCATCGCCGCGGTGATCTTCCCGTTCACGCAGTCGGACGACCACAACGCCAACCTCGGCGTGAACATCCTGATCTTCGCCACGGTCGCCCTCGGCCTGAACATCGTCGTCGGCCTCACCGGCCTGCTCGACCTCGGCTACGTCGCCTTCCTCGGTGTGGGGGCCTACGCGGCGGCGCTGGTCTCCGGTTCCGAGTTCTCCCGGTTCTCCGGCGTGCACGTGCCCTTCTGGGGCGCGGCGCTCATCGGGATGGGCTCCAGCCTGGTCTTCGGTGTCCTCATCGGCGCCCCGACGCTACGGCTGCGCGGCGACTACCTGGCGATCGTCACCCTGGGCTTCGGAGAGATCTTCCGCATCGCCGTCAACAACATGGACGGCAGCTCGGGCCCGGACATCACCAACGGCCCGGACGGCATCACCAACGTGCCGGACCTCAACGTCTTCGGGTTCGACTTCTCCCAGTCGCACGATCTCGGCCCCTTCACCATCGGCCGGTTCGCGAACTACTTCTTCCTGATGCTGATCTTCACGGCGATCGTGGTGCTCGTCTTCACCCGCGCTGCCGACTCCCGCATCGGGCGGTCCTGGGTCGCCATCCGCGAGGACGAGACCGCCGCCACCGCCATGGGCATCAACGGCTTCCGGGTGAAGCTCGTCGCGTTCGCCCTCGGCGCCACCCTCGCCGGCCTGGCCGGCACGGTGTACGCGCACGAGACCTACGGCGTCGTGCCCAACCCGTACCAGTTCGCCGGCGCGGCCCCGCCCAACTCGGCGTTCCTGCTCGCCGCCGTGGTGCTGGGCGGCATGGGCACGGTGGGCGGCCCGCTGCTCGGCGCCAGCCTGCTGTACCTCATCCCGGAGAAGCTCGGCTTCCTCAAGGAGTACGAGCTGCTGGCCTTCGGTGTCGCCCTGGTCCTCCTGATGCGCTTCCGCCCCGAGGGGATCATCTCCGACAGCCGCAAGAAGCTCGAGTTCCGGGCGACCGGGCAGATGGACGTCCCGGACCAGACGACCCTGGAGCCGGCCACCGGCGTCGCCAAGGCGGGGGGCTGAACCAGCATGACCACCACCACCGAGACCACCACCGTCCTCCAGGCGGACGGCGTGACGATGCGTTTCGGCGGCCTCACCGCCGTCCGGGACGTCTCGCTCACGGTGAGCGCCGGCGAGATCGTCGGCCTCATCGGCCCCAACGGCGCCGGTAAGACCACCTTCTTCAACTGCCTCACGGGCCTCTACATCCCCACCGAGGGACGCGTCGCCTACCGGGGCACCACCCTGCCGCCCAAGCCCCACCTGGTCACCCAGGCCGGCATCGCGCGGACCTTCCAGAACATCCGGCTCTTCGCCAACATGACCGTCCTGGAGAACGTCCTCGTCGGCCGGCACACCCGCACCAAGGAAGGCCTCTGGTCGGCCCTGCTGCGCGGCCCCGGGTTCCGCAAGGCGGAGGCGGCCTCGCGGGCCCGCGCCATGGAGCTGCTGGAGTTCACCGGCCTCACCAGGAAGGCGGACCACCTGGCGCGCAACCTCCCCTACGGCGAGCAGCGCAAGCTGGAGATCGCCCGCGCCCTCGCCAGCGAGCCCGGGCTGCTGCTGCTCGACGAGCCGACCGCGGGCATGAACCCGCAGGAGACCAGGGCCGCCGAGGAGCTCGTCTTCGCCATCCGGGACAAGGGCATCGCCGTCCTGGTCATCGAGCACGACATGCGGTTCATCTTCAACCTCTGCGACCGCGTCGCCGTCCTCGTCCAGGGCCAGAAGCTCGTCGAGGGCACGCCCGACGTCGTCCAGGCCGACGAGCGCGTCATCGCCGCCTACATCGGCAGCCCCATGGACGACTCGCCGGAGGACGAGGCACTCGCCGAGGTCGAGGCCGCCGAGGCGGCGGTCGGCGCCGCGGACACCCAGGAGGACGCCAAGTGACCGCGCTCCTAGAGGTCGACGACCTCCGCGTCGCCTACGGCAAGATCGAGGCCGTCAAGGGCATCTCCTTCCAGGTGAAGGCGGGTGAGATCGTCACCCTCATCGGCACCAACGGCGCCGGCAAGACGACCACCCTGCGCACCCTCTCCGGGCTGCTCAAGGCGCGTTCCGGCACCGTCACCTTCGACGGGGAGCCGCTCAAGAGGCTGCGGCCCGACCAGATCGTGGCCCGCGGGCTCGCCCACTCCCCCGAGGGCCGGCACATCTTCCCGCGCATGACGATCGAGGAGAACCTCCTCCTCGGCGCCTTCCTCCGCAAGGACAAGGCGGGGGTCGCGGCGGACGTGCAGCGTGCCTACGACCTCTTCCCCATCCTCGGGGAACGCCGCAGGCAGGCCGCGGGCACGCTCTCGGGCGGTGAGCAGCAGATGCTGGCCATGGGCCGGGCGCTGATGTCCCGGCCGAAGCTGCTCATGCTCGACGAGCCCTCCATGGGCCTCTCGCCGATCATGATGCAGAAGATCATGTCGACGATCCGCGAGCTCAGCTCCGAGGGGATCACCATCCTGCTCATCGAGCAGAACGCGCAGGCAGCCCTCTCGCTGGCCGACCAGGGCCACGTCATGGAGGTCGGCACGATCTCCGTCTCGGGCACCGGCCAGGCCCTCCTGCACGACGAGTCCGTCCGCAAGGCGTACCTCGGCGAGGACTGACGCCGCCGGCGGCCCGCTCCCGGAGCGATCCGGGGACGGGCCGTCGGCCAGGCCGGAGCTGAACGGGCCCCCAGGGCCCGCCACCGGCTCCGGCCTGCCCGCTCCCGGCTCCGCGGACGGAAAACGGCCCGCCCTTCCCTTTCCGGAAGGGCGGGCCGTTTTCCGTCCGCCGCTACTTGTCCTTGGCCGCCTTCTTCTCCTCGGCGTCCTCGATGACCGCTTCCGCCACCTGCTGCATGGACATCCGGCGATCCATCGAGGTCTTCTGGATCCACCGGAACGCCGCCGGCTCGCTCAGCCCGTAGTCGGTCTGGAGAACGGACTTCGCGCGGTCCACCAGTTTCCTCGTCTCCAGCCGCTGGGTGAGGTCGGCGACCTCCTTCTCCAGGGCGCGCAGCTCGGTGAACCGGGAGACCGCCATCTCGATGGCCGGGACCACGTCGCTCTTGCTGAACGGCTTCACCAGATACGCCATGGCGCCCGCGTCCCGCGCCCGCTCGACCAGGTCGCGCTGGGAGAACGCGGTGAGCATCAGCACCGGCGCGATCGACTCCTCGGCGATCCGCTCGGCCGCCGAGATGCCGTCCAGCTTCGGCATCTTCACATCGAGGATGACCAGGTCGGGGCGGTGCTCTCGGGCCAGCTCGACGGCGCGCTCGCCGTCTCCCGCCTCGCCGACGACGGAGTAGCCCTCCTCCTCGAGCATCTCCTTGAGATCGAGGCGGATCAATGCCTCGTCCTCGGCGATGACGACGCGGGTCGTCGCCGGTGGGACGTGTTCCTTCCCATCGTCGGCAGAAGGCTGAGGGGACTCGGGGGCGGTCACGGGGACTCCTCGGTGCGGGGCAGGTTCCTGCTCGTACGAGCCTACCCAGCTACGATATGGTGGTGGCGCGAGGGGGTTGGGCATTCCTCTTGATTTCCAGGGCCCCAGTACTCCAACTGGTCAGAGAGGCCGCTCTCAAACAGCGGACAGTGTGGGTTCGAATCCCACCTGGGGCACTTCGTTTTCCTCCGGAAATCCGCCGCCCGTTCCGGGGCCCGCGGAATCATTCCGGGATTCCATGTCGGCCATGACACGCGACGGCCCTGCCGGAAGGTCCGACTCCACAAATCCGAGCCGGACCGTGACGTGTGCCACACCTGCTGTCCACCGCGCCGAATCGCTGCCCACCGCCATGGCCTTTTCCGGTCACCGCGATGGGCCCTGGCCGTTCCACCGCGGTGATCCGTGGCCGTCCGGTGGGACGCCCGGTCCACCGCGGTGGGCCGTTGCCGAGCTAGCGCGGTGAGTCGTCCTCGCCGATGTGGTGCACCCGGAGCAGGTTCGTGGTGCCGGACACCCCGGGCGGCGAGCCTGCCGTGATGATCACGATGTCGCCCTTGGCGCACCGCCCGAGCCTCAGCAGCTCGTCGTCCACCTGCTCCACCATGGCGTCGGTGGAGTTCACGTGCGGGCCGAGGAAGGTCTCCACGCCCCAGGTGAGGTTGAGCTGGGCCCGGGTGGCCGGGTCGGGGGTGAAGGCGAGCAGCGGGATCGGCGAGCGGTAGCGGGACAGGCGCCGCACGGTGTCGCCGGACTGCGTGAAGGCGACCAGGAACTTCGCGCCCAGGAAGTCTCCGATGTCGGCGGCCGCGCGGGCCACCGCACCGCCCTGGGTGCGGGGCTTGCTCCGCTCGTTGATCGGCGGCAGCCCCTTGGCGAGGATGTCCTCCTCGGCCGCCTCGACGATCTTCGCCATCGTCCTGACGGTCTCGACGGGGTACTTGCCGACGCTGGTCTCCCCGGAGAGCATCACGGCGTCGGTGCCGTCGATCACGGCGTTGGCGACGTCGGAGGCCTCGGCGCGGGTCGGCCGGGAGTTGTCGATCATCGACTCCAGCATCTGGGTGGCGACGATCACCGGCTTGGCGTTCCGCTTGGCCAGGGCCACGGCGCGCTTCTGGACGATCGGCACCTGCTCCAGCGGCATCTCCACGCCGAGGTCGCCGCGGGCCACCATGATGCCGTCGAAGGCCGCCACGATCTCGTCGAGGTTCTCGACGGCCTGCGGCTTCTCCAGCTTGGCGATGACGGGGACCCGGCGGCCCTCCTCGTCCATGATGCGGTGCACGTCCACGATGTCCTGCCCGCTGCGGACGAAGGACAGGGCCACGACGTCGGCGCCGGTGCGCAGCGCCCAGCGGAGGTCGGCCTGGTCCTTGTCGGAGAGCGCGGGGACGGAGACGGCGACGCCCGGGAGGTTGAGGCCCTTGTGGTCGGAGACCATGCCGCCCTCGACCACCAGGGTCTGCACGCGCGGGCCGTCCACGCCGGTCACCTCCAGGGTGACCTTCCCGTCGTCGACGAGGATCCGCTCGCCCGTGGTGACGTCCGCCGCGAGGCCCTCGTAGGTGGTGCCGCAGCACTGGCGGTCGCCTTCGAAGTCCTGCTCCACCGTGATGGTGAAGGTGTCACCGCGTTCAAGAAGTACGGGTCCCTCGGTGAAGTGGCCGAGCCGGATCTTCGGGCCCTGAAGGTCGGCGAGGATTCCGACGCTCCGCCCGATCTCGTCGGAGGCCTTCCGCACGCGCTGGTAGCGCTCCTCGTGCTCGGCGTAACTGCCGTGGCTGAGATTGAGGCGGGCTACGTCCATTCCGGCGTCGACCAGTGCCTTGATCTGGTCGTACGAATCGGTGGCGGGGCCCAAAGTACAGACGATCTTTGCTCGACGCATGCTTCGAGAGTAGGCCTTACCGGCGGGTAGAGAATTGGCCGCACGTGACCACTCAACAACCGTTGCATGAAGGGTTATTGACAACTGTTGAATTGTGCGACTGGTCGCTCTGATGAGCGATAATAGCGGCGATATAACACGGTCGTCACTCGCGACATCACAAGTCACAAATGCGGCGCAATCATAGTGAAGCGAGCATTGACCTGAGCATGGACGTGCTGGCGTTGCGGTTGGAGGTCGAGCGGGGCGGCCTCCCCTCCGGGGGCACCGGCGAACGACGAGGTGGGCATCCGCCTGTGCATGCCGGCGGGGGCACCGGGGGCTATCGGCTGCTCGGCGCCGATGTCCGCTATCTCCACCAGCGCGGCGAGTTCCGTACCCAGCGCCTGGGCGTACTCGCGGGCGCGCTGCACCGCCTCACGCACCGCCTGCTGGCGGACCTCGCGGTGCACGGGCGAGTCGGGGCGCAGCGCCCACCAGGGGCCGTCGACCTGGGTGAGGTCCTGGTCGGCGAGGCGGCTGACGAGCTCGCCGAGCGCGGTGAAGTCGGCCAGCTCGGCACCGATGCGGACCCGGCCGTGGTAGGCGCGGACCCGTTCGCCGCGGCCGTGCCGTGAGAGCTCGGGGCTGATGGAGAAGGCGCCCGTCTCCAGCCGCTCCACGGCATCCCCGTACTCCCCGACCAGGTCGAGGACGGCCGCGTTCCGGCCGGTGAGGTCGTCGAGGGCGGCGCGCCTGCTGGAGCCGCGGGCACCGACGGTGATGTCGATCCGGGCGATCTCCGGATCACGCTCCAGGTGCGCCTCGCCGCGGACCGCGACGCGGGGGGCTTCGGGGGTGCCGTAGGGCACGGGCGCGGACGGCTCGGCGCCGCCGGCGGGCGGGTGCGTGGTCATGCCGACCACTGTCGCACCGGACGGCACACCCCGCCCCCGCCTTGCGGAACCTCCGCCGGCGCCGTCGACACGCCCCGCCCCCGCCTCGCGCAGCCTCCACCGGCGCCGTCGGCACGCCCCACCCGCCGGACGCTCCCTTGCTCCCCCGCCGTGCGCCCGAGCGCCCTCAACCCGGCTCAGCCGGGCTCAGTCCGTCCGGTAGCCCCACTCGTCCGCGAGCTCCCCCAGCCGGCCCGGCAGCCGGACGTCCGGGTCGGCACCGCGGGCGCTCTGGATGCGGCCCGACTTGATCGCGCTGCTCCAGTCCCCCAGCTGGGGCTGGAAGTCGCCGTGGTCATGGCTGCCGTAGTCGAGCATGCCGCTCTCCCAGGGGACGCCGAGGTGGTCGCAGAGGCCCCGGGTGACCTTCTCGGGCTCGGCGGTGAGCTGCTCGTAGGTGACCACATGGGCCCGCAGGTGCGTGCGCGCCTCCTCCAGCTTCTCGCTGTAGTTCAGCACCTCCGCCTCGATCTCGGTGAGGTCGGGGTCGGTGCGGCGGCTGGCCAGCGAGGTGACGACGGCGGCCGGATGGCGCAGCAGGATGATGTAGCGGGCGTTCGGCCAACATCGACTCAGGCGCGGCCACATCAGGGTGTTCGGGGGCGTCTTGTCGACGATGACGTCCTTGCCGCTGCGCTTCAGCTCCAGGTGGAGCAGCCGGTCCCACAGGACGTGCTCCAGCTCCTCCTTGTCGAGCGCCAGCTCCTTCATGGCCTGCGCGGTGAACTCGCGGGCCAGGTGGACGTGGAGGGTGCGCAGGTGCATCTCGTGCGGGGCGCGGATCTGGGAGTGGCTGTTCAGCAGGACCCTCAGCAGGGTGGAGCCGGAGCGCACGGAGGAGAGCACGAAGACCGGCGAGTCGACCAGCCGGGGGGCGGGCGGGGCGACGTACCCGACCGCCCGGTCCAGTGCGCCGTCCACGCCGTCCGCGTGGGACCCGGACGAGCCGGAGGGCCCGGAGAACTTGGTCGAACGCGGCGAGCGCGACGCCGGACTCCGCCGTGGTGGGCTCACCGCCTGGGCCATCAGTCTACCCCGCCGCTTGAGCCCCTTTCGGAGGTTCGACATCCGAGTCTGTCGCACGCTGGCGCTCCTTCCGTCACGTACTGCCGTGCTGTGCCGGCGGTCGTGTCCGGAGCGCCGCGTCCCGAGCGCCGCGCCCGGACCGCCTGGCCGGTGGTGGCCTCCCCCCACATCGGCCATACCAGGGGCAACAGGCGAACAAGAGGTGTCCAACAGGCAACCAACGCCCCCGAGACGCGGTCACATATACCTTCTGACCTGCGGCTTTGCTTGTTCCTTAATTCTTTATGGGATTCTGACCGAACGTTGTGCCGAACCGGGGAACCCTTGACCTGCACCAAGTCCCCTTTGCGGCATTCATCCCATATATATCCATGTGAACCGATCGAATCGAGACACGGCGAGAGTGCGACCCGGGGGCGGGTGCGCCAGAATCCAGGTGTGTTGTCAGTGTGGTCGTGCACGACGACACGGCTCACGACGAGGAGACGGGATGCCGCACGGCAGAGGGACCTTCCCGGGGCGGTCCGCCGTCACGGGAGCGGGCATGGCCGTGGCGGGCGGCACCGCCGCGCCCGGGGCGGCCGCCGGAGCGGACGCCGACCCTGAACCGGGCACCGGGCGGCTCGGAGGCCGGGAACCGCGGCGCTACTCGTTCACCGTCATGGGCACCACGGATCTGCACGGGAATGTCTTCAACTGGGACTATTTCACCGACCGGGAATTCGACGACGACGCCCACAATGACGTCGGCCTCGCGAAGGTGTCCACGCTGGTGTCCGGCGTCCGCGAGGAGAAGGGCCCCGGGAACACCCTGCTGATCGACGCCGGCGACACCATTCAGGGCACCCAGCTCTCGTACTACTACGCCAGGGTCGATCCGATCACCGCGGATGCGGGTCCGGTGCATCCGATGGCGCGGGCCATGAACGCCATGGGATATGACGCCGCGGCCCTCGGCAATCACGAGTTCAATTACGGTATTCCGCTGCTGCGGAAGTTCGAGGAGCAGTGCGACTTCCCGCTGCTGGCCGCGAACGCCCTGGACGCCGGAACGGGGCGGCCCGCATTCCGCCCCTATGTCCTCAGACGGCTGGGCACTCCTGGCGGCCCCGACGTGCGGGTCGCGGTCCTGGGGCTCACCAATCCCGGTATCGCCGTCTGGGACAAGCAGAACGTCTCGGGGCGGATGACCTTCCCCGGCCTGGTGGAGCAGGCCGCCCACTGGGTGCCGAGGCTGCGGTCGATGGGCGCGGACGTGGTGGTCGTCGCGGCGCACTCGGGTGCGGACGGCGGCCCGTCGTACGGCGGCCAGCTCCCGTACGACGAGAACGTCGCGGCTCGGATCGCGGAGCGGGTGCCGGGCATCGACGCGATCCTGGTGGGCCACGCGCATGTGGAGATCCCGGAGCGGCGGGTCGCCAACGAGGAGACGGGGCGGCAGGTCGTGCTCTCCGAGCCGCTCAAGTGGGGGCAGCGGCTGACCCTGTTCGACTTCGACCTGGTGTGGTCGCGGGGGCAGTGGGTGGTGGAGCGGGTGGGCGCGGGGGTCCTGAACTCCAACACGGCCGCCGAGGACCCGGCGGTCACGGGTCTGCTGGCCGAGGAGCACAAGAAGGTCGTCGCGTACGTCAACCAGGTCGTCGGCACCTCGAAGACGGCGACGGACACCGCGGAGGGGCCCTACAAGGACGTGCCGCTGATCGCCCTGATCAACCAGGTGCAGACCGAGACCGTGCGGGCGGCGCTGGCCGGCGGTGCGTACGCGGACCTGCCGGTGCTGTCACAGGCCTCGTGCTTCTCCCGGGCGGTTCGGATCGCGGCCGGTGACATCACGATCAGGGACGCCGCCGGGCTCTACCCGTTCGACAACACCCTGGAGGCCCGGCTGGTCACGGGTGCACAGGTGCGGGACTACCTGGAGTACTCGGCGAAGTACTACGTACGGACCGCGCCGGGCGCGCCGGTGGATCCGGCGAGGCTCACCAACGCGGAGGACACCCCGGACTACAACTACGACGTGGTGTCCGGCCTGACCTACCGGATCGACATCGCGCGGCCTGCCGGTTCCCGGATCACGGATCTGCGGTTTCGGGGCGAGCCGCTGGACGACTCCGCGCGGTTCGTGTTCGCGGTGAACAACTACCGGGCGGGTGGTGGGGGCAACTACCCGCACCTGCCGGGGGCGGAGCGGGTCTGGTCCAGTTCGGAGGAGATCCGGGACACGATCGTCGCGTGGGTGCAGAAGCAGGGGGCGATCGATCCGGGATCGTTCGCCCCGGTGGGGTGGGGGCTGACCCGGGCCGGGGTGCCGGTGTTCGGCGGGGCCGCTTCCTCAGTCCGGTGAGTCCGATGCGGGGCCTGCGCCCCGGCTCGTAGTTGGGGCGGTGGGTCGGGCACGACAGAACCAGCCCCTTCGGACGGTGGCGATCTGACGGTGTCGTCGTGGCTGGTCGCGCAGTTCCCCGCGCCCCTTCAGGGCAGTGGGGGACGGTGGGTCGGACACGACAGAACCAGACTCCTCAGGACAGTGGCGATCTGACGGTGTCGTCGTGGCTGGTCGCGCAGTTCCCCGCGCCCCCTGGGGTGGGCCGGGGCACCCCGACGGCCTGCTCGCCCCGGCAGGGGCATGCGCTTATGTGGCCGGCAGGCCGAACGTGGTGAACGCCGTGCGTTCCGGGAGCGGGTAAGCCTCCTTGGCCGTGAGGGTGTTGAGGATCGTCGCGCTGCGCCAGGCCGCGAGGCCGAGGTCCGGGGTGCCCACGCCGTGGCTGTGGCGTTCCGCGTTCTGCACGTAGATGTGCCGGCCGGCGCCGCCGATCGACGGGTCGAGGACCAGGCGGTGCTGCTCGTCGACCAGCGGGCGGCCCGCGGAGTCCCGCCGTATCAGGGCGGTGATGTCCGCGAGCAGTCCCTCCAGGGGCCGTTCGCGGTAGCCGGTGGCCAGGACGACCGCCTCGGTGGTGAGTCGGGAGCGGCTGCCCTGGTGGACGTGCTCCAGGTGCAGCTCGACCTGGCCGAGGGCCACCCGGCCCGCCGTGCGCACCAGCACGCCGGGGGTGAGCACCGCGTCGGGCCAGCCGCCGTGCAACGTCCGCTGGTAGAGCTCGTCATGGATGGCGGCGATGGTGTCGGCGTCGATGGCCTTGTGGAGCTGCCACTGGCGCGGCACCAGGCCGTCGCGCACCGGCTCCGGCAGGGCGTGGAAGTAGCGGGTGTAGTCGGGGGTGAAGTGCTCCAGGCCCAGCTTCGAGTACTCCATGGGCGCGAAGGCCTCGGTGCGCGCCAGCCAGTGCAGCCCCTCGCGCCCGGCGGGGCGGTTCCGCAGCAGGTCGAGGAAGACCTCGGCGCCGGACTGGCCGGAGCCGATGACGGTGACGTGCGCGGCGGCGAGGATGCCCTCGCGGTGCCGCAGGTAGTCGGAGGAGTGGATCACCGGCACGCCCCGGGCCTCCACCAGCGGCTTCAGCGGCTCGGGTACCTCGGGTGCCGTGCCGATGCCCAGGGCGACGTTCTTGGCGTAGGTGCGGCCGGAGTCCTGCGTGTGGCCGCCCGGGCCGAGCCGGGTGAAGTCGACCTGGAACAGGCTCCGTTCGGCGTCCCAGTGGATGCCGTCGACGCGGTGGCCGAAGTGCAGTCCGGGGAGGTTCTCGCTGACCCAGCGGCAGTACGCGTCGTACTCCGCGCGGCGGATGTGGAAGCGCTCGGCGAAGTAGAACGGGAAGAGCCGGTCGATGCTGCGCAGGTAGGCGAGGAAGGACCAGGGGCTCGCGGGGTCGGCGAGGGTCACCAGGTCGGCCAGGAACGGCACCTGGAGGGTGGCGCCGTCGATGAGGAGCCCGGGATGCCACTGGAAGGCCTGCTGCTGGTCGTAGAAGACGGCGTCCAGGGCGTCCAGCGGCTGGGCGAGCGCCGCGAGGGAGAGGTTGAACGGGCCGATGCCGACGCCGACCAGGTCGCGGGGGGCGGTGTCGGCGGGGGCGCCGGACGCGGCCTCTGCATCGTCCGGCTCGGTGCCGGACGCGGCCTCGGCGGTGTCGTGTGAGGTGTGGGGCGCGAGGCCGGCTGTGGGGGGTGTCGGGCTCATCGGGGGGCGTGTCCTTCCACCAGTTTCAGGAGTGCGGCGAGATCGCTGGTGCGGGTGTGCGGGTTGAGCAGGGTCGCCTTGAGCCAGAGCCGTCCGGCGAGGTGGGCGCGGCCGATGACGGCGCGGCCCTCGGTGAGCAGCCGGCGCCTGATGTGCGCGACATGGGTGTCGTCGGCGCCGGACGGCCGGAACAGGACGGTGCTGATGGTGGGCGTGCCGTAGAGCTCGAAGCCGGGGTGCTCGGCGATCAGCGCGGCGAGTTCGCGGGCGTGTGCGCAGACCGCGTCGGCCAGCGCTCCGAGCCCGCTCCGGCCGAGGGCCCGGACGGTGACCGCGATCTTGAGGATGTCGGGGCGGCGGGTGGTGCGCAGCGAGCGGCCCAGCAGGTCGGGCAGTCCGGCCTCGGTGTCGTCGGCGGCGTTGAGGTAGTCGGCGCTGTGCCCGAGGGTGTCGGCGTCCCGGGGGTCCGCGACGGCGAGCAGGCCCGCAGCGACCGGCTGCCAGCCGAGCTTGTGCAGGTCGAGGGTGACGGTGTCGGCCCGGTCCAGCCCGGCGAGCAGTGGCTTCAACTTCTCGCTGAAGAGCAGGGGGCCGCCGTACGCCGCGTCGACGTGCAGCCGGGCACCGGCCGCGCCGCAGACGTCGGCGATGCCCGGCAGCGGGTCGATGAGCCCGGCGTCGGTCGTCCCGGCGGTGGCGGCCACCAGCACCGGGGTGTCCGGCGCCCGGGCGCGCAGGGCGTCGGCGAGGGCGAGCGGGTCGACGACGCCGGTGGGCGCCGGCACCGTGACCGGTGCGGGCAGCCCGAGCAGCCAGGCGGCGCGGGGCAGGGAGTGGTGGGCGTTGGCGCCGCAGACGAGCTGGACGGTGCCGCCGTACCGCTCCCGGGCGAGCAGTAGGGCGAGTTGGTTGGCCTCGGTGCCGCCGGTGGTCACCAGTGCGTCGGGGGACCGGCGGGTGCCGTCGGGCCGTGCGTAGACCTCGGCGGCGAGGGCGCGGGTGAGCAGGGCCTCCAGGGCCGAGGCCGCGGGGGCCTGGTCCCAGGAGTCCATGGAGGGGTTGAGCACGGACGCGGCGAGGTCGGCCGCGGCGGCCACGGCGAGCGGGGGGCAGTGCAGGTGCGCGGCGCACAGCGGGTCGGCGGGGTCGGCGGAGCCCTCGGCGAGGACGGCCACCAGCTGGCGCAGGGCCGCCTCGGCGCCGTCCCCCCGCTCCGGCAGCACGGCGCCCACGGTCTGGCGCACCCGCGCGGCCACGGCCTCGGGCCCTCCGGCCGGCAGGGGGCCGCCGCGCAGCACCGCGCCGTCGTGCAGGGAGTCGAGCACGGTCGCCAGCAACGGCCGCAACGCCGCGGGGCCTTCGGTGCCCGAGGCGAGCGGCTGCAAGAGGCTCATCGGTGGTCCTTCGGGTGCGCATGGACGGGACCACCAGCCTGTCCGCCGCACCGGCCCACCACCCGGGAGTACGGCCAACCCCGCTCGAAAGGGGGAACGTCGTCCGCCGTGAACACTTTGGTGTGCTAGGGGGCTGGTGGCGTACCGTCGGTTGGATGGCGGACGCGTATCGAGACATACGGGCCGGGGACGGCACCGGTCCGGACGGCGACGGCATCCGGGTCGACGGCCCGGGCGGGGCGTGGACCGTACTGCGCGAGGCGGTACCCGGTGACGAGGGCGCGCTCAGCGCACTGTTCGAGGGCTGCGAGGACTGGTTCGTGGCGGCCACCGGACTGCCGTCGGCGCCCGGAGACGTGCAGAGCCTGTACTACGCCCTGCCCGAGGGCGCGGACCCGGACGGCAAGCGGGTGCTGGTCGTCGAGGGCGGGGGCGGCCTGGTGGGGGTGGTGGACGTGGTGCTGGGACACCCGGGTCCGGACGGCGCGGCGGTGGGGCTGTTCCTGCTGGCACCCGAGGTCCGCCGCACCGGCCTGGGGTCCGAGCTGGCCCGCGCGCTGCTGGAGCGCGCCGCGGCCGAGGGCGTCCGGCGGGTGACGGCGACGGTTCCGCCGGGCTGGGCGCCGGGGGCGGCGTTCCTGTCCGCGCTCGGCTTCACGCTCGGCGCGGAGCCGGCCGCAGCGGACGGCACGGGCAGCCGCGCCGGTACGGGCAACCGCCGTCCGGGCCCCCGGGAGGGCGCCGTGCGGCGGGCGGAGCTGCGCTTGGACGGCTGACTTGGACGGCTGAGGGCCCCGTCCCTTACCCGTACCGGCGGGCACGGGCTCCGGCCCGGACTCCCCCGCGGAGCCGCAGGGCACACAACCCCTCCTGAGCAGCCCTGCGGCCACAGCCCCACCTGCGCAGCCCTGCCGGAGTAGACCTGCGCCACGGCCCCGCGCCCGACGGGCCCCTCAATCCCCCCGTACCCGCAGCGCCCGCTGGAGGTCGTCGAGCTGGTCGGCGAGCCCGCGGCGGAGCGCCGGCACCGGGTCGGCGTCGCGGAGGCAGGCCTCGCCGACGCGGAGGTGCTCGGTGTCCACCGCGTGCACCGGGAACGCGTACCGGGCCGCCGCCGAGGCCATGGCGGGACCGCGGCGGGCGGCGAGCGCGACGGCGTCGGGGTAGTAGCGGGGCACGTAGTCGCGCAGCAGGTCGAGCTGCTCGGGCTGCCAGAAGCCCTCCGCGGTGGCCACGAAGAGGTAGTTGGAGAGCTCGTCGCCGGTGAACAGGGCCTGCCAGGCGCGGCTCTTCGCGCCCGGGTCGGGCAGCGCCGCGCCGCAGCGGGCCGCGCCCTCCTGGCCGGTCGCGCTCGGGTCCCGCTCCAGCTCGGCCCCGATGGCCGCCTCGTCGGTGGCGCCCAGGACGGCGAGCCGGGTGAGGATCCGCCAGCGGAGTTCGGGGTCGAGCTCCGGGCCGCCGTGCACGGTGCCGTCGGCGAGCCAGGCCGCGATGGACGCGGGGTGCTGGGCGGCGTCGACGAAGTGGCGCACGGCGACGAGCCTGAGGCCCGGGTTCTCCCCGCTCTCGGTGCGCCTCAGCAGGTCGCGGCAGAGGGCGGTGAGGGTGCTGAGCGCGGCCGCGCGGGCGTCGCCGGCCAGGTAGCGGGCGGCGATCTGCCGGCCGGCGAAGGTCAGCACGCCCTGCACGATGGCGAGGTCGCTCTCGTGCGGGAGGTGGGCGCGGGCCGCCTTCAGGTAGTCGGCGGGAGCCAGTTCGCCGTCGCGGACCATGTCGCGGGCGGCGTTCCAGATGACGGCACGGGCCAGCGGGTCGGGCAGGCCGGACAGGTCCTCGACGGCGGTGCTCCAGGAGTCCGGGTCGAGCCGGACCTTGGCGTAGCTGTAGTCCTGGTCGTTGAGGAGGACCAGGGCGGGCCGGGCTCCGTCGCCCTTCAGGCTGGTCAGGCCGCCCTGGGCGGGGAAGTCGCGCTCCCAGCGGGTCCGCGGGACCAGCCGGCCGGGCTCGGCCGGGTCGCGGTCGTAGAGGCCGACGGCGAGCCGGTGCGGGCGGCCTCCGGTGTGCTGGACCTCCAGCGTCCAGGCGCCCTTGTCGCCGCCGAGCGCCGGGGTGAAGGTGTCCACGCCCGTGGTGCGCAGCCAGGACGCCGCCCAGGAGTGCATGTCGCGGTCGGTGTGCCGGGCGAGCGAGTCGATGAAGTCGGCGAGGTCGGCGTTGCCGAACCGGTGGCGCGCGAAGTGGGTGTTGATGCCGGCCAGGAAGTTCTTCTCGCCGAGCCAGACGACGAGCTGGCGGAGCGCGGAGGCCCCCTTGGCGTAGGAGATCCCGTCGAAGTTGAGCATGGCGCTCGCGGTGTCCTCGACGCCCTCGGGGGCGACGGGGTGCGTGGAGGGCCGCTGGTCGGCGTCGTAGCCCCAGGCCTTGCGTGCGACACCGAAGTCGACCCAGGTGTCGGTGAAGCGGGTGGCCTCGGTGAGCGTCTGGAAGCCCATGTACTCGGCGAACGACTCGTTGAGCCAGACGTCGTCCCACCAGGCGAGGGTGACCAGGTCGCCGAACCACATGTGGGCCATCTCGTGGGCGATCACCATCGCCCGGGTCTGCCGCTCCGTGTCGGTGACCGCGGAACGGTAGACGTACTCGTCGCGGAAGGTCACCAGGCCCGGGTTCTCCATCGCACCGTGGTTGAACTCGGGGACGAACGCCTGGTCGTAGGAGTCGAAGGGGTAGGGCTCCTCGAACTTCTCGTGGTAGCGGTCGAAGCACGCCCGGGTGATCTCGAACAGCTCGTCCGCGTCGGCCTCCAGGTGGGACGCCAGCGAACGGCGGCAGTGCAGGCCGAACGGCAGGCCGCGGTGCTCGGTGCGCACCGAGTGCCAGGGTCCCGCGGCGACGGCGACCAGGTAGGTGGAGATCGGCTGGGTGGCCGCGGCCCGCCACCGGCCGCCGCCGAGGTGTTCGGTGATGCCGTTGGCGAGCACCTGCCAGCCCTCGGGCGCGGTGACGGAGAGCTCGAAGACGGCCTTCAGGTCGGGCTGGTCGAAGGCGGCGAAGACCCGCTTGATGTCGTCCAGGAAGAGCTGCGTGTAGACGTAGGTCTCGCCGTCGGTGGGGTCGGTGAAGCGGTGCATGCCCTCGCCCGTGCGGGAGTAGCGCATGGCGGCGTCGACCGCCAGCTCGTGCTCGCCGGGGGCCAGGCCGGTGAGCGGCAGGCGTCCGCCGTCGAGCGCCGCGGTGTCCAGGGACTGCCCGTCCAGGGTGGCGGAGCGCAGCTCGGCCGGGTCGAGCTCGACGAAGGTGTCCGCGGTGCCGGTGTCCTGCGGCGCCCGGACGGTGAAGCGGATCAGGGTCCGCGAGTCGAAGGTCTCGTCGCCGCGGGTGAGGTCGAGCTCGATCGTGTAGCGCTGCACGTCGAGGAGCCGGGCACGGGTCTGCGCTTCATCGCGCGTCAGTACGGGCATGGAGACATGCTGCCCGATCGCGGACGAGCGGCACAGAGCGGGTGCCCGAGCGCTCAGCCGAGTTCCAGGGTGGTGACCCCGAAGACCCTCCCCTCGTCGACGGGGCGGATGGGGCCGGTGTACATGCGGGCCGTCTCGAAGGACGGGGTGAGGCCGAGGCCCTCCGCCATGGCGACGGCCGCGGGGTTGGACTCGGGCACGTCGAGGGCGACGGGGGTGCGGCCGGTACCGGCGGTCAGGGCGTCGAACAGCGCGCGGGCGTCCGCCGGGGTGTCGGCGAACAGCGGGCCGATGCGGTACGTGGTCCGGGCCGGCCTGATCACGCCGTATCCGGTGAGCCGGCCGTCGGTGACACGGGCGAGCGCCCGGTGGCCCGGGACGGTGAGCCAGGCGGCGACGAAGCGGGGCCGGTCGGCGGGGTGGCAGGCACTGTCGTAGGCGGCGATGGCCTCGGTGCCGAGGGTGGCGGCGGGCACGATGCCGTCGGGCTGCGGGACGTAGCCGGGGGCCGGGCCGGTGTAGCGGTGGGTGCGGTGGGCGGGGGCGAAGCCGGATCGGCGGTAGTTGCCCTGCTGGGCGACCACGCCGTCCAGGCCCACGGTGCGGCTGCCCGCGGCGGCGAGACCGGCCTGCCAGACGCCGAGGCCGAAGCCGCGGCCGCGCTGGTCGGGGCGGACCAGGTAGAAACCGAGGAAGGCGTAGTCGGGGCCGTAGCGGACCACGGAGACCGCGGAGACGGGCTCGCCGTCCAGGCGGCCCAGGTGGAAGCCGTCCGGGTCCTGGGCGAAGAAGGCGGGGGCGTCCGAGAGCCCTGGGTCCCAGCCCTCGTCATGGGCCCAGCCGCTGACCACCGCCCAGTCGTCGAGCGTGGCGCGGCCGATGGTGTAGCGGCCGGCCGGCAGGGTCACGGCGCTTCCTCCCCGGCCCCGGGGCGCGGGGCGGGCGCGGTGGCGGGCCCCCGGGAGTCCTCCGCGATCCGCTCGTGGTGCCTGATCACCTCGGCGACGATGAAGTTCAGCAGCTTCTCCGCGAACGCGGGGTCGAGCTTGGCGCTCTCGGCGAGGCCCCGCAGCCGGGCGATCTGCTGGGCCTCCCGGGACGGGTCGGCGGGCGGCAGCCGGTGGGCGGCCTTGAGGTGGCCCACCTGCTGGGTGCACTTGAAGCGCTCGGCGAGCATGTGGACGACGGCGGCGTCGATGTTGTCGATGCTGTCGCGCAGCCGGCCCAGCTCGGCGCGGACGGCGGGATCGACTTCGGACGTCCCGGAGGGTGCGCCGTGCCCGTCGTCGGCACCGCCGTGGTGCGCGGGTGCGGAGAGGGGCTCCGCCTCGTTGGCGTTGCTGGTCGTCATGGGTGCAAACCCTAGTCCCAATGCCGTTCGGTTAAGGGTTCGACCGGTGGCGCAAGTCTCGGCGTTTCGGCTGGTGGTGTGGGTGCAGCCCTTGTAGTGGTTCTCGGGTCCGCCAAGACTCGTGTTCCTCCACAAGGGCTGCAGTGTCTGATTCTGTCATTACGCATGCTCCCGGTGTGCTGGCCGTGGGGCACCTGGGCGAGTTGACCCAGGTTGTTCCGTTCGACCTCGTCGACGAGGCACTCGCGTCCGCGGGTGGTCCGCAGCTTCGGATACGGCGGCTGCCGTCCCGGGTGGTGGTCTACCTCCTCCTCGCAGGTGCGTTGTTCACCGGCCTGGGCTGGTCACGGGTCTGGTCCCGGCTGACGGCCTCGCTGCCCCTACGGCTGCCCGCACCGGCGCCTTCATCGATCACGGCTGCGATGCGACGGGTGGGCCCCAAGCCGTTGAAGGCCCTATTCGACCTGGTCAAAGGCCCCGCGGCAGTGACCGCGACACAGGCGGCACGGTTCGCGGGCAGGCTGGTGGTCGCAATCGACGGCACCCAGATCGCCCTGCCGGACACACCCGCGAACCTGTCAGTGTTCCTGAAGGCGAAGGCCGGGCCGAACGGGCCGGCCGGCTACCCCATGCTGCGCCTGGTCGCACTGGTGGCCTGCGGGACCCGCACCCTCCTAGACGCCGTCTTCGGCACCGATCTGACCGGGGAGCTGACCTACGCCGACCGCCTGGTCACCACCGCGGGCGCGACCGGAACACTCCGGCCCGGGATGCTGTTGCTGGGCGACCGGAACTTCTCGGCCACCGCCTTCGTGGAAACGGTCGCCTCCACGGGCGCGGACTTCCTCATACGCGCCAAGACCCACAGCACAGCACTCAAGCTACCGGTCCTGCGTCGTCTGCCGGACGGCACGTTCCTCTCCCGCATCGGCGAGGTCACCGTCCGCGTCATCGACGCGACGATCACCGTCACCCCCGCGGACCACGCCGCCATACGCACCGTCACCCACTGCGCCTACCGGCTCGTCACCAGCCTCCTCGACCCCGACGAGGCACCCGCGGCCGCCCTGGCCAGGCTCTACCACGAACGCTGGGAGATCGAGACCAGCTACTGCGAGCTGAAGTCGACCATCCTCGGCGGCAGGGTCCTCCGTGGTCGCCATCCAGCAGCCGTCACCCAGGAAACCTGGGCACTGCTGGTCGCCTACCAGGCATTACGCACCGCGATGAGCGACGCCGTCCTGCACCGGCCCGACATCGACCCCGATCGTGCAGCATTCACCGTCGCACTCCACGCAGCACGAGACCAGATCGTCCGGGCCGCCGGCATCGTCGCGCACACCCGGATCGACCTCGTCGGCCGGATCGGCACCGCCATCCTCGACGACCTCCTGCCCGCCCGCCGCAACCGAACCCGGCCCCGCGTGAAGAAACGAGCGATCAACTCCAAGTACCGCGCCGTCGGCCGAGACATCGACCACCGAACCCACAGAACCACCGTCCACATCGCGATCAACCCATTGCCAAGCACGCCATACGGCTAACCGAACGGCATTGACCCTAGTCCGTGCACGTGAACGGCATCGAAGGGCGGGATGCCGTTCGCTCGACCGTGGCAGGGCCGGCCGCGGCGCGCGAAAGGCGTTCGGTCCTTTCCGGACAGCGCCCCGGGCCTCGTTCCCGTGATCACGGACTCCAGGGGCCCGTGTTTTTCCGGTGCGGCCTGGGACGGCGCTCTCGTACGGCCGGGGCGCGGCAGCCGGAAGGCCGGGGCCGGCGCGTCTACAGTGGGAAGCGGCGCCGGGCGGCGGGACGTGGTCCGCCCTTCGGCGACCGGTGCCCGGCGGCGCGGCCCGGTAGGGGTTCCGCGGCCTCTGAAGGGGGTTGCGCGTGGCGAACGACGGACCGGTGGAACACGGCTTCCCGCACCTCGACACGGTGCGCACGGCCCTCACGGCGCTCTACAAGCGGCTCTCCTACGACACCGTGCACACCTTCGAGACCAGCGTGATCCCCGCCGACGTGGCCTTCTGCGACCAGGACGACCTCTATCTGGGCGTGCAGCGGGTGGCCCACGAGATGGTGCGGCACTACCGCCTGCCGGACGCCCGGGTGATCGTCAGCTTCCGCGAGATGACGCATGCCGCCCATGTGGAGCTCGCCGCGGGCCCCGAGTACTTCGTCGAGCTGAACGACCGCTTCCGCACCCACCGCAACGACATCGGCGCGGCCCTGGCGCACGAGGTCATGCACGTCTACCTGCACCGCCTCGACCTCTCCTTCCCCGGCACCCGGGACAACGAGATCCTCACCGACACCGCGGCCGCCTACCTGGGCGCGGGGTGGCTGCTGCTCGACGCGTTCCGGGAGGACGCCGTCTCCTCGCAGAAGCTGGGCTACCTCACCCCGGAGGAGTTCGGGTACGTCCTGGCCAAGCGCGCCCTGGTGTTCCACGAGGACCCCTCGCCCTGGTTCACCAGCCCGCAGGCCTACACGGCCTACACCAAGGGCATGACGCTGGCGCAGCACGACGAACGGCAGCCGCCGCTGACCGCGGCCGGCTGGGCGGGGCGCCGGCGGTACGCCAAGGACCGGCGGTATGCCCAGGACCACGGCGCGCCGTACCCGGCCGATGGCCCGTACACCTTCGACGGCGAGGGTCCGATGCGGGTGTCGTTCGCCTGCCCGACCTGCCGGCAGCGGGTCAGGGTGCCGGTGCGGGGGCGGGTGCGGGCGCGGTGTGGGCTGTGCAGGACGGTGCTGGAGTGTGATACCTGAGCGCACGCGTGGGGCTGCGCCCCGGCGCGGTGGGGTGCGCTTCTGTGTGCGGCTCTGCGGGGCTCTTCTGGCTTGTCGCGCAGTTCCCGCGCCCCGTTCATGGCGCTTCGCGCCTCCTGCCAGGTGCCCCTTCCGGTGCGTGGCGGGCTGACCGCGTCGTCGTGGCTTGTCGCGCAGTTCCCCGCGCCCCTGATAGGGCGCTTCGCGCCGACCCGCCGAGTGCCCCATCCCGTTCGTGGCGGACCGACCGCATCGTCGTGGCTTGTCGCGCAGTTCCCCGCGCCCCTGATAGCGCGCTACGCGCCCCCGCCGAGTGCCCCATCCCGTTCATGACGGACCGACCGCGCCATCGTGGCCTGTCGCGCAGTTCCCCGCGCCCCTAAGGCCGGACAGCGCAACGGCGCCCGCATGGTCCGGTCGGGGACGCGCAGGCGCCGCGCTCAGTTCCGTACGCCGTTGTACGGGACGTCCTGTTCAGCGCCGTTCGGCGCACGGCGCCCCATAGGGGCGCGGGGAACTGCGAAAAGCAGCCGCAGGCCCGAAGCGGACTCTCAGACCGTCAGCGCGCGGTCCATCGGGCCGATGGGGGCCGGCAGGTCGCTGGTGCCGGCCAGGTACCGGTCCACGCCGCGGGCGGCCGAACGGCCCTCCGCGATCGCCCACACGATCAGCGACTGGCCCCGGCCCGCGTCACCGGCGACGAACACGCCCGGCACGTTGGTCTGGAAGTCGGCGTCCCGGGCGATGTTGCCGCGTTCGTCGAGCTCCAGGCCGAACTGGCGGACCAGGCCGTTCTCCTGGTCGGTGCCGGTGAAGCCCATCGCGAGCGTGACCAGCTGCGCCGGGATCCGCCGCTCGGTGCCCTCCTTCGACGTGAGCTTGCCGTCGACGAACCCGACCTCGGCGAGGTGCAGCCACTGCACGTTGCCGTCCTCGTCGCCCTCGAAGTGGGTGGTGGACGCCGAGTAGATGCGCTCGCCGCCCTCCTCGTGCGCGGAGGTCACCTTGTAGAGCATGGGGTACGTCGGCCAGGGCTGGCCTGCGCTGCGCTCCTCGCCGGGTCGCGGCATGATCTCCAGCTGGGTGACGGAGGCGGCGCCCTGCCGGTGGGCGGTGCCCACGCAGTCGGCGCCGGTGTCGCCGCCGCCGATGACCACGACGTGCTTGCCCTCCGCGCTGATGGGCGGGGTGACGTAGTCGCCCTCCTGCACCTTGTTGGAGAGGGGCAGGTACTCCATCGCCTGGTGGATGCCGTTCAGCTCGCGGCCCGGCACGGGCAGGTCGCGGGCGGTGGTGGCACCGGCGGCGATCACCACCGCGTCGTAGCGGCCGCGCAGCTTGGCCGCGTCGAGGTCCCGGCCGACCTCGACGCCGGTGCGGAACTTGGTGCCCTCCGCGCGCATCTGCTCGATACGGCGGTTGATGTGCCGCTTCTCCATCTTGAACTCGGGGATGCCGTAACGGAGCAGGCCGCCGATGCGGTCGGCGCGCTCGTAGACGGCGACGGTGTGGCCGGCGCGGGTGAGCTGCTGGGCCGCGGCGAGTCCCGCGGGGCCCGAGCCGATCACGGCGACGGTCTTGCCGGAGAGCCGCTCGGGGGCCTGGGGCGCGACGGTGCCGTTCTCCCAGGCCTTGTCGATGATGGAGACCTCGACGTTCTTGATGGTGACCGCCGGCTGGTTGATGCCGAGCACGCACGACGACTCGCAGGGCGCCGGGCAGAGCCGGCCCGTGAACTCCGGGAAGTTGTTGGTGGCGTGCAGCCGCTCGGAGGCGGCGCTCCAGTCCTCCCGGTAGGCGAAGTCGTTCCACTCGGGGATCAGGTTCCCCAGCGGGCAGCCGTGGTGGCAGAACGGGATGCCGCAGTCCATGCACCGGCTGGCCTGCTTGCTGATGATCGGCAGCAGGGAGCCGGGGACGTAGACCTCGCTCCAGTCCCTGACGCGCTCCTCGACCGGGCGGGTCTCGGCGACCTCGCGGCCGTGGGTGAGAAAGCCCTTGGGGTCAGCCATTGGTCGCCGCCTCCATCATCTTCTCGGTGGTCTCGGTCTCGGAGAGACCGTCCCGCTCGGCGGCTTCCTTGGCGGCGAGCACTGCCTGGTAGGTGCTTGGGATGATCTTGCTGAAGCGCTGCACGGCGGTGTCCCAGTCCGCCAGCAGCTTCTCGGCGACCGTGGAGCCGGTCTCCTGGTGGTGCCTGCGCACGGTGTCGTGCAGCCACTGCCGGTCGGTGTCGTCGAGCGGGCTGAGGGAGGCCAGGTTGCCCGGGTTGACGTTGGCCTCGTCGAGGTCGATGACGTAGGCGATGCCGCCGGACATGCCGGCCGCGAAGTTCCGTCCCGTCGGGCCGAGGACGAGCGTCCGGCCGCCGGTCATGTACTCGCAGCCGTGGTCGCCCACGCCCTCGGTGACGACGGTCGCGCCGGAGTTGCGCACGCAGCACCGCTCGCCGGTGCGGCCGCGCAGGAAGAGCTCCCCGCCGGTCGCCCCGTAGGCGATGGTGTTGCCGGCGATCGTGGAGAACTCGGCGAGGTGGTCGGCCCCCCGGTCCGGGCGGACGATCACCCGGCCGCCGGACAGGCCCTTGCCGACGTAGTCGTTGGCGTCGCCCTCAAGGCGCAGCGTCACACCGCGCGGCAGGAAGGCGCCGAAGGACTGGCCCGCGGAGCCGGTGAAGGTGATGTCGATGGTGTCGTCGGGCAGGCCGGCGCCGCCGAACTTCCTGGTCACCTCGTGGCCGAGCATGGTGCCGACGGTGCGGTTGATGTTGCGGATGGGCACCTGGGCGCGGACCGGCTGGGCCTCGGTGCCGACGCCTGCGGCCAGGGCGTCCGCGGCCAGCTTGATGAGCTGGTTGTCGAGCGCCTTCTCCAGGCCGTGGTCCTGCGCGATCGCCCGGTGGCGCACCGCGCCGTCCAGCAGGTCGGGCACGTGCAGCAGCGGCTCCAGGTCGAGCCCCTGCGCCTTCCAGTGCTCGACGGCGCGGGAGATGTCGAGCGCCTCGGCGTGCCCGACGGCCTCCTCGATGGAGCGGAAGCCCAGCTCGCCGAGGAGCTCGCGGACCTCCTCGGCGATGAACTCGAAGAAGTTCACGACGAACTCGGGCTTGCCGGAGAACCGGTCGCGCAGCACCGGGTTCTGCGTGGCGATGCCGACCGGGCAGGTGTCCAGGTGGCAGACGCGCATCATGATGCAACCCGAGACCACCAGCGGCGCGGTGGCGAAGCCGAACTCCTCGGCGCCGAGGAGCGCCGCGACGACCACGTCCCGGCCGGTCTTCAGCTGGCCGTCGGTCTGCACCACGATGCGGTCGCGCAGGCCGTTGAGCAGCAGCGTCTGCTGGGTCTCGGCGAGCCCCAGCTCCCAGGGGCCGCCCGCGTGCTTGAGCGAGGTGAGCGGGGAGGCGCCGGTGCCGCCGTCGTGCCCGGAGATCAGGACGACGTCCGCGTGCGCCTTGGAGACGCCCGCCGCGACGGTGCCCACGCCGACCTCGGAGACCAGCTTCACGTGGACCCTGGCCCGCGGGTTCGCGTTCTTCAGGTCGTGGATGAGCTGGGCGAGGTCCTCGATCGAGTAGATGTCGTGGTGCGGCGGCGGCGAGATCAGGCCGACGCCCGGGGTGGAGTGCCGGGTCTTGGCGATCCAGGGGTAGACCTTGTGGCCGGGCAGCTGGCCGCCCTCGCCGGGCTTGGCGCCCTGCGCCATCTTGATCTGGATGTCGTCGGAGTTGACCAGGTACTCGCTGGTCACGCCGAACCGGCCGGAGGCGACCTGCTTGATGGCGGAGCGCCGCGCCGGGTCGTACAGCCGGTCGGGGTCCTCGCCGCCCTCACCGGTGTTGGACTTGCCGCCGAGCTGGTTCATGGCGATGGCCAGCGTCTCGTGCGCCTCCTGGGAGATGGAGCCGTACGACATGGCGCCGGTGGAGAACCGCTTGACGATCTCGGAGACCGGCTCGACCTCCTCGATCGGGATCGGGGAACGCGCCGAGTCGCCCGTCACGAAGCCGAACAGGCCGCGCAGCGTCATCAGCCGCTCGGACTGCTCGTTCACCCGCGAGGTGTACTTCTTGAAGATGTCGTAGCGGCGGGAGCGCGTGGAGTGCTGGAGGCGGAAGACCGACTCCGGGTCGAAGAGGTGCGGCTCACCCTCGCGGCGCCACTGGTACTCGCCGCCGATCTCCAGCGCGCGGTGCGCCGGGGCCATGCCGGAGGCCGGGTAGGCCTTGGCGTGCCGGGCGGCGACCTCGCCGGCGATCACGTCGAGGCCCACGCCGTTGATCTTCGTGGCGGTGCCGTCGAAGTACTTGGCGACGAACTCCTCGTCGAGGCCGACCGCCTCGAAGACCTGCGCGCCCCGGTAGGAGGCGACGGTGGAGATGCCCATCTTGGACATCACCTTGAGCACGCCCTTGCCGAGCGCGTGGATGAGGTTGCGGATGGCCTGCTCGGCCTCGACGTCGGGCAGGAACGTCCCCGCGCGCACCAGGTCCTCGACGGACTCCATCGCCAGGTACGGGTTGACCGCGGCGGCGCCGTAGCCGATGAGCAGGGCGACGTGGTGCACCTCGCGGACGTCGCCGGCCTCCACCAGCAGGCCGACGTGGGTGCGCTGCCGGGTGCGGATGAGGTGGTGGTGCACGGCCGCGGTGAGCAGCAGCGAAGGGATCGGGGCGTGCTCGGCGTCGGAGTGCCGGTCGGAGAGCACGATCAGCCGGGCGCCGGCCTCGATGGCGGCGTCGGCCTCGGCGCAGATCTCGTCGAGACGGGCGGACAGCGCCGGACCGCCGCCGTTCACCCGGTACAGGCCGGAGAGGGTCACGGCCTTCATGCCGGGCATGTCGCCGTCGGCGTTGATGTGGATGAGCTTGGCCAGCTCGTCGTTGTCGATCACCGGGAACGGCAGGGTGACGCTGCGACAGGACGCCGCGGTGGGTGCGAGCAGGTTTGCGCCCGGGCCGACCGAGGAGCGCAGCGAGGTGACCAGCTCCTCCCGGATGGCGTCCAGCGGCGGGTTGGTGACCTGCGCGAAGAGCTGCGTGAAGTAGTCGAAGAGCAGCCGGGGACGGTCGGAGAGCACGGCGATGGGGGTGTCGGTGCCCATCGAGCCGATCGGCTCGGCCCCGCTCTTCGCCATCGGCGCGAGGAGGATGCGCAGCTCCTCCTCGGTGTAGCCGAAGGTCTGCTGACGGCGCGTGACGGAGGCGTGCGTGTGCACGATGTGCTCGCGCTCGGGCAGGTCCTCCAGCTCGATCTCGCCCGCCTCCAGCCACTCGGCGTACGGGTGCTCGGCGGCGAGCTCGGCCTTGATCTCGTCGTCCTCGATGATGCGGTGCTCGGCGGTGTCGACGAGGAACATCCGGCCCGGCTGGAGGCGGCCCTTGCGGACCACCTTGGCGGGGTCGATGTCCAGCACGCCCACCTCGGAGCCGAGCACCACGAGGCCGTCGTCGGTGACCCAGTAGCGGCCGGGGCGCAGGCCGTTGCGGTCCAGCACGGCGCCGACCTGGGTGCCGTCGGTGAAGGAGACGCAGGCCGGGCCGTCCCAGGGCTCCATCATGGTGGAGTGGTACTGGTAGAAGGCGCGCCGGGCCGGGTCCATGGAGGGGTGGTTCTCCCAGGCCTCCGGGATCATCATCAGCACGGCGTGCGGGAGCGGGCGGCCGCCGAGGTGGAGCAGCTCCAGGACCTCGTCGAAGGTGGCCGAGTCGGAGGCGCCGGGGGTGCACACCGGGAAGACGCGGGCGAGCTCGCCGTCCCCGAAGAGGTCGGAGGCGAGCTGCGACTCGCGGGCCCGCATCCAGTTGCGGTTGCCCATGACGGTGTTGATCTCGCCGTTGTGCGCCACGAAGCGGTACGGGTGGGCGAGCGGCCAGCTCGGGAAGGTGTTCGTGGAGAACCGCGAGTGGACCAGCGCGATCGCGGACGCGAACCGGCGGTCCGACAGGTCCGGGAAGAACGGCTCCAGCTGCCCCGTGGTGAGCATGCCCTTGTATACGAGGGTGCGCGCGGACAGCGACGGGAAGTAGACCCCCGCCTCCCGCTCGGCGCGCTTGCGCAGCACGAAGGCCTTGCGGTCCAGCTCGATGCCGCGCGCCGTGCCCGCCTCGTCGGCGACGAAGAGCTGGCGGAAGGCCGGCATCGTGGAGCGGGCGGTGGTGCCCAGCATCTGGGGCGCTACGGGGACGTCGCGCCAGCCGAGCACGGTCAGCCCCTCGTCGGCGGCCAGGGTCTCGATGTGGGCGACGGCCTTGGCCGCGGCGTCCACGCCGGCGGCGCGCGGGTCGGCGTCCGGCGCGGCGGCGTCGGCGACGAGCGCGTCGGCGCGCGGCAGGAAGGCGATGCCCACGGCGTACGCCCCGGCCTCGGGCAGCGTGAAGTCGGTGACCTCGCGCAGGAACGCGTCGGGCACCTGGGAGAGCAGGCCCGCGCCGTCCCCGGTGTCGGGCTCCGAGCCGGTCGCGCCCCGGTGCTCCAGATTGCGCAGTACGGTCAGCGCCTGCTCGACCAGCGCGTGGCTCGCCTCACCGGTGAGGGTGGCCACGAAACCGACGCCGCAGGCGTCGTGCTCGTAACGCGGGTCGTACATGCCCTGGGCGACAGGGCGGGCATCCATGGACCCCCGGAGGGAGTGCGCCTCAGGCGCGGAATGCGGGGACGGCTGGCGCGGCGTACGCATCGGCTCTCCCGTCGTCGTCGTGGCGATGGGCACCTCCCAGAGGTGCGAATGCCGAGGGACGACTTTGGCCCTCCGCGAAAATTTCGTGCAGGTTACATGATGAAACGCTTCCCGAGAATCGGACGTTGCATTCCAACATGCGGACAACGCAGGTGAACGGCCGTGTGCCGGTCGAGGCGATGCAGTGGGTACCCAGGCGGACCCATGGGGCGGACGCCTGTGTCCCTCGCAGCATGCGCTGTCGAGGCAGACGCCGATGTCACGGGCGGATACCCGTTGGTATGTACAACACGGACACTGTGCTGGCCGACGGACCCGATTCCGGTACGCCAGACCCTGTAGTGGCTTCTCAGGATGGGACCGTACGTACAGATCGATGCGCGTCGGCCCGGTGACCGGCGAGCTTCGTTGCCCACCAGCGCTTAGCCCTCATGCCCAGGGGTCCGCGCATTGAAACCGTCGCGTAACAGCTACTTGCGCCGCCACGCGGATGGGTGCACCGGGAAAACAGGCCGGCACATCATCCTACGGCCGCGCCGAAGAGCGTGCCCAGGGCATATGTCACACCGGCGGCGGCGCCGCCCAGGGCGAGCTGGCGCAGCCCGCTGAACCACCAGGACCGGGCGGTGACGCGGGCCACCACGGCGCCGCATCCGAAGAGGCCGATCAGGGCCAGCAGCAGGGCGGGCCACAGGGCGGTCGCACCCAGCAGGTAGGGCAGGACGGGCAGCAGGGCGCCCAGGGCGAAGGAGCCGAAGGACGACGCGGCGGCGACGGTCGGCGACGGCAGGTCGCCGGGGTCGACGCCCAGCTCCTCCCGGGCGTGTATCTCCAGGGCCTGCTCGGGGTCCTTGGACAGCTGGCGGGCGACCTCCCGGGCGAGGGCGGGCTCGACGCCGCGGGCCTGGTAGAGCGCGGCGAGCTCCTGCTCCTCGTCCTTGGGGTGGCCGAGCAGTTCCCGGCGCTCCACGTCGAGCTCGGCCTCGACCAGCTCGCGCTGGGAGGCGACGGAGGTGTACTCGCCGGCGGCCATGGAGAAGGCACCCGCGGCGAGACCGGCCAGGCCGGTGATGACGATGGTGTGCTGCGAGACGGCTCCGCCGGCCACGCCGGTCATCAGGGCGAGGTTGGAGACCAGGCCGTCCATCGCACCGAACACCGCGGGGCGCAGCCAGCCGCCGTTCACGTCACGGTGCGTGTGGTTGTCGCGATGGGCCTCGTGCAGTGCGGCCTCGGTCTCGATGATGGACATCCGCCCACCGCTCCCTTCCTCCTGTGAGCCGGCGAAATTCTCTTCCGGCACCCTCGAAAGTACGCAGCGAAAAGCTTTGCCGCTAGCAAGGAAGGCCGTACTTACCTGCGTAAACGCGGTGGCGGTGAGCCGGAAAAACCCGTGGTCACCCGGGTTCCGGTGGGGTGCTGTCCGGCTACCGCCGGACGGGGTTTTCCGGCTCCGCCGGGGGTGGTTTTCCGGCACCGCCGGGGGGTGGTTCCGGTGGATTTCGGCTCCACGGAATTCTCCGGCTGCTGCGGTTTCCGGCTCCGCCGGGGGTGTGGTTTGGGGTCTCGCCTGTGACCACCGGCAGGTGGTGCCGAATCGCGCAGTTTCCCCGCGCCCCTTTACGGGCTGCGCCCAGCCCCTTGCGGTTCGTCGCGGTCATCGGCTTCTGGCTGGCTGGTCGCGCAGTTCCCCGCGCCCCTGGGCGGAAGCGGGGAACCCTCAGTGTTTGGACTCCGTCGAGTCGGCCAGAGACTCGGAACCGGAGGAAGCGGAAGCCGTCTCCGCGCCGTCCGCCGGTACCGCCGCACCGGAGCCCTCCTCGGGAGAGTCCTCAGAGGGAGAGTCCGCCGAGGCAGAGGAACCCGGGGCGGAGGGAGCCGTGAGGGGCTCGACGACCTCCTCACGACCCGGCCGCACCCGCGCCGACACCACGAAGTACACGACGGCCACCAGGAAGATGACGACCGCGGTCCACTCGTTCAACCGCAGCCCGAGGACATGGTGCGCCTCGTCCACCCGCAGGTACTCCGTGCCGGCCCGGCCCACGCAGTACGCCGCGACGTACAGCGCCAGCACCCGCCCGTGTCCCAGCTGGAAGCGCTTGTCGGCCCACATGACCAGCAATGCCACGAGAACGCACCACAGCGACTCGTACAGGAACGTCGGGTGGTAGAGGCCGGGCACGCGGCCGTCCGTGTTCGACGTGATCTTCAGCGCCCACGGCAGATCGGTGTGCCGCCCGTACAGCTCCTGGTTGAACCAGTTGCCCCAGCGCCCGCAGGCCTGCGCCAGCGCCACGCCGGGCGCGACCGCGTCGGCCCACGCCGGCAGCGGGATGCCGCGCCTGCGGCAGCCGATCCACGCGCCGACCGCACCGAGCGCGATGGCGCCCCAGATGCCGAGGCCGCCCTGCCAGATCTTGAAGGCGTCGACCCAGTCGCGGCCGGGGCCGAAATACAGCTCGTAGTCGGTGATGACGTGGTACAGCCGGCCGCCGACGAGGCCGAAGGGCACCGCCCACACGGCGATGTCGGCCACGGTGCCGGAGGTCCCGCCGCGGGCGATCCAGCGCCGGTTGCCGAGCCAGACGGCCACGAAGACGCCGACGATGATGCAGAACGCGTAGCCGCGCAGCGGGACGGGGCCGAGGTACAGCACACCTCGGGACGGGCTGGGGATGAAAGCTAGGTCCATGGCAGTTCTGACGCTACCTTGCCGAGCCGGGCGAGCGGCAACCCAACGGGCTACGGCTCCATAACGGGCCCCGTCCGCACCGCCCGGATCGGCCGCTGGGGGCATCTTCCGGCCTTTGAGGCACTGGGCGAGGCCCCTGGAAAGAGCCGGACGCCCGCCGGGAGGGCCCTCGCGCCACTGGAGGCCCTCGCACCCCAGCCTTCCGGACGGCCGACGACCCCGGGGCCATGAGGCCAGACACCGTGCCCGCAGCGCCCGGCCGGGAACCCGAACCGGCCCGCGCCCCTGATTGCCGCCCCTGCCTGCCCTACCGGTCCGCCGCCTGCACCATCTGCTTCAGCTTCTGCGGGGTGAGCGGGTTGCTCGGGTTGCCGAAGACGTTCTTGCCGTTGAGCAGGATGGTCGGGGTGCCCTGGAAGGTGCTGTCCTGGAAGGCGTCGTTGGACTTGGCGACCCAGCTGTTGTGCGTGCCGTCGTCGACGCATTTGCGGAAGGCCGGCGTGTTGAGGCCGCTGACCTTGTCGGCCAGGCGCAGGAGGGTGGCGTTGTCCGCGTAGCCGTCCTCGGTCTCGGCGGGCTGGTTCTCGTAGAGCACGTCGTGGTACGGGGAGAACTTGCCGGCCTCCTGGGCGCAGGCCGCGGCGTTCGCCGCGTGCAGGGAGCCGCTGCCGCCTGCGTTGTCGTCGATCAGCGTGACCAGGTGGTACTCGGTCTTGAGCTGTCCGCTGCCGGTCAGCTCGTGGAGCGTGGGGCGGAAGGTGGTCTCGAACTGCTTGCACGCCGGGCAGCGGAAGTCCTCCCAGACCGTGAGCGTCGACTTCGCGCTCTGCTGCCCGACGGGGATGGCGAGCCCGCCCTTGCCGACGGCGCCCTTCGGGGGGATGACGGGCCCCGCGGAGTCGCTCTTGTCACCGCCCGCATTGGCGGCCAGCACGCCCACCGCGGCTGCCAGGCCCATGATGCACACCACGGCCGCTCCCACGAGCAGCGTCCGCCGCCGCTTCTCGCGCGCCTTGAGGTGCTCACGCTCCTCCGCCAGCCGCTCGCGGGCCGTGCGCTTCTTCCCCTTGTCGTTCTTGTCGTTCACACCCCGCAAACGACCCGGGGAGGCACGTGCGTGCCTCCCCGGTGCCAGGTCCACCCGGACGGGTTACGCCCGCCGGCGCACGCCCTCGGCGAGCTCCCCGGCGAGCGCCCTTGCGGCGTCCACGCCGGCCCGGTGGTCCGGTGCGTCCAGCATCCGCTTGACGAAGGCGGAGCCCACGATCACTCCGTCGGCGAAGCCCGCGACCTCGGCTGCCTGGACGGCGTTGGAGACCCCGAGGCCGACGCAGACGGGCAGCCCGGTGGTCGCCCTGGTGCGCCGGACCAGGTCCTCCGCCTGGGCGCCCACGGACTCGCGGGTGCCGGTGACGCCCATCAGCGAGGCCGCGTAGACGAAGCCCGAGCCGGCCGCCGTGATGGTGGCGAGCCGGGCGTCGCGGCTGCTGGGGGCGACGACGAAGACGGTGGCGAGGTCGTGCTTGGCGGCGTGCTCCCGCCAGGTCGCCGACTCCTGGACCGGCAGGTCGGGCAGGATGCAGCCGGCGCCGCCCGCCTCGGCGAGCTCGGCCGTGAAGCGCTCGATGCCGTACCGGTCGATGGGGTTCCAGTACGTCATCACCAGGACCGGTTTCCCGGTGGCCCGGTGGGTCTCGCGGACCGTCCGCATCACGTCCGCGATCCGCACGCCGCCGCGCAGCGCGATGTCGTCGGCGGTCTGGATGACGGGGCCGTCGAGCACGGGGTCGCTGTGCGGCAGGCCGACCTCCATGATGTCGGCGCCGCCGTCGAGGACGGCCGTGATCGCCTCGATGCCGCCCTCGACGGTCGGGAACCCCGCCGGCAGGTACGCGATGAGGGCGGACCTGCCCTCCGCCCTGGCGGTGGCGAGGGTGTCGTTCAGCAGCTGGATGTTCCCGCTCACCGGGCGTCCCCCTTGATCTCGGCGGCGTCGCCGCGGCCCGCGGAGGCGTCGGCCTCGACCGCCGCGTCCGTGTCGTACAGGCTGAAGTAGCGGGCGGCCGTGTCCATGTCCTTGTCGCCGCGCCCGGAGAGGTTGACGACGATCAGCCCGTCCGGGCCGAGCTCGCGGCCGACGTCCAGGGTGCCGGCGAGGGCGTGGGCGCTCTCGATGGCCGGGATGATGCCCTCGGTCTGCGAGAGCAGTCGCAGTGCCTGCATCGCCCCGTCGTCGGTGACGGCGCGGTACTCGCCGCGCCGGCTGTCCTTGAGGTAGGCGTGCTCGGGTCCGATGCCCGGGTAGTCGAGCCCGGCGGAGATCGAGTACGGCTCCGTGATCTGGCCCTCGTCGTCCTGGAGGACGTAGGAGCGCGAGCCGTGCAGGATGCCGGGCTCGCCCGCGGTGAGGGTGGCGGCGTGCTCGCCGGTGGCGATGCCGTGGCCGGCCGGCTCGCAGCCGATCAGGCGGACGTCCGGGTCGTCGAGGAAGGCGTGGAACAGGCCGATGGCGTTGGAGCCGCCGCCGACGCAGGCCACCGCCGCGTCGGGCAGCCGGCCCGCGCGCTCCTGGAGCTGGCGGCGGGCCTCGACGCCGATGACGCGGTGGAAGTCGCGGACCATCGCCGGGAAGGGGTGCGGACCGGCCACCGTGCCGAACAGGTAGTGGGTGTGGTCGACGTTGGCGACCCAGTCGCGGAACGCCTCGTTGATGGCGTCCTTGAGGGTCCTGGAGCCGGACTTCACGGCGATGACCTCGGCGCCCAGCATGCGCATCCGGGCGACGTTCAGCGCCTGGCGCTCGGTGTCGATCTCGCCCATGTAGATGGTGCATTCGAGCCCGAAGAGAGCGCAGGCGGTGGCGGTGGCCACGCCGTGCTGGCCGGCGCCGGTCTCGGCGATCACCCGGGTCTTGCCCATCCGGCGGGTGAGGAGGGCCTGGCCCAGGACGTTGTTGATCTTGTGGGAGCCGGTGTGGTTGAGGTCCTCGCGCTTGAGGAAGATCCGCGCGCCGCCGGCGTGCTCGGCGAACCTGGGGACCTCGGTGAGGGCGCTGGGGCGGCCCGTGTAGTTCACCAGCAGGTCGTCCAGCTCGGCGCCGAACGCGGGGTCGGACTTGGCCTTGTCGTACTCGACGGCGACCTCGTCGACGGCCGCGACGAGGGCTTCCGGGATGAACTTTCCGCCGAAGGCGCCGAAGTAGCCCTCGGTGCTCGGGGTGTTGCCCGACGAGTCGGGGAAGAAGTGCTTGCTCGGCATGTGGGATGACCTCACGGTGCCTCTCAGGGGCGTGGCCCCTGGATCGGGTGGTCTGGTGTCGTGTGCGGCCTGTGGCCGCCTCGGGATGCGCCCCGGAGGACCCGCCCGCGGCGAGCGCGTGGCGGGACACCCTGCGGTGGTCCGCCGCTGCCTGTCGCGTGCGGTGATCTCGGCTGCGCCGGCTGTCGCCGTCCCGGCTGCGCGCCACCGGAGCGGGGGCACGTCACGGGGTGGCTTCCTCGTACGCGCTCCTGCTTCCGCCGCGGTGCCCGTGGACGCCTTGGCCGGTGGCGGGCCGCGAGCCACGTGTGGTGGCCGCGGTGCGCCTGCCCGCGCCGCCGTCCCCGTTCCGCCGCGGCGGAACGGGTCGGTACGCGCGTGAGTCGCCGGAACCCGGCAGGGGTCAGCGGTGGTGCCCCCGGGGACGGGGCCATCGCATGCCGTTGACCTGGCCCGGCTCGTCGCCGATCACGTAACGGACGCGGCGGCCGTGCACGCGCCGCGCCGGTGCCCGGCAGCCGCGGGGGCGGCAGCCGCGCGCCAGGCGGGCATAGGGGTCGCGTGCCGCCCCTGAGCCGGGACCGGCGCACCGGCCCGGCTCGGGTGCCCGGGCCGTGACCGCGCCGTCGCACGACGGGTCATGGGCCATCGGGGTGGTGGGGACGGCACGCACGAAGGGTGGTCAGCCCCTTCCGTTGCGCAGGGCCGGGTGCTCGCCGGCCGCGACGAGGTCGGAGACCGCGGTCTTGGGGTCCTTGCCCGTGACGAGCGACTCGCCGACCAGCACGGCGTCGGCACCGGCGTTGGCGTAGGCGATCAGGTCGTGCGGCCCTCGGACACCCGATTCCGCGACCTTGACGACGCCCCCCGGGACCTCCGGGGCGACCCGCTCGAAGGTCGACCTGTCGACCTGGAGCGTCTTCAGATTGCGGGCGTTGATCCCGATGACCTTGGCTCCGGCCGCCACGGCCCGCTCGACCTCGTCCTCGTCGTGGGCCTCGACGAGGGGGGTGAGGCCGATGGACACCGCGCGCTCGATCAGCGACTCCAGGGCGGGCTGCTCCAGCGCGGCGACGATCAGCAGCGCGAGGTCCGCTCCGTAGGCGCGCGCCTCCCAGAGCTGGTACGAGGTGACGATGAAGTCCTTGCGGAGCACCGGGATGTCGACCTTGGCGCGGACGGCCTCCAGGTCGGCGAGCGTGCCGCCGAACCTGCGCTGCTCGGTCAGCACCGAGATCACGGCGGCGCCGCCGGCCTCGTAGTCGGCGGCCAGCGCCGCGGGGTCGGCGATCGCGGCCAGCGCGCCCTTGGAGGGGCTGGAGCGCTTGACCTCGCAGATCACCTTCACACCCTGGCCGCGCAGGGCGGCGACCCCGTCGCGGGCCTGGGGAGCCCGGCGTGCGCGCTCCTTGAGCTCGTCGAGGCTGACACGCGCCTGCCGCTCCGCGAGGTCGGCACGGACCCCCTCGATGATCTCGTCGAGCACACTCACGCGCGCGGTCCCCTTTCAGACGGCTCTGCGGCACCGACCGGCGCCGGGTCCTGGCCCGGCCGCGGTCCGGCGGCCGAAGATCGAAATTGTGTCCCGGATCACCCCTTCATGGGGCGACCCGATGCTCTCTGTGATGGTATCCGCAGCACGGTCCAGAGTTCGCACCCGGGCCGACAAAGAGCTCGTTACCTGGGACTTCCTTGTTCGATCAAGGATGAAGCCAGCCACCGAGGGGCAGGTTCCGGACAACGGTGAAGAGGGTGAGCAGCGCACCCAGCGTCCAGAGGTGCCCGCGCCGGAGCGCGGGCGCCCACGCGCGCCCTTGCGCTGCCCTGACCATCCACACACCCCAGCACACCGCGAAGAGCCCGTAGCCCGCGACCGCGGCGGCATTGGCGGTGAGCGCACCGGTCAGGTCGCCGTGCACGAGGGCGTGGGCGCTGCGCAGGCCCCCGCAGCCGGGGCACCAGAGACCGGTGCACTGCCGCAGCGGGCACACGGGGTAGTGGCCGGGGTCGTTCGGGTCCACGGCGCCCACGTAGGCGAAGGCCGCGGCGACGGCGAGGAGGGCGCCGAGGGGCGCGAGGAGCCTGCGGGAGGCCCTGGGGGCGCTGGAGCGCCCGGCGGGGTGGCTTGGGGTGCCGGGGGGTGGTGCGGGGTGCTCGGGAGCGCCGGGAGCGCGGTGCGAGGGTGCGGGGTGAACGGCTGCCACGCCCGCAGTGTCACCCGCGACGGCCGGTGCCGCCTCTCGGCGCCCCCGCATCCGGCTCTCCGTGCCGGGCCCGGTTCCGGGCCCCAGCGCGGCTCGGATCAGCTCTCGGAGGGGGCGGTGCGCGCCGGGGAGCGCCGCTCCTGGCCCAGGCCGGCGAGGCGCATGATGCCGCCCACGACGCCGCCGAGGAAGATCACGCCGATTCCGACCCAGAAGCCGACCGGCTGGTCCATGACCATGAAGGCGCCCGCGAGGAGGAAGCCGACGAAGGTGATGATGACACCGGTCCAGGCGGCCGGGGTGTGTCCGTGGCTGCTGCCCGACATGACTTGCTCCTCGTTGCTCTATGCGGTCGATGCGGTTGCCGTGCGTCGGTGCGGTGTGCGGTGCCGCGGCGCGCCGCGGCACCAGGCGCCTGAAAATCATTGTCCCGCACGTGCGGGGGCGGTCGTGCGCGGGGTGGGCAGGTACGGGGATCCGCACGGCGGAGGGCGCCCCTGCGGGTTCGTGACGGCGTTCGGGCGACGGCGTGGCCGCTCGCGGCCACGCGGCGGAGCCGCACATCAATACAGCCCCGCGCCCCTTCGACTTCAACGGCGGGGCTGCGCCCCGATCAGGCTCCGCCCGTCGTCGGGTCCTCGCCGCGGTCCAGGGCCTTCCACAGGTCCTCGGGGCGGTCGGGGTCGACGGGGCGGGGGGTGGTGCGCCGTGGGGTGCCGTCGCGTTCGTAGCGGCCCGACATGGCCGGCCACAGGCGGCCGTAGCGCAGTGCCAGGATCCCCGCGAGGAGGATGAGGACGCCGCCGGCGGCCGCCACGTACGGCCATGCGGTGTGGCTGAGCGCCTCGACGCCGGCGGTGGTGCTGCCGGAGACCTGCGCGGCCTTCTCGTCGAGCGCGTCGCCCGCGGAGTCACGGGTGGCGCCCGTCACGGCGGCGGCCACCGTGCCCGCTCCGCTGAGCGCGAGCAGCGCGGAGACCAGCAGGCGGCCGGCGCGGCGTACCGCGAAGACGGCGACGAGGGCGGCAAGACCGACGATGGCGAGGGCGGCGGGGACGCCGGTGACGTCGCTGCCCCTGGCCGTCAGCGGGAGGTCGCCGCCGGCCACCGCCGCCGTGCCCTGGGCCCAGCCCTGGCGCGAGGCGAGCAGTGCCACGGCCGCGCCCACGGAGCCGAGCAGCAGGGCGGCGGCCAGGCTGCGCCGCCCTCCCCCGGTGCCCGAATGGCCGGGGAGGTCCCCCCTGCGGGCGGCGGACGGCGCGGTCCCGCCGTTGGAACGGGGCTGTGGTACGGCAGAAGTCACCCCTCCACTATCCCTTACGTCCGACTCGCCCCCGTAGGCCGGGGTGTACCAGGACGCAGGGACCGCTCCTGGCCTGCGGTGCCGAGGCGGTTCGCCGTGTGCACCGCCCTGAGGACGGCCGCCGCCTTGTTCCGGCACTCGGTGTCCTCGGCCACGGGGTCGGAGTCGGCGACCACCCCGGCGCCGGCCTGGACGTATGCGGTGCCGTCCCGCAGGAGCGCGGTGCGGATGGCGATGGCCGTGTCCGAGTCGCCGGCGAAGTCCAGGTAGCCGACGCAGCCGCCGTACACGCCGCGGCGCGTGGGCTCCAGCTCGTCGATGATCTGCAGGGCACGGGGCTTGGGGGCGCCGGAGAGCGTGCCGGCCGGGAAGCAGGCCGTGAGGACGTCGAACGCGCTGCGGCCCTCGGCGACGCGGCCGGTGACCGTGGAGACGATGTGCATCACGTGGGAGTAGCGCTCGATCGACATGAAGTCGACGACCTCCACCGAGCCGGGTTCGCAGACCCGCCCCAGGTCGTTGCGCCCGAGGTCGACGAGCATGAGGTGCTCGGCGCGCTCCTTGGGGTCGGCGAGCAGTTCCTCGGCGAGCGCCTGGTCCTCCTGCGGGGTGGCGCCGCGGGGCCGGGTCCCGGCGATGGGGTGGAGCAGGGCCTGGCCGTCCGTGACCTTGACGAGGGCCTCCGGGCTGGAGCCGACGACGTCGAAGGCCTCGCCGTCCGCGCACGGGAAGCGGAAGAGGTACATGTACGGCGACGGGTTGGTGGCCCGCAGCACGCGGTAGACGTCCAGCGCGCCGGCCGTGCAGGGGGTCTCGAAGCGCTGCGAGGGCACCACCTGGAAGGCCTCGCCCGCGTGGATGCGCTCCTTGATGTCGGCCACGGCCGCCTGGAAGTCCTCGCCGCCCCATCGGACGGTGAACTCCGGCAGCTGGGAGGGCGGGAGGGCGGCCGGGGGCTGCGGCACCGGGCGGGAGAGGTCGGCCTCCATCGCGTCGAGCCGGGCGACGGCGTCGGCGTGGGCCTCGTCGACGCCGGTCGCCAGGTCGTTGTGGTTGATGGCGTTGGCGATGAGCAGGACCGTGCCGTCCCAGTGGTCGAGGACCGCGAGGTCGGAGGTGAGCAGCATCGTCAGCTCGGGCAGCCTCAGGTCGTCCCGGTCGCCGGGGCCGACGTTCTCCAGGCGGCGGACGATGTCGTAGCCGAGGTAGCCGACCATGCCGCCGGTGAAGGGCGGCATGCCGGAGGCGAGGTCGTGGGGGGTGTGCAGGGCCTCGATCGTGGCGCGGAGCGCTTCAAGGGGGTCGCCGTCCGTGGGGACGCCGACGGGCGGGGTGCCGAGCCAGTGCGCCTGCCCGTCGCGCTCGGTGAGCGTGCCGGTGGAGCGGACGCCGACGAAGGAGTACCGCGACCACGTTCGGCCTCCTTCCGCCGACTCCAGCAGGAAGGTGCCGGGGCGCTCTGCGGCGAGCTTGCGGTAGAGCCCGACGGGTGTGTCGCCGTCCGCCAGGAGCTTGCGGCTGACGGGGATGACTCGGCGGTCGGTGGCCAGCTTGCGGAACGTGTCGAGGTCCATGGCGGGAGACCTTACTGATTCCGGTTCGGGCCGCTGCCTGCGGCGGGGCGCCCCGCCCGGGCCGCGGCGGCGTCCTCGCGGGGCTCCGCGAGCGGCAGCTCATCGGCGTCGAAACAGGTGCGGTCTCCCGTGTGGCAGGCGGCGCCGACCTGGTCGACCTTCACCAGGACGGTGTCCGCGTCGCAGTCCAGGGCGACCGACTTCACGTGCTGCACGTGGCCGGAGGTGTCGCCCTTCACCCAGTACTCGCCGCGGCTGCGGGACCAGTAGGTGCAGCGGCCCGTGGTCAGCGTGCGGTGCAGCGCCTCGTCGTCCATCCAGCCGAGCATCAGCACCTCTCCGGTGTCGTACTGCTGGGCGATGGCGGGGACGAGCCCGTCGGCGCCGCGCTTGAGGCGGGCGGCGATGGCGGGGTCGAGCTGGCTGGGCTGCCGTGGCGCACTGGTCATGGGTGCCATTGTGCGCGATGGGTGTGACATCGCGGGCAGCCGTCCGTACGGTCCCTTTCGCCGGCCGCGCGGGAGCGCCGGGGCACGGGGGGAGCCCGGCCGGCGCAAGGGGGAGGCCCGGATTCCGGCCCGCGGGGGTGGCACCGCCCGGAAGCCGACGTTCCGGTCGTACCCTTGTGCCATGTCGACTCATGCCAAGCGTGAACGGCTTCTTCTGGCCGACTTGTTGGAAGGCGCCGGGCCTGACGCTCCCACACTCTGCGACGGCTGGCTCACCCGGGACCTGGCCGCGCACGTCGTGGTGCGCGAGCGCCGTGCCGACGCGGCCGGCGGAATACTGATCAAGCCGCTGGCGGCACGCCTGGAGCGAGTCCAGGCGGAGTTCGCCGCCAAGCCGTACGAGGAGCTGATCCAGCTCATCCGCACCGGGCCGCCGCGCTTCTCGCCGTACGCGCTCAAGCAGATCGACGAGGCGGCGAACGCGGTCGAGTTCTACGTCCACGCCGAGGACGTGCGCCGGGCGCAGCAGGACTGGACGCCGCGGGTGCTGGACCCGGTCTTCGCCGACTCCCTCTGGTCACGCCTGGAGCGGTCGGCCCGGCTGCTCGGCCGGAAGTCACCGGTGGGCCTCGTCCTCCGCCGCCCCGACGGACGAACCGCCGTGGCCCGCCGCGGGGTCCCCGTGGTGACGGTGACCGGCGAGCCGGGCGAGCTGACGATGTTCGCGTTCGGCCGGCAGAGCCAGTCGGACGTGACGCTGGACGGCGACAAGGAGGCGATCACCCGCCTCCAGGGGGACGCCAGCATCCTCGGCATGTAGCGGACACCACACGGAGGGCCGGCCCGCCGAACACGGGCCGGCCCTCCGTGTGGGGCGGGTCGGCCCGCCGGCCCAAGCCCCGGGCCCCAGGGCAACAAGCCTGCTCCACCCCACCCTCACCCCGCCCGCGGCCGCCTCAGGTCCCCCTGGCACCCTGCTGTCATGATCGGATCAGCAGACATGCAGGCAGGCGGAGCCGCGGGTGCGGGCGGTGGGCGGACGGTGGCCGTGCTCGGTCCCGGGGGTGTCGGGGGGCTGTTCGCCGGGGTGCTGGCGCGGGCGGGGCACCGGGTGATCTGCCTGGCGGGCGAGGAGACGGCGACGGCGTTGCGCAAGGACGGGCTGGCCGTGCGCAGCGACACGTTCGGGGAGTTCACGGTGGCCGTCGAGGCGGACACCGTGCTGCGCGAGGCCGTCGACGCGTGCGTGGTGGCGCCGAAGGAGACCGCGCTGGTCGCCGCGCTCGACCGGGTGCCGCGTGAGGCGCTGGGCGCGGGTCTCGTGGTGCCGCTGCTCAACGGCTTCGAGCACGTGTCCGTGCTGCGGGAGCGCTACCCGGCCGAGCAGGTCGTGCCCGGCACGATACGCATCGAGTCGACCCGGGTCGCGCCCGGGCAGATCGTGCACTCCAGCCCGTTCGCGGCCGTCGACCTGGCCAGCCGGACGGTGCCCGCGGAGCGGGTGGCCGCGCTGGGCGCCCTGCTGTCCGGAGCGGGGCTCACGGTGCGGGTGCGCGACGGCGGCGACGAGGACGCCATCCTCTGGGAGAAGCTGTCGTTCCTGGCCCCGATGGCGCTGCTCACGACGCGCTACGCGGTGCCGGTGGGCGGCCTGCGCACGGACCACCACGACGAGGTGGTGGCGGTGATGGAGGAGTACGCCTCGGTCGCCGCGGCACTGGGCGCCACGATCGACGTGGCCGCCATGCTCCGGTTGCTGGACGGCGCCCGGGACACCATGCGCACCTCGATGCAGCGCGACGCCGAGGCGGGCCGCCCCCTCGAACTGGACGCCATAGGCGGCGCCATGCTCCGTGAGGCGGACCGCCGGGGGCTGCCGACGCCCGTCACCGCCCGGCTGGTCGCCGAGCTCACCGCCGCGGCGGGGGACGGCGCGGGCGGCGCCTCCTGACCCGCGGCTGCCCCGGCGGTACGGGCCGTACTACCGGACCCCGCCCTACCGGACCGCCCGCCCCGCGTCCCTGAGCGTCCGCTTCACGTCGTGTATCCGCAGGTCGCCGAAGTGGAAGACGGACGCGGCGAGGACCGCGTCCGCGCCGGCCGTCACGGCGGGCGGGAAGTGGGTGAGCGCGCCGGCGCCGCCGGAGGCGATGACGGGGACCGTGACGTGCCCCCGGACGGCGGCGATCATCTCCAGGTCGTAGCCGTCCTTGGTGCCGTCCGCGTCCATGGAGTTCAGCAGGATCTCGCCGGCGCCCAGGTCGGCCGCGCGGTGTGCCCACTCGACGGCGTCGATGCCGGTGCCCTGGCGGCCGCCGTGCGTGGTCACCTCGTAGCCGCTGCCGCCGGCGGCGTCGCTGCGGCGGGCGTCCACCGAGAGCACCAGCACCTGGCGGCCGAACCGCTCGGCGATCTCCCGGATCAGCTCGGGGCGGGCGATGGCCGCGGTGTTGACGCCGACCTTGTCGGCCCCGGCGCGCAGCAGCCGGTCCACGTCGTCCGCGGTGCGCACGCCGCCGCCGACGGTGAGCGGGATGAAGACCTGCTCCGCGGTGCGGCGCACCACGTCGTAGGTGGTCTCGCGGCCCGCGGACGAGGCCGTGATGTCCAGGAAGGTCAGCTCGTCGGCGCCTTCCGCGTCGTACGCCTTGGCCATCTCCACGGGGTCGCCGGCGTCGCGGAGGTCGCGGAAGTTGACCCCCTTGACCACCCGGCCGCCGTCCACGTCCAGGCAGGGGATGACTCGGACCGCCAGGCTCATCGTGCGCTTTCTCCTCCGGGTTCCGCTGATTCTCCGCGGGGTTCCGCTGGCTCTCCTCGGAGTTCCGCCGAGGGCTTCGAAGGTCCCGCTCCGGCCGCCGGGCCCCCGGACGCGGCCCCCGGCGCCGGGCGCGAGGCCCCGTGCTCCGCCGAGGCTCCCTGCTCCGCCGCGGGATCCGACGGCGGCGGGGGCTGCTCCACCGTCCGCTCCCCCGTCCGCACCGCCGCGCTCAGCACGGCCTCCAGCTCCACCTCGACCAGTATGCGCGGATCGGCGAAGCCGGAGACGACCACCAGGGTCGCGACGGGCCGTACCGAGTCGAAGACCTCCCGGTGGGCGCGGCCCACCTCCTCGATGTCCCGGGCGTGGGCGAGGTAGATGCGGGTGCGGACGACCGAGTCGGCGCCGAGGCCGACCGTACCGATGGCTTCGAGGGCGCCCGCGAAGGCCACTCTGGCCTGCTCGTAGGGGTCGCCCTCGCCGAAGAGCACGGCGCCCTTGAAGGCGGTCGTGCCGCCGACGAGGACCCGGTCGCCCGCCACCACGGCCTGGGCGCAGCCGATGCTCTCCTCCCAGGGCGACCCGCTCCGCACGCGCCGCACGGCCGGCGTCATGGCTCCACCGTCTCCCGGGTGGCCGCCAGCGCCTCCTCAAGGGTGAACGCCTTGGCGTACAGGGCCTTGCCGACGATGGCGCCCTCCACGCCGTCCGGCACCAGCGCGGCGATGGCCCGCAGGTCGGCCAGGGAGGACACGCCGCCGGAGGCCACCACGGGGCGGTCGGTCGCGGCGCAGACGGAGCGCAGGAGGTCCAGGTTGGGGCCCTGGAGGGTGCCGTCCTTGGCGATGTCGGTGACGACGTACCGGGCGCAGCCCTCGGCGTTCAGCCGCTCCAGGGTCTCGTAGAGGTCGCCGCCGTCGCGGGTCCAGCCGCGGCCGCGCAGGGTCGTGCCGCGTACGTCGAGGCCCACCGCGATCCTGTCGCCGTGCTCGGCGATGACCTTGGCGACCCACTCGGGGGTCTCCAGCGCGGCGGTGCCGAGGTTCACCCGCGTGCAGCCGGTGGCGAGGGCGGCGGCGAGGCCCTCGTCGTCGCGGATGCCGCCGGAGAGCTCGACCCTGATGTCCATGGCACGGGTGACCTCCGCGATCAGGGCGCGGTTGTCGCCGGTCCCGAAGGCGGCGTCCAGGTCGACGACGTGCAGCCACTCGGCGCCGGCCCGCTGCCAGGCGAGCGCGGCGTCCATCGGGGAGCCGTAGGAGGTCTCCGTACCGGACTCGCCGTGCACCAGGCGGACGGCCTGGCCGTCTCGGACGTCGACGGCGGGCAGGAGTTCGAGCGTGCGGGTGTCGGCCATGGTCACAGGGTCTCGATCCAGTTGGTGAGGAGCTGAGCTCCGGCGTCGCCGGACTTCTCGGGGTGGAACTGGGTGCCCCACAGCGCGCCGTTCTCGACGGCGGACACGAACGGGGCGCCGTGCGTCGACCAGGTGACCTTGGGCGGGCGTATGGCGGGGTTCGTGACCTCCATGGTCCAGTTCCGGACGGCGTAGGAGTGCACGAAGTAGAACCGGGCGCCGGGGTCGACGCCCGCGAACAGCTCGGAGTCGGCCGGCGGCTCCACGGTGTTCCAGCCCATGTGGGGGACGACGTCGGCCTCCAGCGGTTCGACGGTGCCGGGCCACTCGGCGAGGCCGTCGCTCTGCACGCCGTGCTCGATGCCGCTCGCGAACAGGATCTGCATGCCGACGCAGATCCCCATCACGGGCCGCCCTCCGGACAGCCGGCGGTCGACGATCCAGTCGCCGCGGGCCTCCTTCAGCCCCTTCATGCAGGCGGCGAAGGCACCCACCCCGGGCACCAGCAGGCCGTCGGCCTCCATGGCCGCCCGGTAGTCGCGGGTGATCTCGACCTCCGCCCCGGCCCGGGCGACGGCGCGCTCCGCGGAGCGGACGTTCCCGAAGCCGTAGTCGAAGACGACGACCCGCTTGGGGGACGTGCCAGGGCTCAACTCCACACCGCCAGTCGCATCACCCCGGCGACCAGGCACAGCCCGGCGCCGAGGGAGAGCAGCATGATCAGGCCGCGCGGCATCTTCTGCCGCACGAAGGAGATGATGCCGCCGACGAGGAACAGCCCGATGAGGATGAGGGCCGTGGAGGGTACGTTCATGGCTACAGGGCGCCCTTCGTGGACGGGAGGATGCCGGCGGCCCGCGGATCGCGTTCGCTGGCGTGGCGCAGGGCACGGGCCAGCGCCTTGAACTGGCACTCCACGATGTGGTGTGCGTTGCGCCCGTAGGGGACGTGGACGTGCAGGGCCACCTGGGCCTGGGCGACGAAGGACTCCAGGATGTGCCGGGTCATCGTGGTGTCGTAGGACCCGATCATCGGAGCCATGTTCCCGGGCTCGCTGTGCACCAGGTAGGGGCGGCCCGAGAGGTCCACGGTGACCTGGGCGAGCGACTCGTCGAGCGGCACGGAGCAGGTGCCGAAGCGGTAGATGCCCACCTTGTCGCCGAGGGCCTGCCTGAACGCGCCGCCGAGGGCGAGCGCGGTGTCCTCGATGGTGTGGTGCGAGTCGATGTGCAGGTCGCCCTCGGTCTTCACGCTCAGGTCGAACAGGCCGTGCCTGCCGAGCTGGTCGAGCATGTGGTCGTAGAAGCCGACCCCGGTGGAGACGGCGACCTGCCCGGTGCCGTCGAGGTCGATCTCGACCACGGTCGAGGTTTCCTTGGTGGTGCGTTCCACTCGTCCGATGCGGCTCATCCGCCTTGCTCCTGCTCCTTCTTCAGATCGCGCACCGCATCGAGGAACGCGTCGTTCTCCTCAGGGGTGCCGGTGGACACCCGCAGCCAGCCCGGCACGCCGTTGTCCCTGACCAGGACGCCACGGTCGAGGATGCTCCGCCAGGCGGCGTGCGCGCCTCCGGGACCGTCGAACCGTCCGAACTGTACGAAGTTCGCGTCCGACTCGGTCACCTCGTATCCGATCGTACGCAGTTCCGCCACCAGCCTGTCGCGCTCGTCCTTGAGCCGCTCGACGTACTTCAGGAGCGTGTCGGTGTGCTCCAGGGCGGCGAGGGCGGTGGCCTGGGTGACCGACGAGAGGTGGTACGGCAGGCGGACGAGCTGCACGGCGTCCACCACCGCCGGGTCCGCGGCGAGGTAGCCGAGCCGCAGGCCGGCCGCGCCGAACGCCTTGGACATGGTGCGCGACAGCACCAGGTGGGGCCGCCCGGCGAGCAGGGGCAGCAGCGAGGCGCCGTGGCTGAACTCGATGTACGCCTCGTCGACGATCACCATGGACGGCTTGGCCCGCTGCGCGGCGTCGTGGATCGCGAGGACCGTCTCCATGGGCACCGCGTTGCCCGTCGGGTTGTTCGGCGTGGTGACGAAGACCACGTCCGGGCGGTGCTCGGCGATGGCGCGGACGGCCGCGTCGGGGTCGATGGTGAAGTCGGCGGAGCGCGGCCCGCAGATCCAGGCCGTGCCGGTGCCGCGGGCGATGAGGCTGTGCATCGAGTAGGACGGCTCGAAGCCCAGGGCGGTGCGGCCGGGGCCGCCGAAGACCTGGAGCAGCTGCTGGATGACCTCGTTCGAGCCGTTGGCCGCCCAGACCTGCGCGACGCCCAGCTCGGGGGCGTCCGCCGGGCCCGTCCTGACCAGGTACTCCGCGAGGGCGGCGCGCAGCTCGACGGCGTCGCGGTCCGGGTAGCGGTTGAGGTCGCGGGCGACCTCGCGGACCCGCTCGGCGATGCGCTCGACGAGCGGTTCCGGCAGCGGGTAGGGGTTCTCGTTGGTGTTCAGCCGGACGGGTACGTCGAGCTGGGGGGCGCCGTAGGGGCTCTGGCCGCGCAGTTCGTCGCGCACCGGCAGGTCGTCGAGGCGCGTCACGCGGGCGGTGTCCGTGCCGGCGCGGGAGGCGGAGGCGCTCCCCGGGGTGTCCGTGCCGGTCATGCGCTGGGCACCTTCCATCCGAACCGCGCCTTGATGGCGGCGCCGTGCGCGGGCAGGTCCTCGGCCTCGGCGAGCGTCACGACGTGGTGGGCCACCTCGGCGAGCGCCTGGCGGGTGTAGTCGACGATGTGGATGCCGCGCAGGAAGGACTGGACGGACAGGCCCGAGGAGTGGCAGGCGCAGCCGCCGGTGGGCAGGACGTGGTTCGAGCCCGCGCAGTAGTCGCCCAGCGAGACGGGCGCCCAGGGGCCGACGAAGATCGCGCCGGCGTTGCGCACCCGCTCGGCGACCGCGGAGGCGTCGGCGGTCTGGATCTCCAGGTGCTCCGCGGCGTACGCGTCGACCACGCGCAGGCCCTCCTCCAGGCCGTCGACCAGCACGATCGCGGACTGCCGGCCCGCCAGGGCGGGCGCGATGCGGTCCTCGACGTGCTTGGTGGCGGCGGTCTGCGGCTTCAGCTCGCGCTCGACGGCCTCGGCCAGCTCCAGGGAGTGGGTGACCAGCACGGCGGCGGCCATCGGGTCGTGCTCGGCCTGGCTGATCAGGTCGGAGGCGACGTGCACCGGGTCGGCGGTGTCGTCGGCGAGCACGGCGATCTCGGTGGGTCCGGCCTCGGCGTCGATGCCGATGCGGCCCTTGAGGAGGCGCTTGGCGGCGGCGACGTAGATGTTCCCGGGACCGGTGACGAGGTCGGCCTGGGGGCAGTCCTCGGTGCCGTACGCGAACATCGCGACGGCCTGGGCACCGCCCGCGGCGTAGACCTCGTCGACGCCGAGCAGCGCGCAGGCGGCGAGGATCGTCGGGTGCGGCAACCCGTTGAAGGCGCTGTAGGCACTGGAGTCCTGGCCGCGCTGCGGGGGCGAGGCGACGGCGACGGACTCGACGCCCGCCTCCTGCGCGGGCACCACGTTCATCACCACGGACGACGGGTAGACCGAGCGGCCGCCGGGGACGTAGAGGCCGACGCGGCCGACGGGCACCCACTTCTCCGTGACCGTGCCGCCCGGCACGACCTGGGTGGTGACGGCGGTGCGGCGCTGCTCGCGGTGCACGAGGCGGGCGCGCCGCACGGACTCCTCCAGGGCGGCGCGCACCGCGGGATCGAGGTCCTCAAGCGCCGCCCGGAGCGCGTCGGCGGGCACCCTCAGCCGCTCCGGGCGCACCCCGTCGAACTTCTCCCCCCATTCGAGGACCGCCGCCGAACCGCGATGATGCACGTCGTCACAGATGGGCCGCACCTTCTCCAGGGCGGCTTGCACGTCGAACTCGGCTCGCGGCAGCAGGTCGCGCAGAGCGGCGCCCTCGGGGAGGGCGGCACCGCGCAGATCGATTCGGGAGATCACAAGGTCAATTCTCGCAGACCTGGGAGACCGCCCGGACGCCCGTATCACTCAGTGATACACCGGACGCCGCCGCTCCCGGTCCGGCAGAGGCCGCTTCTCCGGCACAACCGGGCGTCACCAGGGGCTTTCAGGCCGTTACCGAACGGGCATCACCTTCGTACGAAACCGCCTAGTAGTAACGGCGCGTATACGGAAGAGTGACCCGCGCGGCGCACACGGCGCCCAGGGGGCCACGCACCGGGGACGCCGGCGGGGACCGGGGCCGGCGCGCCCACGGCACCATGCGGTCCGGGCCACACGCGCCGGCGGCCCCGGACCGCACCGGGGGCAGCGAGCCGCACCCGGTGCCGGGACGGGGAAGAGGACGGGGAAGGAATGACAGACGTGGTCGACGGCACCACCTTGACCGGGGAACTGCCGGACGGGCTGACCAGCGCCGAAGCGGGCATGTGGCAGGCCTTCCGCAACGGCAGCGTCTACGACCTGCGGAGCGGTGACGCGGAGGTCGACGATCCGCACGGCGGGCACCCCTGGGGCCCCGAGCGGAGCGTACGGGCCCGCATCGTGGCCTGGCTGCTGCTGGACGGGCCGCCGGCGCTGCCCGGCAGGGTGTCGTCGCTGAAGCTGCTCGGGGCACAGATCACGGGGCAGTTCGATCTGGCGGGCGGCCTCGTCATGCCGTACGTGGAGTTCCAGGCGTGCCGCTTCGAGAAGGAGGTGCTGCTGCCGGAGACGCGGCTGACCACACTGCGGATGCTGGACTGCTCCATACCCCGCCTGGAGGCGGCCCGCCTGCACACCGAGGGCGACCTGCACCTGGCCCGCTGCCGCGTGGAGCACGGCATCCGGCTCACCGACGCGCACATCGGCACGGACCTGCTGCTCAACCAGGCCGTCGTCTACCGCGACCGGCGCAACCGGGCGATCAACGGCGACGGCCTGACGGTCGGCCAGGACCTCCAGGCCGAGCTGCTGGAGTCGCACGGCGAGCTGAGCCTGCGCGGCGCCCAGGTCGGCGTGTCGCTGAGCCTGCGCGGCAGCCTGCTGTCCCATCCGCACGGCAACCGGGCGCTGAACGCCCCCCAGCTCACCGTGGAGCGCTCGCTGTACCTGACCCCCGCGAGCGTCTCCGACCCGGTGCTCACCAGCGGCGCCACACCGGCACGCGGCACCCGCGTGCAGCGGTTCGAGTGCGTCGGCGGCATCCGGCTGGACGACGGCCGGTTCGGCGACGCGATCGACATGGAGCAGGCGCGCTTCGCCCTGGAGAACGACCAGGAGCTGTCGCTGCGCCGCGTCCAGACGCCGGAGCTGCGCTTCCTGGGCGAGCGGCCGGCGCGCGGCCGGGTGGTGCTGTCGGGTGCGCGGATCGTCACCCTCGTCGACAAGTCGGCGAGCTGGCCGCGGGCCGGCGGCCTGTCCATGGGCGGCTTCAGCTACGAGAGCCTGGTGCCGCGGGGCTACTTCCCGCTGGCGCTGCGCCTGGAGTGGCTGGCCGCCGCCACGCCCGAGTACAACCCCGAGCCGTACGAGAGGCTGGCGACGGTACTGCGCAGCTCGGGTGAGGACGCCGACGCCCGCGCGGTGCTGCTCGCCAAGCAGCGCAGGCGCCGTGAGACCCTGCCGCTCGCGGCGAAGCTGTGGGGCTACGCGCAGGACTTCACGGTCGCCTACGGCTACAAGCCGGGCCGTGCGGCGCTGTGGATGGCGGTGCTCTGGGCGGCCTCGACCATCGCCTTCTCGCACGCCTCGCACCCTCCGATCAAGCCGGGCGAGCATCCGGACTGGAACGCCCCGCTGTTCGCGCTGGACCTCCTCGTCCCGGTCATCGACCTCGGCCAGGAGGGCTACTGGAAGATGCAGGGGGGCTGGCAGTGGGTGGCGGCGGCCGTCATCTCGCTCGGCTGGATCCTGGCGACATCGGTGGCGGCGGGCGCCACGAGGCTCCTGCGGCGCGGGTGAGGGCCGGGCGGCGGCGCGCGGACGGGGTGCGCGGGGTGTGGGGCGCGGGGTGCGGCGTGCCGAGCGCGGGGTGTGGGGCATCAGGGGCCAGGCTGAGCGCGCGGGGGCGCACGGACGGGCCGCAACCGGTGCCCGCGCGGGCCGGTGCACGACGCCGCGAGACCGCTCGCTGGACGGACACCGCGCGCCCCGGCGCCACGGCCCATTAGGCTTGCGGCTCGTGACGACCGTCCGGCTGCCGCTCTTCCCGCTGAACTCGGTGCTGTTCCCGGGTCTCGTACTGCCCCTGAACATCTTCGAGGAGCGCTACCGCGCCATGATGCGCGAACTGCTCAAGACGCCCGACGACGAGTCCCGCAGATTCGCGGTGGTCGCGATCCGGGACGGGCACGAGGTGGCACCCAGTTCCCCGGGCCTGCCCGACCAGACGGCGGTCCCGGAGCGCGGCCCCTCGGCGGGCTTCGGCAGCGACCCGATGAAGGCCTTCCACGCGGTGGGCTGCATCGCGGACGCGGCCACCATCAGGGAGCGCGCCGACGGCGGCTTCGAGGTGCTGGCCACCGGCACGACCCGCGTCCGGCTGAAGTCGTTGGACTCCTCCGGTGCGTTCCTGACCGCCGAGCTCCAGGAGCTGCCCGAGGAGCCCGGCGACGAGGCGGGGGCGCTGGCCGAAGGGGTGCTGCGGGCCTTCAGGGCGTACCAGAAGCGCCTGGCAGGGGCGCGGGAGCGGTCGCTGTCCACGGACGCCGAGCTGCCGGACGAGCCGTCCGTCGTGTCGTACCTGGTTGCCGCGGCCGCGGTACTCGACACCCCCACCAAGCAGCGGCTGCTGCAGGCCCCCGACACCGCGTCGCGGCTCCGCGACGAGCTGCGGCTGCTGCGCACCGAGAGCGCGGTGATCCGCTCCCTGCCGTCGCTGCCCGCGATCGAACTGACCCGCGGCCCCACCAGTCTCAACTGACCCGCGGCCGGCCGATCGCACGCACCGCGCGGTCCCGCGGGGACGCCGGCGCCCGGGAGGGGGCCCAGGACCCGCAGACGTCCCGGAAGGAACGATGGCGAAGAAGGCGCAGAAAGCACAGAGGCAGCAGGCGGGCGGCACGCCCGCGACGGTCGCGCTCACCGCGGCGGGGGCCGGCTTCACGCTGCACTCCTACGAGCACGACCCGGCGCACCCCTCGTACGGCGAGGAGGCGGCCGAGGCGATGGGGGTGGCGCCCGAGCGGGTGTTCAAGACCCTCGTGGCGGACGTGGACGGCGCGCTCACCGTCGCCGTCGTGCCGGTCTCGGGCTCCCTCGACCTCAAGGCCCTGGCCGCCGCGGTGGGCGGCAAGCGGGCCGCCATGGCCGACCCGGCCGCCGCGGAGCGCACCACGGGCTACGTGCGCGGCGGAATCTCGCCGCTCGGCCAGCGCAGGAAGCTGCCCACGGTGCTGGACGCGTCGGCTGCGGGCCACGCCACCATCTGCGTCTCGGCGGGCCGCCGCGGCCTGGAGGTGGAGCTCGCCCCCGAGACGCTCACGGCACTGACGGACGCGGTGGTGGCGCCGATCAGCAGGAGCTGACGGCCGCACCGGGGTGGGCGGCCGGTCTGCTCCGGGGTCCTGAAGGCGACCGGCGCCTTGAAGGGGGCGATTGGTGCCTTGAGAGTACGACGGGCGTCTTGAGAGCGCGATGGGGCGTGGCGCGGCAGCCAAGCCGCCCCGGGGCGGGGATCGGCCAGGGCGCCTCGGCTACGGGCCGGCGGGACGCCTCGGCTCGGCGACCGGCCGGGCAGGACGCCTCGGCGACCGCCCGGTTCAGCTCCCGTGCGGGTGGGGGCTCCCGGGCTGCCCCGGGTAGGGGCCTTGGGACTGTCCCGGGTACGGGCCTCCCGGCTCGCCCGGGTACGGCCCGGCGGACTCCCCCGGGTACGTGTTTTCGGACTCGCCCTTGTACGGCCCCCCGGACTCGCCCGGGTACGGGCCCCCGGTCTCCTCCTCGGGGTCGCGGGGGCCGAAGAGGGCCGTCAGGGCGAGGTGGACGAGTATGGCGGCCACCGGCCAGGCCAGCAGCGCGCCCTTCGCCTTCAGCTCCAGCGGGGCGTCGAAGGTGACGCCCTTGCCGACCTGCCGGGCGTGTGCGGTGACGTCCTGGGCCGGTCCCAGCCAGATCCCGAGCCGCCATGCGATCAGCCCGCCGAGCAGCCCGCCGAGGGCGAGCGCGACGACCACGGGGACACCGCCGTGGCGGCGGGCCAGGAAGACGGCAGGTGCGCTCAGCACGCCGAAGCCGATCGCGAGCAGCGTGAAGACGCCGTCCACGCCCACGGCCTGCTCGCCCTCGCTGTCCTTGAGGTAGACCGCCTGGGCGTCGGCTATCAGCGGCACGTGCGGCGCGAGCCACACCCACAGCAGCCCGAGGAGGACCCCGCACACCGCCAGCACGACCGTGGTCACGGCCGCCTGCCGCACTTCGGTCTTCATGTCGGGACCGTCCTCTCCGTACGGCGCGAGGGGCACGTGCCCACCTGCCGGAGCGGCGGGGAAGCCGGGCCCCGGGTCGTGCGCGGGCTGATGATGCGGCGGAGGAGTCAACGGAGCGGTCACCTTCACATCGTGCCAAACGCCCTCGTGGCGTGCGTCACCGGACGGCCGCCCGGCGGTAGGCCCAGGTCGCCACGGCCAGCGACACCACGCCCACGGCCGCGCAGACGGCCAGGTCGAGGCCCACGGCGGCCCAGTCGGGGTGGGCCGCGAAGGTCCGCTCGAAGGCCTCCACTCCGTAGGTCGACGGCAGCAGGTCGCGGACGCCCTGGACGACCGCGGGCATCCGTCCGGCCGGCAGGACACCCAGCAGCAGCGCGGCCGACATACCCAACTGTCCCAGCAACGTGGCGAGTTCGGGACGGGGCGCGAGCAGGCCGAGGGCCGCGCCGAGCCCGGAGAGCGCGGCGCCCGCGAGCGGGATCACCACGGCGAGCACCCAGAGGTGCCCGAGCGGCAGCTGGAAGAGGCCGCAGCCGACCACGGCGGTCGCGACCGTCCCCGGCACCGTGAAGGAGGCGTACGCGGCGGCGGCCCCGAGGACGACCGCGGCGGGCGGCACGGGCAGGGTGGCGTAGTGGTCGAGCCCGCCCCCGGCGCGCAGCTGCCCGAAGTACTGGGCGAGCAGGTTGAGCGCCACGAAGGCGACCACGAGGACGGAGGAGCCGGCCACCACGGCACGCGCCCCGCCGGCGTCGTCGACGACACCCCGCATGAGGATCATGATCCCTACGGACTGGAAGGTCGCCACGAAGAGCAGCGGGATCCGGGCCACCCGGGCCCGGGAGAGCTGTGCGCGGTAGACGGCCGCCAGCGCGGGCAGCAGCCGGGCGCGGGGCGCGAGGGGGACGGCGTCCGGCTCGCGGCGGAGGGCGTCCGCCGCCGTGCCGTGGAGTACGCCTGGTTCTCGCTGGAGCGCGCCCGGGTCCCCGCGGAGGGCGTCCCGGTCTCCGCGGAGGGCGTCCCGGTCTCCGCGGAGGGCGCCGGGCTCGGCGGGGTGGGCGCCGGGCTCGGCACGGAGCGCGCCGGGCTGGGCATGGCGGGCGTCCGGCCCGGCGGGGAACACCTCGGGCTCGGCAGGGTGGGCATCCGGCTCGGCGAGGAGCGCTCTGGGCTCGGCATGGCGGGCGTCCGGCTCGGCGGGGAACGCGTCGGGCTGGGCGGGACGAGTGCCGCCCGGCGCACCGCGGAACGCTTCGGGCTCGGCACGACCGGCGCCGCGCTTGCCACTGAAAGCCTCGGGCTCGGAGTCGGGCTCGGACACGCCGTGGGCGGCGCCATCGGGGCGGGCCGTGCCGTGCGCGGGCACGCCGTCCGCGGAGGGCGGGGCGGTTGGGGCGGTCACCTTGCGCTGCTCCTTCTCCAGGCGGACGGCCGCGCCGCTCCGCGCGCCGGTCTGGGCGGACCGGGCGGCCCGGGAGGCGGACCGGCGGCCCCGGGGCCAGGGGCCTTCGCCCTGCGTTCCGGCGGGATGCGCCCAGCTCATGTCTTCACCAGTCCCTTGACGCCGGCCGTGCTGCCGCCGAGAGCCAGGTAGACGTCCTCCAGGCTCGGCGTGGCCAGGGTGAAGTCGTCCAGCGCCGCGAAAGCGGCTCCGCCGGTGACGGCCGCGACGGCGGCACGGGCCTCGTCGGGGGGAAGCCGCAGCGCCCAGCGGCGCCCCGACTCGACGGCGTCGTCGCGCAGCGCGGCCACCTCGGGGAGGTCCAGGGGCGCCTTCTCGCGCCACACCAGTTCGACCCGTACCTCGCTGGCGACCCGCGCCTTGAGCCCGGCCGGGGTGTCGCAGGCGATGACCCGGCCGCGGTCGAGCACGGCGACCCGGTCGAGCACGGTCTCCGCCTCGATGACGTTGTGGGTGACCAGCACCACGGTCGTACCGCGCTGGGCCCTGCGCCGGTCCACGGCCGCCCACACGGCGCGGCGCGCCACCGGGTCCATGCCGGTGGTGGGCTCGTCGAGGACCAGCAGGGGCCGTTCGCCGACCAGCGCGGACGCGAAGCAGGCCAGCCGGCGCTGACCGCCGGAGAGCTTCTTCAGCGGCCGGGTGGCGAGCGGCGCGAGCCGGAGCTCGTCGAGGACGGCGTCGCGCTCGGCGCGGGCGGCACGGGCGGTCAGGCCGCGGAGCCGTCCGGTGGTCTCGGCCGCCAGGGCGACGGTCAGCTCGTCCAGCGCGGTGGACTCCTGGCCGAGGTAGGCGAGGATCCTGGCGGCCCGCTCGGGGTGCCGCACGATGTCGTGGCCCAGCAGGCGAACACTGCCGGCGTCGGGCCGCAGCAGCCCGGTGAGCTGCCGGACGAGGGTGGACTTGCCTGCGCCGTTGGGCCCGAGCAGCCCGAAGATCTCGCCGCGCCGGACATCGAGGCACACGGTGTCGGTCGCGCGCACCGGGGCGACCGGCGGCCTGCCGCGGCGGCCGCGCGCGGCGGGGTAGGTCTTCACCAGATCCCGCACCGTGCACACGACATCGGTGTCGTGTTCCGGCCATACGGTGCGCGTGCTCACACGCACGAGCCTACGGGGTCGAACCACCACGAGCGCGCCCGGGTCGCCCCGCCACGACGCCCCACACCCCGGCTGGCGCCGATCTCTCCCCCCTTACGCCTCGCTGTTCGACCACCGTCCGGCAGTGGCGATTCACGCGGTTCCCCCGCGCCCCTTCAAGAACTCGCCTGCGGCGGGCCACCGAAACCTGCCCCTTGCAGCCTCTCGCTTGACCAGCGGCCAGCAGTGGTTGCTCGCGCAGTTCCCCGCGCCCCTTGGGAAGACTCGCCTGCGGCGGGCCACCGAAGCCTGCCCCCACAGCCCCTCGCTCGGCCACCGGCCGGTGGGGCTGCGCGCCCAACGGGCCCGCAGGGCCCGAAAAGGGGCGCGGGGAACTGCGCGACCAGCCACCGCGAACCATCCACCCGGCAGCGCACCCGAAGAACCACCCCGGAAGCAGCCGAAAAGGGGCGCGGGGAACTGCGCAAGAGGCCGGCGCCAGGGGCGACGCGGGGCGCCCCTGGGCCCACCGTGGAGCGCCCCCGGGACCGCCCGCACCGCCCGCACCGCCCGCACCGACAGTGCGCCCCGCGCAGCCCGCGCCCGCGCGCACCCGAGGGGCACCGGGGTCACCCCCCACAAAGAGACGCGGGTCAGTCACCCGCGGGAACCTGCTCCGACGACCGCGCCTGGATCTCCCGCCAGAACCCGGCCCTGATCGCATACCGATCGTGCTCGTCGATCTGGTCGTCCTTGTGGGCGAGCAGCCCGAACCGCGCCGCGTACCGCAACAGCTCCCCGTCGATACGGTGCGGGATACGCGGATACATCCCCGAGAGCTTCTGCACCTGGAACGGCTCCGGCAGCCGCTCCATCCAGCGCCGTGCGAAGACCTCGCCCACCTCGAAGGGATCGCCGCCGACGGTGGTGATGTCCTCCTCGCGGTCCGCCCAGCGCTGCTCGGCGGTGGTCAGCTGGGCCAGCATCGGCAGCCCGGCCGCCTCCGGGGCCTCGCCCGCCGCGGGCCGCTCCACCCACCCCTTGTCGGAGGACCAGCGCAGCGTGGCGCTGGCCGGCGGAGCCGAGGGCCCGGCCGGAGCGCGCAGCGCGGCGAGGTCCTTGGGCGTGGGCACGCCCTTGCCCGGGTGGTTGCGCTCCTGCGTGCCGTTCGCCGCCGCGGCGGCCGAGTGGCGCCGGTCGTCGTCCGAGCCGTCGGCGGCCTGCCCCGTGGAGGCGGCGAGCGAGGAGTCGGGCAGCGGCGCGGAGAGGATGGCGGCGATCTCGGGACCGGGAGGGGCGACGGGCGCGCAGATGCCGCTGATCTCCTTCGCCCGGACCGCCTTGGTGATCCATGCGCGGTCCAGCACGCGCCGCTCGTCGGCCTCGGCGACCAGGTCCTCCGACTGGTTGTAGTCGCCGTCGGCGGCCTGCACGGCCCACAGGTGAACGGCGACGCCGTGCTCCTTGGCGGCCATCATGCCCGGCAGCAGGTCGCCGTCGCCGGTCACCAGCACCACGTCGGAACAGGCCCGATTGCGCGCCAGCTCCGTCAGCTCGGCGTGCATGGCCGCGTCCACGCCCTTCTGCGCCCACCGGCCGTCGCTGCGGGTCAGGGCGCCCAGCCTGACCGTCACCCGCGGCATCACCCGCAACCTGCGGTGCTCGGGCTGCGGCACGCGGTCCGGAGCACCGTCGAACCAGTAGATACGCAGCAGGGGACGCTCCGTGTCGGACTCGGCGCACTCCCGCAGCCCCTGGATGAGGGCGGAATGGTCGACGGTGATGCGGGACCGGGAGGGCTCACCGGCGAGGAGGCTCGCGGCGGCCCCCAGCAGATACCCGGCGTCCACCAGGACGACGCAGCGGTCCACGCGATCCACCTTCTTCCCTGTTCTTCAGGTTCTTTCCGGTCTTCTGGTCTTCCGGTCTTACCGGGATGCCCGGCGGTCGCCCGCAGGAAGCCTCCTGGGCCGGTCCGGCTCACGCACGCGGGCTTCCTTCGGGTGTCCTTCGAGTCTGCCCGACCGGACGGGTGTTAACGGCCCGAACTCGATCTTCGGCGTGGCGTATACCGTCGTGAACGCGCCACAGGCCTTATTACGCAGGGTAATTATCAAAAATGCATCCTTTAGCGACGTATGTGAATCTGATCCCGGGCTCTGGATCCCCCCACAGGAGGCAGATCACCATGGCCAAGAACAAGAACCGCAAGCAAGGGGGCCGGCAGGCACGGCCCCCGGCGGGCGGCCAGGCGCCGCAGCAGGCGAAGGACGCCGGATCAGGCATGGACGCGGAGGCACCCGGCGGCTCGGGAGGCTCGGGCCGCAAGCAGCAGCGCCGTTTCGGCCACAACTGACCGTCCAGCGGGGCCGGTAACGGCACGCCGCTACGGCGGAGGGGCGCATCCCGGTGACGGGGTGCGCCCCTCGTGGTCGGCCGGCGGGGATCACGCGAGGGCGGCCGGTGCGGCGGGCGCCCGTCCCGCCGGGCGGAACCGGTGGTCAGCCCGCCAGACAGGACGGCCCTAGCAGCACCTTCAGGTCACCGAAGAGGGCCGGGTCGGGCTGGACGCGGTGCCGGTCCAGGCGGAGAAGCGTGGTCTTCTGGGCACCCTGGAGCTTGATCCGCACCTCGCTGTTGCCCTTGTGGTGGCTGAGGATCTCTCCCAGGCGGCTCACCATGGGCGGGGTCACCTTCAGCGTGGGGATGGTGATCACCACGGGTGCGTTGGCGCCGGCGTTCGACAGGTCCGGGACCATCAGCTCCATGGCGACGAGCCGGGGCACGTCCTCGCGCTTGTCGAGCCGGCCCTTGACGAAGACCACGGCGTCCTCCACGAGTTGGGTGGAGACGAGCTGGTAGGTGGCCGGGAAGAACATGCACTCGATGGAGCCCGCCAGGTCCTCCACCGTGGCGATCGCCCAGGCGTTGCCCTGCTTGGTCATCTTGCGTTGCAGGCCGGAGATGATGCCGCCGATGGTGACGACCGCGCCGTCCGAGAAGTCGCCGCCGGTGAGCTGCCCGATGCCGGCGTCGGCCTTGTCGGACAGGACGTGCTCCAGGCCGAACAGCGGATGGTCGGAGACGTACAGGCCGAGCATCTCCCGCTCCTGGGCGAGGAGGTAGCTCTTGTCCCACTCGTCGGTGCCGAACTCGACGTCCATGCCGAAGCCGGGCTCGTCGGCGCCCTCGTCGCCCATCCCGCCGAAGAGGTCGAACTGCCCCTCGGCCTCCTTCCGCTTCACCTGCACCACATTGTCGATCATGGGCTCGTACTGGGCGGTGAGGCCCTTGCGGCTGTGGCCCATGGTGTCGAAGGCACCGGCCTTGATCAGCGACTCGGTGGTGCGCTTGTTGCAGGCGACCGCCTCGACCTTGTCGAGGTAGTCCGGGAACGAGGTGTACTTCCCCTTGGCCTTGCGGCTGCGGATGATCGACTCCACGACGTTGGTGCCGACGTTGCGCACCGCGGAGAGGCCGAACAGGATCACGTCGTCGCCCTGGGCGGCGAAGTTGTGCTGGGATTCGTTGACGTCCGGCGGGAGCACCTTGATGCCCATCCGCCGGCACTCGTTCAGGTAGACCGCGGACTTGTCCTTGTCGTCCTTGACGGACGTGAGCAGCGCGGCCATGTACTCGGCCGGGTGGTTGGCCTTGAGGTAGGCGGTCCAGTACGAGACCAGGCCGTACGCGGCGGAGTGGGCCTTGTTGAACGCGTAACCGGCGAACGGCACCAGGACGTCCCACAGCGCCTGGATGGCCTCGTCGCTGAAGCCCTTCTTCCGGGCGCCCGCCTGGTAGATGACGAAGTTCTTCTCCAGCTCCTCGGGCTTCTTCTTGCCCATCACGCGGCGCAGCACGTCGGCCTCGCCGAGCGTGTAGCCCGCGACGATCTGGGCGGCCTTCTGCACCTGCTCCTGGTAGACGATCAGGCCGTAGGTGACGTCCAGGACCTCCTTGAGGGGCTCCTCCAGCTCCTTGTGGATGGGGGTGATCTCCTGCTGGGCGTTCTTCCGCAGGGCGTAGTTCGTGTGGGAGTTCATGCCCATGGGGCCCGGCCGGTACAGGGCCGAGACGGCGGAGATGTCCTCGAAGTTGTCGGGCTTCATCAGCCGCAGCAGCGAGCGCATGGGCCCGCCGTCGAACTGGAAGACGCCGAGGGTGTCGCCGCGCTGGAGCAGTTCGAAGGTCGTGGGGTCGTCGAGCGGGAGGCTCAGCAGGTCGATGTCGATGCCCTTGTTGGACTTCACCATCTTCACGGCGTCGTCCATGATCGTGAGGTTCCGCAGGCCCAGGAAGTCCATCTTCAGCAGGCCGAGCGACTCGCAGCTCGGGTAGTCCCACTGGGTGATGGTGACGTTGTCCGTGTGGCGCACCCAGACGGGCACGTGGTCCACGATGGGCTCGCTGGACATGATCACGCCGGCCGCGTGCACGCCCATCTGGCGCACCAGGCCCTCCACACCGCGCGCGGTGTCGATGACCTTCTTCACGTCGGGCTCGTTCTCGTACATCCCGCGCACCTCGCCGGCCTCCGAGTACCGGGGGTGCTTGGGGTCGACGATGCCGGAGAGCGGGATGCCCTTGCCGAGCACGTCGGCCGGCATCGCCTTGGTGACGCGGTCGCCCATGGCGTACGGGTAGCCGAGGACGCGCGCGGAGTCCTTGATCGCGTTCTTGGCCTTGATGGTGCCGTAGGTACCGATCATGGCGACCTTGTCCTCGCCGTACTTCTCCGTCACGTACCTGATCACCTCGACGCGCCTGCGCTCGTCGAAGTCGATGTCGACGTCGGGCATCGAGATGCGCTCGGGGTTGAGGAACCGCTCGAAGATCAGGCCGTGCGGGATCGGGTCCAGGTCGGTGATGCCCATGGCGTACGCCACGATCGAGCCGGCCGCGGAGCCGCGGCCGGGGCCGACCGCGATGCCGTTGTTCTTGGCCCACATGATGAAGTCGGCGACGACGAGGAAGTAGCCCGGGAACCCCATCTGGATGATGACGTCCATCTCGTAGTCCGCCTGGCGCTGGCGGTCCTCGGGGACGGCACCGGAGAAGCGGCGCTCCATGCCGCGCCGGACCTCCTCCTGGAACCAGGTGACCTCGGTGTACCCCTCGGGGATGTCGAACCGCGGCATCAGGTCGCGCTTCTCGAACATCCCGGTGGTGTCGATCTGCTCGGCGACCAGGAGGGTGTTCGCGCAGCCCTGCTGCCAGGCGTCCGAGGAGTCGATGGCGTACATCTCCTCGGTCGACTTCAGGTAGTAGCCGGTGCCGTCGAACCGGAAGCGGTCCGGGTCGGAGAGGTTCTTGCCGGTCTGGATGCACAGCAGCGCGTCGTGCGCCGTGGCCTCGTGGGAGTAGGTGTAGTGCGAGTCGTTGGTGACCAGCGGCGGGATGCCGAGCTTCTTGCCGATCTCCAGCAGGCCGTCACGGACCCGGCGCTCGATCTCGATGCCGTGGTCCATCAGCTCCAGGAAGTAGCGGTCCTTGCCGAAGATGTCCTGGTACTCGGCGGCGGACTTCAGTGCCTCGTCGAACTGTCCGAGCCGCAGCCGGGTCTGCAGCTCGCCGGAGGGGCAGCCGGTGGACGCGATCAGGCCCTCGGACCACTGCGAGATGGTCTCCTTGTCCATCCGGGGCCACTTCTGGAGCCAGCCCTCCTTGTAGGCGTCGGAGGAGAGCCGGAAGAGGTTGTGCAGGCCGGTGCTGTTCGCCGCCCAGATCGTCTTGTGCGTGTAACCGCCGGAACCGGAGACGTCGTCCCGCTTCTGGTGCGGCTGGCCCCACTGGATCTTGCGCTTGTTCCGCCGGGACTCCGGGGCGACGTAGGCCTCGATGCCGATGATCGGGGTGACGCCGGCCTTCTGCGCGGAGTGGAAGAAGTCGTACGCCCCGTGGAGGTTGCCGTGGTCGCTCATGGCGATGTGCGACATGCCCATCTCCTGGCAGGCCGCGAACATGTCCTTCAGCCGCGCGGCACCGTCCAGCAGCGAGTACTGGGTGTGGACGTGCAGGTGCGTGAACGGGGGCTTCTCGGACGTTGACGCCACGGCGGAGGACCTCCAGCGAACGGTCGGGGAACAACCGGGAACGGTTGCCTGCTCGGGGGATACAGCGTGGAAGTCTACGTCTCTGCTGTGACATCCGTCGCAGCAGGCGCGCACGTCCACCGTGCGCGCGGCACGGCGCCCTGACACGGGTGGACGGCGGTGCGCACGGGTAAGTTCGTCCGGTGACACGGGCGGCCCGGACCGCCGGGCCCGCGCCCCGTGCCGCCCGAACCGGCACCCAGCAAGGGCCGTCGGGCCTGCTCCGCCCCACCCGTCGCAGCGGACCACCGCACCAGGAGGCACCCACCCATGCCGGACCCGCAGCCCAGCGCCGAGCAGCGCGGCGAGCAGATCCTCGCCGTCTTCGACACCGCGTTCGGTGAGCTCCTGGCCGCCGACCCGGCCGCCTTCCGGGTGAAGTTCCGGAAGATGGCGGCATCGGCGTTCGCCTTCTACCGCGGCACGGCCTGCCTCTTCTACCACGACCTGACCGCCGACATCGGCTTCGGCGCCAGGCGGGGCGGCCCGTACCTGGACGAGCGGACCTCCCGCGTGTGGATCCACGGCGACCTGCACGCCGAGAACTTCGGCACCTACATGGACTCCCAGGGCCGCCTGATCTTCAACGTCAACGACTTCGACGAGGCCTACGTGGGCCCCTTCACCTGGGACCTCCAGCGGCTGGCCGCCTCCCTGGCGCTGATCGGGTACGCCAAGGCCCTCAGCGACGAGCAGATCAGCCACCTGGTGCGCACCTACGCCGCCGCCTACCGGGCCCGGGTCCACGCTCTGGCGACCGGCGCCAAGGACGACGAGGTGCCGCCGTTCACCCTGGACACCGCCCAGGGCCCGCTGCTGGACGCGCTGCGCGACGCCCGCTCGCTGACCCGCTTCGGGCTGCTGGACTCGATGACCGAGATCCGCGACTTCGAGCGCCGCTTCGCGCCGGGGAGCGGCTCCATCGAGCTGGACGCCGCCACCCGCTACAAGGTGCTGGCCGCCTTCGACGCCTACCTGGAGACGCTGCCCGAGTCGTCCCTGGCCCGCCCGGACTCCTACCGCGTCAAGGACGTGGTCGGCCGGCGCGGCGTCGGCATCGGCTCCGCGGGCCTGCCGTCCTACAACATCCTCCTGGAGGGCAACAGCGACGCCCTCGAGAACGATGTGGTGATCTACATGAAGCAGGCCCAGACGCCCGCGGTGTCCCAGCACGTCACCGACCCCTCGATCCGTGACTACTGGCTGCACGAGGGGCACCGCACGGTGATCTCGCAGCGGGCGCTGCAGGCGCACGCCGACCCGTGGCTGGGCTGGACCCGGATCGAGGAGGACGGCCGCAGCACCGGACAGCTCGTGGCGGAGATCTCACCGTACGCGGTCGACCTGGACTGGTCGGACATCGACGATCCCGAGGAGATCGCCGCGGTCGTCGCCGACCTCGGCCGTGCCACGGCCACCATGCACTCCGCCGCGGACGACGACAGCAGCTACTCCGAGCTGGTGCCGTTCTCCACCGAGCGCGCCATCGACGCCGCGATCGCCGCCGACGAGGACGGCTTCGCGGAGCTCCTGGTGGACTTCGCGCACCGCTACGGCGCACGCGCGCGTGCCGACCACCAGATCTTCGTGGACCTCTTCCGCAACGGCCGCATCCCGGGTCTGGAGAGCACGGTCTGACACGGACGGGAGCCCCGGTCGGACGTGGGCGTGCCGCACGGTCCGCACGCACGGGGGACCACGGTCCGACGTGGGCGGGGCCACGGTTCGCAGCCGGAGCGGTCCGCCCTGTGACTCGATCGCATAACTCATAGCCACTCCTTAACGAGCCCCTACGGCTCGGCGTGGCAGACTCGGCGGTCGGACCCCGCACACCGCTTCCCGTGGCCCGCCCGGGACCCGGCCGGAGAGACAGTCGCCCCGTGAGAGCAGCACACATATCCGAGACGGCGCCCCGCGCCCTGCGCGCGGCGCTGTTCACCGTGCTGCTCGTGATGCTGTCGTCGGCCTCGCACGTGCTGCTGTCCCAGGTGCCGCTGCCGCCCGCCACCGTCGCGGCGACCGCCGCCGGGGTCTTCGCCGTCGCCTACGCGCTGGCGGGCCACGAGCGGGGCTTCGCCGCCATCGCCGGGCTGCTGATCCCGCTGGAGCTGGCCGCGGACACCCTCTTCACCTCCGGCCAGCAGGTCTGCTACGGCCAGACCGGCGGCCCGGTCAGGGGCACGCTGGCCTCCGTCGGCCTCCACATGCTCTGCGGCGGCTCGCCGGTGGGCGGGACGCTGCCCGGGGTGTCCGGGGAGGCGGACCGTGCGCCGGCCCTGCTCGCGCACGCCGATCCGGCGTCCTGCTGGCTGCTGCTCGCCGTGCACGTCGCGGTGGGGCTGCTGGCCGCGGCCTGGCTGCGGCGCGGCGAGCGGGCCCTCGGACAGCTGCTGGGCGCCGCGGTCGCCGCCACCTTCCGGCCGCTGCTCCTCGCGCTCGCCACGGTCGTACCCGGCCGGGCGCCGCTGCGGCGCCTGCCGCGGACCGCGCACCGGGCACCGGGCGCGGGCACGCGCGCGTGGGTGGGCTCCGTGGGACGGCGCGGGCCGCCGTGCCCTGCCGCCGTCTGTGCCTGAGCACGGCTTTTCTGTCTGCTGAGGCACGGCACCGGTCCGCCCCAACGTCCCACGCGCACGGGTCACGTGCGCGACCTCACAGGAGAGACCCCTCATCATGAGCAGCAGGAACAGCCAGGCCGCGAAGACGGCAGCCCGGGAGCGGTTGCGCGCGGAGCGCGAGAAGCAGGCCAAGCGCGCCAAGGTCAGGCGCCAGGCGCTGGTGGGCGTGTCGATCGTCGCGGTCCTCGCGATAGCCGGCGGCGTCGGCTACGCGGTCACCCAGGCCAACAAGCCCGGCCAGTGGGAGGCCGCCAAGGACGACAAGCTCGTCAAGCCGGCCCACACCAGCGGCGCCGACGGCACCACCGTCATCCTGGGCAAGGCCGACGCCAAGAACACCCTCAAGGAGTACGAGGACCCGCGCTGCCCGGTCTGCGCGCAGTTCGAGCAGACCGTGGGCTCGACCGTCCAGAAGGACGTCGACAGCGGCAAGTACAAGATCGAGTACATCGGCGCGTCGTTCATCGACAAGAACGGCGGCGGCGAGGGCTCCAAGAACGCCCTCAGCGCCATGGGCGCCGCCCTGAACGTCAGCCCCGAGGCGTTCATGAAGTACAAGTCGGCGCTCTACTCGACGAAGTACCACCCCGAGGAGACGCAGGACAAGTTCAAGGACGACGCCTACCTGATCAAAGTGGCGGACACCGTCGACGGCCTGAAGGGCAACAAGGCGTTCCAGAAGGACGTCAAGGACGGCACGTACGACAAGTGGGCGCTCGACATGTCGAACAAGTTCGACACCAACAAGGACGGCGTCTCCGGCACACCGACCCTCTTCATGAACGGCAAGAAGCTGGTCGGCCCTGACGGCCAGGCCGCGCCGATGACGGTCGCGGACTACACCACGGCGCTCGACAAGGTCCTTCCCAAGGCCTGAGCCGCCGCCCGAGGCACCTCCCGAAGCGCCGTCCCGGCACCGCGTTCACGCGGCCGGGGCGGCGCTTTCCTCTGCCCGCGGGTGTACCCGTCGCCTGGGAGGGCAACGGCACGATGTTCGCTTCGTCACTCTGCCGGACCGTGCCGTCAAGTTACGGTCAAGAGATGGAGACCGTTCTGCGTCCGCTGACCGTCATCGGCGTCCCGGTGGTGATCGCGCTCCTCGTGGGATGGGGCATCGACAGCCTGCTGCGGCGGGCCGACGCCCGGCACAAGGAGACACCGCTCTGGGGCCTGCTGCGCCGCTGCCGCACGCCGCTGCTGATCGTGCTGTTCGCCGCCCTGCTGAGTGCCTCGTACCGGCTGCTCCCCTACGACCGCGTACGCGCCCACGACGCGGCCTTCAGCCAGGCCCTCGCGCTCGTGCTGATCGGCGCCAGCGCCTGGCTGATCGTCCGCGTCTCGGCGGCCGCCGTCGAGGCCTCGTACGCCAAGTACGCGGCGGTGCAGCGGGACACCGCCCGGCTGCGGCGGGTGCGGACCCAGGTGACGCTGATCATGCGCATCGTGACCGCCGTGGTCGGCGTGATAGCCGCCGCGGCGATGCTGCTGACCTTCCCGGACCTGCGGGCCGTGGGCACGTCCATGCTGGCGTCCGCGGGGCTGATCGGCATCGTGGCCGGTATCGCCGCGCAGTCCACGCTGAGCAATCTCTTCGCAGGGTTCCAGATCGCCTTCGGCGACATGGTGCGGATCGGCGACACGGTGGTCGTGAACGGCGAGTGGGGCGTGATCGACGAGGTCACGCTGACCTTCCTCACCGTCCGCACCTGGGACGAGCGGCGGATCACCATGCCCGTCTCGTACTTCACCAGCCAGCCGTTCGAGAACTGGTCGCGCGGCGGCTCGCAGATGACCGGCACCGTCTTCTTCCACCTGGACCACCGGGCGCCGGTACCCGAGATCCGCGAGAAGCTGCGGGAGATCGTCCACGACTGCTCGGCCTGGGACGGCCGCGACTGGGGCCTGGCCGTCACGGACACCACCCCCACCACCATGGAGGTGAGGGCGCTGGTGACCGCGAAGGACGCGAACGACATCTGGTCGGTACGGGTCACCGTCCGCGAGCAGATACTGCGCTGGCTCGCCGAGCAGCACCCCTACGCGCTGCCCCGCATCAACACCGGGTCCGCGGTGCCGCCGCCCCGGGGCGACCACGTGAACTCGCTGCTCAAGGACGGCCGGGTGCCCCGGACGGGCCGGGGCTGAGCGCGCTGCCGGGCCGCAGGGCCTCGCCGGCGCCCCTGAGTCCGCTCAAGGGCGCTGCGGTCGGTTTTCCCCGGGAGGTCCCCGGGGCGGGGCGGGCGGTGGCTCAGCGGCCCCGCTCGGCGCCGCCGTTGACCTGGACGACCTGGGCGGTGATGTGGGCGGCGGCGGGTGAGGCCAGCCAGTGCAGGGTGGCCGCGATGTCCCCGGGGGTGCCGGGGCGGCCGGTGGCGGTCTCCTCGATCAGCCGCGTCCGGCGTGCCTCGGTGAGGTTGGGGCCGAAGAACCCGGTGTCCTCGACGAAGCCGGGGGCCACGACGTTCACGGTGATGCCGCGCGATCCGAGGGCCGCCGCCAGGTCGAACGCGTAGGGGTGCAGCGCCGCCTTGGACCCCGCGTACGCGCCCGAGCCCGAACCGCGGAACGCCGCGATGGAGGACACGAACAGCACCCGGCCGCCGGGCGAGGCGAGCCGGTCCTTCAGCGCCTCGGTGAGCAGGGCGGCCGTCAGGGTGTTGATGCGGAAGTTGACGGTCCAGGCGTGCGCGGCGACCGTCAGCGGGTCGTCGCCGTCCGCGGCGGGCTCCAGGAGGCCGTTGCCGCCCGCGCTGTTGACCAGGACGTCGACGGCGCCGAACTCCTCGGCCACGAACTCGGCCGCGCCCCTGGCCCCTTCCGGGGTGCTCAGGTCGGCCGCGTACGTGAGGGCGCCCGCGATGCCGGACTTCTCCAGCACCTCGGCGCGCCGCCCGATGAGCAGCACCTGGTCGCCATGGTCCGCGAAGGTCCGTGCCGTTGCGAGCCCTATGCCGGTGCCGCCGCCGCTGATCACCACATTGCGTGCCATGGGCCCGACCCTACCCAGTCGCCGCCGGATCCGGTGGAATTACGCCGATACCGCGGCGGCGGGCGGCGCGAGGGGACACCCGAGGTGTCAGAGCGTCCTGCGCATCGCCCGGTGCGGCATGCCGGCGTCCACGAACTCCGGGCCGTACGCCGCGTATCCGAGCCGCTCGTAGAAGGCCAGCGCATGTGTCTGGGCGTGCAGGTCCACCGCGGTGAGGCCCAGGTCCCCGGCGGCGTCCTCGATGCCGCGCACCAGGGCGGCCCCCACCCCGAGCCGCCGCGCGTGCCTGGCCACCGCGAGCCGCCCCAGCGACCCGACGCCCGGCTCACCGGTCAGGGCGAGCGCCGCGGCGCCGTGCAGCAGCCGCCCCGTGCCCAGCGGGGTGCCGTCGTCCCGGACGGCCAGGACGTGCAGCGCCCCTGGGTCGTGGGCGTCGTACTCGATGTCCTCCGGGACGCCCTGCTCGGCGACGAAGACCTCCTTGCGCACCGCGAAGCACGACTCGCGGTCGGCGGGGTCCTCGGCCCTGCGGACCGTGAAGTCCGGAGCGGCGTTGGCGTCGGTGGCGCTCATGCGCTCTCCTCCCGCACCCGGTCCAGGGCGCGCTGAAGATCGTCGGGGTAGGTGCTGGCGAACTCCACCCAGCGCCCGTCCGCGGGGTGCTCGAAGCCGAGCCGGACCGCGTGCAGCCACTGCCGTCCGAGGCCGAGGCGCTCGGCGAGGGTGGGGTCGGCACCGTAGGTGAGGTCGCCGACGCAGGGGTGGCGGTGGGCGGCCATGTGCACCCGGATCTGGTGGGTGCGGCCGGTCTCCAGCTTGACGTCCAGCAGCGAGGCCGCGCGGAAGGCCTCGATCAGGTCGTAGTGGGTGACGGACGGCTTGCCGTCGGCGGTCACCGCCCACTTGTAGTCGTGCACGGGGTGCCGGCCGATGGGGGCGTCGATGGTGCCGCTGGTGGGGTCGGGGTGGCCCTGGACGAGGGTGTGGTAGCGCTTGTCGACGGTCCGCTCGCGGAACTGCTGCTTCAGCGAGCTGTACGCGTACTCCGACTTCGCGACGACCATCAGGCCCGAGGTGCCGACGTCCAGGCGGTGCACGATGCCCTGGCGCTCCGCGGCGCCGGACGTGGAGATCCGGTACCCGGCCGCGGCGAGGCCGCCGATGACGGTCGGGCCGCTCCAGCCCGGGCTGGGGTGCGCGGCCACGCCCACCGGCTTGGCGACCACCACGACGTCCTCGTCGTCGTGCACGATCTCCATGCCCTCGACGGGCTCGGCGACCACCTGGACGGGCGCGGGCGGCCGCGGCATCTCGACCTCCAGCCAGGCACCGCCGTGCACCCGCTCCGACTTGCCGACCGCGGCGCCGTCGACCAGCACCTTGCCCGCGGCGGCCAGCTCCGCCGCCTTCGTGCGGGAGAAGCCGAACATGCGGGAGATGGCGGCGTCGACGCGCTCGCCCTCCAGGCCGTCGGGCACGGGCAGCGTACGGGTCTCGGGAAGGGTGCTCACCCGACGAGTATGCCGGACCCCGGCGGCACTCCCGGCACGGTGGTGCGGGGGTCCGGCCCGCCGCTCACCGCCGGGGACGCGCGGCGTCCCCGGCGAGGGCCCTGCGGGGGTGCGGCCGTCAGTCCTTGTGGATCGTCCCGTCGGGGTCGAGACCGCGGAAGGAGAGCAGCACGACGAGGATGCCGCCGCACACGATCGCCGAGTCCGCGAGGTTGAAGACGGCGAAGTGCTTGGGGGCGATGAAGTCCACCACGCGCCCCTCGAAGACGCCGGGCGAGCGGAAGAGCCGGTCCGTGAGGTTGCCGAGGGCACCGCCCAGGAGCAGCCCGAGGGCGATGGCCCAGGGCAGGCTGTAGAGCTTGCGGGCCAGCCGCACGATGACGAAGATCACCGCGGCGGCGATCACGGTGAAGATCACGGTGAAGGCGCCGCCCATGCCGAACGCGGCGCCGGGGTTGCGGATCGCCTCCAGGCGTAGCCAGTCGCCGATCAGGTCGATCGAGTCGTGGTGCTCCAGCTTCGCCACCACGAGCACCTTGCTGACCAGGTCCAGCAGGTACGCGAGGGCGGCCACCGCGAACAGCACGCCGATCTTCCGGCTGCCCCGGACCGCGGTCGCCCCGGCCGCGGCCTCCCGCCCGGTCTCCGGGGTGCCGTCCGTACCGGAAGCCTGCTCGGCGGACCGCTCCGCGCCGGGAGCCCCGCCCGTACCGGTGATGCGCTCAGCCTCTGCCACGTGTGTCCCTCGGCCCTAGGTACCTGGATGAGGACGAGGGTACGGCACACCGGCGCGACCCCCCACGGCACAGCCACCCATCCGCAACCCCCGGTGACCCATCCCACGCGGCACGCACCCGGCCCGGATCCCCGATGCCGCCAGGGGCGCGGGGAACTGCGCGAGCAACCACGACGGGACGGGCAGCCGGCAACGCACCCGCCGAGGCACCCCAGACTCCGCAAAAGAGGCACGCGGAACGCCGACCGTGCCCCGACAGGGGCGCGGGGAACTGCCGGGGGCACCTCCCACGCCTTTAAGGCAGTGGGGGAAACCACAACGAACCGCACAGCCGGCAACGCCCCCAAGAAGGCACCCTTGGACCCCGCAAAACAGGGGCGCGGGGAACTGCGCAAAACGACCACGGCGAACCCGAACCGAGCGGCACCCGGCACCCCCGGCACCGGCCCCTAGTAACGCCGCTCCTGCTTCTGCTTGTCCTCCACGCAGAGCGTGGCCCGCGGAAACGCCTGCATCCTGGCCTTCCCGATCGGCTTGCCGCAGACCTCGCAGAGGCCGTAGGTACCCGCGTCGAGCCGCTCCAGAGCGCGTTCCGTCTGGACCAGCATCTCGCGCGCGTTGGCGGCGAGCGCCAGCTCGTGCTCCCTGGTGATGTTCTTGGTCCCGGTGTCGGCCTGGTCGTCGCCGGCGCCGTCCCCGGAGTCCCGCATCAGCCCGGCGAGGGACACCTCGGACGACTCGATCTCGTTGCGCAGCCGCAGCGCCTCGGCGGTCAGCTCGGATCGCGCCGCGTCGACCTCGTCCTGGGTCCAGGGCTCCTCGCCCGGGCGGACCGCGAGGTCCTCGGGCTCCGCCGCGGTGACCCGTGCCTTGGGCACCGGGGTGGGCTTCTTCGCGGCCGTGGCCGTGCCCGGAGTCTTCTTCGCAACCACCCTCGTGGCTCCCGTCGTCGTCGCGGCCTCTGCCGCGTTCTCGGCCGCAGTGCCGGCCGCCTCCTCGACCGCGCCCGCCTCGGCGGCCCCGGTCTTCTCGGCGTCCGTGGTCCTGGCCCGTGCCGTACTGGTTTCGGTGCTCCCGGTCTCCGCGGTCCCTCCGGCACCCGCTCGCCCGGCCGCGGGCGCCTCGGCGCCGGCTCTCTTCTCCGCGCCTTTCCTCGCCGCGCCCTTCCTCGCCGCTGCCTTCTTACCCGTGGCCTTCTGCGCCGCGCTCTTCTCCCCGGCGGCCTTCTTCGCCGCCGCCTTCTTCTGCGCCGCCTTCTTCGCCGCGGACTTCTTCGCCGCCGCCTTCCCGGGCGGCTGCGCCTCCTCCGCGGCCGCCTTCTCCTCGGCCGTCCTCCTGGGCGCCGCCTTCTTCGCCGCCGCCTTCTTCGCGGCGGACTTCTTGGCCGTGGACTTCTTGGCGGCGGACTTCTTGGCGGCACGCCCACCAGTCGTGCCCCCACCGCTCGTGCCCCCACCGGTCGTGCCCTCGGTGCTCCTCGTGCGCTGCGCCCTCTCCGCGTTCTCCGCGCTCCTGGAGGTCTTCTTGGCCGCCCCGGGGCCATCCCACTTTGGCGCATCGGGCGCATCTGCCGGCGTATCGGCTAGTGCGTGCGCCCCCTCACGGGGCTCGGCGGCGCTGCGGAGGGTCACTCTCGGGGGTCTCGGGAAGGCAGCGGCGCTGGCTGTGGCGCTCCGCTCCGGGTGGGACGCGTCCCTCCTGCCGCGGGCGCCCGGGGCCGCCGCACCGCGGGTGGGTCTGCTGGTCGCCGAACGCTGTACGGCGGTCTTCCTCACCACCATGCCGCGACCCCTTCACTTATTGTGACCTTGCACGCGAATCGTGCTGGGACGATAAATCGACACCATGCCCGCGGCAACGGGGCACGCCGCCCGATTCGTCCGCCCCTGCCCGAGGGGTGCCTCCCGGGCCCGCCGGGCGCCGGGAAGCGCCAGTGGGCCAGAAGGTGCCCACCACCGCGTGACAGGCACGCATGCGTTGTGCCCAGCTCCTCGGCCGGTAATCCGATGAGCTGGACACTTCCCCGATCCGGCGCCCGCCCATCTCGCCATTCGGGTCATCCCGTCCGTTCGGGTCATCCCGTCCATTCGGCCATCCGTCCGTCCGACTCATCCCGTCCGTCCGGCTCCTCCTGCCGGCACCCACCCGGCCGGCAAGGCCTCCCCCGGCCTGCCGCACCCCGCCCCCGCCCGACGCGGCGCCCGGGAAATCCGGTCGGCGCCATTCCCCCGTCCCCCGTACACTGGGCTCTGCGAAAGGCGTGGATGGGGACGAGTAGCGGCGTACGCAGCCATGAGCGACCCGGGGACGGTGCGAGCCCGGGGGCGAGCGCGGCGTGAAGATCACCCCGGAGCCGCCGGAAGAAGACCGTGCGGCGGGCCCTGGCGGGCTCGCGTTCCACGGCTGGTAGATCCGGCTTCGCGCACCGAATGAGGGGGTCCCCCGGCTGAGCCGCCGGAGGGCCAAGGAGGGTGGTACCGCGGGCGCCGCCGCAGCAGACGGCACTCGTCCCTCCAGCGGAAGCCAGAGTCCGTTGGAGGAGCCCGTCGATGACCGCGCCGCAGTACCGCCAGGTACCCGCCCAGGTAGACCTGCCCGAGCTCGAACACACCGTGCTCGACTTCTGGCGTGAGCAGAAGATCTTCGCCAAGAGCCTGGAGCAGTCCGAAGGCCGCCCCGAGTGGGTGTTCTACGAGGGCCCGCCCACGGCCAACGGCATGCCGGGCGCCCACCACATCGAGGCCCGCGTCTTCAAGGACGTCTTCCCGCGCTTCCGCACCATGCGCGGCTACCACGTGCCGCGCAAGGCAGGCTGGGACTGCCACGGCCTGCCGGTCGAGCTCGCCGTCGAGAAGGAGCTGGGCTTCAACGGCAAGCAGGACATCGAGGCGTACGGCATCGCGGAGTTCAACGCCAAGTGCCGCGCGTCCGTCACCCGGCACACCGACGCGTTCAGCGAGCTCACGACCCGCATGGGCTACTGGGTGGACCTCGACCAGGCGTACTGGACGATGGACCCGGAGTACGTGGACTCGGTCTGGTGGTCGCTGAAGGAGATCTTCGACAAGGGCCTGCTGGTGCAGGACCACCGCGTCGCCCCCTGGTGCCCGCGCTGCGGCACCGGCCTGTCCGACCACGAGCTGGCGCAGGGCTACGAGACCGTCGTCGACCCGTCCGTCTACGTGCGCTTCCCGCTCACCTCGGGCCCCCTCGCGGAGCAGGCGTCCCTGCTGGTGTGGACGACGACCCCTTGGACCCTGGTGTCCAACACCGCCGTCGCCGCGCACCCCGACGTCACCTATGTCGTCGCCGAGAAGGTCCCGGGCGCGGAGGGCCCCGGCGCGGACGGCGAGCGCCTGGTCGTCGCGGAGCCGCTGCTGGGGAAGGCGCTCGGCGAGGGCTGGCGCCCCACCGGGCAGAGCTTCACCGGCGCCGAGATGGAGCGCTGGACGTACCGGCGCCCCTTCGAGCTCGTCGAGTTCCCCGAGCCGGCGCACTACGTCGTGACGGCCGAGTACGTCACCACCGAGGACGGTACGGGCCTGGTCCACCAGTCCCCCGCCTTCGGCGAGGACGACCTCAAGGTCAGCCGCGCCTACGGCCTGCCCGTGGTCAACCCGGTCCGCCCGGACGGCACCTTCGATCAGGACGTCCCGCTGGTCGGCGGCGTCTTCTTCAAGAAGGCCGACGAGGCCCTGACCCGGGACCTCGACCAGCGCGGGCTGCTGTTCCGGCACGTCCCGTACGAGCACAGCTATCCGCACTGCTGGCGCTGCCACACCGCCCTGCTGTACTACGCCCAGCCGTCCTGGTACATCCGCACCACCGCCCTCAAGGACCGCCTCCTCGAGGAGAACGAGAAGACCAACTGGTTCCCCGAGTCGGTCAAGAACGGCCGCTACGGCGACTGGCTGAACAACAACATCGACTGGGCGCTCTCCCGGAACCGCTACTGGGGCACCCCGCTGCCCATCTGGCGCTGCGAGGAAGGCCACCTCACCTGTGTGGGCTCGCGTGCCCAGCTGACCGAGCTGACCGGCGAGGACCAGTCCGGGCTCGACCCGCACCGCCCGTACATCGACGCGGTGACGTTCCCCTGCCCCGAGTGCGGCCTCGCGGCGACCCGGGCTCCCGAGGTCATCGACGCCTGGTACGACTCCGGCTCCATGCCGTTCGCGCAGTGGGGCTACCCGTACAAGAACAAGGACCTCTTCGAGAGCCGCTACCCGGCGCAGTTCATCTGCGAGGCGATCGACCAGACCCGCGGCTGGTTCTACACGCTGATGGCCGTCGGCACGCTCGTCTTCGACAGGTCGTCCTACGAGAACGTGGTCTGCCTCGGGCACATCCTCGCCGAGGACGGCCGCAAGATGTCCAAGCACCTGGGGAACATCCTCCAGCCGATCCCGCTCATGGACCAGCACGGCGCCGACGCGGTGCGGTGGTTCATGGCGGCCGGCGGCTCCCCCTGGGCGGCGCGGCGGGTCGGCCACGGCACCATCCAGGAGGTCGTCCGCAAGACGCTCCTCACGTACTGGAACACCGTCGCCTTCCAGGCGCTGTACGCCCGCACGTCCGGCTGGGCGCCGTCGGCCGCGGACCCGGACCCGGCGGACCGGCCCATGCTCGACCGGTGGCTGCTGTCCGAGCTGCACACGCTCACCGACCAGGTCACCCAGGCCCTGGACGCCTACGACACCCAGCAGGCCGGCCGCCTGCTGTCCGCGTTCGTCGACGACCTGTCCAACTGGTACGTGCGCCGCTCCCGCCGCCGCTTCTGGCTGGGCGACAAGGCGGCGCTGCGCACGCTGCACGACGTCGTGGAGACGGTCACGCGGCTGATGGCCCCGCTGACGCCGTTCATCACCGAGCGGGTCTGGCAGGACCTGGTGGTGCCGGTCACGCCGGGTGCCCCCGAGTCCGTGCACCTGTCGGACTGGCCGAAGGCCGACCCCTCGCTGGTCGACGCGCGGCTGTCGCGGCAGGTGGCGCTGGTGCGGCGGCTCGTCGAGCTGGGCCGGGCCACCCGCGCGGAGTCCGGCGTCAAGACCCGGCAGCCGCTGTCCCGGGCGCTGGTCGCGGCGGCCGGCTTCGACGAGCTCTCGGAGGAGCTGCGCACCCAGATCACCGAGGAGCTGAACGTCTCCTCGCTGGCCTCCCTCGCCGAGTCCTCCGCGGGCGGCGCGGGCGGTCTTGTGGACACCACCGCCAAGGCGAACTTCCGCGCGCTCGGCAAGCGCTTCGGCAAGCGGGTGCAGGCAGTCGCCAAGGCCGTCGCCGAGGCGGACGCGGCGGCGCTCTCACTGGCGCTGCGGGAAGGCACGGCGGCGGTGGAGGTGGAGGGCGAGACGGTCACCCTCTCCCCGGACGAGGTGATCATCACGGAGACGCCGCGCGAGGGGTGGTCGGTGGCGTCGGACGCCGGGGCCACGGTCGCGCTGGACCTGGAGCTCACGCCGGAGCTGCGGCGGGCCGGTCTCGCGCGGGATGCCATCCGGCTGATCCAGGAGGCCCGCAAGAACAGCGGGCTCGATGTCGCCGACCGGATCGCGCTGCGCTGGGCGTCCACGGACGAGGAGGTTGCGGCGGCGCTCAGCCACCACTCGGAGCTGATCTCTGACGAGGTCCTCGCCACGGAGTTCGCCTCCGGCGACCCCGACGAGACGTATGGCGAGCCGTTCAGGGACGAGTCCCTGTCCCTCGTCTTCGCCCTCCGCAAGGCGTAGCGGCCCCTGCCGGGGCGCGGAAAACCGCAAGAGCAGCCACCCCCCACCGGCCGGTGGCCCGGACACGACAGAGACTGCCCCTTTGGGACGGTGGCGACCTTACGGTCTCGTCGTGGCCGGTCGCGCAGTTCCCCGCGCCCCTAGGAAAGCCGGGGCGCAGCCCCATGTAGGGGGCGCCCCGAAAGGGGCGCGGGGCTGTGTCCATATGCGGCTCCGCCGCGCGAGCGCGAGCAACCACCCACCCACCGAAGGTCCGGAAACGACAGAACCAGCCCCCTTCGGGAGGGTGACAACCTGACGGTCGCGTCGTGGCCGGTCGCGCAGTTCCCCGCGCCGCTAGGTCGTGTCCGGCGGATCTTCGTGGATCAGCCTGCGGCGTCTGGTGCCGTGCATCGCAAGGCGGAGGATCATCCTCGTACTGGGCGTACTCGGATGACTCCGACAACGCGGCGAGGTGCGGTACCAGGCGTCGCGGGCCCACGAAGATCCGCCGGACACGGCCTAGGTGGGCCGGGGCTCGCCCCGGCCCACCCTCCCCGGCCCTGAGGAACGCAAAAGGGCGGGGCCCCGGAAGGATCCGGGGCCCCGCCCTTGAGTGCGTTGCCGACGCCTACGGCGTCATCCTCAGTTGTCGTCCTCGTCGATGAGGAACCCCCTCATCGGCGAGGGAGCCTGCTGCATCGGCTGCTGCCCCTGCGGCCGCACCGGAGCCATCGGCTGCGTCATCGCGGGCGACATCTGCTGCTGGCTGCCGTACGTGGGCCCGGGCGGCGGGGTGTGGTTGCCGCCGAGGCTGCCACCGCCCATCGTGTTGCCACCCATTCCGCCGCCCATGCCGCCACCCATGGTCTGGCCGCCGTACGACGGGGCACTCGCGCCCGCCGGAGCCATCGAGGGCGCCGGGGACGGCGGCAGGGACGCCGTCGCGGGAGTCCGCGGCGGGGCCAGCGAGTCGTCCGCCTGGGTCTCCAGCTGACGGAGCTGGCTCTCCAGGTAGGACTTCAGGCGCGTACGGTACTCGCGCTCGAAGCCGCGCAGGTCCTCGACCTTGCGCTCCAGCGTGGCGCGTGCGGACTCCAGGGAGCCCATCGCGACACGGTGCTTCTCCTGCGCGTCCCGCTCCAGCGCGTCCGCCTTGGCACGGGCGTCGCGCTCCAGACCCTCGGCGCGGCTGCGGGCCTCACCGACGATCTTGTTGGCCTCGGAGCGGGCCTCGGCGATGGCCTGGTCCGCGGTCTGCTGCGCCAGCGACAGGACGCGCGCGGCGCTGTCACCGTGCGGGCCGCCCTGAGGACCGCCGGGGCCGGGCATCTGCGGGCCGCCGTGGCCCATCGGGCCCGCGGGCACCATCTGGCCGCCGGGGCCGCCCATGGGGCCGCCCTGCATCGGGCCGGGCCCGTGGGGGCCCTGGCCGTGCGGGCCCTGGCCCATCGGACCCTGGCCCATCGGGCCCTGGCCATGCGGACCCTGCGGGCCGGGACCGTGGCCGCCGGGACCTGCGGGCAGCTGCGGCTGGCCACCGGGAAGCTGGGGAGGACCGCCCATCGGGTGCTGCTGCTGCGGCACCTGCTGCTGCGGTGGTCCTGATATGGCGGCGGGTGAAGGCCCGGCTGGTCGCTCCTGTTGCTCAGGAGGCTTGCGCATCGCGGCCTGCTGCTGACTCTGGGCGGCGGCCCGGGTCGCGGCGGCCAGCTTGGCGCGCAGGTCCTCGTTCTCGCGCAACAGGCGAGTCAGTTCGGCTTCGACCTCGTCGAGGAAGGCATCGACCTCGTCCTCGTCATAGCCTTCTCGGAGGCGGACGGTCGTGAACTGCTTGTTCCGCACATCCTCGGGGGTCAACGGCATCTCTTCACCTCAACGTAGTCGTCGGCACTCGGCAAGACCGTATCGTTCACAGCCGGCTCACGATGGAGATCAGGATGTAGACGATGATCATCAGTACGAAGAAGGACAGGTCTAGTGCCACGCCCCCCAGACGTAGCGGCGGGATGAACCGCCGCAGAGCTTTGAGCGGTGGATCCGTGACAGTGTAGGTGGCCTCGAGAACGACGATCATCGCCCTGCCGGGTTGCCATGAGCGGGCGAACTGGCGGACGTACTCCATCACCAGCCGGAAGATCAGCACGATGAGGAAACACATCAGCGCGATGTAGAGCACATCCAGGATCACGCCCATCTCCGCGCTTCCCTCTCCCCTGTCCTCGTACCTGTGACTGGTGCTGCGTCTCAGCTCTGGTTGAAGAACCCGCCCTCTGCGATGCGGGCCTTGTCCTCCGCCGTGACATCGACGTTAGCAGGAGACAACAGGAATACTTTCTGAGTCACCCGCTCAATGCTGCCATGAAGCCCGAAGACGAGACCCGCGGCGAAGTCGACAAGTCGCTTCGCGTCCGTGTCGTCCATCTCCGTCAGATTCATGATCACCGGGGTCCCCTCACGGAAGTGTTCCCCGATGGTACGGGCTTCGTTGTAGGTCCGGGGGTGCAGCGTGGTGATCCGGTACGGCTCTCGTTCGGACACGACCTTGGGCATGATCACCGGTGCGTTCTTCTCCATGCTCTGACGTTCAGGTGTGATGGACGCCACGGGAGCGATTCGTGCCGGACGCCCGGATTCCGCCGAAAGCGGAGTCGACTCCCGGTGAGCCGAGAGAGCAGCCGGACGTACCGATTCGTCCCTTTGCGACTGATGTGACTGGTGAGGCTGAGGCGACTGACGGGACTGGTGTGACGGAAGCGGTGCCTCATGCCGCCGCCTGTCCCGCTCGGGCTCCGGGTCGAGCTCGGGCTCGAAGTCGTCATCCGGGTCGAACCCGCGGCCGTCGTACCCATCGTCCTCCACGAGGCCGAGGTAGACCGCCATCTTGCGCATCGCGCCGGCCATGCTCTGCATCCTCCGCTCTGTGGTGGATCGGCGTGGTGGATCGGCTGACGCCAACCAAGTGCCCGCGATCCACGTGGCCTCCCCCGCCGCTCCAACTTCTGCGGTTAGTCTGGGATTGACCATATTTTCTGCTGTGGTCCGACTTCTTGGCGACGTTACCCGAGCCTGGGTCGGACTCCGAGTACCGCGGTGCCGACGCGCACATGTGTCGCTCCGGCCGCCACCGCGTGTTCGAGGTCCGCGCTCATCCCTGCGGACACCATGTTCGCAGCAGGATGCGCGGAACGCAGGGCGGTTGAGAATTCCATCAGCCGGTCGAACGCCGCCCGGTCACGTCCGGCGTACGGCCCGGAGAGCGGCGCGACGGTCATCAGGCCGCCGAGCCAGAGCCCCGGCGCCTCGGCGATCAGGCCGGCCAACTCCTCGATCCCGTCGGGCGCGACGCCGCCGCGCGCGCCCCGCTCGCGCTCCTCGGCGTCCAGCGCGACCTGGATCAGGCAGCCCACCTCCCGCCCCGCGCTCTCCGCCTGGCGGGAGAGCGAAGCGACGAGTTTCGGCCTGTCCACGGACTGCACAACATCGGAGTAACTCACCACGGAGCGAACTTTATTGGTCTGGAGTTGACCGACGAAGTGCCATGTCAGTGGAAGATCCGCGCACTCGGCCGCCTTCGGTGCGGCGTCCTGGTCGCGGTTCTCCGCCACCTGCCGCACTCCCAGTTCCGCGAGGATCCGGACATCGCTCGCGGGATAGGTCTTCGTGACGACGATCAGCGTCACCTCGTCACGCCTGCGACCCGCGGCGGTACAGGCCGTGACGATCCGGTCCTCCACTTTCGCCAGGTTCGCCGCGAGTTGCCCCTTGCGATCCGTCATGCCCCTCAGTCCAGCCAGACGTAGCCCGCGAGCCGCCCGGTGGTGCGGTCACGGCGGTACGAGAAGTGATCGGCGGACTCCAGGGTGCACACCGGCGACTGCACCCGGTCAAGGACTCCGAGCCGGGCGAGCTGGGCGTGGACGCCCGCGACCACGTCCACGGCGGGCGTGCCCCAGGAGGTGACGGCATGGGCGGCGGGTTCGACCGCGGCGACGTCGGCGCGCATCGCCTCGGGCACCTCGTAGCAGCGGCCGCAGACCGCGGGCCCGGTGCGGGCGGTGATCCGGCCGGGGTCCGCGCCCAGCTCCACCATGGCCCGCACCGTGGCGGGCACCACCCCGGCCACCATGCCCGGGCGGCCCGCGTGCGCCGCGGCCACGATCCCGGCCTCGGGGTCGGCGAGCAGCACCGGGGTGCAGTCGGCGGTGAGGACGGCGAGGGCGAGGCCGGGGCGGGTGGTGACCACCGCGTCGGCGTCCGGCACCGGGCGCGCGCCCCACGGCGCGTCCACCACGACGACCTCGCGCCCGTGCACCTGGTTCATCCAGACCACCGTGTCGGGGTCCAGCCCCAGGGTGGCCGCGGCCCGCGCGCGGTTGACGCGGACGGCCTCGGGGTCGTCGCCGACCGCGCCGCCGAGGTTGAGCTCCGCATAAGGAAGGGCGCTCACCCCGCCCCACCGGTCGGTGAAGGCGAAGTGCGCGCCGTTCGCTCCGTGGACGGTCTCGGTGACGGGGCCGGGGTGGACCGCGTCCGTATGACTGGGGGCGTGCGCCGTCCGCGCCGGGGCGCTTGGACCGGCCTGCACCGAGGAGGTGCCGGCCGGGGCCGCCGGGGTGCCGTCCAGGGCCCCCGGCAGCGGCTGCGGGGCCGGGTCCGGGGCGGGTGTGGCGGGGCCCTCGGCGGGCGCCGCCACGGCGTCGTCGTGGTGCGCTATCACGTCAGGCGGTCCGGCTCACTTGAGGAAGTCCGGCACGTCGAGCTCCTCGGCCGCGCTGTCCGGGTACACCCGGGGGGCCGGCGTGATCCCCGAGCCGCCCGACGAGCCGGAGCCCAGGTCGCCGGAGACGGGCTCCGGGTCCTCCTCGCGCGGGGTGACGCTGCCGAGCCCTCCGAAGGCCGGCCGGGTCTCGGGCCGGGGCTCCATGGAGCGCGGCGAGTCCTCGCGCTTGGCCGAGGACGAGCCGTGCATGGTGTCCCGCTTGGAGGGCGGCTGGCCGCCGTCGAAGCCGGCGGCGATCACGGTCACCCGGACCTCGTCGCCGAGGGCGTCGTCGATCACCGCGCCGAAGATGATGTTGGCCTCGGGGTGCGCGGCCTCGCTCACCAGCTGGGCGGCCTCGTTGATCTCGAAGAGGCCGAGGTCCGAGCCGCCGGAGATGGAGAGCAGCACGCCCCGGGCGCCGTCGATGGAAGCCTCCAGGAGCGGCGAGGAGATCGCCATCTCCGCGGCGGCCACCGCGCGGTCGTCGCCGCGGGCGGAGCCGATGCCCATCAGCGCGGAGCCCGCCTCGGACATCACGGACTTGACGTCGGCGAAGTCGAGGTTGATCAGGCCGGGGGTGGTGATGAGGTCGGTGATGCCCTGGACACCGGAGAGGAGCACCTGGTCCGCGGACTTGAAGGCGTCGAGGACGCTGACCTGGCGGTCCGAGATGGACAGCAGCCGGTCGTTGGGGATGACGATGAGGGTGTCGACCTCGTCGCGGAGTTCGGCGATGCCGTCCTCGGCCTGGTTGGCGCGCCTGCGGCCCTCGAAGGTGAAGGGGCGCGTCACGACGCCGATGGTGAGGGCTCCGAGCGAGCGGGCGATGTTGGCCACGACGGGCGCGCCGCCGGTGCCGGTGCCGCCGCCCTCACCGGCCGTGACGAAGACCATGTCGGCCCCCTTGAGGACCTCCTCGATCTCCTCGCGGTGGTCCTCGGCCGCCTTGCGGCCCACGGCCGGGTTCGCTCCGGCGCCGAGTCCGCGGGTGAGTTCGCGGCCGACGTCGAGTTTGACGTCGGCGTCGCTCATCAACAGGGCTTGCGCGTCGGTGTTGATGGCGATGAACTCGACGCCCTTGAGACCGACCTCGATCATCCGGTTGATCGCATTGACACCACCGCCGCCGACACCGATGACCTTGATGACTGCGAGGTAGTTCTGCGGTGCTGCCACGTCGAAGGCCTCTCGCCTCGATTACGTGCCGTCGTGCGCTTGCTCGCACCACGACAGCGATGCCGATTGGGCCGGTTCGATCGCCGACCCGAACCCTAACGTTGAAGTTTAGGGTTACCAATGTGTGTGTTGCTGGACTTCAAAGCTGTTCCGAACAGGACACTAAGTCGACAAGCGGCGCCCGTTCAACGAACACGCCGAACCTCCCGTTTTTCTTTTCACCCTATGTGATCACGCGTAGCGCTGCACAACCAGGGTGCTGGCCTGCGACGACGGGCGTCAACTCCCGGACGCGGCCGGGGCGGTGGGGACGCTGACGTCGAAGTGCCGGGCACGCGGAGCGGCTTTCATGAGAGCGGAGAGCACTCTGGCCTTCTCGGCTCCCTGCTCCTCGCTTCCCCATACGACGGTGCGCCCGCCCGTCAACTCGACGGAGATACTGTCGTATGAACGGACCTTGAGAACGCGCCCGTCGCGGGCCACCGCGTCGGGAAGATCGGCCGCCACCCGCACCGCGGCACCCACCAGGCGGGGCGGACCGAAACGGCGCAGGCTGGCCGCGCCGCCGCCGTCACGCCGAGGCTGCAATTCAAGAAGCGGAACGCGCTTGGGGGCCACGGGAACGGTTGCGAACCGCACTCCCTTGGCGTCCACTTCGATGAACTTCCCGTCCTGCGCGATAAGCAGTGCGGGAGTGCGCTCGACCACTTTCAGGCCGATTCCGTGCGGCCAGGAACGGACCACGTTCACGGAGTCGATACGCGGCAGTGCGCGCCGCAGCCGTTCCGCCACGGCGTCGGTGTCCACCGAGACGAGCGGGACGCCGAAGCGTACGGCAGCGGCGTCACGGACCTGCTGCTCGGTGAGCTCCCGGACCCCCGACACCGTCACGCGCTGCACACGCAGCCAGGGCGAGCCGTAGAGCGCCCAGCCGCTGAACCCGCCCAGCAGGGCGAGCGCCACCAGTGCCGCGAGAAGGCGGCGGCGCCGCACCGCCCCGCTCAGCAGCCGGGCCCGGGGCGCCCCGGTGGGCGCCCCGGGCCGCCGGAAGGGGCCGCGGCCACGCGGCGGGCCGAGGGGGCCGGGCTCCGGCTGCTGCCGTTCGCCGGGCTCGGCGGTGCCCGGTCCGGCGCCCGCCTCACTCCGCTCGGCGCTTGCGCCCGGCTCGCCCTGCCCGCCCGACTGGCCCCTCGCGCCCCTCGCACCCCTCTCCACGCAACCCCTGCCTCAGGTCATGCGCCGCGGCGCAGACGGGTCACCGTCACGCGGCGCGACGGCTCGCGATCGCCTCGTACACCATGCCGACCAGCAGCTCGTCGGCGTCCCGGCGGCCGAACTCGGATGCGGCACGGGACATCTCGTACAGCCGGTGCGGATCGGAGAGCACCGGCAGCACGTTGGCCTGCACCCACTCGGGCGTCAGCTCGGCGTCGTCGACGAGCAGACCGCCGCCCGCCTTGACCACCGGCTGGGCGTTCAGCCGCTGTTCGCCGTTGCCGATGGGCAGCGGGACATAGGCGGCGGGCAGTCCGACGGCGGAGAGCTCGGCGACGGTCATCGCGCCGGCGCGGCAGAGCATCATGTCGGCCGCGGCGTAGGCGAGATCCATACGATTCACGTACGGTACCGGGATATAGGGAGGCATTCCCGGCATGTTGTCGACATGTGGCATGTCGTTCTTCGGGCCCACGGCGTGCAGGATCTGGATTCCGGAGCGCTGGAGCACGGGGGCGACCCGCTGGACGACCTCGTTGAGCCGGCGTGCGCCCTGCGAACCGCCGGAGACCAGGAGCGTGGCGGCCTGGGGGTCGAGTCCGAACGCGGCGCGCGCCTCCGGGCGCGCCGCCGCGCGGTCGAGGGTGGCGATGGAACGGCGCAGCGGGATCCCGATGTAGCGGGCGCCTCGCAGCTTGCTGTCCGGGGTGGACACCGCGACCTGGGCCGCGTAGCGCGAGCCGATCTTGTTCGCGAGTCCCGGGCGCGCGTTCGCCTCGTGGATGACGATCGGCACCCCGAGCCGCTTGGCCGCGAGGTAGCCGGGCAGCGCCACGTAGCCGCCGAAGCCGACGACCGCGTCGGCCTTGGTGCGCTCCAGGATCTGCTCGGCCGCCTTGATCGTGCCGCGCAGCCGTCCGGGCACGGTGATCAGCTCGGGGGTGGGCTTGCGGGGTAGCGGTACCGCGGGGATCAGCGCCAGTTCGTAGCCCCGCTCCGGCACCAGACGGGTCTCAAGGCCACGCTCCGTGCCCAGGGCCGTGATCCCCACGGTCGGGTCCTGCCTGCGCAGGGCGTCCGCGAGGGCGAGCGCGGGCTCGATGTGGCCGGCGGTCCCCCCGCCGGCGAGTACGACATGCACCGAAATTCACCGCTCTCCGGACGTGCGCGCGGTCGCGCGCCGTCGCATCGTGTTCCATCCGCGAGGCTCCTGGCCGCTCCGGCCGGACCGGCCGCCTCGTGCCGCCGCCCGCTTTCTACCAAAGACCGGCCGCCACCGACGAAGGGGCCCGGCGGACCGGCCCTGCCGCATCGCGAGAGCCGCTCGCGCGGCGGGCTCGTCGCGGGCGAAGGCGATCAGCAGCCCCACGGCGAACATGGTGGGCAGCAGGGCGGACCCGCCGTAGGAGAACAGCGGGAGCGGGACACCGGCGATCGGCAGCAGGCCGAGCACCGCACCGATGTTGACCACGACCTGGGCCGTGATCCAGGTGATCACGCCGCCCGCGGCATACCTCACGAACGGCTCCTCCGTACGTCCGGCCACGCGGATACCCGCATAGCCTAGAGCCGTGAAGAGGGCGAGGACGGACAGCGTCCCCGCCAGGCCCAGCTCCTCACCGGTGACGGCGAAGATGAAGTCCGTGTGGGCTTCGGGCAGTTGCCCCCATTTTTCCACACTCGCGCCGAGCCCCGAACCGAAGAGCCCCCCGGACGCCAGCGCGTAGATGCCGTGCACCGCCTGCCAGCACTGGTCGCCGGGCCCCGGCTCGGTGGCGCCGATGCAGGCGAGCCGCGCCATCCGGTTGGGGCTGGTCTTGATCATCATCAGCCCGATGAGACCGGCGATGGAGAGCACGCCGGCGAACAGCCTGGTGGGGGCTCCGGCCAGCCACAGCAGGCCGAAGAGGATGGCGGTCAGGATGATCGCGGTGCCCATGTCGCCGCCGAGCATGATCAGGCCGAGCAGCAGGAACGTGGCCGGCACCAGCGGCACCAGCATGTGCTTCCACTGGGCCAGCAGCCGCCGCTCCTGCTTGCGTGCCAGCAGGTCGGCGCCCCACAGCACGAGGGCCAGCTTGCCGAACTCGCTGGGCTGCAACTGGAACGGGCCGCCGAGCGAGATCCAGTTCTGGTTGCCGTTGACCGCCATCCCCATCCCGGGCACCTGGACCAGCACCATCAGGAAGACGGACCCCGCGAGCAGCGGATAGGCCAGCGCGCGGTGCAGCCGTACCGGCATACGGGCCGCCGCGAACATCAGCACACCGCCGATGAGCGCCGCCACGAACTGCTTGCGGAAGAAGTAGGAAGCGGGCAGCGAGAGCTGCAACGCCCGGATCATGGAGGCCGAGTAGACCATCACAAGACCGAGTACTGTGATCAGCAGACTACTGCCGAGAATCACATAATAGGCGGTCAACGGCCGGTCCCAGGTCCGGCGGGCGCGTGCCGCGAGGCCGCCCAGCGGCACCCACCGCGGCACCTGCCTCGGCAGCCCGGACCGCTCCGGGCCCGCTGCCCGCGAGGGCCGTGCGGGACGCCCGGGCCCGCGCACCGGGGCACCACGTCCGGACATCAGCAGGCACCGCTGTCGCCGCCGGCGGAGACCCGCCCGTGGAACCCGACCCAAACCCCAGCCAAGGCGTCCCTCCAAAGGACCCGGAGCCCGCCGGCCGGAGCCGGCCGGTGAACCACACGGCCGGCGGCCCGGCTCCGTCAGGCGCCCTCCGCGGTGAGGCCGCGGACCGCCTCCGCGAACGCATCTCCGCGCACGTTGTAGTTGGTGAACATATCCATGGAAGCGCAGGCGGGCGCCAGCAGCACCGTGTCACCGGGCGTGGCGAGCCGCGCCGCCTCCCGGACCACCGCCGCCATCGCCCCAGTGTCGGTCCGGTCGAGGTCGACCACCGGGACCTCGGGGGCGTGTCGCGCAAGCGCTTCACGGATGAGGGCACGATCGGCGCCGATCAGCACCACCCCGCGCAGCCGGGAGGCCGCCCGCGCGACGAGTTCGTCGAAGGTCGCGCCCTTGGCGAGCCCGCCCGCGATCCACACGATCGACCCGTACGCCGCCAAGGAGGCGTCGGCGGCATGGGTGTTGGTGGCCTTGGAGTCGTCGATGTAGGCGACGCCGGAGACGTCGGCGACGTGTTGCATGCGGTGCGCGTCCGGCCTGAAGGCCCGCAGCCCGTCGCGGACCGCGGTGGCCGGCACCCCGTAGGCGCGCGCTAGGGCCGCGGCCGCCAGGGCGTTGGCGATGTTGTGGGGGGCGGGCGGCTGCACGTCGGAGACCTCGGCGAGTTCCTGCGCCTGGCTCTGCCGGTCGGGCACGAAGGCTCGGTCGACGAGGACGCCGTCCACCACGCCGAGTTGGGAGGGGGCGGGCGCGGAGAGGGTGAAGCCGATGGCGCGGCAGCCCTCTTCGACGTCGGCCTCGCGGACCAGGTCCTCGGTGGCCTTGTCCGCGTCGTTGTAGACGCAGGCGACCTGGTTGCCCGTGTAGATGCGGCCCTTGTCGGCCGCGTAGGCCTCCATCGAGCCGTGCCAGTCGAGGTGGTCCGGGGCGAGGTTCAGCACGGCGGCGGAGTGCGCGCGCAGGGAGGGCGCCCAGTGGAGCTGGTAGCTGGAGAGCTCGACGGCCAGGACGTCGTACGGCTCGCCGCTGAGAATGACATCGATGATGGGCGTGCCGATGTTCCCCACCGCGGTGGTCCGCAGGCCCGCGGCGGCGAGGATCGACGCCAGCATCCGCACGGTCGTGGTCTTGCCGTTGGTGCCGGTGACCGCCAGCCAGGGCGCCGGGCCGCCGTCCTGCCCCTGGGGGGCGCCGGTGCCGCGCAGCCGCCAGGCGATCTCCACGTCCCCGACCACCTGCACGCCCGCGGCGGCGGCCGCGGCAAACAGCGGCGAGGTGGGCTTCCAGCCGGGCGAGGTCACGACGAGCGTGGTGCCGGGCGGCAGGGTGGCGCCGTCGCCGAGGCGTACGGAGATGTGCTCGGCGCGCAGCTTCTCGGCGCGCTCCCGGAGCACGGGTGAGTCGCCGCCGTCCACGACGGTGATGTCGGCGCCCAGGCCGGCCAGGGCGCGGGCGGCACTGATACCGCTCACGCCGAGGCCGGCGACGGTGATGTGCTGCCCGGCCCAGACCGGCTGCTGCGTCATTTCTCTGCCGCCCACCCTGCGTAGAAGAGCCCGAGGCCGACGATCACGCACATGCCCTGGATGATCCAGAAGCGGACCACGACCAGGACCTCGGACCAGCCCTTGAGTTCGAAGTGGTGCTGCAACGGGGCCATCCTGAAGACCCGCCTGCCGGTGAGGCGGAAGGAGCCCACCTGGATCACGACGGACATGGTGATCAGGACGAAGAGGCCGCCGAGCAGGGCGAGGAGCAGTTCCGTGCGGGAGCAGATGGCGAGGCCCGCGAGGGCGCCGCCGAGCGCCAGGGAACCGGTGTCCCCCATGAAGATCTTGGCGGGTGAGGTGTTCCACCACAGGAAGCCGAAACAGGCGCCCATCAGCGCCGAGGCGACGACGGCGAGGTCGAGCGGATCGCGCACCTCGAAGCAGGCCGCGGGGTTGGTGAGCGTCGCGGCGTTGGCGCACGCTTCCTGGAACTGCCACACACCGATGAAGGTATAGGCGCCGAAGACCATCACCGAGGCACCGGTGGCCAGACCGTCCAGGCCGTCGGTGAGGTTCACGCCGTTGGACATGGCGAGGATCATGAACAGCGCCCAGACCACGAAGATGACGGGCCCGATGGACCACCCGAAGTCCGCGGTGAAGGAGAGCTTCGTGGACGCCGGTGTGTTGCCGTGGGAGTCCGCGAACATCAGCCCGAGGATGGCGAAGCCGATGCCGACGATGAGCTGGCCCGCCATCTTGGCCTTGGCCCGCAGGCCCAGCGAGCGCCGCTTCACGATCTTGATGTAGTCGTCGAGGAAGCCGACCAGGCCCATGCCCGCCATCAGGCCGAGCACCAGCACCCCGGAGAAGGTGGGCGGCTTGCCGCTGATCACCTTGCTGAGGAAGTAGGCGACGATCGTCGCCAGGATGAACGCGATGCCACCCATGGTCGGCGTGCCGCGCTTGCTGTGGTGCTCGCGCGGCCCGTCGTCCCGGATGTACTGACCGTATCCCTTGCGGGCGAGCAGTTTGATCAGCACAGGCGTGCCCACGAGAGTCAGGAAGAGACCGATGACTCCCGAGAACAGGATCTGGTTCATCATCGGGCGGCGACCTCGCCCTCGCCCGAGTCACTGTGGCCGGCCTCTTCCAGGAGCGCCGTGGCGACCTGCTCCAGGCCCAGCGACCTGGACGCCTTCACGAGCACGACATCCCCCGGGCGCAGCTCTCTGCGCAACAGGTCGATCGCCGCCTGTGCGTCGGACACGTGCACCGACTCCTCACCCCACGAACCCTCGTTGTAGGCGCCCGCGCGCAGCCAGGCCGCTTCCCTGCCTCCGACTGCCACGAGCTTGCTCAGGTTGAGCCGGACGGCAAGCCGTCCGACCGCGTCGTGCTCGGCGAGAGCCTCGTCCCCGAGCTCGGCCATCAGACCGAGCACCGCCCACGTACGCCCCCCTTCGGCCCGCCGGGCTTCGCCCATTGCCGCGAGTGCCCGCAGGGCGGCTCGCATGGACTCGGGGTTCGCGTTGTAGGCGTCGTTGACCACCGTCACGCCGTCCGGGCGCTCGGTGACCTCCATACGCCAGCGGGAGAGGGTGCCCGCTTCGGAGAGCGCCTGGGCGATCTCGTCCACGGACAGGCCCAACTCATGGGCTACGGCGGCCGCGGCAAGCGCGTTCGACACGTGGTGCTCACCGTACAGGCGCAAGGTCACGGCACTGCACCCGGAGGGTGTGTGGAGGCGGAAGGCCGGCTGTCCGGTGGCTGTGAGGTGGATGTTCTCGGCTCTTACGTCCGCTTCGCCGGATTCCCCGAAGTACACCACGCGGGCCTTGGTGCGGGAGGCCATGGCGCTCACCAGGGGGTCGTCGGCGTTGAGGACCGCGATGCCGCTCTCGTCCGCGCCTGGCAGGGACTCCACCATCTCGCCCTTGGCCAGGGCGATCTGCTCCCGGCCGCCGAACTCGCCGATGTGCGCGGTGCCGACGTTCAGGACGACGCCGATCCTGGGCGGGGTGAGGCTGGTGAGGTAGCGGATGTGGCCTACGCCACGGGCGCCCATCTCCAGGACCAGGTAGCGGGTCTTCTCGGTGGCCGTCAGCGCGGTCAGCGGCAACCCGATCTCGTTGTTGAGAGAGCCGGGCGTCCATACGGTGGGTGCCTTCGTGGCGAGCACCTGGGCGATGAGGTCCTTGGTGCTCGTCTTGCCGGCGGATCCGGTGAGCGCAACCAGGGTGGCGCCCAGCCGCTCGACGACGGCGCGGGCGAGGGCCCCGAGCGCCACCTGGACGTCGGGGACCACGATCGCGGGTACGCCGAGGGGCCGCGCGGCCAGTACGGCGACGGCGCCCGCCTCGACGGCCCCGCGCGCGAAGTCGTGCCCGTCGACGCGCTCGCCCGCGAAGGCGACGAACAGGCCGCCCGGTTCCACGGCGCGGGAGTCGTGCACGACGGATCCGGTCACCAGTGCGGACGGATCCGGTATGTCATGGGTCTGCCCGCCGACGATGGTGGCGATCTCGGCGAGGGAGAGGGCGATCACAAATTCATCCCTGGGTCTGCTGGATTGCTTCGCGGAGCACTTGGCGGTCGTCGAAGGGCCGGACCACCCCGGCGATGTCCTGGCCCTGCTCGTGCCCCTTTCCGGCGATCAGCACGGTGTCGCCGGGCCGGGCGTGCGCCACGGCGGCGGCGATGGCGGCGGCCCGGTCCTCGAAGACGGCGACCTCGCCCCGCTCGTGGGCGGGTACCTCGGCGGCGCCCGCCAGCATGGTGGCGAGGATCGCCAGCGGGTCCTCGGAGCGCGGGTTGTCCGAGGTCAGCACGGCCTCGTCGGCGAGGCGGGCCGCGGCGGCGCCCATGGGCCCGCGCTTGGTCCGGTCGCGGTCTCCCCCGCAGCCGATCACGATCCGCAGGCTGCCCTCGGTGACCTTGCGCAGCGCGCGCAGCACCGACTCGACGGCGTCGGTCTTGTGGGCGTAGTCGACGACGGCCAGGTAGCCCTGGCCCGCGTCCACGCGCTCCAGGCGGCCCGGCACCCCGGGCACCTCGCCGATGCCGCGGGCGGCGGTCTGGGGGTCGATGCCGGCGACGGCGAGCGCGACGATCGCGGCGAGCGCGTTGGAGACGTTGAACGGGCCGGACAGCGGCGAGACGGCCTCGACCCGCCGGCCCCCGGGGCCGACGGCCACGAAGGTGGAGCGGAGCGGGCCCACCTCGACCTCCTCGGCCCGCCAGTCCGCGTCGGGGTGGCCCTCGGCGGAGAAGGTCGTCACGGGCACCTCGGCCTCGGAGATCAGCCTGCGGCCCCACTCGTCGTCCAGGTTGACCACGCCGGCGCGGGAGCGCTGCTTGGTGAACAGCTGCGCCTTCGCCCGGAAGTAGTCCTCCATGTCGGAGTGGAACTCCATGTGCTCCGGGCTGAGGTTGGTGAAGACGGCGACGTCGAAGACGCAGCCGTCCACCCGGCCGAGCACCAGGGCGTGGCTGGAGACCTCCATGGCGACCGAGGTCACACCGCGTTCCCTCATGACCGCGAAGAGCGCCTGGAGGTCGGTGGCCTCGGGGGTGGTCCGCTCGGACTTGATCCGCTCCTCGCCGATGCGGGTCTCGACCGTGCCGATCAGGCCGGCCAGGCCGCCGGCCGCGGACAGCCCGCCCTGCACCAGGTACGCGGTGGTGGTCTTGCCGGAGGTGCCGGTGATGCCGATCTGGAGCAGGTCGCGGCCCGGGTGCCCGTAGACCGTCGCCGCCAGCTCGCCCATCCGGCCGCGGGGGTCACCGACGGTGAGCACGGGCAGCCCGGTGGCCGCGGCGCGCTCGCCGCCCGCGGGGTCGGTGAGGATGGCGACGGCACCGAGGTCGGCGGCCTGCGCGGCGAAGTCGGCGCCGTGCAGCCGGGCGCCGGGCAGTGCGGCGTACATGTCGCCCGGGCGCACCGCGCGCGAGTCGTGGGTGATGCCGGTGACGGCGACGTCCTCGTGGGAGCCGGCCGGTCCCGTGACGGTGCGCAGGCCCACCTGGTCGGCGAGCTGGGCGAGGGGCGTGGGCGTCACCCGGGCGGGCCGGGGCGGCCCTGGGGAGGTCGCCTGGGGGCCTTCTCGGGTTACCGGGGGCTGATCAGCGTGTGGCACGGCGGTGAGCGTACCGGGCCCGGCGGGCGGCGAGCCAAAGGAGCCGGGCGGTCGCACCGCGTCACCTCCCGGCTGCGTGCCCTGGTCGGCGGCGGCGGGGGTGGCCTCGGGCTCGGGTGCGTTCGAGGGGTCGGGAGTGATCGTTGTCACGGGCGGTTCCTGGTTCTGTGCGGTCCCGGCCGGGACCTGCGGGTCAGTGCCGGGTCAGTTCTTGGCCGGTTTGAAGGAGACGGGCAACCGGGCCGGCTTGGCTCCGGTGGGTGGCACCTGGAGGGTCTTGAGGGAGAACTCCATCACCTGCTTGAAGATGGGGCCGCAGGTCTCGCCGCCGAAGTAGCTGCCCTTGGTGGCGTTCTGCAGGACGCAGTAGACGGTGACCCGCGGCTTGTCGGCGGGCGCGAACCCGGCGAACGACGAGGTGTAGCCGTGGTAGCGGCCGGTGGCCGGATCGACGCGGTTGGCGGTGCCGGTCTTGCCGGCCACCCGGTAGCCGGGGATCCGGGCGAGGGTGCCGGTGCCCTCCTCGTCGCCGACGACGGCCTCCAGCATCTGCGACAGCTTCCTGGCGGTGTCCGCGCTCACCACCCTGGTCCTCTTGGGAGCCGCGGCCTTGCTGAAGTGCCCGTCCGGGCCCTTGGTGCCGCGTACCAGGGTCGGCGCCACGCGGACCCCGCCGTTGGCGATCGTCGAGTAGACGGAGGCCGCCTGCAGGGCGTTCACGGAGACGCCCTGGCCGAAGGGGATGGTGAACTGCTGGGACTGCGACCACTTGTCCGGCGGCGCCAGGATGCCCGCGGTCTCGCCGGGGAAGCCGAGTCCGGTGGGCCTGCCGATGCCGAACTTCCGCAGGTACGAGTAGAGCACCTTGTCGGCCTGGGCCTGCGTCCTGCCGAGCTGGCCGGTGGCCAGGATGGTGCCGATGTTGCTGGACTTGGCGAGCACGCCGTTGAGCGTCAGGAACCAGGTGGGGTGGTCGATGTCGTCGGCGAAGAGCCGGTCGCCCCGGTGCAGCCGGTTGGGCACCGTCACATGCGTGAGCGGGGTGGCGGCGTTCTCCTGGAGGACGGCCGCCATCGACATCAGCTTGGCGGTGGAGCCGGGCTCGTAGGCGTCCTGCACGGCGGCGTTGCCCAGGGAGGCGGAAGCGGCCTCGGAGAGGTCGTTCGGGTCGAACCCCGGGGCGTTGGCCATCGCCAGGATCTGGCCGGTCCTGGTGTCCTGCACTATCACGTAGCCGCGGTCGGCCCTGGACTTCTTCACCTGCTCGCTGATCGCATGCTGGGCGGCCCACTGGATGTCGCGGTCGATGGTCAGCTCGACGTCGGAGCCGGGCACCGCGGGCGTCTCGCTGGCGCCGGCCGTGGGCACCTGGTGGCCGCCGGACTGCGCGTAGGTGATCATGCCGTTCCGGCCGGCGAGTTCCTTGTCGAGCGCGAGCTCCAGGCCGCCCGCGCCCTTGCCCTCGCCGTTGACCCATCCCAGTATCCCGGCGGCGAGGTCGCCGTTCGGATAGACGCGCTTGCTGCTGGGCTGCTGGAAGACGCCGGCGAGGACGTTGGCGGCCTTCGGGTCGTCCGCGGCCTTGTCGGCGAGGGTGCTCTTCAGGTCCTTGATCTGGTTCCAGGCCTGCGGGGTCTGGCGGGTGGCCAGCAGCACGTAGCGGGTCTTCGGGGTGCGGAGCTTCTTCGCGAGCGACGCCGCGTCCACGCCGAGGATGGGGGCGAGCAGCGCGGCGGCCTGCTGGGGCGCGTCGGGGACCTTGGTGGCCCCGGGCGTGAACATCGTGGGGTCGGCGGTGATGTCGTACGCGTCGACGCTGATCGCGAGCTCCACGCCGTTGCGGTCGGAGATGCCGCCCCGCTCGGCGGTCAGCGGCTGGCTGGTGTAGCGGTTCTTCTCGGCCTTGGCCGCGTACACGCCGGCGTCGACGCCCTGGACCTGGAAGAGCCGGCCCACGAAGACCAGCATGACCAGCGCCAGGGTGAGGCTGATCATGCGCAGCCGGGGCCGGGGGCTGCCGAGCCGGATGGTCCGGATCGGGCCGGGGCCGCCGAATCCGCCGGAGCCGCCGGAGCCGCCCGGACGCTGCCGCCGCGTGGGGCGCCCGCCGGGGCCCGGGCGGCGCTCGCCGTCGTGCTGCTGCGGCCGGCCGGGTCCGGCGGGTGGGGGAACGCGGCGGCGCGGGGGTTCCCTGTCGGTCACGGGGTCACCTGCCCAAGGTCGTCGATACGGAGGGCGCGTCAATGAGGGGGGAGCCCCCGGCCGCGGGCGGGACGACGAGTGCGGTGGCCCGGCCCGGCGCGGCGGTGCCCGAGGTCGATGTGCGCGTGGCGCCGGGCGTGGTCCCGCCGTTCCCGGACAGGGACGCCGGGGGTGTGCCGGAGGCGCTCAGCGGGGTGGCGCCGGGGGTGCTGGGGACCCCGCGCACGGTGCCGTCCGGCTGGAGGAAGGCCGGGTCGCCGCCGGGCACCATGCCCAGATGGCGGGCCCGGTGCTCCAGGGCGCCGGGCGCGGCGTAGCCGTTCACCTGGCGTTGCAGGGCCTGTTCCTCGTCGGTGAGGTCGGTGGTCTGCTTCTGGAGCTCGCTGAGCTGGAACGACCCCTCGTTGAGGGAGGAGTTCAGCACCAGCAGGCCGAGCAGGCCGCCGCCCAGCAGCACCACGACGAGCAGGACGAACGGTGTCTTCGCGGCCCGGCTGGGCGCGGGCAGCAGCCGGGCCAGCCGGGCGGCCCTGCCGCGCAGTTCGGTCTTCCGTGTCATGGGTGCCTCCCCCATTTCAAGGATCCCGCGCCCCGCCGCGCGGGGAGCCGTCCGGTGCTCATCCGGGACCGGGGCCCGGTCCGGGCCGTGCCGGGCGGTCGCCGCCGGTGGGGCCGCCGCCGGTGGGGCCGGCGAGGGGAGCCCGCCCGCCGCCGGGGTGCCGGGCCGTGCCGCTCACGCGACCTCCTCGCGGACCCGTTCCGCGCCGCGCAGGCGGGCGGGGGCCGCCCTGCGGTTGGCGGCGACCTCCTCCTCGGGGGGCAGCTCGGCGCCGCGGGTCAGCAGCTTCAGCCGGGGCTGGTACCGCTCGGGCACCACGGGCAGGCCGGGCGGCGCGGTGCTGGAGGCTCCGGCCGTGAGCACCTGCTTGACCAGCCGGTCCTCCAGGGAGTGGTACGACAGGACGGCGATCCTGCCGCCCACGGCCAGCGCCCGCACGGCGGCCGGCACGGCTCGCTCCAGGACGGCGAGTTCGCCGTTGACCTCGATCCGCAGCGCTTGGAAGGTGCGCTTGGCGGGGTTGCCACCGGTGCGCTTGGCGGCCTGCGGCAGCGCGTCGCGGATCAGCTCGACCAGCCGGCCGCTGGTGTCGAACGGCTCCTTCTCGCGCTCCCGGACGATCGCGGACACGATCCGCCGTGCCTGCTTCTCCTCGCCGTAGCTGCGCAGGATCCTCACCAGCTCGCCGGGAGCGTAGGTGTTGAGCACCTCGGCGGCGCTGATGCCGGTGGACTGGTCCATGCGCATGTCGAGCGGGGCGTCCTGCGCGTAGGCGAAGCCGCGCTCCGCCTCGTCGAGCTGGAGGGAGGAGACGCCGAGGTCGAACAGGACGCCCTGCACGCGCGGCACGCCGAGCCGGGCGAGGACGTCGGGCAGCTCGTCGTAGACCGCGTGCACCAGGGTGGCCCGCTCGCCGTACGGGGCGAGCCGCCGGCCGGCCAGCCGCAGCGCCTCCTTGTCGCGGTCGAGCCCGATCAGGCGCGCGCCGGGGAAGGTGGACAGCAGGGCCTCGCTGTGCCCGCCGAGCCCCAGGGTGCAGTCGACGACGGTGGCGGACGGCAGCGCCAGCGCGGGGCCCAGCAGGTCCAGGCTGCGCCGCAGCATGACGGGGACGTGGCGGCCCCGGCCGGTCCCTTCGGCCTCGTCCCCGGTGGACCCGCCGGCCGGTCGGTCCCGGCGGTCCTGGTCGCTCTCCCGGTACGGATGCGCCTCGCGCCCTTGCATTGGCCCTCTCAGGTAAGGCGCGGCGGCACGCACCGCCGGGTCCCCGCCCGCCCGTGAAGGGGAACGACCCGCTGGCGCCGGGGAAGTGGCGTCAGCCGACCGGGAGCGGGAGGAGGCCGAGCCGTACGTGCGCGGCCGCGCACGTGGGGAATTCCGGGAGACGCCTCGCGGAGAATCAAGCAGGAAAAGCAGAGAAAAGTGGTCACCGCGGGGCCGAATCCGGCGAACAGCCGAGCGGGAGCCCCTCTGGCCTCCCGCTTCGCGTCACTTTAGTCCACACTGTCGCCCGGTCAATCAACCGGCCTGCGCGTCGGCCGGGCAACCTCCGAAGGGTGCCCGAATCGGATGCCGCCCGCCCGCTCACCGGACGGATTCACCCATGTGGCGGCACCTGTACGGCCCTTGTGGGTGATCGCGGGGCGGCGCCCGCCGGGAGGGCCCGGTGCCCGGCGCGGAGCGGGGCGAACGCGGGAGTCCTGGTACCCCGGCGGGCAAACGCCCAGTACCTTCGGGGTATGCCGACTTCCACCTCTCCCGATCAGGGACAGCTGACCGAAGAGCCCGCCGGCGCCATACGCGGCGGTACCGTCACGGACCGCCTCGTCGACGCGAACCGCCGGTACGCCGAGGGCTTCACCGACCCCGGGATGGACGCCAAGCCCGTCCTGCACGTCGCGGTCGTCGCCTGCATGGACGCCAGGCTCGACCTGCACGCCGCCCTCGGCCTCGACCTGGGCGACTGCCACACGATCCGCAACGCCGGCGGCGTCGTCACCGACGACGTCATCCGTTCGCTCGCCATCAGCCAGCGGGCCCTGGGTACCCGCACGGTGGTGCTCATCCACCACACGGGCTGCGGCATGGAGCGCATCACCGAGGACTTCCGGCACGACCTGGAGATGGAGGTGGGGCAGCGTCCGCCGTGGGCGGTCGAGTCGTTCCGCGACGTCGACCAGGACGTGAGGCAGTCGATGGCGAGGGTGCGCACCTCGCCGTTCCTGCCGCACCGTGAGGACGTACGCGGTTTCGTCTTCGACGTGCACAGCGGCGCACTGCGGGAGATCGACCCCGCATGAGCCGTCCGGGTGACGCGTTCACCTGGCCGCGGCGGCGACGGCCCACCACCGGAAGCGGACCACGTCCGGCGTATCGGCGCCAGTTATCCACAGGCGAGTGACACGAACCGGTAACGGCAACAAGAATGCTGATGTGACGCCGTGCGGAACTTCCCAAGGGCGGTGTCCGTGTTTCGGGGTGGGCCGGTCGCAGTACTGCGATCCGGCTCGAATTGGGGTATCCCCCGCTCCCAGCGAGCTCGGGGAATGGCCGAGGAGGGCCGGTGACGACCTATGACCAGCGGGCGAGCCAGGGGGGTCCCGGAGCGCGGGCGGAATCCAGGGTGGGAGAGGACCTGACCAGCACGGCGGAGCGTGTCCGCCGGTCGGTCGAGGGCGTGATCGAGGGCAAGCCGGAGGTCGTCCGGCTGGCGCTGACCGTGCTCCTCGCCCAGGGCCACCTGCTGATCGAGGACGTCCCCGGCGTGGGCAAGACCATGCTCGCCAAGGCGCTCGCACGCTCCATCGACTGCTCGGTGCGGCGCATCCAGTTCACGCCCGACCTGCTCCCCTCGGACATCACCGGGGTGTCCATCTGGGACCAGCAGCGCAGGGACTTCGAGTTCAAGCCGGGCGCGATCTTCGCCCAGATCGTGATCGGCGACGAGATCAACAGAGCCTCGCCCAAGACCCAGTCGGCGCTGCTGGAGTCCATGGAGGAGCGCCAGGTCACCATCGACGGCCAGACGTACGAGCTGCCCGCCCCGTTCATGGTGGTGGCCACGCAGAACCCCATCGAGATGGAGGGCACCTACCCGCTGCCCGAGGCCCAGCGCGACCGGTTCATGGCGCGGGTGTCGATCGGCTACCCCAGCCCGGAGGCCGAGCTCCAGATGCTGGACGTGCACGGCGGCGTCCCGCCGCTGGACGACCTGCGGCCCGTCGCCCACGCGCAGGACGTGGTGAAGCTCATCGACACGGTGCGCAGGGTGCACGTCTCCGACGCGGTGCGGCGCTACGCCGTCGACCTGGTCGCGGCGACCCGCACCCACCCGGACCTCAGGCTCGGCGCCTCCCCGCGGGCCACCCTGCACCTGCTGCGCGCGGCGAAGGCGGCCGCCGCCCTCGGCGGCCGGGAGTTCGCCCTGCCGGACGACGTCCAGGCCCTGGCGGTGGCCGTGCTGGCGCACCGCCTGCTGCCCACGGCCCAGGCCCAGCTGAACCGCCGCACGGCCGAGCAGGTCGTCCTGGAGATCCTCCAGCACACCCGCGTACCCGCCGCCTCCCCGCACCCGAACGGCCGCTACGGCACCGGTCCCGAGCGGGCCCCCGGCCCGTTCGACCCGGGGCACGGCAGCCGGAGGGTGTGATGGCGCGGGCGCTCGGCCCGGCCGGGCCGGTCTCTCCCGCGCAGGCGGACGAACCGGGCGGGACGGCCGCCACGAGCGGCGTCAGCGTGGCACTGGCCGGTCTCACCACCCGGGGGCGGTCCTTCCTCGCCGCCGGCGTCGCCGCCGCCGTCTGCGCCTACGTGCTCGGCCAGAGCGACCTGCTGCGCGTCGGGCTGCTGCTCGCCGCCCTGCCGCTGACCTGCGTGCTGGTGCTGTACCGCACCCGGTACCGGGTGACCGGCACCCGCAGGCTCGCCCCCGCGCGCGTGCCGGCGGGCGCCGAGGCTCGGGTCCACCTGCGCATGGACAACGTTTCCCGGCTGCCGACCGGCCTGCTGATGCTCCAGGACCGCGTGCCCTACGTGCTGGGGCCCCGGCCGCGCTTCGTGCTGGACCGGGTGGAGCCGGGCGGCCGCCGCGAGGTGTCCTACCGCGTCCGCTCGGACCTGCGCGGGCGCTACCCGCTGGGCCCGCTCCAGCTCCGCCTGACGGACCCGTTCGGGATGTGCGAGCTGACCCGCTCGTTCGCCACGCACGACACGCTCACCGTCATCCCGCGCGTGGAGCCGCTGCCGCCGGTCCGGCTGAGCGGCGAGGCGCGGGGGTACGGCGACGGGCGGCAGCGCTCCCTGGCGCTGGCCGGCGAGGACGACGTCATCCCGCGCGGCTACCGCCACGGGGACGACCTCCGCCGGGTGCACTGGCGCTCCACCGCGCGCTACGGCGAGCTGATGGTGCGCCGCGAGGAGCAGCCGCAGCGGGCCAGGTGCACGGTCCTGCTGGACACCCGCGCGCTGGCCTACGAGGGCGCGGGCCCCGGCTCGGCCTTCGAGTGGGCGGTCTCCGGCACCGCCTCGGTGCTCGTGCACATGCTGGAGCGCGACTTCTCGGTCCGGCTGCTCACCGACACCGGCGCCTCGGTCCCCGGCGAGGGCTCCGACGGCTTCTCGGGCACCAGCCAGGAGTCCGCCGACGCCGCGGGCGTGATGATGGACACGCTCGCCGTGCTCGACCACTCCGACAGCACGGGCCTGTCCCCCGCCTACGACGTGCTCCGCGGGGGGAACGAAGGCCTGCTGGTGGCCTTCCTCGGCGACATGGACGAGTCCCAGGCGGCCGTGGTCGCCAGGATGCGCCGGCGCAGCGGGATAGCGGTGGCCTTCGTGCTGGACCCCTGGATGTGGACGCACGGCGCGGCACGGGCCGGCGCCGCGGTCCCCTCCCCGGGGTGCGAGGACCGGCTGCGCCAGCTCCGTGAGGCGGGCTGGACGGCGCTGGCGGTACCGCCGGGTGCGGGCCCCGCGCAGCTGTGGCAGCAGGCCGACCGGCAGCGCAGCGCGGAGAGCGCGAGTCCGGCGGGTACGAGTGGGGGTTGGTCATGAACGGCGTGCGCCGTCCCGCGCGCGGGGCGCGGGGCAGGGACCTGGACACGGTGAGCGGGGCGGCGGCCGCAGCCGGAGGTGCCCGATGAGCGGGCGCACCCGGATGGCGCTGTGCTCCACCGCCGCCACACTGCTGACGGCGTGCGCGCTGCTGCCGCTGGTCGACAGCTCCGTCTGGCTGTTGCAGGCGGCCTTCCTGCTGGTGGCGCAGACCGCGGCGGGGGCCCTGGCCCGCAGGGTGCCGCTCCCCCGGCCGGTGACGGTGCTGGCGCAGGCCGTGGTGTCGCTTCTGCTGCTGACGCTGGTCTGTGCCCATCAGCAGGCCATCGCCGGCCTGGTGCCGACCCCCGAGTCCCTCCAGCGGTTCTCCACGCTGATCCAGCTGGGCCGCGACGACGTGCGCCAGTACGCGATCCCGGCCCCGCTGACCGACGGGATCCGGTTCATGCTGGTCGGCGGCGTGCTGCTGATCGGCCTCGCGGTGGACGGCATCGCGGTGACCTTCCGCAGCGCCGCCCCCGCGGGGCTGCCGCTGCTCGCGCTCTACGCCATCGCCGCGGGCCTGTCGCGGAGTTCCGCGGACTGGCTGTGGTTCCTGCTGGGGGCGACGGGGTACCTGCTGCTGCTTCTGGCAGAGGGCCGGGACCGCCTCTCCCGCTGGGGCCGGGTCTTCAGCGGGGCGCCACGCCCGCCGGGCGGGCGGGTCACGGCGGCCGGCCAGGAGGCCGGCGCCGCCGTCGCGCCGGTCCGTGCCGGCCGCAGGATCGGGGCGGTGGCGCTCGGCATCGCGCTCGTGGTCCCGCTGGCGCTGCCGGGGCTGAGCGGCGGGCTGTTCGATCCCGCGGCCCACGGCCGCGGCGTGGGCCCGGGCGGGGGCACGGTCTCCGCGGTCAATCCGCTGGTGTCGCTCCAGGACAGCCTCAACCAGCCCGAGGACCGGCAGGTGCTGACCTACCGCACCACCCCCGGCACGGCGAACGACCAGTACCTGCGGATCGTGGCCGAGGACGACTTCGACGGCAGCACCTGGAAGCCCACGGTCCGCCGCATCACCGACGTGCCGAAGGTCCTCCCCGCGCCGCCGGGCCTGAGCCCCGCCGTGCGCACCACGAAGGTCAGGACCATCATCAAGGCCGCCGGCTGGTACGGGCAGGACTGGCTGCCCATGCCGTACCCGGCGAGCCAGGTCAGCATCGGCGGCCGCTGGCGGTACGAGCCGGTGGGCCGCACCCTGGTCGGCGACCGCGGCCAGACGACCAAGGGCGTCTCCTACGAGGTGACGAGCCTCGCCGTGGCGCCGACGGCGCAGCAGCTGGCCGACGCCCCGAAGCCGCCGCCGGACGTGATGCGCGAGTTCACCAAGGTGCCCGCGTCGCTCCCCTCGGTGGTCGCCGCCAAGGCCCGCGAGGTCACCGCGGGCGCGATGAACGACTACGAGCGTGCGGTGAAGCTCCAGGACTACTTCGCCCTCAACGGCGGCTTCACCTACAACACCAACGTGCACGCGGGCAGCGGCCCAGGTGCCATCGCACGGTTCCTGCGCCAGAAGGAGGGCTTCTGCATCCACTTCTCCTTCGCGATGGCGGCCATGGCCAGGACGCTGGGCATACCGGCCCGGGTCGCGGTGGGCTTCACGCCCGGCACGCTGACCGCGGACGGTTCCATGTCGGTGGGCCTGAGGGATGCGCACGCCTGGCCCGAGCTGTACTTCGAGGGGGTCGGCTGGACCCGCTTCGAGCCCACCCCGAACCGCGGCTCGCTGCCCGACTACACCCGCTCCGACACCCCGAGCGACATCTCCAGCGATCCGTCGGCGCCCTCGCAGGCGGAGCCCACGGCACCGTCCTCCGAGCCGACGGCCCAGGACAACTGCTCGACCGCGGAGAAGCGGGTCGGCTCCTGCGAATCCACCATCCCGGGGGCCGGTGGGGGCTCGGGGGACGACGGCCCGTCGGCCGGCCAGATCACCGGCATCGTCGCGGGCGCGCTGGCGCTCCTGCTGCTTCCGCTCATTCCGATGCTGTGGCGGATGAGGGTGCGTGCGAGCCGGCTCGGGGAGTGGGACAGCCATGCTTCGGTGGTGCTGCGCGTGTCCGGATCGCGGGGCCGCGGGGTCCTACGGGCGCGGGGGCGCGTGGCACGCGCCGGGAAGGGACGCGCGTCCGCCGGCGGTGGCGCCGATCCTCGGGTGCGCTGGGGGCACACCGGGCCCGAGCAGCCGGCCGCCGGTTCCACGGTGGAGCCCACCGCTGACGAGGCGGTGCGGCACGTCCTGGCGCACTGGCGTGAGATCACGGACACGGCCTGGGACCACGGCATCCCGCCCGACGATTCGGAGACTCCCCGCAGGGCCGCCGAGCGGATCGTGCGGTCGGCGCCGCTGGGGCAGGACGCCGCGGCGAGCGTGCACCGGGTCGCGAGCGCGGTGGAGCAGGTGCTCTACGCCCGCACGCCCTCGCCCGCCCCGGGCCTCGCCGACGACGTACGGCAGGCACGGGCCGGCGTGCGGGCCTCGGCCGGGCGCTCCACGCGCCTGCGCGCCCTGCTGGTGCCGCGCTCGGCCGTCCGCCTGGTGTGGGCGTTCTCCGCCTGGCGCAGGCAGGCGGCGGCAGGACTGGCCGCGTCCTGGCCGAGCGGGCGCTTCGGGCTGCGCCGGGCGTCACGGTGAGGCCGGGCGCCGCGGTAGGCGAGGCGTCACGGTACGGGGCCTTGGACCGGGCCGGGCTCGCGGGGAGGCGGCGGCCCTCAGGGGGGAGCGGGGTCCAGGCGGGGCCTCTCCCTCGGCTCCTCCGGACACGACTGAGGGCGACCACTGTGAAGGGTCGCCCTCTGTATGTGTGGTGATGTCCGCCGGTGGTGGGCCGGCGGGGCCGTCACTGGCCTTGCTCGTCCTGGCGTCGCTGCCACCGCTCCTCGATGCGGTCCATCATCGAGCGCCGCTGCCTGCCCTGCCTGCGGCCGGGTCGCGTACGGGGCGCGCCCTGGGCGCCCGCGCCGGCCGGTGACTGCTCGCCCGCCCTGGGTGCCTTGCGCCAGCCCGTGATGGCGAGCACGGCACAACCCAGCATGACGAGGAACCCCACCACGCTGATCCAGATGAGCTGGGCGACCATGCCGCCCATGAGAAGACCGATACCGACCAGAAAGCCCACAACTGCCAGATACGCCCGACGCCGGGTATACCTGCGCAGTCCGCTTCTCTCAAGCGCTGTCGCGAACTTGGGATCTTCGGCGTACAGCGCTCGCTCCATTTGCTCGAGCATTCGCTGCTCGTGCTCCGAGAGCGGCACGGAGTCCTCCTCATGGTGCAGTCGCCGGGGCGACTGGGGGGTTCCCTTCAGGATAGGCAGGGAATCGCCCCCGTGAAACCCGCCCCTCTACGCCAATTCACCACCCGGGCCGCGATGCGGTTCCGAGTCGCTGATCACTAGATTCCCCAGCTATCAGCCCCTCATGCCGGACGGCCTCCTTCGATCATACGGCGCCGTGCGCCCGATGGGGTGTTCTGTGGGGTACTCCATTCGCCGCTGCGTCGCTGATCAGTCGCGGTCCGTCGCGGTGCCCTGGCCGTCCGCGCGGCCCTGCCGGGCGCCGAGCACGTGGAGCTGAGTGGCGACGGACTGGAAGGCGGGCAGTTCGGCGGCCTCCGCCTCCAGCTTCAGCAGGCCGTCCAGGGCTCCCGGTTCGGTGTCGACCAGGTCTCCCGGGACGAGGTCGGCGAAGACCCGCACGCCGTGCACCGCCTCGACCCGGACGCCCGCGGTCTCGGCGAGCGCGGTGAGCTGCTCGACGGTGAAGCGCCGCGGCACGGGGTCACCGCCGCCCCAGCGGCCCCGGGGGTCGGTGAGCGCCTGGTGGGCCTCCGTGAAGCGGCCGGCCAGTGCGCGGGCGAGCACCGCTCCGCCGAGCCCCGCGGCGAGCAGGCTGAGCACTCCGGAGGGCCGCAGCGCGCCGATCACGTTCCGCAGGCCCTCGGCGGGTTCGTCCATGTACTCCAGGACGCCGTGGCACAGCACCACGTCGTACCCGCCGCGCTCCACGACGTCGAAGAGGCCGTGCGCATCGCCCTGGACGCCCTGGATGCGGTCTTCCACGCCTGCCTCCGCGGCCCGGCGCTCCAGCGCGAACAGGGCGTTGGGGCTGGGGTCGACGACGGTGACGCGGTGGCCGAGGCGGGCGACGGGCACGGCGAAGTTCCCGCTGCCGCCGCCGGTGTCGAGGACTTCGAGCTGCTCTCGGCCCGTGGCCTTGACCCGGTGGTCGAGGGCGTCCTTGAGGACCTCCCAGACCACGGCGGTACGGAGGGAAGCGCGGGGGCGCATCGGATCCGACACGGGATTGACTCCTCGGCGCGGCGCCGCCTCTTGTCGGGCGGAGCGGTTTGCTTGCAGGCTCACCCACCCTATTGCCTCCCGGGCCCCGGCTCGGCGCGCCGGCGGCCCCGCCCGGCGGCCGCGGGACCCGACGGGCTCGGGGCGGCGGCCGGCAGCGGGCACGTGCTGGTCGATCGCGCGGTTTCCCGGCGCTCCTGAGGACGCAGAGGCACCCCGAGCCCAGCGCCCGCCCCGGAGGCGGGGCTGGGGGGCTCACTCGGGGGTACCCCCCCATCCCCGCCCATAGAGCAGTGGGGAAGCCTCAGGGCAGTGGGGCAGCGACGGCCCCCACCGGCCGGCAGGCAGGGGCCGGTAGGTGGCGATTGAGATCCAAGCGGCCGAGGCCCGGGGCCTGCGCGGGCGAGGCTGGGCTTCCGTGGACGCCGGGGAAGCCGCTTCCCGCCGGCCCCGGGAGCCGGCTCAGCTTGCGTTCTCGATGGGCCCCTCCCCCTCCGTCCGCCGCATGGCACGGCCCCCGGCGGGACGGTGCCGGTCACCCGTCTGGCGTACCTCCCGGGGCTCGGCGGAGGGCTGTGGCAGGACGGGCTGGAGCGTCAGCATCCGCTCGACCAGGCGCAGGAACATCGCGCCGTCCCGCAGCAGGTCATCGGCGTCACGCCGGGTCACCGCGCCCCGGATGCCCGCCTCCGCGCGGGCCCTGCGGTCGGCGCCGGAGGCGAAGAGGGCGCTCCACTCGGCCAGTTCCGGGGCGATCTCGGGGAGCACTTCCCAGGCGCTCCTGATGCGCGCCCGGCGGCGGGGCGTGGGCTCGGGCCTGCCGCGCGCCGCGAGCACGGCCGCGGCGGTGCGCAGCGCGGCGAGGTGGGCGATGGCGTAGCGGTCGTTCGGCGCTTCGAGGAGAGCCGCCTCGTCGAGGCCCGCGCGCGCCTGGGCGAGCAGGTCGAGTGCGGCCGGCGGGGCCGCGGAGCGGCGCAGCACGGGGTGGACGTCGGTGGCGGGACCGGTCAGCGAGGGGGCAGGGCCGGCGGCGCGGCGGCCGGCGGCTGCTGCGGGGTACCTGGCCATGACATACCTCCTGTCGTCTGGGTGACGGCCCCGTGGCCGTCAGTACCCATCGTGGACCACCCCACTGACAATCGGCTCTGACCTGCACGTTTACTTCGATCGCACGTTCGGATACGGGTCCCCGCGGGCTCGGGGCCGGGCGGGTCGGCCGAGCCGCCCCAGGAGCCCCGGACACCCGGCCGGACCCGGCGCGTGCCCCTGCCCCGCGCCCCGTCCCCACACGAGTACGCCGGTCCGGTGCGGCCCATCCCCCGTTCAGGACCGCACCGGACCGGCGTCCCCCCGCAGCTCCCCCGTGGTCACCCCGCGGCCCGTCCCCCATGGGCCGTCGCATCGCGCCAGGGCCGGCCGCCCCGCGGTGCACGGGCGGCCCAGGGGCGCGGCGCCGTTCCGCCGCCCCGTGTCGGCGGTACGGCGCCGCGCGCCTTCCGTGCCACCACTCTTCCGTGCCGGGCGGCCCGGCCCATCCGCGTGCCTACTCATCTCCGTGCCTGAGTAGGCCTACTCAGGCATGGGGGCACGCCCCCAGCACCACCCTTGGCGGGGCGCCCGGAGAGCACGCTGAGGCAGTCGTACGGCCGCCGGCCGGCCCGCCCGTCTCACGCCCTCGGACGCCCGCGGACGCCTTCGGCCACGGGTCCCGGACGGGCCCGCCGCCGGTGCGGATAAGGTCCCTGGCATGGCACGGATTGCGGTGATCGGCGCCGGGATGGGCGCGATGGCGGCCGCCGCCCGGCTGGCCGTCGCGGGCCACCGGGTGGTGGTGTACGAGCGCTCGGACACCTACGGCGGGGCCCTGGGCGGCGTGGAGCGCGACGGCTTCGTCTTCGATACGGCCCCGGGCCTGCTCCCGCTGCCCGCGGTCTACCGGGACCTGTTCGTCAAGACCGGCAAGGAGCCCCTGGAGGAGTGCGTGGGGCTGACGCAGGTCGAGCCCGCGGCCCGCCATCTGTTCGCGGACGGCACGGACGTCCGTCTGGCGAACGCCTCCCGGGCCGCCGTCGGTGCGGCCCTCGACACGGCCCTCGGCGGCGGTGCCGGCGAGCTCTGGGCGGCGTTCATGAACCGCGCGCGGGAGGCATGGGACCGTTCGCGCCGCCCGCTGCTGGAGGAGCCGCTGTGGCCGAACTGGCGGGTGCTCGGGGAGCGCGAGCCGTATCCGGCGGCCGTCAGGCGCCGCCTGCTGCGCAAGGACCGCTCCGCGGCCACCCTCGCGGAGATCGCGGAGCTGGAGCTCGGCGGCGAGCCCCGGCTCCGCGCGCTGCTGGAGCACCATGCGCTCGCGGCCGGCATGGACCCGCGGACGGCCCCGGCCTCCGCTGCCGTACTGCCGTATCTGGAGCAGACGTTCGGCATGTGGGCGGTGCGCGGCGGCCTGCGGGCGCTCGCCCGGGCCGTGTACGAGCGCTGCGTGGCCCGGCGGGTCGAGTTCCGCTTCGGCGCTCCGGTGGCGGGGATCGTGGAGAAGGACGGCAGGGCGGCGGGCGTCGAGCTGGCGGACGGCACGGTCGAGGAGGCCGGCTTCGTAGTGGCCGGCGTGGCGCCGGGCGTGCTGGACAGGATGCTGGCGGGAGTCCCGGCCCGTGCCGCGGGCGAGGTGCCCGGCCGGTCCGGGTTGCCCAGCCGCCTGACGGTGCTGCTCGCTCTGCGGGGCGCCCGCCCGTCCGATGCCGCACACCGCACGGTGGTGCACACCCCCGATCGCGAAGGCGAGCTCGACCGGCTCTTCGGAGCCGCCCCGGGCCTGCCCGCGGAGCCGACGGTCGGCGTGCTGCGCCCCGACGGCCCGGAGTCCGTGCCGGACCCCGGGCACGAGGCCGTCACGGTGACCGCCACGGTGCCCGCGGGCGCGGCGGTCTCCGAGGAGGACGTCGAACGGGTGCTCACGCGCGCGGAGGAGGCCGTTCCCGGGCTGCGCGAACGTCTGCTCTGGCATGAGGTGCGGACCCCCGCGGACGTCGCCGAGGCGACCGGCGCGGAGGGCGGAGCGGTCCCGCCGCCCTCCCTGGCCGCAGCGGGCGGCCGGCTGCTGCACCCCTCGAACACCACCCGTCTGCCGGGGCTGTTCACCGTGGGCGGCTGGTCCCACCCCGGAGGGGGGCTGCCGCACGCGGGCATGTCGGGCGCGCTGGTCGCCGGACTGATCGTGGAGGGCTCGCAGTTCCGCGGCTCGCGGTGAGCGGCCCGCCGAGGCCCCTGGCCCCGCACGTGACGGCCGCACGGCGGCCAGGGCGGCGGGCGCCCCGGAAAGCTCGACCGCGGCATGACCCCGGCCAACGCGGCCGCCACCCGTGCTTGTAGGCCCGTCGCCGTGCTCGATGACGCCGAGGCGCCCCGGGTAGCCGGGGTGTGTCAGTAGCGGTGCTGCTGGTCGCGGTAGCCCGGGTCGTGGCCCGTGGTGGGGTCGTAGCCCGCCGCGGGGTCGTAGCCGGCCGCCGCGGGGTCGTAGGCGCCCTGGGGGTGGCCCTGGTACGGGTAGGACTGCTCGGGCGGCAGGTCACCGCCGTAGCCGTCCTCGATGCCACGCTGCTGGGGCATCCAGACGCCGCCGGGAGGCGTGTCCGTGCCGTACGAGCCGCCCGCGTAGGGATCCTGGGCCGGATAGGACTGGGGGTAGCCCTGCTGGGCGTAGGGGTCGTACTGCTGCTCGGTGCCGTAGCCCTGGGTGCCCGCCGCGCCGTCCGGCTGTCCCGCCGCGCCGTTCGCGTACGGGTCTGCGACCCAGCTTTGGTACACCTGCTGCCCGGCGTCATAGGTGTACTGCTGCTGGTCGTAGCCCGTGGCGTACCCGTCGTACCCGTACTCGGTGCCGCCGTAGCCCGCCTGCTGCGCGGACGCCGAGGCGTAGGCGGGGTTGTCGGGGGCCGCGGCCGGCGGGTAGCCGTAGCCGCTGTCGTCGTAGCCGTTTCCGTAGCCGCCGTCGCCCTCGGCACCGTAGGCGGGCGCGTTGGTGTAGATGCCGTACTGGCCGGTGTCCTCCGGCAACGGCTCGGGTTCGTAGACCTGGGCCGGGGGCTGCTCGGGCGGCAGCGGCCCGGGCGCACCGGCCGCGGCGTAGGGCTGCTCGGGGTGCGGCGGGGTGTCGGAGGCGTCGGGGCCGTCATAGGCGCCGGCGGCCTGGTACGCGCCCGTGTCGCCGTATGCGCCGACGGTGTCGTACGAGCCGGTGTCCTCGTACGCGTCCTGGGCACCGTACGCGTCCTGGCCGTCGTAGGCGTCGGGAGAGCCGGCCGGCTCGTACTCCAGGTCGGAGACCTGGAGGGTGGGGTCCTGGTGGGCGCCCGGGTCGCCCTTGCGGCGTCTGCTCGCACCCGGCCTTCCACCCAGCGCCCAGCCCGTGGTGAAGCCGCGGCGGAACGACAGGGTGACGCATGTCTGCCCGACGGCGAAGGCGATGGCGCCGATCACGATGACCACGATGGACGGCATCACGACGCCGACCACCACGCCCAGGAAGCCGACGAAGGCGAGCAGCCGCCAGCGCAGGCGTGCCTTGTACTGCAGCAGCACCTCGCCCAGCAGCCAGAGCGCGACCAGACCGAACGCGATGTAGAGGACCGTCATGCCCATGTACGCCCCTCCCTTACGGTCGTGCGGTTTGCCACGCCCTGCCGGGCAAGCGTAAGGCCGCTGCTAGCCCTGGTGCTGGTGCAGACCCAGATTCTCGTGGATTTCCAGCGTCGCCGTGGAGTTGTTGAGCGTGATGAAGTGCAACCCCGGGACGCCTTCGGCGAGCAGCCGTGCACAGAACTCCGTCGCGAACTCGATGCCGATGGAGCGTACCGCCGCGGGGTCGTCCTGGACGGCGAGGATGCGCTCCGTGAGCGCTGCGGGGATGTCGGCGTTGCTGAGCTGGGGCAGCCGCTGGAGCATCTTGACGCTGGTCACGGGCATCACCTCGGGGATGATGGGCGTGTCGCAGCCGGCCGCCGCGGCGCGGTCCCGAAGCCGCAGGTACGACTCGGGCTGGAAGAACATCTGGGTGATCGCGTAGTCGGCGCCCGCCCGGCACTTGTCGGTGAAGTGCCGGATGTCGGTGTCCTCGTCCGCCGAGCGGGGGTGCATCTCGGGGAAGGCCGCGACGCCCACGCAGAAGTCACCGGACTCCTTGATCAGGCGGACCAGGTCGGCGGCGTAGGTGAGGCCCTCCGGGTGCGGGACCCAGTCGCCCATGGGGTCGCCGGGCGGATCGCCGCGCACGGCGAGCATGTTCCGGATCCCGGCGTCGGCGTACTGCCCGATGATGTTGCGCAGCTCGGCGACCGAGTGGTTCACCGCGGTGAGGTGCGCGACCGGGGTGAGCGTGGTGTCGGCGACGATCTGCTCGGTGGCCTTCACGGTGCCGGCGCGGGTGGAGCCACCCGCCCCGTAGGTGACCGAGACGAAGCTCGGTGCCACCGCCTCGACCCTGCGCAGGGCGTTCCAGAGGTTCCGCTCACCCTTCGGGGTCTTGGGTGCCCAGAACTCGAAGGAGTACGTGGTCGTCCCGGACGCGAGCATGTCGCGCACGGTGGGTGCGCGGTCGATCCTGGTGGATGCGGTGCCAAAGGCCATACGGGCAGACTAGCCAGACGCGGGGCGCGACCAAACCGGAGCAAGGTCAATTGTCTTGTTTGCCGGGATGCCGACTTACGGGTGCCCACGTGACGGGCGGGTGTGCCACGGTATGTCGCTCCGGTGTTGGCCGATTCCTGCCAGGCGGTGTGTGCCGGTGACAAGGGTGACAAGGGTGTGCCAGGGCGGGTGACGTGGCGGTGCCATGCCGGAGACGGTCCCGTGCCGGGCACCGGATCAGGCGGTGTACCGGATCAGGAGGCCCGCAGGCGCTTGGCGAACTCCGCGGCCGCCGCCGCGGGGTCGTCCGCGCCGGTGATCGCGCGCACGACGACGACCCGGCGGGCGCCCGCGTCGAGGACCTGGTCCAGGTTGCCGAGGTCGATGCCGCCGATGGCGAACCAGGGGCGGTCGGTGCCCAGGGACGCGGTGTACCGCACAAGACCGAGGCCCGGCGCGTGCCGGCCCGGCTTGGTGGGGGTGGGCCAGCAGGGGCCCGTGCAGAAGTAGTCCACGCCCTCCTCGACGGCCGCGGCCGCGGCCTCCGGTTCGGCGTGGGTGGAGCGGCCGATCAGGACCCGCTCGCCGAGTACGGCCCGGGCGGCGGGTACGGGAAGGTCGCCCTGGCCCAGGTGGAGCACGTCGGAGCCGGCGGCGTGGGCGACGTCCGCGCGGTCGTTCACCGCGAGCAGCTTGCCGTGCCTGCGGCAGGCGTCGGCGACGACCCGCAGGTGCTCCAGCTCCTCCGCGGCCTCCATGCCCTTGTCGCGCAGCTGGACGATGTCGACACCGCCCGCGAGGGCCGCGTCCAGGAACTCGGGCAGGTCGCCCTGCCGCTTGCGCGCATCCGTGCAGAGGTACAGGCGGGCGTCGGCGAGCCGGTCCCTGAGGGTGCCGGGCTCGGCGGCGGGGCCGGGGGCCGGGATGGCGCTCTGGCTGGTGCTGGGCACGGCGGGGTCCCCCCAGGGGTCGTCGGTGGCGGCGGTGGATCGGCCCGGGTCCGCGGGCGGGCGCGGGACGCGCACGTCCCGGCGTACGGGCCGCGGGGTGGCCGCGGCCCGTACGCGCGGCTGTTCGTGGAGTCAGCGGATCCGAATCAGACGGCGAGCGCCTGGGCGCGGCGCTTCACCTCCGTGCCGCGATTCTCGCTGAGCGCCTGCGCGGGCGTGCCCGGCAGGCTCGGGTCCGGGGTGAAGAGCCACTCCAGCATCTCTTCGTCGGTGAAGCCGTCGTCCCTCAGCAGCGTCAGGGTGCCGGTCAGGCCCTTCACGACCTTGTCGCCGTCGATGAAGTCGGACGGAACGTGCAATGCCCTGTTCTCACCGCGGCGCACAGCGATCAGCTGGCCCTCCTTGACCAGCTGCCTGACGCGCGTCACCTCCACGTCGAGCCGTTCGGCGATGTCCGGGAGGGTGAGCCAGGCGGGGACGAGAGCATCGATCTTTGCGTCAATCTCGGTCACAGGACAAGCGTGCCATCTTGGACCGGCAGTCGGAAGCGGGGCGCCTCCGGCGAGGCGCGCCGCGGGGCGGGCACGGTCGGCAGGACCCTCAGGCTGTGGCCGATTTCAGGGGCCGGGTGGGGTCGGAGAGGGCGGCCGGGTCCATGGGCGTGGCGGACTCGATGAGCCTGCGGCCCTGGGCCAGGTCGCGGGGGCGGCTGACGGCGAGGACGGCGACCAGCTGGGTGCCGCGGAGCCAGCAGGCCGACCAGGAGGCGCCCGCGGGGTCGCCCCGCCACACCAGCGAGTCGGCGCCCGTGTGGTGCCCGGCGTACTGCACGAACCGGCCGAACTGCTCCGACCAGAAGTACGGCACGGGATCGTAGACCGCGCTGGTCAGGCCGAGGATGTTGGCGGCGACGGTGCGCGGTCCCTGGAGGGCGTTGTCCCAGTGGTGCACCAGGAGCCGTTCCCCGTAGCGCGCGGACGGGAACGACGCGCAGTCCCCCACCGCGAACACGTCGGGCGCCGAGGTCCGCAGGCCGTCGTCCGCGCGGACCTCGCGGTGGGTGCCGAGCGCGATCCCGGAACCGGCGAGCCAGCCGGTCGCGGGGCGGGCGCCGACGCCGACGACGACGGCCCCGGCGGGCAGCCGGGTGTCGTCGTCGAGGACCACGCCGCCGGGCTCCAGACGGGCCACCCGCGCGCGCGTGCGCAGCCTTACGCCGGCCTCGGCGTACCAGTCCGCCATGGGTGCCGCCACCTCCCGGGGCAGCGCGCCGGCGAGCGGCTGGTCGGCGGCCTCCACGACGGTCACCTCGCAGCCCGCCTCACGCGCCGCCGTGGCGAACTCGGCCCCGATCCAGCCGGCCCCGACGACCACGATGTCGTGCTGCGCGGCGAGTACCGGGCGCAGTCGCTCCGCGTCGTCGAGGGTGCGCAGCAGGTGAACGGCCGGCATGTCCTCGGCGCCGGGCAGCCGGACGGGCTCCGCACCGGTGGCGATCACCGCCACGTCGTAGGGGACGGGACCCTGGGGGGTGTCCACCTCGTGGTCGGCGGGCCGCAGGCCGGTCGCCTCCTGGCCGAGCCGCAGCTCGACACCGAGCGCGTCGAAGTCGATGTCGAAGGCGGAGCCCTCCGCCTTGCCGAGCAGCACGGCCTTGGACAGCGGCGGCCTGTCGTACGGCGGGTGGACCTCCGCGCCGAGCAGGGTGACCGGGCCGTCGAAGCCCTGCTCGCGCAGGGCGACGGCGGTCTGCACGCCCGCCATGCCGGCCCCCACCACGACGATGCGGCGCTCCGCCTGAAGCTGGTGTGACCGGCTCTCCGGTCCCGTCTGCTCGCTCACCCGATCACCATAAGCGCGTGACTTTCCGTCAGTCAGCCGTTCCCCGAGGCGTACTCCCTGGGAGGGCCCCCGGAATGCGGCTCCCTTACTGGGTCGCACGGTGAGGGGCTAGGGTGGGCCGCAGGAAAGAGCTCCGCGGGAGCCCGGACGCACCGGGCTGAGAGGGAGGCTGGGACGGCCTCCGACCGTACGAACCTGATCCGGGTCATGCCGGCGAAGGGAGGGTCTTGACACCCATGCGACCCCGTGACGAAGGCGGTCCGCCCCCGGCGGACGGGCCGCGCCCCACAGGACGTCCGCCGGGCGGCACACCACCCGGGCGCGACGACGGGACGTCCGCACCGCCCGCACCGGACACCGGGGCCTCCCCTCCGCCGGGAGGGGGCACCGGGACCTCCACACCGCTCGCGCGGGACACGGCCACGGCCGCACCGCCCAGCGGCACGTCCTGGGACGTGCTGGTGGTCGGGGGCGGCGTCATCGGCCTGGTGACGGCCTGGCGCGCGGCGCAGCACGGGCTGCGCACCACCGTCGTCGACCCGGCGCCGGGCGGCGGCGCCGCACAGGTGGCGGCGGGGATGCTGGCCGCGGTCACCGAGCTGCACTACGGCGAGCAGACCCTGCTCGGCCTGAACATGGCCTCGGCGCGGCGCTACCCGGACTTCGCACAGGAGCTGTCCGAGGCGTCGGGCGTGGCGGATCTGGGCTACCGCGCCTGCGGCACCCTGGCCGTCGCGCTCGACGCCGACGACCGCGCCCACCTGCGCGAACTGCACGCCTTCCAGCAGCGACTCGGGCTGGACCCGCAGTGGCTGACGGGCCGTGAGTGCCGCCGTCTGGAACCGATGCTCGCCCCGGGCGTGCAGGGCGGCCTGCGGGTGGACGGCGACCACCAGATCGATCCGCGCAGGCTCTCCGCGGCCCTCCTGACGGCCTGCGAGCGCGCCGGGGTGCATTTCCATCGGCAGTGGGCCGCACGCCTGCCGGTGGAGCGGGACAGGGCCTCGGGCGTCGTCCTGGAGGACGGCACCCGGGCCTCGGCCGGGCAGGTGGTGCTGGCGGGCGGCAGTCTCAGCGGACGCCTCGCGGGCGTTCCCGAGGGCGTTCTGGCGCCGGTGCGGCCGGTGAAGGGGCAGGTGCTGCGGCTGACCGTGCCGGCCTCGCACGCGCCGTTCCTGAGCCGGACGGTACGGGCGGTGGTGCGCGGCAACAGCGTCTACCTCGTGCCGCGGCTGAGCGGTGAGCTGGTGGTGGGCGCCACCAGCGAGGAACTCGGCTGGGACACCACGGTGACCGCGGGCGGCGTGTACGAACTGCTGCGCGACGCCCACGACCTGGTGCCCGGCATCACCGAACTGCCCTTCACCGAGAGCTCCGCGGGACTGCGCCCCGGCTCCCCGGACAACGCGCCGCTGCTCGGGCCCACCGCGCTCCCCGGGCTGCTGCTCGCGACCGGGCACCACCGCAACGGCGTCCTGCTCACCCCGGTGACCGGCGACATCATGGCGCACGTCCTGACCACCGGTGAACTTCCCGAGGACGCACGCGCCTTCACCCCGCGACGCTTCAGCGAGGCAGAGCGAAGGGAGCAGAGGACATGACCGGCAGGACCGCTTCCGTATCGGTCTCCGTCAACGGCAAGGGCCAGGACGTGCCCTCGGGGACGACGCTCGACGCGCTCGTCGCCGGGATCTCCGCGGCGTCCTCCGGGATCGCCGCCGCCCTCAACGAAACCGTCGTCCCGCGCGCGCAGTGGCCCCGTACCCCGCTGCGGGACGGGGACCGCATCGAGGTCCTGACCGCCGTCCAGGGAGGGTGACGCAGATGGCAGACGACGCGTTCGTGCTGGGCGGGAGGACGTTCGGCTCCCGCCTGATCATGGGAACCGGCGGCGCCCCCAGTCTCGACATCCTGGAGCGGTCCCTGATCGCGTCGGGCACGGAACTGACGACGGTCGCGATGCGCCGCCTCGATCCGGGCGTGCAGGGCTCGGTGCTCTCCGTCCTGGAGCGGCTCGGCATCCAGGTGCTGCCGAACACGGCGGGCTGCTTCACCGCCGGTGAGGCCGTGCTCACCGCCCGCCTGGCGCGTGAGGCGCTCGGCGGTGACCTGATCAAGCTGGAGGTCATCGCGGACGAGCGCACCCTGCTGCCCGATCCCGTCGAGCTCCTGGACGCCGCGGAGACCCTGGTCGACGACGGTTTCACGGTCCTGCCGTACACCAACGACGACCCGGTGCTCGCCCGGAAGCTGGAGGACGTGGGCTGCGCGGCGGTGATGCCGCTCGGCTCCCCCATCGGCTCCGGGCTCGGCATCCGCAACCCCCACAACTTCCAGCTCATCGTGGAGCACGCGCGCGTGCCGGTGATCCTGGACGCCGGTGCGGGCACCGCCTCCGACGCGGCGTTCGCGATGGAGCTGGGGTGCGCCGGGGTGATGCTGGCGTCGGCGGTGACCCGCGCCCAGGAGCCGGTGCTGATGGCGGAGGCCATGCGGCTCGCGGTGGCCGGGGGGCGGCTCGCGTACCGGTCGGGCCGCATCCCGCGCCGGCACTTCGCCGAGGCCTCCTCCCCGGCGGAGGGGCTGGCCCGCCTGGACCCGGAACGCCCGGCCTTCTGAGCGGGTGCCGGTGACCCGGCCGTGACCCGGAACACCCCTCGGGCCGGTGGCCCGGCTGCGACCCGGACCGCCGCCTCGGGCCGGTGGCGGTCCGGTCCGCGACCGGCCACCACGGCGGCCCCGGCTGCCGGGTCGGCCGTCACGGGACGGCTTCAGTCCCGCACCGGGGACGTCCGTGTGGTCCGGGTTGTCGGTGACGGCTCGTAGACTCACCTTTCGTGGACACGACCCTCTCGGACCGGCTGATCGGGCAGGTCCTCGACGACCGGTACCGCATCGACGCGCTCATCGCGGTGGGCGGGATGGCCACGGTCTACCGAGCGGTGGACACCCGCCTCGACCGTGTGCTCGCGCTGAAGGTGATGCATCCGGCGCTCGCCGCCGACGCCTCCTTCGTCGAGCGCTTCATCCGCGAGGCGAAGTCGGTCGCCCGGCTGGCCCACCCGAACGTGGTCGGGGTCTACGACCAGGGCACCGACGGAGGCTACGTCTTCCTGGCCATGGAGTACGTCGCCGGCTGCACCCTGCGCGACGTGCTGCGCGAGCGGGGCGCCCTGCGCCCGAGGGCCGCGCTGGACATCCTGGAGCCCGTGCTGGCCGCGCTGGGCGCCGCGCACCGCGCCGGGTTCGTGCACCGCGACATGAAGCCGGAGAACGTCCTCATAGGGGACGACGGCCGGGTGAAGGTCGCGGACTTCGGCCTGGTACGCGCCGTGAACACGATCACCAGCACCACGGGCACCGTCCTGGGCACCGTCTCCTACCTGGCCCCCGAGCAGATCGAGCACGGCACCGCGGACCCCCGGGTCGACGTCTACGCCTGCGGTGTCGTGCTGTACGAGATGCTGACCGGCGCCAGGCCGCACTCCGGCGACTCCGCCGCCCAGGTGCTCTACCAGCATCTGAGCACGGACGTGCCGGCCCCGTCGGCCTCCGTCCCCGGGATGCCCGCCGAGCTGGACGCACTCGTGGCCTCCGCCGCGGCGCGGGCGCCCCAGGCGCGCCCGCAGGACGCGGTCGCCCTGCTCGCGGACGCCAGGCGCGCTCGGCAGGCACTCACGAGCGAGCAGCTCGACGCCCTGCCGCCCGGCGCGCGTGCCACCGCCCACGACAACGCGGAGGACCGCACCAGCGTGATCCCGAGCGCCTTGCGGGCCGCCGTCGGCGCCCGGTCCGGAAGGCGCCGGCACGCGGGCGGCAGCGCCCGCGAGGACGTGGTGGCGATGCACCACTCCACCAGCCGGCTGGAGAGCCCGCCCCCGGTGCGCCGCCGCCCGCGCCCCCGGCGCGGCACCCTGGCGCTGATCATCGCGGTGCTCGCCGTGCTGGGCCTGGGCGTGGGCGTCTGGTACATCAATTCCGGCCAGTTCACCCGGGTGCCGCCGCTGCTGGCGAAGACCGAGTCGGAGGCGAGCCGGCGGCTCGCCGACGCCGACCTGAAGACGGGTGACATCAAGCACGCGTACAGCGACACCGACGAGCGGGGCACGGTCATCGCCAGCGACCCCAAGGCGGGCAGCCGCATCCGCAGCCACGACGAGGTCGGCCTGACCATCTCGCTCGGCCCGCGGACGGTCCGGGTGCCCGATCTCCAGGACGTGCCGCTGTCCAAGGCGAGGGCGCAGCTCAAGGGCGCGGGCCTGGCGCCCGGCATGGTCAACAGGACGTTCAGCGACGCCGTCGAGAAGGGCGCCGTGATCCGAACGGACCCGCCCGCCGGAAACAACCTCAGGGCGGGATCCGCGGTGGCGCTCACGGTCAGCAGGGGCGAGCCGGTGGACGTCCCCGACGTCGGCGGCGAGTCCGCCGCCGAGGCGACCGCGGATCTGCACGACGCCGGTTTCGGCGTCAAGGTCGCGGACAAGCAGGTCAGCTCCCCCTTCGACGCGGGCACGGTCGCCGCCCAGTCGCCGGGCAAGGACACCCAGGCCGGCGAGGGCGACGTCGTCACCCTGACGCTCTCCAAGGGTCCCGAGATGATCGAGGTGCCGGACGTCGTCGGCCAGAACGTGGACGACGCCAAGCAGAAGCTGACGGACGCGGGCTTCGACGTCGACGTGGACCGCGGCTTCCTCGACTTCGGCGACAAGGTCAAGGACCAGTCGGTACAGGGCGGCGACAAGGCCCCCGAAGGGGGCACGATCACCCTCAAGGTGGGCTAGGGCAGGGCTGGGCCTCCGGCATGGCACCCTGTCCCGTGTGAGCAGCCGAACCGGCCGTAGTAGCCGAGTACATGATCCCCTCGGGGTGGCGCGCAATCCGGTCGGCGGGCATGTCCCGGTGGCCGGCGGCCTGGCCTCGGCCGGGCTGTCGTACGCGCGCGAGATGGGTGCCGAGACCGTGCAGGTCTTCGTCGCGAACCCGCGCGGCTGGGCGACCCCGGCGGGCAACCCCGAGCAGGACGAGAAGTTCCGCGAGGCCTGTGCCGCGGAGCGCATCCCCGCCTACGTCCACGCCCCGTACCTGATCAACATGGGCTCGCACACCGCCGAGACGGTGGAGCGGTCGGTGGTGTCGCTGCGCCACTCTCTGCGGCGCGGCCGTGACATCGGGGCGCTCGGCGTCGTCGTGCACACGGGTTCCGCGACGGGCGGGCGGCAGCGCGCGGTGGCGCTCGCCCAGGTACGGGAGCGGCTGCTTCCGCTGCTCGACGAGCTGACCCACGACGACGACCCGTACCTGCTGCTGGAGTCGACCGCGGGCCAGGGGGCCTCGCTCTGTTCCAGGACGTGGGACTTCGGGCCCTACTTCGACGCGCTGGACCACCACCCGAAGCTCGGCGTCTGCCTGGACACCTGCCACATCTTCGCGGCGGGCCACGACCTGACCGGCCCGGACGGCACGCGGCAGACCCTCGACCTGCTGGTGGAGACGATCGGCGAGGGAAGGCTGAAGCTGATCCACGCCAACGACTCGAAGGACGTGGTCGGCGCCCACAAGGACCGGCACGAGAACATCGGCGCCGGTCACATCGGCGAGGAGGCGTTCCGGGCGCTGATGGCCCACCCCGCCACCGAGAACGTGCCCCTGATCCTGGAGACGCCCGGGCCGAAGGAGAAGCACGCCCAGGACGCGGCGCTCCTGAAGAAACTCCGGGAGTAGCGGCCGGATCGGGAATACCCCTAGGGGGTATGACGTTCACTCGGGTAAGGACATCACACCGGACCAGGGGGCACCATGCTGGAGAACACTCACGAAACGGCCGGCCACGAGCACGCTCACCACGCAGCGGCAGGCGCCACCCACCCGGCCACCTGGGCGACGGCGGCGCGGGCCACTCTGCACTGCCTGACCGGCTGTGCCATCGGAGAGGTGCTGGGCATGGTCGTCGGCACCGCGCTCGGCTGGGGGAACCTGCCGACCACCCTGCTCGCCATCGTCCTGGCGTTCTTCTTCGGCTACTCGCTCACGCTGCGCGGCGTGCTGACCGCGGGTGTGGGCCTGCGGGCGGCGGTGCGGGTCGCGCTCGCGGCGGACACCGTCTCCATCGCCGTGATGGAGCTGATCGACAACGGCACCATCGCCGTCTGGCCCGCGGCCATGGACGCCCACCTCGTCGACCTGCTCTTCTGGGTCTCCCTCGGGATCTCGCTGGTGCTGGCGTTCCTGGTCACCACGCCGGTGAACCGCTGGATGATCGGGCGCGGCAAGGGGCATGCGGTGGCTCATCAGTACCACCACTGAGTCGCCGGCCGGACGGCCGGGGAGTAGCCGATGGCCGGGCCGGTGGGCCCTTGAGCTCCTGGGCTCCTGGGCTCCTGGGCTCCTGGGCTCCTGGGCTCCTGGGCTCCTGGGCTCCTGGGCTCCTGACAGTACGAGCGTGACGGGCGCCCCGGGCGTGGCACAGGCCGCGCTCGGGGCGCCCGGTCGTTCAGAGCTCCGGTCCGTCCCCCGGTTCCTCCTGGTAGGAGTAGCGCTGCTCGCGCCAGGGGTCGCCGATGTTGTGGTAGCCGCGTTCCTCCCAGAACCCGCGGCGGTCGGCGGCCATGTACTCGATGCCCCGCACCCACTTGGGGCCCTTCCAGGCGTAGAGGTGCGGAACGATCAGGCGGAGCGGGAAGCCGTGCTCCGCGGTGAGCGGCTCGCCGTCCTTGTGGCTGGCGAAGATCACTCCGTCGGCGGTGAAGTCGGAGAGCCGCATGTTGGAGCTGTAGCCGTACTCGGCCCAGATCATCACGTGGCTGGCGGAGGGCGAGGGCGGGGCCAGGTCCAGGACGGTCGCGGCGGGCACGCCGCCCCACTCCGCTTCGAGCATGCTGAACTTCGTCACGCAGTGCAGGTCGGCCGTGACGGTCGTGTACGGCAGCGCGGAGAACTCCTCGTGGGTCCAGCTCGTGGTGCCGCCGTCGGCGGTGACGCCGAAGACCCGGAACTCCCAGCGGTCGGGCCGGAACTTCGGTACCGGCCCGTAGTGGGTGACCGGCCAGCCGCGTTGGAGGCGCTGGCCCGGTGGGAGCTCCGGCCGTGCTGCGTGCCGGGATGCGCGTCCCACCGGATGAGCCATGCTTCCATCCTGACAGACCCGGTTTGGGCTGAGCGGGCGGTTCCGTGCGGGCCCCTTTTCGGCCCCTCGCCGCCACCGCCTGCGGCGAGCCCTTCCCGTCCAGCCCCTTGCTGCCTCTTGCCCGGCTCTCCGACGGTGGGGGGCTGAGCGCGCAGTTCCCCGCGCCTCCTTCCGTCCGCCTGCGGCGGGTCGCCAGGGCCAGGCCCCTTGCTGCCTCACGCGCGGCTCTCCGCCCGTCCGGGCTGGGAGCGCAGTCCCCCGCGCCCCCTTTGGCGCACGCGCCACCGCCTGCGGCGAGGCCCGGCGGCCCAGCCCCTTGCTGTCTCGCCCGGCTCTCCGCCCGTCTTGGCTGAGCGCGCAGTTCCCCGCGCCCCTTTGCGGCGCACGCGCCACCACCTGCGGCGAGCCCCCTGCGGCCCTGAGAGGCGGCGGTCCCTGACGGGGCCCCGCCCGTCAGGGGCGCATCGGGTGAGAGGAGGCCTTACTGGTCCCTGTACATCTCCGCGACCAGGAACGCCAGGTCCAGGGACTGGCTGCGGTTGAGGCGGGGGTCGCATGCCGTTTCGTAGCGCTGGTGGAGGTCGTCGACGAAGATCTCGTCGCCGCCGCCCACGCACTCGGTGACGTCGTCGCCGGTGAGCTCGACGTGGATGCCGCCGGGGTGGGTGCCGAGTTCCTTGTGGACCTCGAAGAAGCCCTTCACCTCGTCGAGCACGTCGTCGAAGCGGCGGGTCTTGTGGCCGGAGGCCGCCTCGAAGGTGTTGCCGTGCATCGGGTCCGTCACCCAGGCGACCGTGGCACCGGTCGCGGTGACCTTCTCGACCAGCTCGGGCAGCTTGTCGCGGACCTTGTCGGCGCCCATGCGGACGATGAAGGTCAGCCGGCCCGGCTCGCGGTCGGGGTCCAGCCGCTCCACGTACTCCAGCGCCTCCGCGGCCGTGGTGCTCGGGCCCAGCTTGATGCCCAGCGGGTTGCGGATCTGCGAGGCGAACTCGATGTGCGCGCCGTCCAGCTGACGGGTGCGCTCACCGATCCACACGAGGTGGCCCGAGGTGTCGTACAGCCGGCCGGTACGGGAGTCCGTGCGGGTCAGCGCCGTCTCGTAGTCGAGCAGCAGCGCCTCGTGCGAGGAGTAGAACTCGACGGTCTTGAACTCCTCCGGATCGGCTCCGCACGCGTGCATGAAGTGCAGGGCGTTGTCGATCTCGCGGGCCAGCTGCTCATAGCGCTGGCCGGAGGGGGAGGACTTCACGAAGTCCTGGTTCCAGGCGTGCACCTGGCGCAGGTCGGCGTAACCGCCGGTGGTGAAGGCGCGCACCAGGTTCAGCGTCGAGGCCGACGCGTGGTACATCCGCTTCAGACGCTCGGGGTCCGGGACGCGGGCCTTCTCGGTGAAGTCGAAGCCGTTGACGGAGTCGCCCCGGTAGCTCGGCAGCGTCACGCCGCCGCGGGTCTCCGTGGGCTTGGAGCGCGGCTTGGAGTACTGGCCGGCGATCCGGCCCACCTTGACCACGGGCACGGACGCCGCGTACGTCAGCACGGCACCCATCTGGAGGAGCGTCTTCAGCTTGTTGCGGATGTGATCGGCGGAGATCGCGTCGAAGGCCTCGGCGCAGTCGCCGCCCTGGAGCAGGAACGCCTCGCCCTTGGCCACGGCGCCCATCCGGGAGCGGAGCAGATCGCACTCGCCCGCGAAGACGAGCGGCGGATACGAGGCCAGCTCCGCGATCACGGAGCGCAGCGCCTCGGCATCGGGGTACTCGGGCTGCTGCGCCGCGGGCAGGTTCTGCCAGGTGTTTCCACCGGCCTGGGTTTCAGCGTTCACGGTCACGGACCCAGGTTACGGCTTCCTTACGCCTCGGAAGTCGCATTATCCAGGAGATGAGACATGCGCCTCTGCGGACACGGGCTGCTCCGCGGCACGCACGGGCCGCCCCCCGTACCGCACGGAGCGTTTCGTACCGGTCGCCCTACGTCAGTCGGCACAGGTGCCGCCGCGGCCGACGCGCCGCGGAGTTCGTGTACAGTCACGGCCATGTTCGCGCAGCCGACCCTGGACTGGTGGTGGACCGCTCATCAGGCGGCCCACTGACACTGCGCACCCGCATCACCGCAGAGGCCGCCCGAGGGGCGGCCTTCGGCGTTTCCGCGGCCCGTTCCTCGCCGACTTTCGGAAGGAACCCGCCATGCGCCCCACCTCTCCCGACGAGGGCACCGACCCCGCCGACGATGCCGAGCGCCCCGGCCCCGACACCGCCGCGCTCATCAGAAGCCTGCTCGCCCCGGACGCGCCCCCTTTCGCCCTGTTGCGCCGCAACACGCCCGGTCACCACCCCGACACGGTGGAGGTGCTGCTCGGCCGGGTCACCGAGGCGGGGCGCCTGAGGGACATCCCGCTGCCGGCCGGCGCCCCGGCCGGTGGCCGCGCCGTGCACGACGCGCTGGCGCTGGTGCCGTTCCGGCAGATCCGCGAGCGGGGCTTCGACGTGCGCGACGACGGCACCCCGCTGGCCCTGCTCGTCCCGGACGAGACGCACGAACTGCCCCTGGACGAGGTGCTGGCCGCGCTGCCCGCCCACCCCGTGCGGGTCGCGGACGGCGGGTTCGACGTGCCCGACGAGGAGTACGCCGCGATCGTGGCGCGGGTCCTGCGGGACGAGATCGGGGTCGGCGAGGGCGCCAACTTCGTGATCCGGCGCGACTTCCGCGGCCGGATCGAGGGCTTCGGCGCCGCCGACGCGCTGGCCCTCTTCCGGCGGCTGCTGGTCGGCGAGCGCGGCGCGTACTGGACCTTCGTGGTGCACACCGGCACCCGCACGCTGGTCGGCGCCAGCCCCGAGGTGCACGTGCGGATGTCCGGCGGGGGCGACCGGGCGCCCGCGGCCGGGAGCGACGGCGAGCGGCCGGGCGGGACGGTGGTGATGAACCCCATCAGCGGCACCTACCGCTATCCGGCCGAGGGCCCTTCGGTGGCCGGGCTGCTGGACTTCCTCGACGACCGCAAGGAGATCGAGGAGCTGTCGATGGTCGTCGACGAGGAACTCAAGATGATGTGCACCGTCGGCGACATGGGCGGGGTGGTGGTCGGGCCCCGGCTGAAGGAGATGGCCCATCTCGCGCACACCGAGTACGAGTTGCGGGGCCGCTCCTCGCAGGATGTGCGGGACGTGCTCCGGGAGACGATGTTCGCGGCGACGGTGACGGGCTCGCCGGTGCAGAACGCCTGCCGGGTCATCGAACGGTACGAGCCGCGCGGGCGGGAGGGCGGGCGCGGGTACTACGCCGGGGCGCTCGCCCTGATCGGCAGGGATGCCTCGGGCGCCCAGACGCTGGACTCCCCCATTCTGATCCGGACCGCCGACATCGCCCCGGACGGCCGGCTGCGGGTCTCCGTCGGCGCCACCCTGGTGCGCGGCTCGGACCCGGCGGGAGAGGTCGCGGAGACCCGGGCGAAGGCGGCCGGGGTGCTGGCCGCGCTCGGCGCCCACCCCGGCCGCGGGAACCCGGCGGGAACGCCGCCGCGGCTGGCCGACGACCCCCGGGTGCGGGCCGCACTGGACGGGCGGCGTGCCTCGCTCGCCCCGTTCTGGCTGCGGATGCAGGAGCGCCCCGCCGCGCCGGACGACGCGGCCGGCCACGCGCTGGTCGTCGACGGCGAGGACACCTTCACGGCGATGCTGGCACACGTCCTGCGCTCGTCGGGTCTCACGGTGACGGTGCGGCGCTTCGACGAGCCGGGCCTCGCGGCGGCGGTGGCGGCCCACGAAGGGCCGCTGGTGCTGGGGCCCGGCCCGGGGAACCCCGCGGACGCGTCGGACCCGAGGATGCGGCTGCTGCGCGGGCTCGCCGCGGGGGCGCTGCGCACGCACCGGCACGGGCTGCTCGGCGTCTGCCTCGGCCACGAGCTGCTGGCGGCGGAGCTGGGGCTCGACATCGTGCGCAAGGAGGTGCCGTACCAGGGCGCGCAGGTCACGGTGGACCTCTTCGGCAGGGCCGAGACGGTCGGCTTCTACAGCAGCTTCGTGGCGCGGTGCGACGACGAGCGGGCCGCCGCGCTGGCGCTGCGCGGGGTGGAGGTCAGCCGGGCGGAGGGCAGCGGGGAGGTGCACGCGGTGCGCGGGCCGGGCTTCGCGGGGGTGCAGTTCCATCCGGAGTCGGTGCTGTCGCTGCGCGGGGCCGGCGTCGTGGGGGAGCTGTTGGCGTGGACGGCGCAGCCGTCACGAACCGGCGACCTGCAGCCGTAGTCGTCCGCCCGGCCCGGTCCGGGGTTGTCCGACGCTGCGGGTCGTGGACCGCACGGGCGGGGCGGTTTCGGCCGCTCCCGGATCTTCCGCCAGTGGTGGTTGCTCGCGCAGTTCCCCGCACCCCTGATCGGGGCGCAGCCCCGTCCTCAAGGGGCGCGGGGAACTGCGCGACAAGCCACGACGGCACCGTCAGGTCACCACTTGCCCGGAGTGGGCCGTCGCTGCCGCCCCGAAGGGGGCACCGCTCAGCCGAAGAACACGCTCACCTCCTCGTACAGCGCCGGGTCGACGGTCTTCAGCTTGGCCGTGGCCTCCGCGATCGGCACCCGGACGATGTTCGTGCCGCGCAGCGCGACCATCTTGCCGAAGTCGCCCTCGCGCACGGCGTCGATGGCGTGCAGGCCGAAGCGGGTGGCCAGCCAGCGGTCGAAGGCGCTGGGCGTGCCGCCCCGCTGGACGTGGCCGAGCACGGTGGTGCGGGCCTCGTTCCCGGTGCGGCTCTCGATCTCCTTGGCCAGCCACTCGCCGACGCCGGAGAGCCGGACGTGGCCGAAGGAGTCGAGCGAGCCGTCCTTGAGCACCGCGTCGCCGTCCTTCGGCATGGCGCCCTCGGCGACCACCACGATCGGCGCGTACGAGGCGCGGAACCGGCTGGTGACCCAGGAGCAGACCTGATCGACGTCGAAGCGCTGCTCGGGGATGAGGATGACGTTCGCGCCGCCGGCGAGGCCCGAGTGGAGGGCGATCCAGCCGGCGTGCCGGCCCATCACCTCGACCACCAGGACGCGCATGTGCGACTCGGCGGTGGTGTGCAGGCGGTCGATGGCCTCCGTGGCGATGCCGACCGCGGTGTCGAAGCCGAAGGTGTAGTCGGTGGAGGAGAGGTCGTTGTCGATGGTCTTCGGCACGCCGACGCAGTTGATGCCGTACTCGTCGGCGAGGCGGGCGGCAACGCCCAGGGTGTCCTCGCCGCCGATGACGATCAGCGCCTCGACCTCCTGCTTGGCGAGGTTCTCCCGGATCCTGCGGATCCCGTTCTCGACCTTCAGGGGGTTCGTGCGCGACGAGCCCAGGATGGTGCCGCCGCGGGGCAGGATGCCGCGCACCTGGGGGATGCCGAGCTGGAAGCTGTCGCCCTCCAGCGGTCCCCGCCAGCCGTCGCGGAACCCCACGAAGTCGTACCCGTACTCCTGTACGCCCTTGCGGACGACGCCCCGGATGACGGCGTTGAGCCCCGGGCAGTCGCCGCCTCCGGTCAGTACTCCGACCCGCATGGAAATGTCCCTTCGCCCTAGGGGAGCTGATGACGCACACGCTAATAGTGATCCACGTCACCCCGACATGGGACAAATGGTCAATTCCGCCGCTTTCACGGAGAGTTGATCTTCAGCATTCACTCGAAGGTGGGGCTATGTCGTCAATCGTCATCAAGCCCCCTTTCGATGGCATACCGCACCAGCTCCACACGATTGTGGAGCTGGAGCTTGCCCAGGGTGTTCTGGACGTGGTTCTGCACGGTGCGGTGCGAGATGACCAGACGTTCGGCGATCTGCTTGTAGCTCAGCCCCTTGGCCACCAGGCGCAGCACCTCCTTCTCGCGGTCCGTGAGCCGGGGCGCCCCGGGCTCGTCGGACGCGGCGGGCGAGGGCTCTGCGGCCAGCCTGCGGTACTCGCCCAGGACGAGTCCCGCGAGGCCGGGTGTGAAGACCGGGTCGCCGGCGGCGGTCCTGCGCACCGCGTCGATCAGTTCGTGCGTGGACGCCGACTTGAGCAGGTAGCCGGTCGCGCCCGACTTCACCGCCTCCAGGACGTCGGCGTGCTCCCCGCTCGCGGACAGCACGAGGACGCGCAGCGCCGGGTCGGCGGCGACGAGTTCCTTGCACACCTGCACCCCGGGCTTGGCCGGGAGGTTGAGGTCGAGCACGAGGACGTCGGGTCCGGCGGCCTTGGCCCGGCGCACCGCCTGTTCGCCGTCGCCGGCCGACGCGACCACCTCGAAGCCGGCCTCGGCGAGGTCGCGGGCGACGGCGTCACGCCACATGGGATGGTCGTCGACCACCATCACCTTCAGGGCCGCGGGCGCCCCGTCCGGCCCGGCGGACGGGGCGGGCAGAGCGGACGGCCCTGCGGCGGGCCCGGCTCCGCCCTCGCCGCCGCCCCCGCAGTCCCCGTCGGGGGGCCGGCCCGGCCCTGCCGAGGGGCCGCCGGCAGCTCCCGCTCCTGCGTCCGCGGCGGCCCGTTCCCGTGGCACCTCCCCGGCCGCCTGTGCCCGTGGAGCGTCCTCTGCGTGCCGCTCGCGCACGTCCTCAACCCGCCTTCCCCCGCGCAGCCGCCTGCCGCGGAACAGTCAGTTCGACCTCCGTGCCCTGCCCGGGCACCGTCACCAGCTCGGCCCGGCCTCCGATGTCGCGCAGCCGCCCCCTGATCGACTGCGCCACCCCGAGCCTGCCCTCCCCGGCCGCCTCGGCGAGCCTGCCCGCCGGGATGCCGGGTCCGTCGTCCCGGACGGTGACGACGACCGCCTCCGGCTCGTCCTCGACGAGGATCCAGGCGCGGGCCCGCTCACCTGCGTGCTTGCGGACGTTGTCCAGGGCGGCGCCGACCGCGGCGGCCAGCTCCCTCGCGGTGGGAGCGGCCAGCGGGACGGGGGTGCCCGGCTCGGAGAACGTCACGCGGGAGCCGGCGTAGGGGGCGAGCAGGGAGCGCACGTCCACCAACCCGTCGCCGGGCTCCTCGGCGCCCGCGCCCGGGGCCCCGGAAGCGCCGTGCACCGCGGAGGCGCTGGACGCCTCGGAAACCCCGGGCATCCCGGAAACCCCAGGCGCCCCGGAAGTCGCGGACGCCGACCCGGCGGCGGAGTCCCCGTCCGCGCCGGGTCCCGCGACCAGGGCGGCGCCCCCGGCGGAGGCCGTGCCTCCGGCAGAGGCAGTGCCTCCGGCAGAGGCCGTGGCCCCAGCGGAGGCCGTGGCCCCGACAGGTGACAGACCGGTACTGACCAGGGCCCGCAGCGCGGCCTCCTGCTCGCCGGCGAGCCGGCCCAGCTCCGCCGCCTCGCCGCCCAGCGCCCTGCTGCGGCGCTGCACCATCGCGAGCACCTGGAGGACGCCGTCGTGGATGTCGCGCGCCAGGCGCTCCCGCTCCCGGGTGGCGGCCTCGATCTCCAGGGCGCGGGCCAGGGTGCGTTCGGAGGCGCGGGCGACCTCGACGACGTAGCCGATCGCGATGGCGGCGACCCAGACCAGCACGACGTTGTGCACGGTGCCGCGGCTCAGGGCGCCGCGCTGCACGATGTCCGCGACGCCCACCAGCGCGGCGGCCAGCGCGGACCACCGCCAGCCGCCCTTGAGCGCGAAGGCCAGCACCGAACCGGCCGTCCAGATGGTCGGCAGGGTGGGCGCGCCGGCCACGATCCTGGCGTGCTCGGCCGCGACCGGTGTCAGCAGGATGCCGGTCAGCGCGAGGCCGAGGTCGGTCACGAGGAACGGCCACGTGCAGGCCCTCGCGCCCCTCACCTTGCGCCAGGTGACGGCGGTCCAGGCGGTCAGCACCACGAGGTAGGCGAGGGCGACCCGGGGCCGGACGAACCCGTCGTACCCGGCGGCGAACAGGCCGATCGCGTAGAGCAGGGTCAGCGGGCGATAGACCATGAGCGCACGCCACAAGGGCTGCTCGACCGACATCCTGACGGTTCTCCTGCGCTCTGCCATGCCCCGCCCCCCTTTGCGGACCGCCTACGCGACGCCGGCGCGTTCCGCTCTGCCCGGCTTCCGCGCCCGCTCCTGCTTGGCGGCCTCGGCGATCTTGCGCTTGGCGGCGGTCGCGTAGATGTCCACGTACTCCTGCCCGGAGAGCTTCATGATCTCGTACATGACCTCGTCCGTCACCGCCCGCAGGACGAAGCGGTCTTGCTCCATGCCCTGGTAGCGGCTGAAGTCCAGCGGCTTGCCGATGCGGATACCGGGCCGCATCAGCTTGGGGACGACCTTGCCGGGCGGCTGGATCTTCTCGGTGTCGATCATCGCCACCGGGATCACGGGCACGCCCGTGGCGAGCGCCACGCGCGCGAGGCCGCCCGGCTTGCCGCGGTAGAGCCGGCCGTCCGGAGAGCGGGTGCCCTCCGGGTAGATGCCGAACAGCTCACCGCGCTCCAGGACCTCTATGCCGCTGCGGATCGCGGCCTCCCCCGCACCGCGTGCCCCGGAGCGGTCCACCGGGAGCTGGCCGACGCCCTTGAAGAAGGCGGCGGTCATCCGGCCCTTTATGCCGGGGGTGGTGAAGTACTCGGCCTTGGCGATGAAGGTGACCTTGCGGTCGAGCATCGTGGGCAGGAAGAACGAGTCGGAGAACGACAGATGGTTGCTGGCGAGTATCGCGGCGCCCTCGGCCGGGACGTTGTCGAGGCCTTCCACCCAGGGCCGGAAGGCGAGCTTCAGCGATCCTCCCAAGGAGAACTTCATCGCGCTGTAGATCACCCGTGCCTCCTGTTCCTGTGTGTCCGACCATACCCGTGCGAACCCCGGGCATCCCCCGGCAGCTCCCCTCAGCTCGCGGACGGACCTGGTCGGTGTCGGTGGGGTCGCGTACGGTGAATAGGCCGTGTTCCGCGGGAACCGTCGACACCCACCCGCCGGCGGGCGCCCGTCGGCACGCACCGCCCGGCCGCCCCGCCGCCGGCGTCCGCAGACCGCGGAGCGCAGGGGCACGGAGAACCGCAAGGCACACCGCAAGCCCGCCATGCCCCAAGTCCGCCGAACCCCAGGCCCACCGGGCCGCAACGAGCCCGCGACCGGGAAGCCCCAGGCCCCTCGGCGCGGAGCCCTGGCACTCGGGTAGAACACCGGGTACGAACAACCGCAAGGCCGCACTCACGAACAGGAGACCCGAAGGTGCCGGTACTCCCCGGAGCCGAGCCGTACCGCCATGACGGCGGGGACGTCGGCGTGCTCTTCTGCCACGGTTTCACCGGTTCCCCGCAGTCGCTGCGCCCCTGGGCCGAGCACCTGGCCGGGCAGGGGCTGACGGTGTCGGCCCCCCTGCTCCCCGGGCACGGCACGCGCTGGCAGGACATGCAGCTCACCGGCTGGCAGGACTGGTACGCGGAGGTGGACCGCGAGTTGCGCGGGCTCCGCGAGCGGTGCGCGCAGGTCTTCGTGGCCGGCCTCTCCATGGGCGGCACCCTGGCGCTGCGGCTCGCGGCACGGCACGGCACCGCCGTCTCGGGCGTGATGGTGGTCAACCCCGCGATCAAGATGCACGGCCTCGCGTCCCGCGCCCTGCCGGTCCTCAGGCACATCGTCCCCTCGGCCCCGGGCCTGACCGACGACATCGCCAAGCCGGACGGACGCGGGCCGGGTACGGGCATCGCCAGGCCGGGCGGGCGCGAGCTGGGCTACGACCGGGTCCCGCTCAACAGCGCGTACTCGCTGCGCAGGTTCTTCCGGCTGGTGGACGGGGAGCTGCCGCAGGTCACCCAGCCGCTGCTGGTGCTGCACAGCGCCCGCGACCACGTCGTGCCGCCGTCCGACACGGCCCGGGTGCTCAGCCGGGTGTCGTCCACCGATGTCACCGAGACCCTGCTGGAACACAGCTACCACGTTGCGACGTTGGACCACGACGCGGACCGGATCCTCGCGGACAGCCTCGCGTTCATCACCCGGCTCGCCCCCACTCTCAGCAAGGAAGGGACGGCCACCGGTGGCTGAGCAGGACGGACCCCGCTCCGAGGCCGAGCGCGCGGAGCAGCCCGAGGAGGGCACGGGCGGCGCCCGCGGCGCGGCGCGCCCGGGCGGCACGCAGCCGGACGCCCCGGTGCCCGAGTCCGGCGCCGCGGAGCCCGAGCCCGCGGCTCCGGAGCCGGCCCGGACCGAGCCCGCCTTGCCGGAGCCCGCCGCCGGTGAGCCCGGGGGCCCTGACACCGCCAGGGAGCCGGTCACCACGGACGCCGCCGCGGAGCCCGGCGCCGCGGACCCCGCCCTGCCGCACGGGAAGCTGCCCGGCGCTCCGGTGGGGGCGCAGCCACCCGCGGAGACCGCGGCGGACGCCCCTGACGGCACGGACGAGGACGCACCCGCCGCGCAGCACGGCGGCGCGGAGAACGACGGCGCAAAGCAGCCCGCCGCCACGCCCGACGAACCCGCCTTCGACGAGGAGGCTGCCTGGGCCGCCATCGTCGCCGGGTACGGCGAGGAGCCGCCCGACCCGCCGGGTGCCAAACCCTTCAAGCCGATAGAGAACCTGCTCCTGCCGGAGCCCGGCCCGTCCCAGGGCACCCCGGGCGGCACCACCCGCCGCCGCGGGCCCGAGCGGACCCCTGAAACCGGCGCAGACGGTACGGACGGCTCGGACGGCGCGGAGAGCCGGAAGAGCGGCAAGGACGGCACGAAGGACGGGAGCGGCGAGAAGGGCGACAAGTTCCCCCGCGCCGGCCGGGCGCTGGGCGGCTCGGTCGCCTTCGCCCCGGGCGTCGGCCCGCGGGACTACCGCACCGCCGACCCCGCCGACGACGACTTCGACGGCGACGACGAGGGCCATTTCGTGCCGCCCGAGCCGCCCCCGCTGCCGACCGGCGACACCACCGCGAGGTTCGGCTGGCTCGCCGTGCTCGGCGGCCCCCTCCTGCTCCTGCTCAGCGTGCTGCTCGGCTGGGAGATGACGTGGTGGCTGGCGACGCTGGGGATCGGCGGCTTCGTCGGCGGCTTCATCACCCTGGTGGTGCGGATGAACCCGGGCGACGAGGACAACGACGACCCGGGCCGCGGCGCGGTCGTCTGAGCGCCCCACGGGCCGCATCGGGCCTCGCCCCATCGGGCCCTGCCGCATCGGGCCCTGCCACGGCGGGACGTCGACGGGGCCGGCGCGTCATCCAGCGGGCGGGATCCTGAGCGCGGCCAGGACGGGAAGGTGGTCCGTGGCCGCCGTCAGGTCGCCCTGGCTCACCCCGGGCAGGTCCCGGGGCACCCCGCAGGCCAGCACCTCCACGCCCTCGGTGGCGAAGATCGCGTCGATCCGCTGCCGCGGGCCGTCGGCCGGGGCGGTGTGCTCCGCGCCCCACGGCGCAACGGCCCAGCAGTCCCGCAGGGCTCCGGCCAGGCGCCGGAACGTCCGGCTCTCCGGGCGGTCGTTGACGTCACCGCCCGCGACGGCGTGGGGGGCGCCGAGGGCGCCCAGGCGGTTCAGCAGCATGCCGGCCTGGGCGTGCCGCTCGTCGTCCTGCAGGGAGAGGTGGCAGCTCAGCACGCCGAGGCGGGCCCGGCCGAAGCGGACCACGGCCACGGCGAAGCCGCGCCGGTGCAGGCCCGGGGTGCGCGGCAGCAGGACGTCCTCGGTGCGCTCGACGGTGGCGCGCAGCGAGCAGAGCAGCGCCGGGCCCGCCGCGGGGGCGCCGCCGGCGAGGATCACCAGGCCGGTCTGGGAGGCCAGCCGGGCCAGCTTCTTGCGCCACCGGAAGAACCGCGGTGCCTCCTGGACCAGCACCAGGTCCGGTGCGCAGGCCCGGATCACGCGGGCGAGTGCGTCCGGATCGTCACGGAGCGACCTGATGTTGTAACTGAGCACCCGGATGACGGCGGAGCCGTCCTCCTCGGTACGGGACTGCGGTATCGGCGTGACGGCCGCGGTGCTGGTGGGCATGGCGATCAAGATACGGGACGGGGCGGACGTCGCCCCGCACCACCGGCCCCGCAGGGCCGCGGGGACGCGATGGGGGCCGGGCCCCGGGGCGGGCCCGGCCGGTGCCTCAGCCCTGCCGGGCCAGGTCGGCGGCGCCCACGAGGCCCGCCTTGTTGCCGAGCTGGGCGGCCAGCACCTGGGCGTGCGGCCGCCATTGGCCGCCGATCAGCCAGCGCCGGAAGGACTTGCGGATCGGGTCGAGCACCAGCTCGCCCTCGTCCGAGACGCCGCCGCCCACGATGAACGCGGACGGGTCGAAGAGGGAGGCCAGGTCGGCGAGGCCGGCGCCGGCCCACCGGGCCAGCTCGCGGAACGAGTCGATCGCGACCGGGTCGCCCTGCCGTGCCGCCTCGCTGACGTGCCGGCCCTCGATGGTGTCCGGGGTGCCGTCGCCGAGGCCGAGGAGTATCGAGGCGTTCTCCGGGGTGGCGTTGGCGCGCTGCTTCGCGTACCGCACCAGAGCACGGCCGGAGGCGTACTGCTCCCAGCAGCCCTGGCTGCCGCAGCCGCACAGCAGGCCGTCGGGCACGACCCGGATGTGGCCGAACTCGGCGGCCACTCCGAAGCGTCCGCGGCGGAGCTTGTTGCCGATGATGATGCCGCCCCCGAGGCCGGTGCCCAGGGTGATGCAGATGACGTCCTCGTGGCCCTGGCCGGCGCCGAAGCGGTACTCGCCCCAGGCCGCGGCGTTCGCGTCGTTCTCCACCACGACCGGCATGCCCACGCGCTGCTCGACCTTGTCCTTCAGCGGCTCGTGGCGCCAGTGGATGTTGGGTGCGAAGAGCACCGTGGCGCGCTTGTCGTCGACGTAACCGGCGGCGCCGATGCCGACGGCGTCGATCTCGTGCCCATCGCCGGCACCGGTGACGGCCGAGCAGATCGCGTCGACGATGCCCTCGGCGGTCGACGGGGTGGGCACGGTGTGCGTCTCCAGGATCGAACCTTCTTCGTCCACCACCCCGGCTGCGATCTTGGTGCCGCCGATGTCCACCCCGATGGTGAGTCCCATGTGTCCCTCAGTTCCGGTCGAGCCCCGCTGCGGTCAACCGTACCCGAGGGGAGTCAGTCCAGGTCGATGTGTTCGCCTGGTCCGCGGCCTTCTTCGGGCCGATCAGGGCCCGTTCCGTGACTGCGGGGGTCCGGGTGAACGGAGTGGTCCCCGTGGTCCTCCTTGGCCGCGGGGCCGTGGTCCCCGCCACGGGTCCAGCGCTGTTCCTGCGCGCTCACCACCGAGCGGTAGGCGGAGAGGAGTTCGGAGCCGGCGGCGGCGAGGTGGTCGAGGACGTCGGGGTTGCGCTCGATGACCGGTTCGACGGCGGCCCTGGCCTGCTTCACGGCCTGCCGCACCATCTGCTGGGCGGCGCCCTGCGCGGTCGTGCCGAGCAGCGGGGCGGCGGCTCCGGAGAGTCCGGTCAGCCGGTCGGCCACGACGTCCAGGAGCTTGCGCAGCTCCTCGGCGGCCGAGCCCGGCGGGGGCCCGTACCTGGCGCGGCGGCGGGCACGCTCCTCGGCGAGGTCCTCGGCGACGGCGGTCGCCCAGGCATCGGGGTCGGGCGCGCTCCCGCCCAGTCCCGAGAACTGCGCATCCGGGTCGGGGGCGGGGCGGCTGGGGGTGTCGTAGGGGCTCTGCGGCCCGTTCGCCTCCCGGGGGTCCTCCGGGAGGTCCGGGCGCTCGGCTTCGCTCATGGCGGTCTGACTCCCGCGGACGGTTCCGGCTTCGTACCTTCGACGGTACCGGACCCCGGGGGGCAACTTCACGAAACGTGCGCTCGGACATCCCGGGCGGTGCGGCGGCCCCGTGGAGGACGGCCGTCCCGGATGGTACGGCGGCCCCGTGCGGGGCGGCGGCCGGAGCCCGGGGCGCGGGTCACAGGCCCCGGGGCCACAGCGCCGGGTCCGGCCGGAACCGGATGCGCAGCTCGCCGTCGCGCAGGGCGGCCCCGTCGACCGTGCAGCGGCACAGCGCGGACGGCAGGGCGACGACGCGGCGGAACGGGCCCGCGGTGAGCACGAGTTCGTCGCCGCGCCTGACCAGGTCGAGCTCGGCACGCTCGGCGCCGGGCAGCGGGATGTGCCAGACGAGCACGCCCTCGTCGGCGCGGTGGTCGGTCAGCGGCCAGGGCGGGGTGCCGGCGGGGGTCCCGGGGGCGGGGCGCTCGGGGGTACGGGGCGCCGAGGACCGCTCGGGGGCCGTCCGGGGGCCGGCCCCGGGCAGCCCGGCGGGGCCCGCGGCGGCGGCCAGCGCGGCGAGGTCGTCGAGCCCGCGGGGCTCGCGGCCCAGGTGCGCGATCCGGTACAGCGGCCCGCACGCCCCGCCGGGCCCCGCGCCGTCGCCGCCGGAGCCCGCCCATGCGTCGAGGGTCTTGCGCTGGGCGGCGGCGAGGCCGCCGAGCCACGGGTCGGCGGAGGACTCGGGGACCAGCCGGTTGGCGATCAGGCCGTCCATCCGCAGGCCGTGCAGGGCGAGGCCGGCGGCGGCGGTGCGGACGGCCTCGGCGCCGGACTCCCCCGGCTCGGCGACCAGCCGGACCGTGGTGCCCGGATCCTCGATCACGCTCTGTGCCGTGGCCAGTGCCACGTCCCAGCGGCCCGCGGCCTCGTAGAGCCCGTCGGCGGGCATCGGCAGCCGCGCGAGCCGCCCCAGCACGGGCCGCAGGGCACGTGCCGCGAGGCGCTCCTGCGGCAGCAGCCTGCGCAGGTAGCGGCGGAGCCGCTCGGGCAGCGCCAGGGTGCCGAGGGCCTCGGTGGTGGCGGGCAGGTCGGCCACCACCAGCTCGTGGGGCCCCGCGGCCGCCTCGCAGAGTGCGCGCAGCAGGGCCAGCTCCCGGCTGCCGGGCAGGGGCGTCAGCTCGTCGTCGTGGAACGGGGCAGTGCCGAGCATGTCGAGCGTGGCGGACGCGTGCCGCTGGAGGGCCAGCAGGTCCGCACGGAAGCCGGCGGCGGGGTCGGGGCGCAGCACCGTGAGCCCGGGCAGCGGGGTGACGGGGACGGGCCCCGTGGGCGTGCCCAGGGCCGCGCCCGCGGTATCGGTGGCATCGGTGGTGAGCAGCAGGGTGGCGGTGCCGCCACGGGCGGCCGCGACGGCGGTCGCAGCGGCCACGGTGGTACGGCCGGCGCCCCCGGGTCCGGTCAGCAGGACGGTACGCACGGCGACCCTCCGTCCAGAACGGCGGACCGCACGGTGACCACTCCCCGCACCACGAAGGGGCGCGGGAAACTGCGCGACAAGCCCCCACCGGCCGGCGGCCAGGAAAACAACCGCAAGGGGCACATCCCAGTGACCGGCCGCAAGCGCGCCAGGCCCGCCAGCCCACTCCTCCCCGAACCAACCACTCCGAACACCACGAAGGGGCGCGGGGAACTGCGCGACAAGCCCTCACCGGCCGGCGGCCAAGGAGACGACCGCAAGGGGCTGGGCCTGACGGCCCTCCCCCACTGCCCGAAGGGCGTGGGAGGTACCCCCGGCAGGCGCATCACGCCCGGCAGCGCGCTACCTCCCGAACCGACCGCATCAAAGGGGCGCGGGGAACTGCGCAACCAGCCCGCACCGGCCAGTAACCAGGAAAACAACCGCAAGGGGCCCACCCCGGTGGCCCCCCGTGGGCGAGCGGAAAGGGATGGGCGGGCGGGACGGAACCGCACCGGGGCTACCGGGTCTCCACGCGCTTCTTCAGCCCCGCCAGGGCCCGGTCGATGACGACCTTCTCGGCCTTGCGCTTGATCATGCCGAGCATCGGGATCTTGACGTCGACGGTCAGGCTGTAGGTGACCTGCGTGGCCTCCTCGCCGGCCGGCTCCAGGACGTACGCGCCGTCCAGGGAGCGCAGCATCTGCGACTTCACCAGGGTCCAACTGACCTCGTTGGTGCCCTTCCAGGTGTAGGCGAGGGTCTGGTCGTCCTTGATCGCACCGGCGTCCATGACGAGCCGGACCTGCTCGGCGCGGCCCTCATTGTCGGTGGCCAGCACCTCCGCCTGCTTCACCTCGCCCGTCCAGTCGGGGTAGCGGGCGAAGTCGGCGATCACGTCCATGACATCGGCGGGCGCCGCCTTGATCGTGATGCTCGAACTGGTGTGTTCCGCCATCGCCGTGGCTCCTCAAGGTGCAGTCCGGCCAACGTGTCGGACGGGGGGGGTGAACGCGGTTCGGGTGCCGGGCCCCTGGGCGGTACGGCGGCCCGTGCAGCGGAAGGCTACCGCGCGCCGGTGCACCACCCGAACTGCCGTCTCCCCCGGGCACCGCGGCGGCATGTCCGACCGCCCCGCACCGGGTGTCCCACCACGGCGGGACCGCTCACCACTGGAGCACCCAGGGCCGGCCGGACGACGCGAAGTGGCCCACGTTGACGCACTCCGTGCGGCCGATCCGCATCCTGCGCGCCAGCGGCTGGTGCACATGGCCGAAGAGCGCGTACCGCGGGCGGGTGCGGCGGATGGCGTCGAGCAGGGCGGTGCTGCCGCGCTCGAAGCGGCGCGCCACGGTGTCGTAGACCAGCTCGGGAACCTCCGGCGGTATGTGCGTGCACAGCACGTCCACCTCGCCGACCGCCTCGATCTTCGCGGCGTACTCCTCGTCGCTGATCTCGTAGGGCGTGCGCATCGAGGTCCGCAGGCCGCCGCCGACGAAGCCGAAGACCCGGCCGCCGATCTCGACCCGCTCGCCGTCCAGGACCGTGGTGCCGATCCCCGCGTACTCCGGCCACAGGCCCGGGATGTCGACATTGCCGTAGGTGGCGTACGTCGGAGCGGGGAAGGCCGCGAACAGCTCGGCGTACTGCCTGCGCACCGCCTCCTCGATGGCCGTGCGCGGGTCCGTCCCGATCGCCGACCAGAGGCCGGCGCCGAACGCGCGCGCCTCCTCGAAGCGGCGGGCGGTGCGCAGCTCCACGATCCGGTGCGCGTTCTCGGTCCCGAACAGGTCCGGGAAGATGCCGCGCGAGTGGTCCGCGTAGTCGAGGAACAGCACCAGGTCACCGAGGCAGACCAGCGCGTCGGCGCCCTCCCCCGCGCGCGCCAGATCCCGTGCGTTGCCGTGCACGTCGCTCACTACGTGAACGCGGGTGCCGCGTATACCCCGCCCCGTCCGCGCGTCGTGGACGCCTGATCGGCCGTGTGCGCCGTATACAGGACGCTGACCGAATGCTGTGCCTCCCATACCGAGCAAGCGTAGGACTCCCGGCGAAGCGGTGGAACACGGCCACACCACCCGGACCTGCGGCAACTTCCTACTCGGGAACGGAGTGGACTACTGTGCGCAAAGCAGGGCCGTGGCGTGTGACGCGGCAAACATCTGACCGGGCCCCCTACCGCGCAGGCGGTACTGATGGGTAACGTCCGGGCAGTCCGGTGCGCCGTGGGTGCCCAGCGGTTCAGCGGCTTTCGGCCATTGACGCCCGCAGCTCACCGGCTGAGCCTTGGACAGCACCGTCACATCGCACGTCCGCCCTCCCCCAGCCAGCGCTGGGTGGGGTATCCCCCACGCCCCCAAGGCGGTGGGGGAGCGCCCAGCCCCAACCCACCTTCCAAGGACGCGCCTCGGCGCCGTTTCCCCCGGCGGCGCCAGCGCCCCCACGAGGAGCAGCAGCCTTGCGCGAGTTCAGCCTTCCGGCCCTGTACGAGGTCCCCACGGACGGCAATCTGACCGACATCGTCCGCAGAAACGCGGCTCAGCACCCGGACGTCGCGGTCATCGCCCGCAAGGTCAACGGTGTCTGGCAGGACGTCACCGCCGCCGCCTTCCTGTTCGAGGTGCAGTCCGTCGCCAAGGGGCTGATCGCCTCCGGCGTGCGCCCGGGTGACCGCGTCGCACTGATGTCCCGCACGCGTTACGAGTGGACGCTGCTGGACTTCGCCATCTGGAGCTCGGGGGCGATCACCGTCCCGGTGTACGAGACCAGCTCGCCCGAGCAGGTGCAGTGGATCCTCAGCGACTCCGGCGCGGTGGCCTGCGTGGTCGAGACCGACGCCCACGCGGCCGCGGTGGAGTCGGTGCGGCCGGGTCTGCCCTGGCTCGGCCCGATCTGGCGCATCGAGCCCGGGGCCGGCGCCCCCGGGGCCGGCGCCCCCGGGGCCGTCGAGCAGCTGCGTGCCACGGGCGCGGGCCTGCCCGACGAGGTGGTCGAGGAGCGCAGCTCGGTGGCGAAGGCGGACGACCCCGCCACCATCGTGTACACGTCGGGCACCACCGGGCGCCCGAAGGGCTGCGTGCTCACGCACCGCAGCTTCTTCGCGGAGTGCGGCAACATCGTCGAGCGGCTGCGCCCGCTGTTCCGCACCGGCGAGTGCTCCGTGCTGCTGTTCCTGCCGCTCGCCCACGTCTTCGGGCGCCTCGTGCAGGTGGCGCCGATGATGGCGCCCATCAAGCTGGGCTGCGTACCGGACGTCAAGCAGCTCACGGACGAGCTGGCCGCCTTCCGCCCCACGCTGATCCTGGGCGTGCCCCGGGTCTTCGAGAAGGTCTACAACTCCGCCCGCGCCAAGGCCCAGGCCGACGGCAAGGGCAAGATCTTCGACAAGGCCGCCGACACCGCGATCGCGTTCAGCCGGGCGCTGGACACCCCGGCCGGCCCGTCGCTCGGCCTCAGACTGAAGCACAAGACGTTCGACAAGCTCGTCTACAGCAAGCTGCGGGCCGTGCTCGGCGGCCGGGGCGAGTACGCGATCTCCGGCGGCGCTCCGCTGGGCGAGCGCCTCGGGCACTTCTTCCGCGGGATCGGCTTCACGGTCCTGGAGGGCTACGGCCTCACGGAGTCCTGCGCCGCGACCGCGTTCAACCCCTGGGACCGGCAGAAGATCGGCACGGTCGGCCAGCCGCTGCCCGGCTCGGTGGTCAGGATCGCGGACGACGGCGAGGTGCTGCTGCACGGCGAGCACCTGTTCCGGGGCTACTGGAACAACGACGCCGCGACGGCGGAGGCGCTGGCCGACGGCTGGTTCCACAGCGGCGACATCGGCACCCTCGACCAGGACGGGTACCTGACGATCACCGGCCGCAAGAAGGAGATCCTCGTCACGGCCGCGGGCAAGAACGTCGCGCCCGCGGTGATCGAGGACCGCATCCGTGCGCACGCGCTGGTCGCCGAGTGCATGGTGGTCGGCGACGCGCGGCCGTTCGTGGCCGCGCTCGTCACGATCGACGAGGAGTTCCTGGAGCGCTGGCTGAAGGACCACGGCAAGCCCCCCGGCACGCCGGTGGCCGCGCTCCGCGACGACCCCGACCTGCTCGCCACCATCCAGCAGGCGGTGGACGACGGGAACGCGGCGGTGTCCAGGGCCGAGTCCGTGCGCAAGTTCCGGGTGCTGCCGTCTCAGTTCTCGGAGGAGTCGGGGCATCTGACGCCGTCGCTGAAGCTCAAGCGGAATGTTGTGGCGAAGGATTTCGCCGATGAGATCGAGGCGCTCTACCGGGGCTGACGGTTCCGGGGCCCCTGCGGTTCCGTTCGGCCACTTGGCGGTGGGCGCGCTTTCGCGCGCTTCCCCGCGGCCCTGCCCCTTGTCGGGCTCCGCCCAGCCCCTCGCTGTCTCGTGCCCGCCTTTCGCCGGTGGGACCTTCTCGCGCAGTTCCCCGCGCCCCTTATCGGGGCACACCGTGCTACCGGCGTGCTACCGGCCTCGTAAGCCCGTCCTCGGGAGGGGCGCGGGGAACTGCGCAAACGGCCACGGCGCACCGGCAGCGAGAAGTCGGACCCAAGCCCACGCCGACGTGCCCCTGTCAGGGGCGCGGGGACCTGCGCGAACAACCACGACGCACCCGCAGCGGGGCAGCGGCCCGAGCCCGTCCCGACGTGCCCGTACCAGGGGCGCGGGGAACTGCGCGAACAACCACGGCGCACCCGCGGCCGGACGCCGGGGGCAACCCCTCGTCGGCGTGCCCCCGGCCGGTGTTCTCAGAGGAGGGTTCTGAGGCGTTCCGCCAAGAGGTCCCAGCGCCACTGTTCCTCCACCCAGTGGCGGCCCCGCTCGCCCATCGCGCGGCGCAGGCCCGCGTCGGCCAGGAGGGTGAGGATGCGGTCCGCGGTCCGCGCGGGGGCATCGGGGGCCGCACCGCGGACCACGTAGCCGGTCTCGCCGTCAAGCACCGCGTCGGGGGCGCCGCCGGAGTCGCCGGCCACCACGGGCAGGCCCGTCGCGGACGCCTCCAGGTAGACGATGCCGAGGCCCTCGACGTCGAGACCGCCGCGCCGGGTCCTGCACGGCATCGCGAAGACGTCACCCGCACCGAAGTGCGCCGGCAGTTCCTCACCGGGCACCGGGCCGGTGAACCGTACGGAACCGGCCACTCCCGTCCGCTCCGCCAGGGCACGCAGTTGCTTCTCGTAGGGGCCGCCGCCCACCAGCAGCAGCACGGCCTCCGGCTGCCGGGCCAGCACCCGCGGAAGGGCCCGTACCAGGGTGTCCTGACCCTTGCGCGGCACGAGCCGGGACACGCAGAGCACCACCGGCCGGTCGGCGAGCCCGAGCCGGGCGCGCAGCGCGTCGCCGCCCGAGGCGGGGTGGAAGAGCTTCTCGTCGACGCCGGGCGGCAGGTGGGTCATGCGGGCCGCTGCCTCGGGCGTCAGTGCGGCGGCGATCCGGCGGCGCGTGTACTCGCCGAGGTACGTCACCGTGTCCGTGGACTCGCCGATGCGGCGCAGGAGCTGCCGTGCGCCCGGGAGCTGCGCCCAGCCGGCCTCGTGGCCGTGCGTGGTCGCGACCAGCCGTGTGGCGCCCGCGCGGCGCAGCGCCGGCGCCATCAGGCCGAGCGGCGCGGCGGCCCCGAACCAGACGGACGTGCAACCGTGTTCCCGCAGCAGCTCGACGGCGCGGCCGGTCATCCGGGGAGTCGGCAGCAGCATCGTGGTGCGGTCGCGCACCACGGTGAACGGCTGCTCGCGGTCGAAGGCTGCGGTGGCCCTGGCGCCCTCTTCGCCGCGCTTCCAGGTGGACGCGTAGACGACGACGCGGTCCTGATCGAGCCGGCGGGCGATGTTGTGCAGGAACGTCTGGATGCCGCCCTGACGGGGCGGGAAGTCGTTCGTCACGATGAGCGTCCTGTGCATTGCGGTCGAGAGTACCGAAACGGCTCTCCCCGGTCGCTGACCGGTACGGCGGCACGGCATCATGGCGGAGCCGGAAACGGAGCCGGGACCGGAGCCCATCCGGAACCGGAACCCATCCGGAACCGGAGGCAGCCGGCCGGCGGCGGCGCGGACGACGGAGAGCGGCACAGCATGGATATGGCGGCCAGGACGGCGCGCGGGATACCGGCGGCGCTGTGGGTCGTCGGCGCCTGGGCCGCCACCAGGGTCGTGCTGCTGCTGTGGGTGCTGGGCGCGCTGCGCTTCCCCGGCCTGGACGTCACCGGCGACGTGTCGGTGATCTACCACGGCTGGTACGAGGTGCTGCGCACCGGGCACTTCCCGGCCTCCGACGTCGCCTGGCAGTACCCGCCCGGCGCCGCGCTGGCGGTGCTCTCCCCCGCGCTGCTGCCGTTCCTGCCGTACGCCACGGCCTTCTTCGTGCTGCTGCTGGTGGCGGACGCGCTGGTGCTCGGCATGCTGCTGCGCGCGGCCCGGCGGCCGGACAGGACGGTGCGCGGCGCCTGGGTGTGGGTGGTGGGGGTACCGCTGCTCGGCCCGACCGGATACGCGCGCTACGACCTGATGGTGACGGCGGTGGGCGTCGCGGCCCTGCTCGCCGGTGTCCACCGGCCCCGGCTGCTGGGGGCGCTCGCGGCGTTCGGAGCGCTGCTGAAGGTGTGGCCCGCGCTGGTGCTGCTGGGCACCCGGCGCGGCCGGGCCACGGTGCGGTCCTGGGTGACGGCGGCCGTGGTCGCCGCGGGCCTGCTGCTGGGGGCGTGGGCGGTGGTGCCGGGGGCGCTGTCGTTCCTGCGTTTCCAGGAGGACCGCGGCACCGAGGTCGAGTCGCTGGGCGCCCTCGTGCTGCACGTGGCCCGGAACCTGGGCTGGCCGGGCGAGGTGGCGCTGCGCTACGGCTCGGTGGAGTTCCTGGGCCCGTACGTGGAGTTGGTGAGCACCCTGGCGCAGGTGCTGTCGGTGCTGGCGCTGGGCTGGCTGCTGGTGTGGCGGTGGCGGGCGGGCACCTGGTCGGCGGGCACGCTCGCGGACGCGGCCTTCACCGCCGTGCTGATGTTCACCACGACCAGCCGCGTGATCAGCCCCCAGTACATGGTGTGGCTGGTGGGGCTGGCCGCGGTGTGCCTGCTGTTCCGCGCGGGGCCGATGGTGCCGTCCGCGCTGATGGTGCTGGCCGCGTCCCTGGTGACGACGCTGGAGTTCCCCGTCTTCTTCGATCACGTGGTCGCGAGCGACGACTGGGGGATCCTGCTGCTTGCCGTCCGCAACGCCCTGCTGCTGGCCGCGACGGTCACCGCGGCCGCCGGGCTCTGGCGGCGCACGGTTCGGCCGTTCCGGCGGGGTGCCGGGGAGCCGGGGAGCCTCCAGGAGCCGGAGGAACTGGTCGGGTCCCGCTGAGCGGGAACGGGGTGCGGCTCACGCTCAGCGGGACAGGGTTCGGCTCCCGCTGGACCGGGGACGGGGTGCGGCCCCGCTGGCCTCAGAAGGGGTGCAGGTCCCCTCTGACCGCTCTGTACCGCGAGCCCCCGGGTGCCCGGTGCCCGGTGCCCGGTGCCCCGGATGGCCGCAGGGGCGCTCAGCGGAGTTGGGTCCGCAGGTAGGTCCGCCAGCGCGCGGTGAAGGCCGCGGTGTCGATGCCGAGGACGTCCCTGAGCGCGCCGTCGACCGCGCCTGCGCGCTCCGTGTGGGTGCCCACCGCGCGGTAGAACTCGCGCAGGCGCGCCTCGCCCCACTGGTCCGCGATCATCCGGCAGGCCAGCCAGCCGCCCTCGTAGGCCTCGGCGAGCGGGTCGGCCTGCTGGGAGAAGCGGAAGTCGGCGTCGGACGGCAGCGCCTTGGGCACCCGGCCCTGGCGCACGGCGCTCCGCAGTTCGGGCGCGGCCTGGCCGGGGGTGCGCCCCGTGCCGCGGTAGCCGACCCAGTCCGCGTAGCCCTCGGAGAGCCAGAGCGGGGTCGCGGGCGAGGTCACCGTGCGGGTGGCGACGTGCGTGGTCTCGTGCGTCAGCACGACCTGCCGGCCGAGGCCGCTGAGCATGCGGTACGCGTCCGGGTTCACGATGATGCGGTCGGCGGGCGCCCGCGAGGAGCCGCCGGTCTCGCCCGTGGTGACCGCCGCGATGCCCCGGTAGCCGGCCGCGGGCGCGCCCAGCAGCGCCGCCATGCCGTCCAGCGAGCCGGGCACCTCGACCAGGACGCGGCCGGACCATCCCGCCCGTTTCCCACCACCGCCCTCGGCCGAGGGTGCTCCCTGCCCGCTGCTTCCCATGCCCCAGGCCTGCCGCACCGCGGGTACCGCGCGGTCGGCCAGGCGTGCGAAGTCCTTGAGCCGCGCGGTGTCCTGGCCGACGCCGAGGACGAGGCTGTGCGCGCCCGTCACGGCGGTCACCCGGCCCTGCTCCCAGAGCTGCTGGGGGCCGTGCTCGGCGGGCCGGTCGGCGGTGACGTACCAGCGGCCGTCCCTGCGGTGCAGGGTCAGGTCGCGGGAGGCGGTGACGGCGGCGGAGTCGTAGCCGTCGATGCGGTAGCGCAGCTCGGCGGTGGCGCCCGCGATGGCACCCGAGCGGTGGAAGGACGTGACGCGGTAGGCCCAGGACTCCAGGGGGACCGCGGCGAGGTTGCGGAAGGCCGTCGCCGAGCGGCGGGTCGCGGCCGCGTCCTCGCCGGCGCCGCCCGTGGCCAGGTAGTCCGTCTCGTCCCGGTCGAGGACGGCTCGGGCGCGGCGGTCCAGGAGGCTCTGGACGTTCGCCTGCGCGGGGTCGGCCGGGGCGGGGTGGTCGCAGCCGACGAGGGCGGCCGAGGCGATGCAGAGCGCGGCGAGCGCGCTCCAGAGCCGTGCCGTTCGTCTGCCACCGTCTTGACCCGCCACGGACACGATCGTACGGCGCCGGGGGCCGGGGCTCTCGGCGAGCGGCTGTCGTCGGGGCCTGGGCGGCCCCGGGCCTCCGTGGGCGCTTCGCGCCCACCCCCGCCGGCGCGAGGGGGTGCTTCCGGCGTCTCCGGACGAGGCTGTCGTTCTCGGTTGCTCGCGCAGTTCCCCGCGCCCCCACGCGGCGGGGCTGCGCCCCAAACCACCAGGCGCTTCGCGCCCCCCACCGCCACCAGCGAGCACTTTCCTCATCTCCGGACCGGACCGTCACTCCCGGTTGCTCGCGCAGTTCCCCGCGCCCCCATACGGCGGGGCTGCGCCCCGATCCGTCGGGGGAGGTCAGATTCGGGTCACCGATGACACCGGCATCATTCCGATGGGGTCGTATCTGACGGGGGCGCCGGGGTACGGGGCGTGGATGACCTGGCCGTGGCCCGCGTACATGGCGATGTGGCTGGCGTCCTCGCGGTAGGCCACCAGGTCGCCGGGGCGGATCTGGGAAAGCGGTACCTGGCTGCCGGCGTAGCGCTGTGACTGCGAGGTGCGTGGCAGGCCGATGCCCGCCTGGGCGTACGCCCACTGGGTGAGGCCGGAGCAGTCGAAGCCGGCCGGGCCGTTCGCTCCCCAGACGTACGGGCGGCCTAGCGCCGAGCGTGCCGCGGCGAGTGCGGTGGCCGCGCGCTGCGATGCGGGCTGGGCGCCGGGGGCGGGGACCTGGCCGGGGCGCGAGGCGTGCGCGTACGCCGCGCGCTGGGCCGAGGTCAGGGTGGCCAGCAGCCGCCGGGCCGTGGTGAGTTTCCGCTCGACGGTGTGCTTGTGGCGAGCCGCGGCCCGGCGGGTGCGCTCCAGCTCGCGCAGGCTGCCGACGGCCTCGGCACGGTCCTGGGCCACGCTGCGCTGGAGCGACTGGTACTCCTTCAGCCGGCCCGCGGTGCGGGCGCCGATCCGGGCGAGGGCGGCGGCGTCCTCCAGGAAGCTGTCCGGTTGCGCGGAGAGCAGCAGCCCCAGGGTGGGGTCGACGCCGCCGGTGCGGTACTGCGCCCCGGCGATCGACCCGAGCGTGCCCCGTATCGTCTCGATGCGGCGCTGCCCGTCGGCGAGCCGGCCCTGTGCCGAGGAGACCTGCGCGGCGAGCCGGGTCGCCTGCTCGGTGGCCCGGTTGTACGCCTCGGTGGCCTGCTCTGCCTGCCGGTACAGCCGGTCCACCTCGGCCTTGGCATCGGCCTCGCGCGCCGCCGGTGCGGCGCCCGCCGGCACCGCGGCGAGCGCGGCGGCCGCGGTGGCCGTGGCGGCGGACAGGACGGTGACTCTGGTGCCAAGGGTGGCCCGGCCCTGGCCGGGCCCGGCGATACGGCGATGAGACCCCACAGGTAGCCGCTCTCCTTCCGCTGTCGAACCCCCAAGACGGGGGAACGCGACGCCAGAGAGTAACCAGACGACTACGCAGGGGCCACAAAGCCACACCGGTGCGCCGCCGTTGGGTTCAGCCGCAGGCGCAGGTCAGCGGTGGATTACGGGGATATGCCGGAGGCGGCGACGGATCCGAGATTCGCTCGTTCGGACGCATCACACGCGGTGTCGATGCCGGATGCCCGGTCCCCACGAAGGGACCGGCTACCGTCCCGGGAGAACGCCGGGCGCCGAACGGCGCCCGGGGCACGGGACGTTCGGACTCGGACGCCGATCAGACGCGGACGCCGAACTGGAAGGGCATGTTGGCCATGGACTCGTAGCGCACCACGGCACCGGTGTGCGGGGCGTGCAGGATCTGGCCGCCGCCCGCGTAGAGGCCGATGTGGCTCAGGTCGCCGTAGAAGAGCACCAGGTCACCCACGCGCAGGTCGCTCTTGGAGTAGATCCGCGTACCGGCGTTGGCCTGGGCCTGGGAGGTGCGGGGTATCGAGACGCCGGCCTGGGCGTAGGCCCAGGAGGTCAGCCCGGAGCAGTCGAACGAGCTGGGGCCCGTCGCGCCGTAGACGTAGGGCGAGCCCATGGCGCGCTGGGCGGCGGCGAAGGCCGCTGCGGCCCGGCCCGAGGCGGAGGTGCCGCCGCCGAGCCGCTCGCTGTCGCGGCTGGCGCGGCTGTCCTGTGCCGCCATGGCCTGACGCTCGGCGGCCGTCAGGGAGTTGAGGAGCTTCTGCGCCTGGGCGAGCTTCCCCTGGACTTCCTTCTTCTTCTTGCCGAGCTCGGTGCGGGTGTCCGCGAGATCCTTGAGCTTGGCGGTGGCTTCCTTGCGCTGCTGTGCCAGGGAGCGCTGCTTCTCCTGGATCTTCTTCAGCGCCTCGACCTGCTGGCCGCTGAGCTGGTCCAGCGTGGTGGCCTTGTCCAGGTAGCTGTCCGGGTCGGACGAGAGGAAGAGCTGGACGGAGGGGTCGATGCCGCCCGAGCGGTACTGGGCGCTGGCGACCGAACCGAGCTGGTCCTGCAGCTGGTTGAGGTCGTCCTGGCCGCGGGCGACCTTGTCCTGGAGGTCGCTGACCTCTTTCTGGAGCTTCTGCTGCTTCTCCTTGGCCCCGTCGTACGCCTCGGTGGCCTTCTCCGCCTCGTGGTAGAGCTTGTCGACCTTGGACTTGACCTCGTCCTTGCTCGGCTTCGGGTCGGCCTGTGCGGCCTGTGAGGTCAGGGCGACCGCAGCTGCGGCGGTTGCGGTGAGCACGGTCACGCGTGCGCGGCTCGGCTGTTTGGATCGACGGTGGGACGCCACGGAGGCGAGCTCCTTCTTCCTCCAGCCGCCTACCGAAACGCTGGTGGGCGGGTGCTCCTCCACCGTCGCTCCCGATGAGCGATCACCCGAGCGGAGGTTCGAGGAGACAGTAGTGACCTTCTTGTGATCAGTTCAAATCCTGACAGGAAAAAACTGCCGCTCCGAGAGGTTTCTTTACTCTCAACTCACCAATAGTGATATGCGGTTGACTTTCCGTCGCGCCAGGAAGCCATATATTCGGGCATCAAAGGCAGACGTTGCCGATGACGCTTAACGGATCAACGTCTCGAAGCCACCTGCCGATGTAACCCCGCGGAGCGGCCTTGAGCGACCTCGAAACGGCGTCAAGGCGCCGTCAATGCGGCGGCGGACTGCGTCCAAGGGCGTTGAAGGGCCTTGCAGAAGGGCCGCCGAGGGGACGCGAGAGGGATCGCGGAGGGGCGGCGAGGGCATCGCAGGGGGCGAAAGCTGCGCCACGGGCGTCACAGCCGGTGTCTGCGGTGAAGATCACACCGTGCTTCGCGGGTTCCGTCAGCCGCGGGAGAGTCGTTTGAGCAGCACCACCGAGGCGACGGGGCGGGCGCCCGCCTTGGCGACCCCGTCAGCCACCTCGCGGTCGGTCGAGACGACGATCACGGGCCGTCCCGGCGGTTCCGCGCGCACCAGTTGGCGGATCAACTCGTCCGCGGTGACCCGTGGTTTGGAGAACAGCACGCGCACCCCGCGCGGCGGGGCGAGGAGCACCGGCGCCGCCAGTTCGGCGCCGTCGAAGACGCAGGTGACCTCGGCGCCGGTCTGCGCGGCCAGCAGGGACAGGGCGCCCAGCAGCCGCAACCGCTGTTTCTCCAGCGGCATCTGGGGATAGCCGGTCTTGGTGACGTTGTAGCCGTCGACGACGAGGTGGGACTGCGGCAGCGCGAGCAACTGGTCGAGAATGGCGGGGTCGTGCTCGGACAGGGCGCGTGCGGCGATGTCCTTCGGGGTCATCCGGCCCGGCTCCACCGCCTCCACGGTCTCGGCAGGGCGCACCGACACGGGCGGCAGGGCGAGTTCGCGGCGCAGGCCCTGGGCGGAGTCGAGCAGGGTGTCGAGCAGCAGCCGTACCCGCATGTCCTCGACGCTGCGGCCCTCGCGGGCGGCCTTGCGGGTGGCCTCCAGGGCCGCTTCGGCCTCACCGAGCCTGGACCGCAGCCGGCGCGTCTCGCTCTCGGCCGCGGACAGCAGCGCCTGACCCTCGGCGCGGACGGCCTCGGTCTCCGCGTGCGCCTTGCGGGCCGCCGCCTCGCCGCGCTTGACGTCGCTGAGGGCGCCGCGGAGTTTGCGGTGCAGCGACTCGGCCTCCTTCCTGGTGGCCTCCAACTCGGCGCGCAGTCCCTCCGTCTCCGTTCTCGTGTGCTCCTTGGCCGCGGCCAGGTCGGCACGGAGACGGTCGAGTTCGGCTCTGTTCTGCTCGTCGGCGCGCTCGGCGTCCGCCCGCTGCACCTCCTCCCCCGCGGCGGTGACCAGCTTGACCCAGCCCGGCGGGCGCAGCACGTAGGCCGCGGCGGCGACGTCGAGCGGGTCGGCGGCGGGCGGTGCGGTTCCCGAGTCGAGGGCGCCGGCCAGCTCGGGCTGGGTGTCGCGGAGCCGCTCGGCGATACGCTGCCGGAACAGCGGCTCGTTCTCCATCGCCGACGCCATGGCGTTGGCGGCGAACTTGACGCGCCTGGTCGGGGTGAAGCGGGCGTACTGGCGGAGCTGGGCGGGCAGCTCGGCGACGGTGAGGCCGCCGAAACCGTCCGAGACGATCTGGACGACACGGCGGCGCACTCCCTCGGGCAGCGGGCGGTCGAGCACCTCAGCGGTGCCTCCCGGCCCCCCGCCTTCGCTCTCCACCATCGTCATCCCATCCGGTCGTCGTGTCGCGGCTCTCTCAGGAGCCGGTGCCGGGCCTCTCCACCAGTTCCACCTGATCCACCGCGCTGCACCAGCGGCAGCGAACGGACTCGATGGTCTCATTCACCACGTCGCGCTCCTCCACCCTGGGCTCGCCGGACAGGTCCAGATGCACGAACTCGACGACCTTGGAGGAACGGGTCACGTCGAAGCGGGTGAGATTGCCGCAGAGGGTGCAGCGCCAACGCGTCTGGGCCGTCGGCAGGGGAATCGTCATCGGGATGTCTGCCTTCCTCGTCCTCGTGTTTCCAGGGTGCGCCTTTTTACTCGGTCCCCCGCGGTGCGCCCGCGTACTCGCACCACCGGGCGCCCTCAGCGGGGCGAGACCTGATCGTTGCGTGGTGCGTTCGGGTCGTAACCCTACGGCCTGACGGGCGGCCCGCGCTCGGGCGCGGACCGGTCTGCCCCGATGTCTCCCGCTGTGCGGACGGCCCCGGTGGCTCCGGGCCCGTGACGGCGGACGGCGGACGGCGGACGGCGGACGGCGGACGGCGGACGGCTACAGTGAAGGCCCAGCCGAGGGCACCGAGGGAGACAGCAAGCCGTGATCACCGCGATCGTGCTCATCAAGACCAGCGTGGACCGGATCCCGGAGATCGCCGAGTCCATCGCCGCGCTGGACAGCGTCAGCGAGGTCTTCTCCGTGACCGGCGACCACGATCTGATCGCCATGGTGCGGGTGGCCCACCATGACGATCTCGCGGATGTGATCCCCGGCCGGATCAGCAAGATCCCCGGCGTGGAGGCCACGGACACGCACGTCGCCTTCCGGACGTACTCGCAGCACGACCTGGACGCGGCGTTCGCGATCGGCCTCGACTCGTAGCGGGCGCCTGCGGCGGGCTTGAGCCGATTGTGCCGCTGAGCCCCTTACGCTCCGCTCTCCGGCGGTGGAGGTTGCTCGCGCCCCACCGCCCAGCCCCTTGCGGTCTCCACGGCGACCACCTGTCCGGTGGGGGTTGTTCGCGCAGTTCCCCGCGCCCCTATCGGGGCACACCCCGGCAAGGCGCGAAGCGCCACCAGAAGGGGCGCGGGGAACTGCGCGACCAGCCACAACGCAACAACCAGACCGCGACCCACCCTCAGGGCCTCCCCCCCCACCGAAGGCGCGAAGCGCCACTAAAGGGGCGCGGGGAACTGCGCAGACAAGCGCGGCGAGGCCGGTCAGAGGCTCACCGGCCCGAAGTGCCCCCGGGAACCGGGACGCGGAGCGGCCGGAGGTGGGGGGCCGGGGCGGCAGATCCCCGGGACAGGGGTGAGCGGGGGCCACCGCGCACCAGGTCCCCCACCGCCCCCACGAACCGTTCCACGTGCTCATCCGGCGTCCCCGCCCCGAAACTCACCCGCACCGCGTTGAGCGACCGCCCGCCGGGGCCGGCGGCAGCCGCCCCGCACTCCCCGGCCTCATCCGACGCACCGCCCAACACCGCCCTGAGCAGCGGGTGCGCGCAGAACAGCCCGTCGCGCACCCCGATCCCGTACTCGGCGGAGAGCGCCGCGGCGAAGTGCGAGCTGTCCCAGCCGTCCACGACGAACGAGAGCACCCCGACCCGCGGGGCGTCCGGCCCGAACAGCGAGAGCACCCTGACCCCCGGCACCCGCGCCAGCCCCTCCTGCACCTTCGCGGTCAGCCGCCGTTCCCGGGCGACCAGTGCCGGGAAGCCCGCCTCGGTCAGCGCCGTGCAGGCCGAGGCGATGGCGTGCGCCCCGATCACGTTCGGGGAGCCGGCCTCGTGCCGGGCGGGCCCCCCGTGCCACTCGACGTCCACGCCGCCGTCCGCGCGCCGCGCCACCCGGCGCGAGGCGCCGCCGCCGGCGAGGTACGGCTCCGCGGCCTCCAGCCAGTCCGAGCGCCCCGCGAGCACGCCGGAGCCGAAGGGCGCGTACAGCTTGTGCCCGGAGAAGGCCACCCAGTCGACGTCGAGCGCGGCGACGTCGACCGGGTGGTGCGGCGCGAGTTGGGCGGCGTCCAAAACGATGCGGGCACCGTGGGCGTGCGCGGCGGCGGCCAGCTCGGACACCGGCCACAGCTCGCCGGTGACGTTCGAGGCGCCGGTGACGCAGACCAGCGCGGGGCCCTGGGGCCGCCCGGCGAGCGCCTGTTCAAGCGTCCGCACCGCCTGCTCGGGCGTCCGGGGCGCCGCCAGGTACGTCACCCGGCGCCAGGGCAGCAGCGAGGCGTGGTGCTCGGTCTCGAAGACGAAGGCCTGGCAGTCGTCGGGCACGGCGCGGGCCAGCAGGTTCAGCGAATCGGTGGTCGAGCGGGTGAAGATCACCTGGTCGTCGCCCCGGCAGCCGAGGAAGCCGGCGACGGTCCTCCTGGCGTTCTCGAAGAGGTCCGTGGAGAGCTGCGAGAGGTACCCGGCGCCGCGGTGCACGCTGCCGTAGTAGGGCGCGTACGCGGCGACGTCGTCCCAGACGCGCTGCAACGCGGGGGCGCTGGCGGCGTAGTCGAGCGCGGCGTAGGTGGTCTCGCCGCCGGTGATCAGGGGGACGCGGACATCGCGGCCCAGGACGGGCAGCGGCTCGTGCACGGGCGCAGGCGTGACGGAGGGCATGGCGGACTCCTGGAAGAGGCTGGGGGGCGCGCGGCGGCGCGATGGCGCGCGGCGCGGTGTGCTGTCGGAAACGGAGGCGGGGCCTGTCGCCCTAGCGCATTCGCCGGCTCACGCGGCAGCTCCTTGAGGACCAGGACCCCTCAAGGGGTCCGCGCTTGCCGTGGACCCTGCTGTCCACGGCCTGGTCTTCACCCGGGGCACCCCGCCACGGACGGAGGGTTGCCGGACAGCGGGCCGGGGCCTTTTCGCTGTCACTCATGACCTGAGGTTGATTATGTCAGCCGTCCACGGGGCGGTCCACCTCGTACCGCGGGCGGCCATGGAAGAAGGGCGGGCGCGCCGGCCGAACACGATCCGGGCGCCCGCCCTTTCGGAGCACTCGTCCGTCAGGCGTGGGTGGCTCTGACCCACGCCTCCAGCACGCCCCGGGCCGCCCCCGAGTCGATGGACTCCGCGGCCCGCGTGATGCCCGCGGCGAGCCGCTCCTCAAGGCCGCTCGCCTCGGCGTCCCACGGCGCGTCCTCGCCCAGTGCCTGAACGGCCACCAGCGCGGCGGCGGAGTTCAGCAGGACGGCGTCCCGCACGGGGCCCCGCTCCCCCGCCAGCACGCGGCGGGCCACATCCGCGTTGTACGAGGCGTCCCCGCCCCGCAGCGCCTCCACCGGCACCATCTCGATGCCCACGGACCGCGGGTCGAAGATCCGCTCCCGGACGGTCCCGTCGTGCACGGCCCAGACCCGGGACGGCGCGGTGGTGGTCAGCTCGTCAAGACCGTCCTCGCCGCGGAAGACCAGGGCGGACGAGCCCCGGTCGGCCAGCACGCCGGCGACGATCGGCGCCCACTTCGCGTCGGCCACGCCCACCGCCTGCGCCCGCACCCTCGCGGGGTTGGTGAGCGGCCCGAGGATGTTGAAGGGGGTGCGGATGCCCATCTCCGCCCTGGCGCGGGCGACGTGCCGCAGCGCGGGGTGGAACCTTATGGCGAAGCAGAAGGTGATGCCCGCCTCCTCGGCGACCTCCGCGACCCGCTCGGGCGCCAGGTCGAGGTTGACGCCGAGCTTCTCCAGCACGTCCGAGGACCCGCTCGCCGAGGAGGCCGCGCGGTTGCCGTGCTTGACCACCTTCGCGCCGGTGCCGGCGACCACGATCGCGGACATCGTGGAGATGTTCACCGTGCGCGCGCCGTCACCGCCCGTGCCGACGATGTCGACCGTGGTCCCCGGGACCTCTATCACCCGGGCGTGCTCGTACATGGTCCGCACCAGACCGGAGATCTCCTCGACGGTCTCGCCCTTCGCGCGGAGTGCGACCGCGAACGCCGCGATCTGGGCGTCGCCGGCCTCGCCGCGCAGGATCCGGTCCATCGCCCACGCGGTGGCCTCCGCCGTCTGGTCACGGCCGGTGAGCAGGGCGTTCAGCACCTCGGGCCAGGAACGACCCGCCGCGATGTCGCCTCCAGCGGGGTGCACAGCGTTCATATGCCGCTCCTGGGTGGGTCGCCTACGGACTAAAGGACAGGAGCCCAGCCTATCCAGCCGGGGACGCGCCACAGGGCCCCGTCCGCGCAGTGGACGGGGCCCTGTGGGGTGACGACACCGGGCCCGGCGGTGGAGCCGGCCGGGGAGGTGACGGCCGCGGCACCGCGGCGCGGGGCCGCGGTGCCGGTCCGGTCAGTGGTGACCGTGGCCGCTGGTGATCTCCTTGTACTCCTCGACCGTGGGCTTCGGGATCTGGTTGCCCTCGCCGTAGTAGCCCTTGGAGAGCTTGGCCCGCAGCTTCTGGGCCGGCTTGAGCTGGCGCTCGACGCCGTTCTCGTCGACCGCGGGGCCGATCTCCGCCGGCTGGTACTGCTCGTGGGCGGTGAGGGTGTGCAGCTGGTCGGCGTCCAGGGGCTCGTGGACCTCGATGAACTCACCGTGCGGCAGCCGCTTGATGATGCCGGACTCGCGTCCGTGCAGCACCTTGTCGCGGTCCCGGCGCTGGAGGCCGAGGCAGATCCGCTTGGTGACGAGGAACGCCACGACGGGCAGGACGAAGAAGGCGACCCGGACGAACCACGTGATCGCGTTGATCGACAGGTGGAAGTGGGTGGCCCACAGGTCGTTGCCGCCGCCGACCAGCATCACGAAGTACCACGTGATCCAGGCCACACCGACGCCCGTACGGGTCGGGGCGTTCCGCGGCCGGTCCAGGATGTGGTGCTCGCGCCTGTCGCCGGTGACCCAGGCCTCCAGGAACGGGTAGACCGCGATCACCACGAGCACCAGCGGGAAGACCACGATCAGCGGGATCGCGACGCCCAGGGCGAGCGTATGGCCGAGGAAGTTGATCTCCCAGCCGGGCATCACACGGATCAGGCCCTCGGAGAAGCCCATGTACCAGTCGGGCTGGGCACCGGTGGAGACCATGTCAGGCCGGTAGGGGCCGATGGCCCAGATCGGGTTGATCGAGGCGATCGCGGCGATGATCGCGATCACGCCGAAGACCAGGAAGAAGAAGCCGCCCGCCTTGGCCATGTAGACCGGCAGCAGGGGCATGCCCACGACGTTCTTCTCGGTGCGGCCGGGGCCCGCGAACTGCGTGTGCTTGTGGTAGAAGACCAGGATCAGGTGGCCCACCAGCAGGCCCATCATGATGCCCGGCAGCAGCAGGATGTGGATCGAGTAGAACCTCGCCACGAAGTCGCCGCCCGGGAACTCCCCGCCGAACAGGAAGAACGAGATGTAGGTGCCGAGGACCGGCGTGGCCAGGATCGCGCCCTCCATGAACCGCACACCGGTGCCGGAGAGCAGGTCGTCGGGGAGCGAGTAGCCGGTGAAGCCGGTGAACATGCCGAGCACGAAGAGCAGGAAGCCGAAGATCCAGTTGATCTCGCGCGGCTTGCGGAAGGCGCCCGTGAAGAAGACGCGCATCATGTGCACGAACATGCCGCCGAGGAAGATCAGCGCCGCCCAGTGGTGGATCTGCCTTATCAGCAGACCGCCGCGGACGTCGAAGCTGATGTGCAGCGTGGAGTTGAACGCCTCCGACATCAGCTGGCCCTTGAGCGGGACGTAACTGCCGTTGTACACCACCTCGTTCATCGAGGGGTGGAAGAACAGCGTCAGGTACACACCCGTGAGGATGATGACGATGAAGCTGTAGAGGCAGACCTCGCCCAGCATGAAGGACCAGTGGTCCGGGAAGATCTTCCGCATGTTCGTCTTGGCCAGCGAGTAGAGCCCGAGCCGGCCGTCCGCCCAGTCGGCCACCCGCTCTCCGGCGGGCGCCTGGTGGCGGGTCGCGTTGCGTGTGGTGCTGCTCATCGTCATCCACGCTCCCAGAAGGCAGGACCGACGGGCTCAGCGAAGTCGCCGAGCGCTTCCAGGAACCCGTCCGGGTTCACGCCGATGCGCAGCTGCGGCAGGGCGTGACCGGCCGGGCCGAAGAGCACGCGGCCCCCGTCGGAGAGGTCGAAGGTGGACTGGTGGCACGGGCAGAGGACGTGGTGCGTCTGCTGCTCGTACAGGGAGATCGGGCATCCCACGTGGGTGCAGATCTTCGAGTAGGCGACGATGCCGTCGTGCGACCAGTCGAGCTCGCGCTTGTCCTTGATGTTCCCGGGCTGCAGCCGGATGATCATCAGAGCGGCCTTGGCGATCTGCTGCTGGAAGTCCTCGTTGGTCTCCTCCAGGCCGTCGGGCTTGGCGAAGGTCAGCGAGCCGACCGGGATGTCGGCGGGGCGCAGCGGCTGGTCGGTGTTCATGTTGACCAGCAGCTTGCCCTTGGTCCACATGGTGTGGCGGAGCTTGGTGCCGGGCTTCGGGCCGAGGCCGCCGAGCAGGAAGACACCGCCGAGCGGGACCAGGGCCAGCGCACCGAACATCGTGGTGCGGATCAGGCCGCGGCGGCCGAGCGCGGACTCCTTGGCGCCCTGCGCGAAGTCGGCGAGGACCTTCTGCTTGGTGTCGGGGTCCGCCTCGATCGGGTGGCGCTCGTCGGCGATCTCCGCGTCGGACATCAGGGTCCGCGCCCAGTGGACGGCGCCCGCACCGATGCAGAAGAGCGCTACGCCGAGGGTCAGGCCCAGGGCGAAGTTCATCGCGTTGATGTGCCCGATCGGGAAGACGTAGACCGACTTCTCGCGCGGGATCGCGAAGTACGACGCGATGAACCCGATCGTGCCCAGCATCGAGAGCGTGAACAGGAAGGCGACCGTGCGCTCGGACCGCTTGGCGGCCTGCTCGTCGATGTCCTGGATCCGGTGCTCGTGGGGGGGCAGTCCCGGGTCCGCGAACGGGTTGTCCTCGTCCGGGAGGGACACCTCGCCGTGCGCCTCGCTGGGCACCGGCAGGTTCTCGTCTGACATGTCGTGGCTACTCATGACTTCTTGGCCTTTGCGGTCCGAGCGGCAACCCAGGCGGCGACGGCGATCAGCCCGCCGAGACCGAAGATCCAGGCGAACAGGCCCTCGCTGACGGGGCCGAGCCCGCCGAGCTTCAGGCCACCGGGGCTGGTGGAGTCATCGCTGTTGACCGCGTGCAGGTACGCGATGACGTCCTTCTTGTTCTGCTCCGGCATGACGCTGTCCGGGAAGTTCGGCATGTTCTGCGGGCCGGTCGACATGGCCTCGTACACATGCTTCGGATCCACGTTCTCCAGTGAAGGCGCGAACTTGCCGTGCGTCAACGCGCCGCCCTCGCCGGTGAAGTTGTGGCACTGCGCGCAGTCGGTCCTGAAGAGCTCGCCGCCCTTGGCGATGTCGGCGCCCTTCGGGTCGTACTGGTTCTTCGTCGGGATGCCCGGCCCGGCGCCCAGGGAGGCGATGTAGGCGGCGAGCTGGTCGATCTCGGCCTGCGAGTAGATGACCTTCTTGCTCGGTGCCTGTGCGCCCTGCTGCTGGAGCGGCATACGGCCGGTGCCGACCTGGAAGTCGACCGCCGCGGCTCCGACGCCCACCAGGGACGGGCCGTCTGAGGAGCCCTGTCCTCCCGTGCCGTGGCAGCTTGCGCAGCCCACCGAGAAGAGCCGCTTGCCCTCGTTGATGGCGAGGGACTGGGAGGTCTCGTCGGCCTGTGCCTTGTCCGCGGGCGCGAACGCGGTGTACAGCCCCCCGGTGGCCGCCAGCGCGAGGAGTAGGACGACGACCGCCGCCAGCGGATGGCGTCGTCGTGCGGAGAGCTTTTTCACGGATTACCCCGGTGTCAGGATCTTCTGCGTCGATGCTTCAGGTGTTCAGCGGGCCACGGCCCGGTTACTTGATCAGGTAGATCGTGGCGAAGAGGCCGATCCAGACGACGTCGACGAAGTGCCAGTAGTAGGACACGACGATGGCGGCTGTCGCCTGTGAGTGGGTGAACCTCCGGGCGGCGTAGGTACGGCCCAGGAGCAGCAGGAAGGCGATGAGTCCGCCCGTCACGTGCAGTCCGTGGAATCCGGTGGTCAGGTAGAACACGGAACCGTACGGGTCGGAGGAGAGCGAGATGCCGTCCTCCTTCACCAGGTTCGTGTACTCGAAGATCTGACCGCCGATGAAGATCGCGCCCATGATGAAGGTGATGATGAACCACATCCGGAGCTTCTTCACATCACCGCGCTCGGCCGCGAACACGCCGAGCTGGCAGGTGAGGGATGAAAGCACCAGGACGGTGGTGTTGACCGACGAGAACGGAACGTTCAGGTGGTCGGCCATCTCCCGCCAGTGATCCGGCCCGGTCACCGATCGCAGGGTGAAGTACATCGCGAAGAGGGCCGCGAAGAACATCAGCTCGGAACTCAGCCAGATGATGGTTCCGACACTGGTGAGGTTCGGCCGGTTGACCGATGGGTGCGCGTGCCCGGTCTCTACTGTCGTTGCTGTCGCCACGCCGACATTATGTCGGTCGCTTATCTTGCACTCACTCCGGGGGTCCCGTTCGGTGTGTCCAGGGCATGTGCCCGGCCACCACGCCCCTGCCGCCAGGTGCTCCCGCGGCCCGCCGACCGGCGGGTTTGAACCGCTGACCCGCGGGGTTTCAAGGGAGTAGCATCCGCGCATCGGGTCCTGGGGACACTCCCCGGGGGCCGGGAGGATCACGGAAGACCCGGAGAGCCCCCCAGGAGCATGGAGGAGCAATGCAGGCCACGGCCACGGTGCTGGTGTACAGCGACAATGCCCGTACGCGCGAGGAGGTCCGGCTGGCCACGGGCCGCAGGCCGGCGACCGATGTTCCCGAGGTCGAGTTCGTCGAGTGCGCGACGCTGCACGCCGTGCTGAAGGAGATGCAGCAGGGCGGCATCGACGTGTGCGTGCTGGACGGCGAGGCCGTGCCGGCCGGCGGCATGGGTGTCTGCCGGCAGCTCAAGGACGAGATCTTCCGGTGCCCGCCGGTGCTGCTGCTCATGGGGCGGCCGCAGGATGCGTGGCTGGCCACGTGGAGCCGGGCGGATGCGGCGGTGACGCTGCCGGTGGAGCCGGTGGAGTTCGCTGACGCGCTGGCGGGGCTGCTGCGCAGCCGGCTCGCCGTCCAGGCCTGACGTACGGCGCCCCTCCGGGGCCGGCGCCCTCCCGGGCGGGGGGGCGCCCCCGGCGACGGTGCCCACGTCGGGGCCATCTCGGGCAACGGTGCCCATGAAGGGGCGCGGGGCTGTGTCCATTTGCGGCTGCGCCGCGTGGGCGCGACCAGCCACGACGTGCCCGCGCCCCTGATCGGGGCGAAGCCCCGATCAGGGGCGCGGGGAACTGCGCGAGCAACCACCACCTGCCGGTGGTCCGGCTGCGACAGAGCCAGCCCCTTGGGCCGGTGGCGACCTGACGGCCTCGTCGTGGCTGGTCGCGCAGTTCCCCGCGCCCCTTGAAAGCGGGGCTGCGCCCCGATCGCGCCCGCGCGGCGCAGCCGCGCATCGAGACAGCCCCGCGCCCCTTTCGGGGCACCGGAGGGTGCCCCCCACGGTCGCAGGCCGGAGGCCTACACCTCCGGGCGGAGGCGGGCGGATTCCACTATTTTCTGCTGGCCGGGGTCGGCGGAGCCGTCGCCGAGGAGCGCGCTGCCCTGGCGCCATTTCGCCCAGTCCAGGTTCCAGTCGCCGTAGCCGTTGCCGAACGGGTCCATGTTCTGGCCGTCGCTGCCGACGACGCGGACGAGATCGCCCTCGTGCACCGTGTTGAAGAACCACTCGGCGTCCTCGGTGCTCATGCCGGTGCAGCCGTGGCTGACGTTCGCGGAGCCCTGGGAGCCCACGGACCAGGGCGCGGCGTGCACGTACTCGCCGCTCCAGGTGACCCGGGTCGCCCAGTGCACCGGCAGGTCGTAGGAGTCGCCGCTGCCCGCGGCTATGCCGACCGTCGCACTGCGCATCTGTACGAAGGCCTGCTTCTCCAGCACCACCTTGACGCCGTTGCGGGTCTCGAAGCCCGGCTTGCCCGTAGTGACCGGCATGTCCTTGATGTCCTGGCCGTTGCGGTAGACGACCATCCTGTGCGTGCTGGCGTTGGTGATCGCCTCGATGCGGTCCCCCGTGGTGATCTTCAGCGGCCTGGACGCGCCGCCCCAGAGCTTGTCGTCGATCCTGATGCCCTTCAGGCCGCTGGACACCCGGATGGTCGCGTGTGCGGGCCAGAACTCCCTGGGACGGTAGTGCAGGGTCTTCTCGTCCACCCAGTACCAGCTGCCCTCCACGGCGGGCTGGGCGTCCACCTTCAGGCCGCGCTCCACCGCGATCCTCGCGGCCCGGTCCTTGATCGGGGCGCTGAGCTTGGCGACGACGGGCTGGCCGACGCCGTACTCCCCCGCCTTGGGGCCGAACGCGACCTTGAGGGCGGTCTTCTGGGCCGGGTCGCCGGTGCCGACGGTGAGGACCTTGCGGCCCGGCTCCCCGTCGTCGTTCTCCGTGCTGACCCTGACGGTGTAGCGGGCACCGGCGGCCAGTGGTCCCGTACTGTGCCACTGGCGGCCGTCGCCGGAGAGCCGGCCGGCTATGTACCGGCCGCTCTCGTCGACGGCCGTGACGTCGGTGATGCGTCCCCCGCTGCCGTTCGAGGTGATCTCCAGGGGCTTGCCCGGGTCGGCCTTGCCGTCCTGCACGCCGTTGAACGCGATCTGACGCGCCGCGTCGTAGGGCTCGGCCGAGAGCGGGTTACCGGAGTCGCAGGCCGTGGCGGTGCCGAGGGCGGCCGCCAGCAGGGCGCAGCTCCATACCATGCGGGTTCGCGCTGACTGGTTCATGTGTTCACGCTAGGAACGTTCCCGGGCGGCGGCGCGGCCGGTGAGCCGAACGGGGGATTCCCGCGGGGGCATACGGGTGGACCCGGACACTCACCGTGGAGTGTCCGGGTCCGATGTGCCTCCGGCGTGCTAAAGGGTCGGTGCCCGCTTCGCTTCGTGCGCTACTGGTTCTGGTTCTCGCCCCGGTAGTACTCGAAGACCCAGCCGTACAGGCCGATCAGGATGATCGGGGCCGAGAAGTACAGCAGCCACCAGCCGAAGATGATGCCCAGGAAGGCCAGCGCACCGCCGGTCGCCAGGGCGAGCGGCTGCCAGCTGTGCGGGCTGAAGAAGCCCACCTCGCCGGCGTCGTCCGCGACGTCGGCGTCCTTGTTGTCCTGCGCGCCCGCGTCGATCCTGCGGGCCGTGAAGGCCAGGTAGTAGCCGATCATGACGCTCAGGCCGAACGCCAGGAAGAGCGCCGTGGTGCCGGCCGGCTCCTTCGACCACACGCCGTAGACGATGGCCATGATCAGGATGAAGGCCGCCAGCCAGAGGAACATCTTGCCCTGGATCTTCACTGTCCGGCCTCCTTGCCGCCCGTGACGCCCGCCGGCACGCCCGCGCCGACGTTCTCAAGCTGGTCGAGTTCGGCGATCTCCGGGTGGTGCAGGTCGAAGGCGGGCGACTCGCTGCGGATCCGCGGCAGCGTCACGAAGTTGTGCCGCGGCGGCGGGCAGCTCGTCGCCCACTCCAGCGACCTGCCGTAGCCCCAGGGGTCGTCGACCTCGACCTTCTCGCCGTACTTCGCCGTCTTCCAGACGTTGTAGAGGAACGGCAGCACCGACAGGCCCAGGACGAAGGCGCTGATGGTGGAGACGGTGTTCAGGGCGGTGAAGCCGTCGGCCGCGAGGTAGTCCGCGTACCGGCGCGGCATGCCCTCGACGCCCAGCCAGTGCTGGACGAGGAACGTGCCATGGAAGCCGCAGAACAGCGTCCAGAAGGTGATCTTGCCGAGCCGCTCGTCCAGCATCTTGCCGGTCCACTTGGGCCACCAGAAGTGGAAGCCCGCGAACATCGCGAAGACGACGGTGCCGAACACCACGTAGTGGAAGTGCGCCACCACGAAGTACGAGTCGGAGACGTGGAAGTCCATCGGCGGCGAGGCCAGGATGATGCCGGTCAGACCACCGAAGAGGAAGGTGATCAGGAAGCCGACGGACCAGAGCATCGGTGTCTCGAACGACAACGAGCCCTTCCACATCGTGCCCAGCCAGTTGAAGAACTTCACACCGGTCGGTACGGCGATCAGGAAGGTCATGAACGAGAAGAACGGCAGCAGCACACCACCGGTGACGTACATGTGGTGCGCCCACACCGTCACGGACAGGCCCGCGATGGCGATGGTGGCACCGATCAGGCTGCCGTAGCCGAACATCGGCTTCCTGCTGAACACCGGGATCACCTCGGAGATGATCCCGAAGAAGGGCAAGGCGATGATGTACACCTCTGGATGGCCGAAGAACCAGAAGAGGTGTTGCCATAGCAGTGCTCCGCCGTTGGCCGCGTCGAAGACGTGTGCCCCGAACTTGCGGTCGGCCTCCAGGGCCAGCAGCGCGGCGGCCAGCACGGGGAAGGCCAGCAGCACCAGCACACCGGTCAGCAGCACGTTCCACACGAAGATCGGCATGCGGAACATCGTCATGCCGGGAGCGCGCATGCAGATGATGGTGGTGATGAAGTTGACCGAGCCGAGGATGGTGCCGAAGCCGGAGAAGGCCAGGCCCATGATCCACATGTCGGCGCCGATGCCCGGCGAGCGGACCGCGTCGGACAGCGGCGAGTAGGCGAACCAGCCGAAGTCCGCCGCGCCGTCCGGGGTGAGGAATCCGCCCACCGCGATCAGCGAGCCGAACAGGTACAGCCAGTAGGCGAACATGTTCAGCCGCGGGAAGGCCACGTCGGGCGAGCCGATCTGGAGCGGCATGATCCAGTTCGCGAAGCCGGCGAACAGCGGCGTCGCGAACATCAGCAGCATGATCGTGCCGTGCATCGTGAACGCCTGGTTGAACTGCTCGTTCGACATGATCTGCTCACCCGGACGGGCGAGCTCGGCGCGCATGAAGAGCGCGAGCACACCGCCGATGAGGAAGAACGCGAACGACGTGGCCAGGTAGAGCGTGCCGATCGTCTTGTGGTCAGTGGTGGTGAGCCACTTGACGACGGCGATGCCAGGCTGCTTCTGCCGGACCGGCAGCTGGCGCTCGTACGAGTCCTCCGCTGCCGCGGCACCCTGAGGTTCGTTGAGGATGCTCACAGGTTGTGTGTCTCCCGGTTCTTCTCATGACCCGTCTGCGCGATACCGGCCGGGACGTAACCGGTCTGCCCCTTCTTGGCGAGGTCCTTCAGGTGCTGCTCGTACCGCTCGGGGGAGACGACCTTCACGTTGAAGAGCATCCGGGAGTGGTCGACGCCGCACAGCTCGGCACACTTTCCGCGGAAGGTGCCCTCCCTGTTGGGGGTCACCTCGAAGGCGTTGGTGTGGCCCGGGATGACGTCCTCCTTCATGAGGAAGGGCAGCACCCAGAAGGAGTGGATGACGTCCCGGGACGTCAGCACGAAGCGGACCTTCTCGCCCTTGGGGAGCCAGAGTGTGGGGCCCGGGTTGTTCGTCTGCGGGTTGCGCGTGGCCGGGGTGCCGACGTCGTAGACGCCGCCGGCGTTCGCCGGGAAGTCGTCCTTGAAGCGGTCCGGGATGTCGGAGAGCTCCTTGGCCGACTTCGCGCTGCCCGTCACGCCCGGCACGGGCTCGACGTAGTTGAAGCCCCAGCTCCACTGGAACCCGACCACGTTGATGGTGTGCTTGGGCTTGTCGGAGAGGTCGAGGAGCTTCGACTCGTCGCGTGCGGTGAAGTAGAAGAGCACCGCGACGATGATGATCGGTACCACCGTGTACAGCGCCTCAAGCGGCATGTTGTACCGGGTCTGCGGGGGAACCTCGACCTTGGTGCGGCTGCGCCGGTGGAAGACGACCGCCCACAGGATCAGGCCCCAGACCAGCACACCCACGGCGAGCGCCGCAGCCCAGGAACCCTGCCAGAGGGAGAGGACGCGCGGAGCCTCCTCCGTGGCCGGCGTGGGCATTCCGAGGCGGGGGAAATCCTTGTACGAGCAACCGGTGGCTGCGACAAGGATCAGGCCCACAGGCAGCACCTGCAGCAGCTTCCGCCGCATCGGACGCGGCGGCGAGGTGGGGGTACCGCCCGCGCCCGACGAGGCGCGGGGGACGTCGGAGCCGTTGGGACTCACGTAGCGCCTTCCCGAGAGTCTCGCCCGCGCGTTCGGCTGCGCCTTCTCGCTGGTCGTTCGCCGTCCTGCGGCGGGCAGGGGTTTGGATGTTTATGCGGGGCAAACCCTACTGGACGCTGTTTCCGCCTGCGCGGGGAGGGTGCCCAACGCGCCGCGCCCGCCGCCCGACGGGGTCCGCGGACCCCTTTCCGCGTGCCGGACCGGCCGCCGCGGGGACGCCCGCGCCTTGCCGGCACCGCGCGCCGTCCGTCCCGGCTACCGTACGAATCGTGCCGTACTTCGACGTCGCCTCCACCGCCCCCCTGCATCCCGTGGCCCGCGAGGCCCTGGGCGCCGCCCTGGACGACGGGTGGGCGGACCCTTCCCGGCTGTACCGCGAGGGCCGCCGCGCCCGGTTGCTGCTCGACGCGGCGCGCGAGGCCGCGGCCGAGGCGGTGGGCTGCCGCCCCGACGAGCTGGTCTTCACGTCCTCGGGCACGCGGGCCCTGCACGCGGCGGTGGCCGGCGCCCTGGCGGGCCGCCGCCGCGTCGGGCGCCACCTGGTCGTCTCGGCGGTGGAGCACTCGGCGGTGCTGCACGGCGCCGAGTCGCACCAGGCGGACGGCGGCGCGGTCACCGAGGTGCCGGTGGACCGCTCCGGGGCCGTGTCCGCCGGGGAGTTCGCCGCGGCGCTGCGCGACGGCACGGCGCTGGCGTGCCTGCAGTCGGCCAACCACGAGGTGGGCACCGTCCAGCCGGTTCAGGAGGCGGCCGAGGCGTGCCGTGCCGCCGGGGTGCCGCTGCTGGTGGACGCGGCGCAGTCGCTGCCGTGGGGTCCGGTGCCGGGCGGCTGGTCGCTGCTCGCGGCGAGCGCGCACAAGTGGGGCGGGCCGCCCGGCGTCGGGCTGCTCGTCGTGCGCAAGGGTGTCCGATTCGCTCCGGAAGGCCCGCGGGACGAGCGCGAGTCGGGGCGTGCGGCGGGCTTCGAGAACGTTCCGGCGATCGTGGCCGCCGCGGCCGCTCTGCGCGCCGTCCGGTCCGAGGCCGCCGCGCAGAGCGGGCGCCTGCGGGAGCTGACGGAGCGCATCCGGACCCGGGTGCCCGAGCTGGTGCCGGACGTGCAGGTGGTGGGCGACCCGGTGCGCCGGCTGCCGCACCTGGTGACCTTCTCGTGCCTCCATGTCGATGGGGAGGCGTTGCTGCACGAGCTGGACCGGGCGGGGTTCTCGGTGTCGTCCGGGTCGTCGTGCACCAGCAGCACCCTGACGCCGAGCCATGTGCTCAAGGCGATGGGGGTGCTGAGCGAGGGCAACGTCCGGGTGTCACTCCCGCTCGACGTGGAGCCCGCGGACGTGGACCGGTTCCTCGCGGTGCTGCCGCGTGCGGTGTCCGCGGTGCGGGCCCGGCTGGCGCCGGTCGGGCCGGTGGCGCCGGAGGCGGGCGGCGCGCCCGGGCCTGCGGTCCGGGTGGCGGGCGGGGAGCCCGGCTCGCTGGTCGTGGACTCGCTGGGCAAGCTCTGCCCGATTCCGGTGATCGAGCTGGCGCGGGCGATCGGCGAGGTTCCGGTCGGGGGGACGGTGACGGTGCTCGCGGACGATCAGGCGGCCCGCCTGGACATTCCGGCGTGGTGCGGCATGCGGGGGCAGGAGTTCGTCGGGGAGGAGGCCGCGGAGCGGGGTGCCGCTTACGTGGTGCGGCGACTCGTCTGAGGGCGCCCTCTTGGGGCTGCGCCCCGGCCCGCCTTGGGGGCGCGGGGAACTGCGCGAGCAGCCCCACCGGCCGGTGGCCCGGATGCGGCAGAGACTGCCCCCTTGGGACGGTGGCGACCCGACGTCCCCCACTGCCTGAAGGGCGTGGGAGGTGCCCCCAGTCGGGGCTTGTCGCGCAGTTCCCCGCGCCCCTTACGTCAGCCGGGGCGAACCCCCACGGAAAGGTCGGGTTACGCCTGGGGCAGGACGCGGGTGAGGTGGTCGTTGACCTCCGCTGCCGCCTCCTCGCCGTACGCCTTGGTGAAGCGGACCATGAAGTGGTCCCGGCGGAGCTCGTACTCCTGGGTGCCGACGGTCTCGATGACCAGGGTGGCGAGCATGCAGCCGAGCTGGGCGGCCCGCTCAAGGCTGACGCCCCAGGCGATACCGGAGAGGAACCCGGCGCGGAAGGCGTCACCCACGCCGGTCGGGTCCGCCTTGGCCTCCTCCTGCGGGACGCCGACCTCGATCGGCTCCTCGCCGGCGGCGTCGATGCGGACGCCGCGTGCCCCGAGGGTGGTGATGCGGTAACCGACCTTGCCCAGGATCTCCTCGTCGCTCCAGCCGGTCTTGGACTCGATGAGGCCCTTCTCGTACTCGTTGGAGAAGAGGTAGGCGGCCCCGTCCATCAGCGCCCGGATCTCGTCCCCGTCCATGCGGGCGATCTGCTGGGAGAAGTCCGCGGCGAACGGGATGGAGCGCGACCGGCACTCCTCGGTGTGCCGCAGCATCGCCTCCGGGTCGTCGGCACCGATGTGTACCAGCTCAAGACCCTGCACCCGGTCGGCCACGGCCTTCAGCTCGATGAGACGCGCCTCGCTCATGGCACCGGCGTAGAAGGAGCCGATCTGGTTGTGGTCGGCGTCGGTGGTGCACACGAACCGGGCGGTGTGCAGCACATCGGAGATGTGCACGGAGGCGGTGTCGACGCCGTGCCGCTCCAGCCAGGCGCGGTACTCCTCGAAGTCGGCGCCCGCGGCACCCACCAGGATCGGGGAGGCGCCGAGCTGCCCCATGCCGAAGCAGATGTTCGGGGCGACGCCACCGCGGCGCACGTCGAGGGCGTCGACGAGGAAGGACAGGGAGACCGTGTGGAGCTGGTCCGCGATGAACTGGTCGGCGAAGCGGCCAGGGAACGTCATGAGGTGGTCGGTGGCGATGGAGCCGGTGACTGCGATGCGCACGGCGGATGCTCCTGCGGGAATCGGTGGGCTGGGCGTCGTGACCCGGACACGGCACTCTGACACGACGGGCCGCTGAGCGGCGGAACCCCGCGGGGGTACCTGAACCGGAGCCGTAGCGTGGTGCTGCCGGGCGGGCCGCTGTGGGGCAGTGCCACGGCACCCTATCGGCTCGTCCGATTAGTCGTCCCGTCCGACCGGTTAATCGTCTCATTCGATCGGTACTGACTCAAAAATAACTGATACCAGGGCTTTCTTCGCGGTCAGGCACTGCATACCGTTCCGCTATGACTGACTCCGAGGGTCCGGACCAGGGTTCGTCCGCCAGGAGCACAGGGCTCGCCGCGCTGCGCGGCGACTGCGCCCGCATGGTGCCGCACTGGGTGGCTCCGCCGGCCACCGCGCCGCGCCCAGTGCCGCCGTCGCGCATCCACCGGATCGTGGTGCCCCCGGGCTCCGCCCGCCTGCTGGACGCGATGTCCGACTACGGGGACTGACGCCCCGGGCGACCCGCCTCACGTTCGGGATCGCGGGGCTCACGCCCAGGTCACCGCCCAGCTCACCGGAGCCCCGCCCTCCGCTCCAGGTTCACCCAAATAGCGCCATCTGGCACCCGGTTGGAGCACGGCCGGGGAACCGCTCGCGCCGCCCCGGCGTCGAATTGGCGTCCCCCGCGAAGAGGCGCGGCCCGCGGCCGGGGTCGCGCAGCGTATTCGGGGCGGAGGACGGCACGGCGAACCAAGGAGCGAAGGCGTGAGCACCGAGCAACCAGTTCATGACGACGGAGCGGACGACCGGCCGCAGGACGCCGGGACGCACCGAGTGCACAGCGGCGCCGCCCGCGACGGCGAATCCGGTGGCCCCGACGGTTCCGGAGGCCGGGGCGGCCCCGGCGGCCCCGGCGGCCCGCCGCCCGGCGAGGACTCAGGGGATCCGGGCGGGAAACGGCCGCACAGGAAACGGATCGCGATCGCCGTCGTGGCCGCCGCGGTCCTGCTGGCCGGGGGTGGCGGCGCGTATGTCGCGGCCACGACACCCGACGGGCAGGGTTCCTCGGGCGCGTCCGGCGACGGCCATCCCCCGCCGCTCGCCCTCGACGGGTACAGCGAGGACGGGCACGGAACCGGGTCCGGAACCGGAGATGGCTCCGGATCGGCCGGCAACGGATCCTCCGGCGGAGCCGGCATCGCCCCCGGCGAGCCCGACCCGAACGGCGTGACGTACCGCCTCGACGCGGCCCTGCCCAAGGGGCCGTCCTCGGCGCCGGTCTACCACGCCCAGGGGTCGGTCCCCGCGGACGAGGTGGCGAAGCTGGCCAAGGCGCTGGGCGTCGCCGGCACCCCCCGGATGTCCGGCGGGAGCTGGCAGGTGGGCTCCGGCAAGGACGGCTCCGGACCCGTGCTGCGGGTCACGGCGCAGACTCCGGGCACCTGGACGTTCGCCCGGTACACGGCCGGCGGCAGCGACGACTGCCCGCGCGGGAAGGAGTGCTCCTCCAGCCCGTCCGGCACGGGCCCCGCGGTGAGCGAGCAGGCCGCGCGGGCGGCGGCGGCGCCGGTGCTGAAGGCCGTCGGCCAGGACGGCGCGAAGCTCGACACCACCCAGACGATGGGCGCCGAGCGGGTGGTGAACGCCGACCCCGAGGTGGGCGGCCTGCCCACGTATGGCTGGTCGACCGGCATCCGGGTCGGCGGGAACGGCACCGTGGTCGGCGGCAGCGGCCGGATGCTGGCGCCGTCGAAGGGCGAGACGTACCCCGTGCTGGGCGCCGAGGAGACCCTGAAGCTGCTGAACAAGAGCCGGCACGGCACGGTCGCCCCCGGCGGGGGCGGCTGCGGGACCGTCATGCCCCAGAAGGGGCAGCCGACCCCGCGGCAGGGGTGCGTGCACCTGGACGGCACCGGCGCCGGGGCCGACGCGGGTTCGGGGCCGAGCCCGTCCGCGCGGGTGGTGCCGGTGAAGGGCGCCGCGTTCGGACTCGCCGCGCACCTGGTCGCGGGCCACCAGGCCCTCGTGCCGTCCTGGCTCTTCGAGGTGCGCCCGCAGGGTGCGCAGGACAGCTTCACGGTGACGTATCCGGCCGTTGACCCGGCCTACCTGACGGGCGGGAACCCGTCCGGCACAGCGGAGCCGGTCCGGCCCGGCGGCAAGGGCGTGCACCTCTCCTCGTACACCGCGAACGGCCGGTCGCTGACCGTGCAGTTCTGGGGTGGGGTCTGCACCGACTACACAGCGTCCGCGGCCGAGACCGGCGACAAGGTGACCGTGACGGTGTCCCAGCACCAGAAGGACCCGGGCAAGGCCTGCGTGATGATCGCCAAGAAGATCGAGAAGACTGTGACGCTGCACCAGCCCCTCGGGGACCGCAAGGTGGTGGACGCCACAGGCGCGCAGGTACGGAAGGGCTGAGCAGGCGCCCCGTCCAGGCGGCACGGAACGGCACATAACGGACGAAGGCGGTGACCCGTGGGGGGTCACCGCCTTCGTCATGCCTTCGCGATGCGCTCGCGCGGCAGGGTTCAGTGGAACGAGTCGCCGCAGGCGCAGGAGCCCGTGGCGTTCGGGTTGTCGATGGTGAAGCCCTGCTTCTCGATGGTGTCGACGAAGTCGATGGAGGCGCCGCCCAGGTAGGGCGCGCTCATCCGGTCGGTCACGACCTTGACGCCGCCGAACTCCTTGACGACGTCGCCGTCGAGGGAGCGCTCGTCGAAGAAGAGCTGATAGCGCAGGCCAGAGCAGCCACCGGGCTGGACGGCGACGCGGAGCGCGAGGTCGTCACGGCCTTCCTGGTCGAGCAGGGCCTTCACCTTTGCCGCGGCACCGTCGGACAGGATGATGCCGTCGGTGGCGGTGGTGGTCTCGTCCGATACGGACATCTACATCTCTCCCGGGTTGTACGGAGACTGCTTGCCGACGGGTCAACCGCCGTCGCCGCGGTTTCATTCCGCGACCGGGTGACCGTCTTCTGTCGCGGTTCCCTCTGTGGCCGTTCCTCAGTCGCGGGCACTCCGCGCTGCTTGCCCTCCCATGCTCGCACACCCTCCCTGACAGGGCCGGGCGATACGGGCACCTCGGATCGCGTCACATCGACGCGATCCGCATCGTCAAACTGACACGAAGGGGCTATGATATATAGCGTCAATTCGACGAAAAGTGGCTACCGCCACCGCGGACCATGACCGAGAAAGGGTGTGTGCCGTGACCACCGCCCAACCCCTGGATGTCCAGCCCACGCCCCTTGCCCTCCTGCTGCTCGGACGCGAGTCCGACGCGCGGAGCGAGCGGGGTGTCGAGTGCCCCGGCGACCTGCCGGAGCCGTCCGATCCGGACCTGGTGGCTCGGGCACGCGCCGCGAAGGAGCGGCTCGGAGACCGTGTCTTCGTACTGGGCCACCACTACCAGCGCGACGAGGTCATCCAGTTCGCGGACGTCACCGGTGACTCCTTCAAGCTGGCCAGGGACGCCGCGGCCCGCCCTGAGGCCGAGTACATCGTCTTCTGCGGCGTCCACTTCATGGCCGAGTCGGCGGACATCCTGACCTCCGACCGCCAGCAGGTGATCCTTCCGGACCTCGCGGCCGGCTGCTCGATGGCGGACATGGCCACCGCCGAGCAGGTCGCGGAGTGCTGGGACGTGCTGGCGGACGCCGGGGTCGCGGAGCAGGTGGTGCCGGTGTCGTACATGAACTCCTCGGCCGACATCAAGGCCTTCACCGGCCGGCACGGCGGCACGATCTGCACCTCCTCCAACGCCCGGCGCGCCCTGGAGTGGGCGTTCGGGCAGCGGGAGGCGGGGGCCGGGAAGGTGCTGTTCCTGCCGGACCAGCACCTCGGGCGGAACACCGCGGTGCGCGAGATGGGGATGTCGCTCGACGACTGCGTGGTCTACAACCCGCACAAGCCGGGCGGGGGCCTCACCGCCGAGCAGCTGCGGGCCGCGAAGATGATCCTGTGGCGGGGCCACTGCTCCGTGCACGGCCGCTTCTCGCTGGAGTCCGTGAACGAGGTGCGGGAGCGCATCCCCGGCGTGCAGGTACTGGTGCACCCCGAGTGCAAGCACGAAGTGGTCGCCGCGGCGGACCACGTCGGCTCCACCGAGCGCATCATCCAGCTCCTGGAGGAAGCCCCGGCGGGCTCGAAGTGGGCCGTGGGCACGGAGCTCAATCTCGTACGGCGGCTGGCGAATCGTTTCGCGGAGCAGGGCAAGGAGATCGTCTTCCTCGACCGGACGGTCTGCTTCTGCTCGACGATGAACCGGATAGACCTGCCGCATCTCGTGTGGGCGCTGGAGTCGCTGGTCGGCGGGACGGTGGTGGGGCGCATCCAGGTCGACGCGGAGACCGAGGGGTTCGCCAAGCTGGCGCTGGAACGGATGCTGGCGCTGCCGTAGCGGTCTCCGGTGCGTCCGGGGGCCGGTTCTCCCGAAGGTCCGGGTGCCCCCGGAAGGGGGATGGGGGTATCTCCCACGCCTTCAAGGCTGTGGGAAAGCGCGCGACCACCCACCGGCCGGTGGTCCGGAGACGACAGAAACTGCCCCTCCAGGACGTTCCCACTGCCTGAAGGGCGTGGGTGCCCCCAGACCTGGCGGGCTCGCCGCGGCTGGTCGCGCAGTTCCCTGCAGCGGGGGTGCGGGCTGCTTCCCCGCCGCGGGGGTATGTGTGCGCCCCGCCGCCAGGGGGCACAACCGCCACTCCCCCGGCCGTCCGGACCGGGCCCGTTCTTCCCCATGGCCGCCGTGCCAGGCAGGATCGAGGCTCATGAGGATGCTGGTTCTTGGTGGTACCTGGTTCCTGGGCAAGGAGGTGGTTGCCGGTGCGCTGGCGCGCGGCTGGGAGGTGACGACGTTCAACCGGGGGCGCTCCGGTCTCGACACTCACGGCGTGAAGGCCGTCCACGGTGACCGGACAGTCGCTGCGGACCTTGCGCTCCTTGCTGCCGCCGGCCCCTGGGATGCGGTGGTGGATACGTCCAGTTCGGAGCTGCCGCCCTGTGACGTACTCCTGGCCGCGCGTACTCTGACCGGTCAGGTCGGGCGGTGGGTACACATCTCCACCGTGTCCGTCTACGCCGAGTGGCCCCACCGTCCACTCACCGAGACCTCCCCGCTGCTCGACTGTCCGCCGGACGCCGACAGGACGTTCGGTTACACCGGCACGGACGGCTCACCCACAAAGTACGGGTTTCAGAAGGCAGGCGGAGAACGAGCCGTGTCCGAAGCGCTCGGCGACCGGGCCGTGTTCCTACGGCCCGGCGTGATCCTCGGCCCGGGTGAATACGTCGGCCGTCTGCCCTGGTGGCTGGCCCGCACCGAGCGCGGCGGACCGATCCTCGCTCCGTCCCCTGCTGACCGGAGGATTCAGCCGGTCGACGTCCGCGACGTGGCCGCGTTCACTCTGGACCAAGCCGCCGGCACTGGTGCCGGCGCAGCCTTCAACGTCGCCCACCCCGAAGGGCTTACCTTCGCTGAGTTCATCACCGCTTGTCTGGCGGTGACCGGCGGCGCCGGGCGGCCCGTCTGGGCCTCCCCGGAAGACCTCATCGATCACGGCGTCAAGCAGTGGACGGAGCTTCCGCTGTGGCGCACGCACGCCGGAGTATGGGCCGTGGACCCTTCCAGGGCCGTGGCTGCCGGTCTGCGGTGCCGCTCTCTCGGCAAGACGATCACAGACACGTGGTCATGGCTTCAGGCCGACGGCCGCCCCGTCGAACACCCGCGATGGGCCGAACACGGAATCGACCCCGAGAAGGAGGCGAAGATCCTTGCGTCGTTCCCGGGGCCAATGGCTGAAGGCTAGCGTCAGCCTTCCAGGAGGGCGATCGGGCCGCCGCCCGTTCCCAGCTGGTACAGCGTGGACATGCGAGTGAAGTCCTCGATCCGCTCGCCCAGCCCACCAGCGAGTACTGCGCCCCTGAACGGCTCGGCCGTCAGAGCGCGCCGCACTCGTGCGGTGCGGGTCAGCAGCCCAGTAGCGCGCTGATCACGAGGCACAGCCCAGACCCGTTCCAGGGCATCGGCCGCGCCGTCAAGATCACCGCGCAGCAGCCGAGCCGCTGCCAGATCTGCCGCGGCCCCACCAACCACCCGGACCGAGCGAACCGCTGCCGGTCGCTCGGCCGCCAGCTCAAGCGCCCGAACGGCGGCGGCCTCCGCCTGGTCCCCGTCGCCGAGCAGGAGGCAGGTCGAGCTGTTCGACATCGCCAGCCGCTCAGCCGTGAATCCGAACTCACCTGCCACGCCGTCGTGAAGGTCGTCTGTCGCCCCATGCCCGTCAGCTTGCGAGGCGTCCAGGGCCCGCTGAGCAGAGACGGCGTCTCCGAGGTAGCCGAATGCTCGGGCCTCGATCGCCGCCAGCCTCCGCCGTGCCACGTCACCCAGACCCGTGAAGGTCTGGGCCTGTCGCGCGAGCCGTGCCGCCTCCGCCGGCTGGTTCGAGAAGTACGCGATATACGCGAGTGTGCCGGCGGCGAACGCGCGCAGCGGCTCGAACCGTGCAGTCTCTCCGTACAGGGCCGCCGACCGGCACAGGCGCTTTGCGCCGTCCAGAGACCCGAGATCGAATGCGGCCGTGGCCAGCAGCGCACATGCCTGGCCCGCTACGATCAGCAGCTCTTGCGCCTGTACCGGGACCTGCGTCCGGCCACGGGCTGCCTCGGCCTCCTCGCGCAGTTCCCGGGCGCGCTTGAACACGTCGAACGGGGCCGTCGTGCTGTACGTGCGCGCCAGCATGGCCACGTCGTCTCGTAGTTGATCAAGGGTCGTATCCGAGATGGAAGCGGCGGCAGCCTCGGCTGCCTCGTTCTGGGCATCACGTGCGGTCATGGCGATTTCGCCTTCCAGGTTGAACGCGGGTTCGGGGGCCGCAGAGGGAGGCGCATCAAACAGCTTTGCCGCGTCGACTCCGAACATGTGCTCAAGAACCGCGCAAGCCTCCGGCCCCGGCAGGGTCTGGACCTTCCCGGCCGTCCAGCGGCGGAACTGCGCCTCGGACACGGTCAGATTCCGCGCCTCCTCGTCGAGCACCTGAGCAGCCGCGCGGCGAAATGCACGCTCGAAGTCCTTGTAACGCCAGCGGCGTTGATCCACTAAGACCTTCAGCAGCGTCCGAGCCGTCTTACTCATGTCGCTCCCTGGTCTCCCGGCATGCTCGCGCCGGTGCTTCCCTCGCCACAAGGGGAATCGCCAGCGCCTTCGCAGCGCAACACTCCCAGCACACATGCCACGTTGAAGCTACCCGAGCGCTGCCACGGTCACCTTGAAGAGCGGCAGATGACACCCGCTACGGCATGGCGGTGCCACCCGGTCTGAACGCAATCTGTCGTCGTCGCTCGACGCTCCGCAATCGGCAGGGACCGGGGCACGACGGCAAAGGCCCCGCCCACGCCTTGTTCCCCGTGCGGAGTGTGCGAGGCGCCGACTACGACCGCAAGCGCGAGGCGACCGATCATGAAGACGCGCGGCACACCTCCTCACCCATCCGTCGGAGAACTCGTGGACGCCCCCGCTGTCCACTTCGAGCAACTGAGCGACCGGCAGCGTGCGGGCCGCTCCTGCTGCTGGTGCAGCGGAACCCCCGATCATTGCTTCCCGGTTCAGATACTGCGCACCGTCGGCGTACATCTGTACGCCTGCGTACTGTGCGCCGGCATGTACGGGGTCCCGGAGGCGGCCCAGTGAACGGCGCGGCAGAGGAGTTCCCAACCGCTCTGGACCGCCGGACCACAGCGGACCGGGAGGAACTCGTCGACCGGGTCGTATGTGGCGAGGGCTCCCCGAGGGCGATCAACACCGTGAAGCTCCGCCGGGCGCGTACGGCGGACTCCGGAACGAAAGCCGTTCGATGACCGACACACAGAATCGCGCCCAGATCGGCGACCTCGTACGCGACACCGAGCGCAGTTGCGAAGGCATCGTGACGGACGTGCGGGCCGGGAAGCCGGTACTGCGTCCTCGGTGGGGCGGCGGCTTCACCGGGCAGTGGTCCGCGGAGTGGGGCTCTCTGGCCGTCGTGTCCCGGCGCGGGACCTGGGACGTGCCTTGGCTGCTTCCCTGATCACCGGGAGGCGGCCTCGTCGTCGCCCGGGCCACCGGCCGCCCCCAGTAGTGAAGGGGGCGGCAGCCTTGCAAGACCGGGCCCGGGCACGCCGCTCTTTCCCTCATGGGAGGACTCCCAGAAGCGCACGTTCCGCCCATTCGGTAGCACAACTCGAAACGATCGATAGGAGCACGGCTGTGAACAGCACACTGACCCCGGAGCGGGTCGAGTTAGGACGGTTCTTCAAGGTGACCTTCCGCCGGTTCGAGGAAGGCCACGCCCCGCCCGAGATGTTCTCCGGCGCCGTCGACGCCGAATGGCACCAGATGATGAACACCGCCGAGTACGCCACCTTCTGCACCGAGCAGGCGGGCGCCCTGATCGGACACGCCGAGTGCAAGGGGCAAGGACCGATCTCGTGGGTGTCCGCGTACGAGGAGATGTTCGGCCCGCTGCCGGAGCTGTGGTTCACGGACGCCGACGGCAACGTGAACACCGCCGCCCTGTCCCTCTACCGGGAAACCGGCATTGCGATCGCCGAATGGGACTGCACGCCGATCGGTGGCGACGGTGACGGCGATGAGGTCGTGCCAAAGACGCACGAGGCCGCGACCCGGTGACCACCGTTGACACCGGCAGAGCGCTCCGACCCACGGCCGGAGCGCTCCGTCTCGTTGAGGCCCGCAGCACGAGCCCCAAAAGCGTGCACGTCAACGTCTACAGCGAAGCCGTGGCCGCCCACTGCCCCTACCTGGCGCCGTCCATCGCGCGCGGCCTGACCGGCTGGACGGTGTACGAGGCAGCCGGGGACGCCGCGGACGTTGAGGCAGAGGTGTTCTACGCCGGGGTCCAAGCGGCGGAGTGGATTCGGCCGCTGATGACCCGATCGCATGGCCCGCTCGTGTGCGAGAACATCGTCATCATCGGCGCAGGCTCGACGGTGCTGGAGTGGCCGCATTGGGCGCTCAAGCACCTGTACGGGCCGGTCGGGGTCATGTTCGGCAAGTTCCCGCAGGGGGAGCGCGCCACCGACCGGCAGGGCCGCAGGGTCCCCCCGCCGCCAGTGTCGTTTCTCCCTGTACGTGCCGCCATACAGGCCCGTGACCCCCGGTTCCTGCATCGGACCCCGGAGCTTGCCGCCGCACTGGCCGTGGCCGACGACGACGGCCGGGACGTCCTCGACGGCGTCTCCCACGACTGGAAGGAGATCAAGCAGTGGGCGCGCACCCTCCTGCCGAAGCCCTGGAACACCTGCAACAGCGGTTCGGTCCCGCGACGGCCGATCTGCTCGCCGACCGGCGCGGCTCACGTGCCTGGAAGATCACCACCCCCCGACGCGTCATGGCGCTGAAGGCCAACGCGCCCGGCGCCGACGAGGCCCGCGACAAGGCCGTCGAACTGGGCCAGGAAGACCGCACTCTTCAGCGCCTGGCCGCCGTCGGTGCGGTCGACCCCGGCTACCGGATCGGCTCCGGGACGTGGGACGACGGCCGGTGGCTCGCCGTCCACTGGATCGACGGCGCCCCCCCCTGTGGCGGGCCGTCGCCCCCTCGCGCTCCGCCGACGGAGATACCCCGGCGCTCCGTGCCGCGCTCGCACGTACCGCCCGCACCTGGGCAGGGCACCTTGCGGCCATGCACGCCGCCGGGTGGGCGCACGCCGACGTACAGCCCACCAACACCCTCGTCATCGATGACGGCGCCGCGAAGGTCATCGACTACGCCCTGGCCTGCGGCCCCGGCACTCCCGGGCGTCTGCCCTACCGGGGAGCACTCACCCACACCACCGCGCCCGAGATCGCCGACGCCATCCTGACGACCAGCCCCGACACCCACATTCAGGCACGCCCGGAGGCGGACGTGTGGGGGCTGGGCGCGTCGCTGTTCTGGTGCTGGACCGGCCAGCGGCCCGTGGCATACGAGGACCGCACCGACCGCATGGACAAGCTCCGTGCCATCGCCAAGGGGCACCCTGTACGGCTCGAACAAGCCCGGCCCTGGGCTTTTCCGGAGTTCGAGGACGTCGTCACGGCATGTCTGAATCCCGACCCGGCAGAGCGGCCCACGGCGGCCGAGGTCGCCGCATGGTGACCCTGCGGCCTCTCACCCTGGACGATGCACCGGCTGTACAACGGATCTGCTGCGGCGCATCCGTCCGCTACGCCCACGGCTACGACTTCACGCCCGAACAGGCCCGCGCCACCATAGGCCGCATCATCAACCTGACCCCGGCCACCGGGTGGGGCTTCGGTATCGACGCCGCCGGGGATCTGGTCGGCCTCATCAAGGCCCGGCGCCGCACCCCGGCCACTGCCGCGGTCAGCTACATCCTGCGCGACGACACCTGGGGCAACGGATACGCGACCGCCGCCGTCCGGCAGCTCACCCCGATCCTGTTCGCTGCCGGGGTCAACGTGATCGAGGCCAAACACCACCCCGATAATCCGGCGTCCGGAAGGGTCCTGGCCAATGCCGGATTCATCCGCATCGGCTCAGCCGACTTCGCCGACAGCACGGGCGCCGTCGTCGCGTACACGATGTACGAGCTTCGACGACGCGAGCGGCCACGTACGGCGACGTGCTGGTCACCTCACTCGGCGGCCACCCCGGACTCGTCCGGCTCCTGGCCGACCACGCGGACGAACCGATGGGGACATCCGCCGACAGGCGAGTGACCCACCCGTACGCGGGCCGTCCCCGCGACACGGCGCGGCGGAGCCGAGCAGCCTGTCGGTACCGCAGGCGGTGGAGCCCCGCGGCCAGCTGCGGTCGCGGGGCTCCAGGGTGTGGGTGGGGTCAGACCCCGCTCGGCTCCGGGGTGCGGGTCTCGTCCGCTTCCGTGTCCACCGACTTGCGCGCCCTGCGCGCCTCCCGCTTCGCGCGGCGCCGGTCCTTGCGGAGCTCGATCATCGCGTAGAGCGTCGGCACGAGCAGCAGCGTCAGCAGCGTCGAGCTGATCAGGCCGCCGATCACCACCACCGCCAGCGGCTGGGCGATGAAGCCGCCCTCGCCGGTGACGCCGAGGGCCATCGGGAGCAGCGCGAAGATCGTCGCCAGGGCCGTCATCAGGATCGGGCGGAGCCGGTGCCGGCCGCCCTCGATGACCGCCTCGATCGTGCTGTAGCCCCTGCCGCGGTACTGGTTGATCAGGTCGATCAGCACGATCGCGTTGGTGACCACGATGCCGATCAGCATCAGCATGCCGATCAGCGAGGGCACGCCCAGCGGGGTGCCGGTGAGTACCAGCATGCCGATGGCGCCGGTGGCCGCGAACGGGATCGAGACCAGCAGGATCAGCGGCTGCACCAGGGACCGGAACGTCGCCACGAGCAGCATGAAGACGATCGCGACGGCCGCCAGCATCGCCAGGCCCAGCGACGTGAAGGCGTCGCTCTGGTCCTGCGAGACGCCGCCGATCTCGGCCGTGGCGCCCTTCGGCAGGTCCAGGCCGTTGATCTTCGACTGCAGGGCGGCGCTGACCGCGCCGGTGTTGTCACCGGTCGGCCGAGCCGTGATCGTCGCGGCGCGCTCGCCGTCGATCCGGGTCATGGAGACGGGACCCGCCACCGACTTGACGTCCGCGATGTCGCCGAGCCGCACCGGACCGAGCGGGAGCTTCTTGAGCTGGTCCAGGGTGGTGGCGGGCTTGGCGGAGCGGATCACGATGTCCCGCTCGGTGTCGTCGAGGGTCGCCTTGCCGGTCTTGGTGCCGTTGACGGCCTCCGCGACGGCCTGGCCGAGGGTGGTGTCGTTGAAGCCGGCGGCGGCCGCCTTGGCGTTGGCCTTGACCGAGATCCGGGGCACCGACTGCGACAGGTCGCTCTGCACGTCCGTGACGTTGTCCAGGCCCGCCACGGCGGTCCTGACCTGGTCGGACGCGGTGCGCAGCACACCGGCGTCGGACGCCTTGACGACCACGCTCAGGTCCTGGCTGCCGAAGCCGTCGCCCGCGCTCATGGTGGTCTCCCCGACGCCGGTCAGCTGGTGGAGGCCGTCCTCGACACGCTTCTGCACGGCGTCGAAGTCGGCGTCGTCCTTGAGGGTGACCTGGTACGAGGCCTGGTTGCTGCCCGTGCCGCCGCCGAAGGCCGCGGCGAACCCGGAGGAGCCGACGGTGACCTGGTAGTCCTTGATGCCGTCGACGCCGTCGAGCAGCTTCTCAACCTTCTTGGCGGCGGTGTCGGACGCCGCCAGGCTGGTGCCGACCGCCATCTCCTGCTTGATGGAGAGGGTCTGCTGCTGGCCCTGGTCGAAGAAGTTGGTCTTCAGCAGCGGCGCCATGCCGAACGTGGCGACCAGCACCAGGATCGCGATGACCACGCTGGTCACGCGGCGGCGGGTCGCGAACCGCAGCACCGGCACGTAGACGCGCTGCAGCGGGCTGCGCGCCTCCTTCTCCTCCGCGGTGCGCCGGGCCTGCTCCGGGTCCACGTTCCGCAGCGCCTTGGGCGGGCGCACGAACCAGTAGGACAGCACGGGCACGACCGTCAGCGAGACCAGCAGCGAGGCCACCAGCGCGGCGGTGACGGTCAGCGAGAACGAGCCGAACAGCTCGCCGACCACGCCGCCCACCAGGCCGATCGGCAGGAAGACGGCGACGGTGGTGAGCGTGGAGGCGGTGACCGCGCCGGCGACCTCCTTGACGGCGTTGAGGATGGCGGAGGCGCGCTCCTCGCCGTAGCCGATGTGCCGCTTGATGTTCTCCAGGACCACGATCGAGTCGTCGACGACGCGGCCGATCGCGATGGTCAGGGCGCCGAGCGTGAGCACGTTGAGCGAGAGGTCCCGGGTCCACAGCACGATCAGCGCGAGCACCACGGAGAGCGGGATCGAGACGGCGGTGACCAGCGTGGAGCGCAGCGACGCCAGGAAGAACAGGATGATGACGACCGCGAAGAGCAGGCCGAGCCCGCCCTCGGTGGTCAGGCCGTTGATGGACTTGGAGACCGCGGGGCCCTGGTCGCTGACGACCGTGAGGGAGGCGCTGGAGCCGAGGTCGCGGCGGAGCTCGGGAAGCTGGTCCCGGACCGCCTTGGAGATCGCGACGGCGCTGCCGTCCCGGTCGGAGGTGATCGCCACGGACAGGCTGGGCTTGCCGTCGGTGCGGGTGATGGAGTCGGCGGGCGCCGGCTCCTGCTGCACCTTGGCGACGTCCCCGAGGCGCACGGGGTGCTTGACGCCCTCGCCGCCGACCATCAGGTCCCGGATCTGCGCGAGCGAGCCGAAGCCGCCGCCGACCTGGACCGTGCGGTTCTTGCCGCCCTCGTCGAAGGAGCCGCCCGGCAGGGTGGCGCCGCCCGCCTGGAGGGCCTGGCCGAGGACCGCCGGGCTGATGCCGGCCTGCGCCAGCTTCGCGTCGTCCGGGGTGACGGTGACCTGGAGGTCCCGGACGCCGTCGACGGTGACCCGGCCGACGCCGTCGATGTTCTTCAGGGCGGGCACGACGGTGCTGTCGAGGCGGTCGGCCAGCGCCTGCTGGTCGATGCTGTCGTCGGTGGCCGCGAGCACCACGCTGGGTATGTCGTCGGTGGATCCCGCGATGACCTGGGGGTCGACGTCGGTGGGCAGCTGGGCGCGGTTCACGGCCTGCTGGACGTCGGCGACGATCTGCTTGGTGTCGTTGCCGTAGTCGAACTGGGCCATGATGACGGCGTTGCCCTCGCTCGCCGTGGAGGTGACGCCGGTGACGCCGTCGACCGCCCTGATGTTGTCCTCGAGCGGTTCGATCACCTGCTTGTCGACCACGTCGGGGGATGCGCCCTGGTACGGGGCGAGCACCGACACCATGGGGAGTTCGATGGTGGGCAGCAGTTGCTGCTTGAGCTGCGGGATGGCGATGGCGCCGAACACGATCGCGATGATCGACATCAACCCGATCAGCGCCCGTTGCGCGAGGCTGAATCTGGACAGCCAGGACATGGGTGACGGTCTTCCTTCTGTGGCGTGCGACGGTGGCAAGCGGTTGTGGCGCCCCGCCGGGCGGTCCCCCGGCCGCGGCGCGGCTGTGGCGAACGGCCCGGCGCACGGGCCCGGCGCCCGAGAGCAGGGCGCGGTGCCCGGTCACATCGGACCCGGCGTGCGGGGGATCGCGGCGGCGCGGAGTCATGAATCGAACCCCCGCGTATACCCTCCGCCATGCGGAGGGCCGGACTCGTCGCTCCCAGGTCCAGATCCTCGGCGGTGTCCTACTGCGGGCGGAGTACGGCTTCTACACCTTTGGGTCTAGCGGCTCAGCGGGGGCACCTGCCGGACGCTCCGGCTCCGGGACGTCCGCGGCCCGGGCGTCCCGCTCCCCTTCAGCGCGCCCTGGGCCGCACCGGCCTCAGTGCACCCTGGGCCGCACCAGCCCGGTCTCGTAGGCGATCACGACGAGCTGGGCGCGGTCGCGGGCGCCGAGCTTCGCCATGGCGCGGTTGACGTGCGTCTTGACGGTGAGGGGGCTGACCGCCAGGCGCTCGGCGATCTCGTCGTTGGAGTGGCCCCCCGCGACCTGCACCAGCACCTCGCGCTCGCGTCCCGTGAGGGCGTCGAGCCGTTCCGCGCCGACCGGGTCGGGACCGTCGAGGCCGTCCTGCTGGGCCAGGAACCGTGCGATCAGCCCCTTGGTGGCGGCCGGCGAGAGCAGCGCGTCGCCGGCGGCGGCGACCCGGATCGCGCCCAGCAGTTCCTCCGGTTCCGACCCTTTGCCGAGGAAGCCGGAGGCCCCGGCGCGCAGCGACTGCACCACGTACTCGTCGACCTCGAACGTCGTCAGCATCACCACGCGGACGTCGGCGAGCCCCGGGTCGGCGCTGATCAGGCGGGTGGCGGCGAGTCCGTCGGTGCCGGGCATCCGGATGTCCATGAGGACGACGTCGGCGCGCCGTTCGCGGGTGAGCTCCACCGCCTCGGCGCCGTCCGAGGCCTCCCCGACCACTTCCATGTCGGGTTCGGAGTCCACCAGCACCTTGAAGGCGCTGCGCAGGAGTGCCTGGTCGTCGGCGAGCACTACGCGAATGGTCACGCCCGGTCCCCTGTCGTCCCCCCGACCCGGCCGGTGCGGGCCTTGACCGGCAGGATCGCATGCACGCGGAAGCCGCCGCCGTAGCGGGGGCCCGCTGTGCAGCTTCCGCCGAGCGCGGTGGCACGCTCGCGCATGCCGATCAGGCCGTGCCCGCCTCCTCCGGCCTCCTCGCCGTCGTCCTCGGCCTCCTCGCTGCCGGCCTCCGGCCGGGGGGTCCGCTCGCGGTGGCCGTGGGCGCCGGGTTCGCCGGGGTCGGCCGGGGGCTCCTGGCCGTCGGCGCCGGCGGGCGTGTCGAGGACGGTGAGTTCCAGGCGGTCCCCCACGCGCACCACGCCGACCTCGGCCCTGGCGCCGGCGCCGGCGTGCTTGCGCACGTTGGTGAGCGCCTCCTGGAGGATCCGGTAGGCGGCCAGGTCGACGGCCGCGGGCAGGACGGTGCCGTGGTCCGCGCGGGCCACCTGGACGGGCAGCCCGGCGTGCCGGAAGGTGTCGACAAGCTCGTCGAGGCGGTCGAGGCCGGGCGCGGGCTCGGTGGGCGCCTCGGGATCGCCGGACTGGCGCAGCAGGCCCACGGTGGCGCGCAGCTCCCCGAGGGCGGTGCGGCTGGCCTCCCGGACGTGCGCGAGTGCCTCCTTGGCCTGGTCGGGCCGCCTGTCCATGACATGGGCGGCGACCCCTGCCTGGACGTTGACCAGGGCGATGTGGTGGGCGACGACGTCGTGCAGGTCCCGGGCGATGCGCAGCCGCTCCTCGGCGACCCTGCGGCGGGCCTCCTCCTCGCGGGTGCGCTCGGCACGCTCGGCCCGCTCGCGGATGGCGTGCACGAAGGCGCGGCGGCTGCGCACGGCGTCGCCGGCGGCCGCGGCCATCCCGGTCCAGGCGAAGATCGCGATGTTCTCCTGCGCGTACCAGGGCAGGGGGCCGGCGAGCATGGCGGCGGCGGTGAGGATCGTGGCGGTGAGCAGGCCGACGCGCCAGGTGGTGGGCCGGTCGGTGGCGGCGGCGACGGTGAAGAGCGCGACGACGGCGCACATCGCCACGGGGGTGCGCGGCTCGCCGGAGAGCAGCTCCACGAGGGACACGGCCCCGGTGGCGGTGAGCACGGCTTTGGGCGCGCGGCGCCGGAAGACCAGGGCAGCGGAGCCGAGGACCATCAGGAGCAGGCTCAACGGGTCGGGCACGTGGGCGAACCTGAAGGCGGCGCCGGGGCCCCGGGGGTCGGCGAGAGAGCCGGCGATCATGCAGATCAGGACGCCGGTGGCGAGGCAGACGTCGAGCGCCGAGGGGTGCGTGCGGTGCCAGGCGTGGGCTGCGGTCAGAGGTCTCACGGTGTGTTCTGGAGCCGGAGCGGGAGGTGCCGGAGTCCCGGGCGCGGGCGGCGCCCGTTCCGCGGCACCACCGCCAGGGGTCAGCCGGGGATCAGGCCGTCGTCGGTGAGCAGGGAGCGGACCTCTTCGAGGGTGGCGTCCGGAGCCGGCAGGATCAGCTCCGAGGGCTCCAGGGAGTCGTCGGGGACGGACTCCCCCAGCTCGCGGACCTTGTCGAGGAGCGCGTGCAGCGTCCGGCGGAAGCCGGGGCCGTCACCGCGCTCCATCTCCGCGAGCAGGTCGTCGTCGAGCCTGTTCAGCTCGTCGATGACGCTGTCGGCCAGCACCAGCTGGCCCTCTCCCATGATCCGCACGATCATGACGCCCTCCTCGGCGTGGCCTACGGGGTGCGGCCTACTGCTTGTCGAAGCGCGGGGTGTCCTGCGACTGCTGCTGGCCCTGCCCGCCCTGCTGGCCGCCCTCGATGGCCTGCTGCTGCGAGCCGCCGGACAGCTCCGCCTTCATGCGCTGGAGCTCCAGCTCGACGTCCGTCCCACCGCTGATGCGGTCCAGCTCGGCCGCGATGTCGTCCTTCGCCGTGCCGGTGGGGTCGTCGAGCGCGCCGGACGCCAGCAGCTCGTCGATGGCGCCGGCACGGGCCTGCATCTGGGCGGTCTTGTCCTCGGCGCGCTGGACCGCCAGGCCGACGTCGCCCATCTCCTCCGAGATGCCGGAGAAGGCCTCGCCGATCCTGGTCTGGGCCTGGGCGGCGGTGTAGGTGGCCTTGATGGTCTCCTTCTTGGTGCGGAAGGCGTCCACCTTGGCCTGGAGGCGCTGGGCCGCGAGGGTGAGCTTCTCCTCCTCGCCCTGGAGGGTCTGGTGCTGGGATTCCAGGTCCGTGACCTGCTGCTGGAGCGCCGCGCGGCGGGAGAGGGCCTCGCGGGCGAGGTCCTCGCGGCCGAGCGCGAGGGCCTTGCGGCCCTGGTCCTCAAGCTTGGTCGACTGGCCCTGGAGCTGGCCGAGCTGCAACTCCAGGCGCTTGCGGGAGGTGGCCACGTCGGCTACGCCGCGGCGCACCTTCTGGAGCAGCTCGAGCTGCTTCTGGTACGAGTAGTCGAGGGTTTCGCGCGGGTCCTCGGCCCGGTCAAGGGCCTTGTTCGCCTTCGCGCGGAAGATCATCCCCATACGCTTCATGACACCGCTCATGGGCTTCGCGCGCCCCCTTCTGACGGACTCCGGCTCAGCTCCTGCAGAACCCACAGTACGGGCCCCGCATCCATTACCGCACTGTTCCGACGCGGATACGGTCATCCCCAAGGACGACTGCGACCTCGGGTGCTCCGGCGTAAGGAGTAGGTGCCCCCCGGGGGCTCCCCGGCGGGCGGACCGTTTACTCGGCTACGCCCGTTCTGCCCCTGTACAGACGTCCGGCGTTGCCGGATCGTTCCCCTTTTTCTCTGTATCCTGCGCGGATCCCCCGTCCATGGCTCCGCCCGGCACCCCGTACCCTTGTGCTTTGTGTTCCGTAGCCGTGCCAATGAGAAGGCCGGCGCCTCCAAGGCGCCGGTGAGCGACGCAACGACGCCGCGTGACCCGCAGGCCCCGAAGGGCCGGCCGACGCCCAAGCGCAGCCAGGCGCAGTCACAGCGCCGCAGCGTGGCCAACACCCCGGTGAACCGCAAGGACGCCGCCCGCCGGCAGCGCGAGGTGCGCCGGGAGCATATGGAGCGCCAGCGCCAGGCCCTGGCGACCGGCGACGAGCGCTATCTGCCGGCGCGCGACAAGGGTCCCGTGCGCCGGTATGTGCGCGACTTCATCGACTCCCGGATCAACGTCGCCGAGTTCTTCCTGCCGCTCGCGGTGGTGATCCTCATCCTCAGCATGGTGCGGGTGGGCTCGCTCCAGAGCATCGCGCTGCTGCTGTGGCTCGTCGTGATCATCCTGATCGTGATCGACTCGGCCGTCACGGTCGTCCGGCTCCGGGGGCGCCTGGCCGAGCGGTTCTCGGGCCAGTCCACCCGTGGCGCGGTGGCCTACGCCCTGATGCGCTCGCTCCAGATGCGGCGGCTCCGCATGCCGAAACCGCAGGTCAAGCGAGGAGAGCGGCCCTGAGACCGGAGCCGGGTCCGGCCTTTGCCCGAGGGGCGGGCCCTGCCGGCTTCACGGATGGCGCCGATGCCTGGCTGAAGGGCCTCGGGGGCCTGCGCAACGCCGTACGGCAGGAGCTCGTGGCCCGGCAGCTCGACGAGCAGATCGCGAGCCGCTTCCCGGTCGGGCAGCGGCTGAAGGTGCTGGACGTGGGCATGGGCCAGGGCACGCAGGCGCTGCGGCTGGCCAGGGCCGGCCACGAGGTGACCGGCCTGGAGAGCGACCCGGGCATGCTCGCGACCGCCCGCTCCGCGCTGGAGGCCGAGCCCGAGGGCATCCGCCGCCGGGTACGGCTGGTGGAGGGCGACGGCCGTGACACCGGCGTGCACTTCCTGCCCGGCGCCTTCGACGTGGTGCTCTGCCACGGCGTGCTGATGTACGTGGCCGAACCGGACGGGTTGCTCGCGGGGCTCGCCCGGGTGCTCGCCCCCGGCGGCCTGCTGTCCCTGCTGGTGCGCAACGGCGACGCGCTCGCGATGCGCCCCGGGCTCGCCGGGGACTGGCCGGCCGCGCTGGCGGCGTTCGGCACGGACACGTACACCAACCGCCTCGGCCTGCGGGTCCGCGCCGACCGGCTGGACGCCCTCACGGCGACGCTGGCCGGCATCGGGGCACCCCTGACCGCCTGGTACGGCGTCCGGGTCTTCACGGATCTGGCCCCGGACGACGCGGTGCTGCCCGCCGAGCCCGAGGCGCTGCTCGCGGCGGAGGAGCGGGCGGGGCGCACGGATCCCTACCGGAGCGTGGCGGCGCTGCTGCACCTGTGCGGGGTGCGGGGCTGAGCGGCCACGGCGTGCGCGGATCGGCGCCCGTGAGTCCGATGCACCAGGCCCACCCGCCCCGCTGACGGCCCCCTGAAGCCCTCGGAAGCCCCCTGAACGGACCGCAGAGCAGGCCGGACAGGGCGGGCGAAAGGGATACTCCGGGCATGGATCTGATGTCTGCGGGCGCCCGCGTGTCCGGCGACCCGGACCGGCACGCGAGGAGGCGTCCTGCGCGTTTCGCCGGAGCGCCGCGGGCAGCGGCCCTCTGCGCCTGCGCGGCGCTGCTGCTCGGGGCCTGCGTGGACGGTTCCGCGGGCGGCCGGGCGAGCACGGCCGAGGCATCCGCGACGGCGTCCCGAGGGGCCGACGGAGGCGGGCGGACGGCACCGCTCGCGGCGACCGACCTCCAGACCGCGTACGAGCAGGTGATCCGGCAGGTGCTGCCGTCGGTCGTACAGATCCAGGGCACCAGGGCGCTGGGCTCCGGGATCGTGTACGACGGGCAGGGGCACATCGTCACCAACGCGCATGTGGTCCGCGACGAGAAGTCGTTCAAGGTCACCACGGCACACAGCCAGCAGGCACTGAGGGCGAAGCTGGTGTTCGCCTATCCCGACCAGGACCTCGCGGTGGTGAAGCTGGACCGGGTGCCCACAGGGCTCCGGGCCGCGTCGTTCGGGGACTCCACGTCGGTGCGGGTGGGCCAGATCGTGCTGGCCATGGGGTCACCGCTCGGACTGTCGTCCAGCGTCACCCAGGGGATCGTCTCGGCCACCGGGCGGACGGTCACGGAGAGCGGTGACGGAGGCACGGGTGCGACCATCACGGACCTGGTGCAGACCTCGGCCGCGATCAACCCGGGCAACAGCGGCGGGGCGCTGGTGGGCCTGGACGGCAAGGTCATCGGCATCCCGACGCTCGCCGCGACCGACCCCGACCTGGGCGGCAGCGCGGCGCCCGGCATCGGTTTCGCCATCCCCTCCCGGACGGTCACCACCATCGCGGGCCAGATCATCTCCAGCGGCCGGGTCACCAACTCGGGGCGGGCGGCGCTCGGCATCTCGGCGCGCACGGTCCTCGGCCGCAACTCCGAACCGGACGGGGTGGCCGTCGTGCGCGTGCACAAGGGCGGCGCGGCGGACAAGTCGGGCCTGCGGGCGGGCGACACCATCACCCGGGTGGACAGCACCCGGATCACCACCGTCACCTCACTCGCGGAGGCCCTGGCGCACCAGAAGCCCGGGGCCACGGTGAAGGTGACCTACGTCAGGGACGGCCACGAGCGGACGGCCCGCGTCCGGCTCGGCACGATGTAGTAGCGGGACCGAGGGAGCGGGACCGGTGGAGCGGGACCCGGCCCGCGATCGGCCCGCGGCGGGGCCGAACACCCGTCGGCCTGACGGCACCGGACACCTTCCCGCCTGACGGCACCGAACGCCCTCCGTCCCGGCGGCACCGGGGCCCGAACCGGCCTGACGGCGCGTGACCCCTGGGCGGACGCCGTACCGCGACCGGGGGAGCCCTCAGGAACCGGCGGCCTCGTCGGGGTGCAGGCTCATCGGACCGTAGATCTTCTGGTCGTCCTCGAAGAGGGTGGCCTGGTCCGCCCCGCCCTCGGCGAGCGGCTTGAAGTACTCGCCGAGCCACGACTCCGCGTCGCCCTGCGTGGTGAACTCCTCCGGCTGGACGGCCGGCTGCACCGCGGTCCCGTCCGACGTCTCGAACCGCCACGTCCATGCCGCCATGTGAGCCTCCCTTGGTTCTGCGGTCTGTTGGCACCGGCCTTAGCACCGGCCTTCTGCGCACCGCTGCACGAGCCGCCAGGTCAGGCGCCCTGGTCCGCTCGAAGCCTAGCCGGACGCGCAGCCCGTGCGGGGGCGCGGGAGGATCTTCCCGTGGAAGTCACTCTGCTCGGTACCGGCGGCCCGGCCGGCCTGCCCCGCCCCGGCTGCCCGTGCGCCGCCTGCGCGACGGCGCGCGGCGAGGACGCGCGCGCGGCGACGGCGGTGCTGGTGGACGGGACCCTCCTGCTCGACCTGACCCCTGGCCTCGCGCTCACCGCGGCCCGCGCGGGCCACTCGCTGGCCGGCGTGCGGCAGGTGCTGCTCTCCCATGCGCGCCACGGGCCCCCGGCGGAGCTGCCCTTGGAGCTTCCCGAGCCGGGCCGGGTGCCGGAGGGGCGCGAGCTGGCGCTGCTCTCCGGCCACCGGGTGCGCGCCATCGCCCTGGACCGTCCCGGCACGGGCTACGAGGTGGTGGGCCGCGACGGCTCGCGGATGCTGTACCTGCCGCCGGGCGCGGGGCCCGCGGAGCCGGCGACCAGGCAGGCGCCGTACGACCTGGTGCTCGCCGACGTGCTGGGCCGCCCGGACGCCCTGGCCCGGTTGCGCGCCGCCGGCGCGGTGGGAGCGGCCACCGACGTGCTCGCCGTCCATCTGGACCACACCGTCCCGCCGGGCCCGGAGCTGCGGCGCAGGCTGGCCGCCGCGGGCGCGCGGACGGTCCCGGACGGCGCACGGGTGACCGCGGGCACGTTCCGCATGGGCAACGGCGGCACCGGGCAGGGCACCCCGACCGTGCCGGGCGTGGCGGCCGTGCCCGACGTGCCGGACCTGCCCGCCGTGCCGCGCCGGGCGCTGGTGCTGGGCGGGGCGCGCTCGGGCAAGTCGGCGGAGGCCGAGCGGCGCCTGGAGACGTTCCCCGACGTGCTGTACGTGGCGACGGGCGGCACCCGCGCCGGCGACGCCGAGTGGGCGGCCCGCGTCCGCGCGCACCGCGAACGGCGGCCCGCCTCCTGGGAGACCGTGGAGACCTGCGACCTCGTGCCGCTGCTCGCCGGGGACGGCCCGGTGCTGCTCATCGACTGCCTGTCGCTGTGGCTGACGGCGGTGATGGACGAGGTGGACGCCTGGGACGACGCCGAGTGGGCCGCGGGTGGCGAGCAGGAGCTGCGGCGGCGGGTCGCGGCGCTCACGGAGGCGGTGCGCGCGACGCGGCGCACGGTCGTCGCCGTCTCGAACGAGGTGGGTTCCGGCATCGTCCCGGCCACCGCGTCCGGCCGCCGCTACCGCGACGAACTGGGCCGCCTGAACACCGCGTTCGCCGCCGAGTGCGAGCACGTGCTGCTGGTGGTGGCGGGGCAGGCACTGGTCCTGCGCGGCTGACGCGCCGTGATCCCGCGGGCGTCCGGGCTCACCCCCGGTCCCCCTCCTTCCGGGCGATGATCCGGTAGGCGTTGGCGAAGCGGGTGCGGCGGGCCAGGGGGGCCAGCAGCCGGTCGGCGGCGTGCGCCGTGGCGACGGCCGGCGCCGCCACGCGCAGGAGCACGGCCCGGCGGGCGCGGCGCAGCGCCCCGGGCGGCCGGGGGCGGGCGGGCGCCCCGGCCCCCGGCAGGCAGCGGTCGACCAGCAGCACCAGCGCCACTGTCAGGTCGTACGGGACATGCGCCGAGCGGCGTTCGGCGACGATCACCGTGTACCCGAGGTCCTCCAGCGCGCGGTGGACGTTGCGCAGCGGCAACAGGTGCAGGTGCTGCGGCTGGAGGTGCGAGATCCACCAGCGGCCGAGCAGCCTCGCGAAGCGGCTGCCGGGGTCCGCGGTCTCGATGAGCAGGTGCCCGCCGGGCCTCAGCACGATGCGCGCGGCGGCCAGTTCCGCGCGCGGGTCCGGGGCGTGCTCCAGGTGGTGGAACATGCTCACGGCGTCGTAGCGGCCCGCGAGGCCCGGTGCGAGTTCGGGCAGGGTGCCGCGGTGCGCCTCGTCGACGTGGCCGTCGGCGGCGGCCAGTTCGACGACGGCGCCCGTGTCGAGCCCGTCGAACGCGATGTACGGGTGGACCTCCTTCGCCACGACGGGGAAGAGCGCCCGGCCGGTGCCGACGTCGAGCCAGCTCTCCGGCTCCCCGAAGCTCAGCATCGCACCGGCCGCGTCCCGGAGCCGGCGCGGGCTGTGCCGGGCGCCCAGGAGGCGTTCGGCGACCGCGGGGCCGAGGCCGTCGTGCAGGTCGCCGCAGTGGAACTCGCGTCCGGCGGCGGTCAGAGCGGGGTTCTGGAAGGTGTGGCCGCAGTCCTGGCAGCGGTCCAGCACGAAGCAGCCGGCCTTGTGCTGGAGCAGGTCGGGGGCGCGCAGCCGGGTGCGCAGCCGGTGCGAGCCGCACCAGGGGCAGTCGGTGCGGCGCGGCTCCTGGAGTTCTCCGGTGCGGGGCGCGGACCCCGTCGGATGCGCCCTGTGCGGCTCCGCGGCCTGTTCGGTGGGGTGCATGGCGCCTCCGTGGTCCGCGCCGGGCGGCCCGGTGGGCCAGCGCTCCGGTGTCCCGGTGCCCCGGTACGCAATGAGGCGCCCGACAATCCACAATTCCGTACAAAATGGAACATAAAGGATCAGCGCGTCGCGTGCAATGAGGCTCACGACCCGGTCGTGCGTGGCGCGGGTGGCGCGTCCCGGCGCCCGGCGGGCCCCGGGTGACGGGCCGTCGCGGGGTGGCCGGGGGCGCTGCCGGTACTGTTCGGCGAACGAGCGCGCTCGCCGTGCCGGGAAGTGCCGGGCCGTCCGCCGCGGCGATCGCCGTCCGCCGCCCGCCGTGGCGGACGGCCGGGCGCGGGCGGTCCGGTGCCCCGGCCGGGTGCCGTGCCGGGCCGGGGGGCCGGAGCGGTGGGCGGCTGCGGCCCGCACGTCATCCGAGGAGAGGCTGAGTGAATCTCGACGACTTCACCGATCTGATCGAGCGCCCCGACGGCGGGGTGCGCCGCGATGCCGAGGATCGCCGGGCCCTGGTGGACCTGGCGCCGGACGCGCTGGGCCGCCTCGACGAGCTGGGCGAGTGGCTGGCCGCCGCCCAGTCGGCCGCGCCGGTGCGGCCGATCAGGCAGCCCAAGGTCATCGTCTTCGCGGGCGACCACGGGGTGGCCGAACTGGGTGTCTCCGCGCGCCCGGCGGGCACCGCGGACCGCCTGGTGCGGGCCGTGCTCGCGGGCGAGAGCCCCGTCTCCGTGCTGGCCCGCGGCCAGGAAGTGCCGGTCCGCGTGGTGGACATGGCGCTGGACTGCGACCCGGACACGCTGCCCGAGGACGTGGTGCGCCACCGGGTACGGCGCGGAAGCGGGCGCATCGACGTCGAGGACGCGCTGACCGCGGAGCAGGTCGACGCGGCGCTGGCCGCGGGCGTCGCGATCGCCGACGAGGAGGCCGACTCCGGCACGGACCTGGTGGTGCTCGGCGATCTGAGCGTGGGCGGCACGACGGCCGCCGCGACGCTGATCGCCGCCCTCTGCGGTACGGACGCCTCGGTGGTGACGGGCCGCGGCGGCTCGCCCATCGACGACCTCGCCTGGATGCGCAAGTGCGCCGCGGTGCGCGACGCGCTGCGCAGGGCCCGGCCGGTCCTGGGCGACCAGGCCGAGCTGCTGGCGGCGGTCGGCGGCGCCGACCTGGCGGCGGCGACCGGCTTCCTGTTGCAGTGCGCGGTGCGGCACACGCCGGTGATCCTGGACGGGGTGGTCTCGGCGGCGTGCGCGCTGGTGGCGCAGCGGGTCGCGTTCCGTGCACCGGACTGGTGGCTGCCAGGCCACGCCAGCGGGGAGCCCGCCCAGGCCAAGGCCTTCGACCGGATGGCCCTGGAACCGCTGGTCGAGCACGGCGTCACGGTCGGCGGGGGCGTCGGCGCCCTGCTCGCCCTGCCCCTGGTGCGCTCCGCCGCCGCGCTGGCGGCGGAACTGCCCGACTACGCGGCCAAGGGGCCCGAGGACGACGGGGACGACGCGGACGCGAGCACGGAGGACGGCACTGCCGCCGAGGGCACTGCGGAAGCGGCGGGCCCGGCCGGCGGCACGGCGACGGACCCGGAGTGAGCGGCCGGACGGCCCCGAGCGGCCCCGGGGACGAGCAGGCCGCGGCGGGGCCCGGTCGGGCGGAGGGGGCAGCGCCCGGCCCATCGGAGGGGGCAGCACCCGGCCGGACGGAAGGAGCGGTGCCGGCGGCGCGCGAGGATCGCGAACCCGACGCGGACGGCGGGCGGATGGCGGACGCCGGAAGCACCGCCCCGTCCGCGCAATCCGGCCCGTCCGCGCAATCCGCTCAGCCGGCACCTCCCGCTCAGCCGGCACCTCCTGACCCGTCGGAACCTCCCGCTCAGTCCCCGCCTCCTGCCCCGCCGGCGCCTCCCGCCGCGTCCCCTCCTCCCCCGCCGGCGGACGCCGAGCCCCCCGCCCCGGAACCCGGCACGCCATCCGCCCCCGGCACCGCTCCCGTGCCCCCGCCCACCCTCGGCGACGGCCTGCGGTTCGCCTTCGGGACGCTGACCGTCATACCCGTGACCGTGTCCCGCTGGGACCGGGCCACGGCCGGGGTCGGCATGGCGTGGGCGCCGATCGTGGGCCTCACCGTCGGGCTGTGCTCGGCGGCGGTCGCCGAGGTGCTGCTCGTGCTGGGCTCCGGAGGGCTGCTCGCCGCCGTGTCGAGCGTCGCCGCAGGGGCCGCGCTGACCCGGGGACTGCACCTCGACGGCCTGGCCGACACCGCCGACGGGCTCGGCAGCGGCGGCCCCGCCGAGGACGCGCTGCGCATCATGAAGAAGTCGGACATCGGCCCCTTCGGCGTCCTCACCCTGGTGTTCGTGCTGCTCGCCCAGGTGGCCGCGCTCGCCGGGCTGTACGGCCGCTCGTGGGCCGAGGGCGCCGTGGCCGCGGCGCTCTCCGCGACGGCCGCGCGGCTCGTCCTCACCCTGGCGGCCCGCCCGGGTGTGCCGCCCGCCCGGCCGGGCGGGCTGGGCTCCGCCGTCGCCGGAACGGTGCCTTCCCAACGCGGGCTGGCCGCCGCGGCGATCACGGTGGCCGCGGCGGCGGGCGCGGGCACGCTGTTCGGGGCGGCAGGGGCCGTGCGGTGCGCGCTGGCGGTGCTGCTGGCCTGCGGTGCGGCCGTGCTGCTGCGGCAGCACTGCGTGCGGCGGCTGGGCGGCGTGACGGGCGACGTCTTCGGTGCCCTCGCGGAGACCGCGGCCACCACCGCCCTCGTCGTGCTCACCATCGCCGTCTAGGGTCCGGCCCACGGCTTCGGACCCGCCGGACGGCGCCTGCCGCGCACGCCCACCCGGGCTGCCGCCCCACCGGTGCGGCCCCGCCCGCCACTCCGGCAGGTCGCCGGTCGACCGTATGTGCCCACGCCCGCGGCGAGGCAGGATCGCGCGCCGCTCGCCGGGCGTTCGTACGGTGACGGGGGGCCGGGCCGCCCGGGGGCCCCGCGCGCCCCCGCCGGACGGCCGGCCGACCGGGTGCGCAGGCCCCTGATCCCGCCGGGCGTGGCAGCCTGGCCGGCACCGGACCGCGGCGACCGCGCAACCTGTGGTCAGGGGCTGGCATCACGGAGCGTAGGCTCCTGGGGAGCCGGGCCCGCCACCGGACGGGCCGGCTGCCGTCCGGTCCGGTCGGCCCACCGGCCGGCCGAGGAACTCAACGGAAGCGAGAACTCACCACCGTGACTGATCTCACTCTCAGTACCGCCGCCGCGGCCGGCCTGCGCGCCGACGCGATCGTGGTAGGCGTCGCCAAGGGCACAGCCTCCAAGTCCGGGACCCTGGTCCTCGCGCCCGGCGCGGAAGCCGTCGACGAGGCCTTCGACGGCAAGCTCGTCGCCGTCCTGGAGACCTTGGGCGCGTCCGGAGCTGAGGGCGAGGTGACCAAGCTGCCGGCACCGGAGGGCTTCCGTACGCCCGTGGTGCTCGCGGTCGGCCTCGGCCCGGCCCCGGAGCGCGACGGCGGCTACGCGACCGAGGCCCTGCGGCACGCGGCCGGCTGCGCGGCACGCGCGCTGGCCGGCGCCAAGAAGGCCGGCGTCGCGCTTCCCCTCGCCGACGCCGCCGCGGTCGGGGCGGTCGCCGAGGGCACGCTCCTGGGCGCCTACAGCTTCGACACGTACAAGGCGGCCGGCCGCGGCGGCTCGGGTGGCCGCGGCGGCAAGAACGGCAAGAACGCCAAGCCGCCGCTCGCCGAGGCCACCCTGCTCGGCGGCAAGCCGCGCGACAAGGACCACAAGGCCGCCCTCGAACGCGCCGCCGCTGTCTGCGAGGAGCTGAACCGCGCCCGCGACCTCATCAACACCCCGCCGAACGACCTCGACCCCGAGACGTTCGCGACCCTGGCCAGTGCCGCCGCCAAGGAGCACGGCATCAAGGTGCAGGTGCTCGACGAGAAGGCGCTGGTCAAGGGCGGCTACGGCGGCATCCTCGGGGTGGGCGCCGGCTCGGCGTCGCCGCCCCGCCTGGTGAAGCTCACCTACACGCACCCGGGGGCCAGGAAGTCGCTGGCGTTCATCGGCAAGGGCATCACCTACGACTCGGGCGGCATCTCCCTGAAGCCCCCGGGGCACAACGAGACGATGAAGTGCGACATGAGCGGCGCCGCCGCCGTGTTCGCCGCCGTCGTCGCCGCGGCCCGGCTCGGCCTGAAGGTGAACGTCACCAGCTGGCTCGCGCTCGCCGAGAACATGCCCTCGGGCTCGGCCGTGCGCCCCGGCGACGTGCTGCGGATGTACTCGGGCACCACGGTGGAGGTGCTGAACACCGACGCGGAGGGCCGCCTCGTGCTGGCCGACGCCATCGCCAAGGCGTCCGAGGACAAACCCGACGTGATCGTCGACGTGGCCACGCTCACCGGCGCGATGATGGTGGCGCTCGGCAACCGCCTCTTCGGGATCATGTCCAACGACGAGGCGTTCCGCACCGCCGTCCACGAGATCGCCGAGGGGGCGGGCGAGCCGTCCTGGCCGATGCCGCTGCCGGAGCACCTGCTCAAGGGCATGGAGTCGCCGACGGCCGACATCGCCAACATGGGCGAGCGGCAGGGCGGCGGCCTGGTCGCCGGCCTGTTCCTGCGCGAGTTCGTCGGCGACGACATCACGTGGGCGCACCTCGACATCGCCGGGCCGGCCTTCAACGAGCAGGGCCCCTTCGGCTACACCCCCAAGGGCGGCACCGGCACCGCGGTCCGCACCCTGGTCCGCCTCGCCGAGGCGGCCGCCGAGGGCAAGGTGCTCTGACCCCGGGGCGCCCCGGAGGGGCGCGGGGACCCGCACGCACGCGTCACCACGGCGCGTGCGGTCCCCCACCCCTTCGGCCGGCCGTCCCGGCCGGCCACCCGGAGCCCGGCACCGCCGGGCTCCGCACCGCCGAGCCCCGCACGACACGCGCACGGAGAATCACCGAGCGGAGCCCGGACAGGCCCGCGCCCGCCCCGCACCCGCCCCGGAGCGGGGCCGAGCCGCCGGCCGAGCCCGGCTTGGAACATGTTCCGCCCCAGTCACGTTCATACGCAGGCGTAATCCCTGATTACGGCGTATCTCCCCGGCCCCGCGTCCCGCCGCCCGTCAAGAGGTGCAAAGATGGGTTTCCGGCAGGACAGGGCCCCCACCACAGGGCCGGAGAACGAGCGGCCGAACACCAGCCGACCGGCCGGCGTCCCGCAGAGTCCGGGACCCCGTCGCACGGCACATATGCATGGAGGACGTGACGTGGCGAACGACGCCAGCACCGTTTTCGACCTAGTGATCCTCGGCGGTGGCAGCGGCGGGTACGCCGCGGCGCTGCGCGGGGCGCAGCTTGGTCTGGACGTCGCCCTGATCGAGAAGGGCAAGGTCGGCGGCACCTGCCTGCACCGCGGCTGCATCCCCACCAAGGCTCTGCTGCACGCCGGTGAGATCGCGGACCAGGCCCGGGAGTCCGAGCAGTTCGGAGTCAGGGCCACGTTCGAGGGCATCGACATGGCCGCCGTACACAAGTACAAGGACGACGTGGTCTCGGGGCTCTACAAGGGCCTGCAGGGTCTGATCGCCTCGCGCAAGGTCACCTACATCGAGGGCGAGGGCCGCCTCTCCTCGCCGACGTCCGTGGACGTCGGCGACCGGCGCGTCCAGGGCCGCCACGTCCTGCTCGCGACCGGCTCCGTGCCGAAGACGCTGCCGGGCCTGGAGATCGACGGCGACCGCATCATCTCCTCGGACCACGCGCTCGTCCTGGACCGCGTCCCGAAGTCGGCGATCATCCTGGGCGGCGGCGTGATCGGCGTCGAGTTCGCGTCCGCGTGGAAGTCGTTCGGCACGGACGTCACCGTCGTCGAGGGCCTGAAGCACCTCGTCCCCGTCGAGGACGAGAACAGCTCGAAGCTGCTGGAGCGCGCCTTCCGCAAGCGCGGGATCAAGTTCAACCTCGGCACGTTCTTCGAGAAGGCGGAGTACACGCAGGACGGCGTGCGGGTCACGCTGGCCGACGGCAAGACCTTCGAGGCCGAGGTGCTGCTGGTCGCCATCGGCCGCGGCCCGGTCTCCCAGGGCCTCGGGTACGAGGAAGCGGGCGTCGCCATGGACCGCGGCTTCGTCCTCGTCGACGAGTACATGCAGACGAACGTCCCGACCATCTCCGCCGTGGGCGACCTGGCCCCCACCCTCCAGCTCGCCCACGTCGGCTTCGCCGAGGGCATCCTGGTCGCGGAGCGCCTCGCGGGCCTGAAGACGGTGCCGGTCGACTACGACGGCGTGCCGCGGGTCACGTACTGCCAGCCGGAAGTCGCCTCGGTGGGCATCACCGAGGAGCGGGCGAAGGAGATCTACGGCGCGGACAAGGTCGTCGCGCTCAAGTACAACCTCGCGGGCAACGGCCGGAGCAAGATCCTGAAGACGGCCGGCGAGATCAAGCTCGTGCAGGTCAAGGACGGTGCCGTGGTCGGCCTCCACATGGTCGGCGAGCGGATCGGCGAGCAGGTCGGCGAGGCCCAGCTGATCTACAACTGGGAGGCCCTGCCCTCCGAGGTCGCCCAGCTCATCCACGCCCACCCGACGCAAAGCGAGGCGCTCGGCGAAGCCCACCTGGCACTGGCGGGCAAGCCGCTGCACTCCCATGACTGACCTGGCCGACTGCTGTCGGCCCGGCTCGCCCGCCCGGCCCCTGCCGGCCGGGCGGGCCTTGCTGTGCCGGCCGGCGCACCGTCCCCCACGGCCGCGAGGGCGTGGGCGGGGGCACCTCCCACGCCCGTTCAGGGCAGTGGGGGACTACCGACACTGGGCGCGACGCCCTCAGACTTCCGCACTTTTCGTAAGGAGCAACTGAAACCATGGCGGTTTCCGTAACCCTTCCGGCGCTCGGGGAGAGCGTCACCGAGGGCACTGTCACCCGCTGGCTGAAGGCCGAGGGCGAGTCCGTCGAGGCCGACGAGCCACTGCTCGAGGTCTCCACCGACAAGGTCGACACCGAGATCCCCTCGCCCGCCTCGGGCGTGCTGTCCGCCATCAAGGTCGCCGAGGACGAGACCGTCGAGGTCGGCGCGGAGCTGGCGGTCATCGACGACGGCTCCGGCGCGCCCGCGCAGCCCGCCGCCCAGGAGCAGCCGGCCCCGGCCCCGGAGCCCGAGCCGGCCCCCGCCGCGCAGCCGCAGCCCGAGCCCGCCCCGCAGCCCGCCGCGGCCCCCTCCACCGAGGCCGCGCAGCCCGCTCCCGCGCCGACCGCCGAGGCCGCCGCTGGCGGGGGCTCCGCCGAGGGCACCGACGTGGTGCTGCCCGCGCTGGGCGAGAGCGTCACCGAGGGCACCGTGACCCGCTGGCTCAAGGCGGTCGGCGACTCCGTCGAGGCCGACGAGCCGCTGCTGGAGGTCTCCACCGACAAGGTCGACACGGAGATCCCGTCGCCCACGGGCGGCGTGCTGCTGGAGATCGTCGTCGGCGAGGACGAGACCGCCGAGGTGGGTGCCAGGCTCGCGGTGATCGGTGCCCCGGGCGCCGCACCGGCCGCGGCACCCGCCCCGCAGGAGCCCGCGCCCGCCGCCCAGCCCGCCCCGGCGGCCGAGGCCCCGGCCGCGCCCGCCCCGGCGGCTCCGGCTCCGCAGGCTCCCCCGGCCCCCGCCCCCGCCCCGCAGCCGGCCGCGCCCGCGCAGCCCGCTCCGCAGGCGCCGGCCGCCCAGCCGGCTCCGGCGCCCGCCGCGGCGGCTCCGACGAGCCCGGCCGCGGTCTCGGGTGACGAGGGCGCGTACGTCACCCCGCTGGTGCGCAAGCTCGCCACGGAGAACGGCGTCGACCTGTCCACCGTGAAGGGCACCGGCGTCGGTGGCCGGATCCGCAAGCAGGACGTCCAGGCCGCCGCCGAGGCGAAGAAGGCCGCGGCCCAGGCCCCCGCGCCGGCCCCCCAGGCCGCCGCCCCCGCTGCTCCTTCGAAGGCCCCGTCCCTGGAGCCGTCGCCGCTGCGCGGCCAGACGGTCAAGATGACCCGGATGCGCAAGGTCATCGGCGACAACATGATGAAGGCCCTGCACGACCAGGCGCAGCTGTCCTCGGTCGTCGAGGTGGACGTCACCAAGCTGATGCGGCTGCGCGAGCGGGCCAAGGAGTCCTTCGCGGCCCGCGAGGGCGTGAAGCTGTCCCCGATGCCGTTCTACGTGAAGGCGGCGGCCCAGGCGCTGAAGGCGCACCCGGTCGTCAACGCCCGGATCAACGCCGCCGAGGGCACCATCACGTACTTCGACACGGAGAACATCGGCATCGCCGTGGACTCCGAGCGCGGGCTGATGACGCCGGTCATCAAGAACGCGGGCGACCTGAACCTCGCCGGCATCTCCAAGAAGACCGCGGAGCTGGCCGGGGCCGTGCGCTCCAGCAAGATCACCCCGGACGAGCTGGCGGGCGCGACGTTCACCATCTCCAACACCGGTTCGCGCGGCGCCCTGTTCGACACGATCATCGTGCCGCCGAACCAGGCCGCCATCCTCGGCATCGGGGCGACGGTCAAGCGGCCGGCCGTCATCGAGACCGCCGAGGGCACGGTGATCGGCGTGCGCGACATGACCTACCTGGTGCTCTCCTACGACCACAGGCTGGTGGACGGCGCCGACGCCGCCCGCTACCTGACCACGGTCAAGGCGATCCTGGAGGCCGGGGAGTTCGAGGTCGAGCTCGGTCTGTGATCTTCCACCGATGTCCTGACGCAGCCGTGTAAGGCTCGTCTCACATGAACCAGGCGCCCCCGTCCGGAGCACTCCGGACGGGGGCGCGGCCGTATTGTCTTCAGGTACCCCCCCTGGGTCGAGGCCCGAAGGAGCTTTCATGACCACGCCGGTCGTCCACTCGCTGCGCGAGCAGATCCGCGAGCACATCGTGGAAGGGATCGTGAGCGGCCGCTGGCAGCCCGGTGAGCGGATCGTGGAGCGGCGGATCGCGACCGAGCTGGAGGTCAGCCAGACCCCCGTCCGGGAGGCTCTGCGCGAGCTGGAGTCGCTGCGGCTGATCGAGTCGGCGCCCAACAAGGGGGTGCGGGTACGGAATCTGACGGCGGCGGACCTGGAGGAGAGCTACCCGGTCCGGGCGGGCCTGGAGCAGATCGCGGCGGAGCTGGCCGCGGACCGGCTGGCGCTGGACTGCTCCGCCCTGGAGCCGCACGTGGCCGCGCTCTACGAGGCCGACCGCGGGTCCGACGGCACCGCGCAGGTGCGGCACACGGTGGCCTTCCACCGCGAGCTGGTGCGCGCCGCCAGGAACGGCGTGCTGCTGCACACCTGGGAGGGGCTCGGCATCGAGGTCTTCACGGCCCTGTCGATCCGCTGGCTGGGCACGGTCCAGCAGTCGTACGCGGAGGAGCACGAGGATCTCGTCGACGCCTTCCGCAGGCGTGACCCGCGCATCGGCGAGCTGGTCAAGGTCCACGTCCTGGGCTGCGCACCGCGCGCCTGACGGCGCGATTCGGTACCGGGCCGCCCCGGCCCGCCTAGGTCGTGTCCGGCGGATCTTCGTGGATCAGCCTGCGGCGTCTGGTGCCGTGCATCGCAAGGCGGAGGATCATCCTCGTACTGGGCGTACCCGGATGACTCCGACAACGCGGCGAGGTGCGGTGCTGGGGGCACTCCCCCACTGCCCTGAACGGGCGTGGGAGGTACCCCCACCCACGCCCTTCAGGCAGTGGGGGAGTCGCGGGCCCACGAAGATCCGCCGGACACGACCCAGGGGCGCGGGGAACTGCGCGACCAGCCACGACGACACCGTCAGGTCGTCACCGTCCCCAGGGGGCTGGTTCTGTCGTGTCCGGACCACCGGCGGGTGGGTGGTTGCTCGCGCACTCCCCGTGCCCCTGGGTACGCCGGGGCGGCCGGGGCGACAACAGCACCCCGTCAGGGGCGCGAGGCTGTGGCGATGTACGGCTCCGCCGCTTGGGCGCGAGCAACCACCACTCACCGGTGGACCGGGGGCGGGCCGGGCCGGCCCGAAGGCAATTGCACCGGGCACCCGGGTGCACGCGGTCCGTACACGTGCCGTTCACCACGCTCGGCCTTGGAAACAAAGGCACCGGGTGCACATGGCCGAGGCACGCTGTGCCTAGTTTTCCGTTTCCCGCAAGTTTTGCCTGGAATCCTTTGATCGATCATCGATCAGGGCCTTAGAGTCTCCCTGGGCTTCCACCAGAGCCTCACGCCCTGTCCTGCCAAAGATCAAGGGCAACCCTAACCTCATCGACGAGGACCCCCTTCGACTGGAAGGCGGCGACATGACCGACCCCACCCTCTCCCCGTCCCGACTCCGCACGGCCGGGGCGATCCCCCCGCAGCCGAGCGAGCTGGACCAGCTCCCCGACCGGGACCCGGAGGAGACGGCCGAGTGGCAGGCGTCCCTCGACGCCGTCACCGAGGCGGCCGGCCCGCACCGCGCCGCCTACCTGATGCGCCGCACGCTGGAGCGCGCCGAGGGAGCCGGTCTGGCGCTGCCGAAGCTGCTGGAGACCGACTACGTCAACACCATCCCCACCGCCGACGAGCCCGCCGTGGACGGCGACGAGGCGATGGAGGCCAGGATCACCGCCTGGAACCGCTGGAACGCCGCGGCGATGGTCACCCGCGGTTCGAAGCACGGCGTCGGCGGGCACATCGCCACCTTCGCCTCCGCCGCGTGGCTCTACGAGATCGGCTTCAACCACTTCTTCCACGGCAAGGAGGGCAACGGGACGGTAGGCGGCTCGGGCGACCAGCTCTACGTACAGGGCCACGCCTCCCCCGGCATCTACGCCCGCGCCTTCCTCGACGGCCGGCTGACCGAGGAGAACCTGGACAACTTCCGCCGCGAGGCCGCGGGCAAGGGCGTGCCGTCCTACCCGCACCCGCGCCGGCTGCCCTGGCTGTGGGAGTTCCCCACCGTCTCCATGGGCCTCGGCCCGCTCTCCGCGATCTACCAGGCCCGGTTCAACCGCTACCTGACCGCACGCGGCATCAAGGACGCGTCGCAGTCGCACGTGTGGGCGTTCCTGGGTGACGGCGAGATGGACGAGCCGGAGTCGACGGCCGCGCTCGCGCTGGCCGCCCGCGAGGGCCTGGACAACCTGACCTTCGTCATCAACTGCAACCTCCAGCGCCTGGACGGCCCGGTCCGCGCCAACTTCAAGATCGTGCAGGAGCTGGAGGCCCAGTTCCGCGGCGCCGGCTGGAACGTCGTCAAGTCGCTGTGGGGCACCGCCTGGGACGAGCTGCTGCAGCTGGACACCACGGGCGCGCTGGTCCGCAGGCTGCGCGAGGTGCCGGACGCCCAGGTCCAGACGTACCAGACCCGTGACGCGAGCTACATCCGCGAGAGCTTCTTCGGCTCCGACCCGGCGCTCGTCGAGATGGCGAAGCTGCTGTCGGACGACAAGATCCTGGAGTGCTTCCACCTCTCCCGCGGCGGCCACGAGCCCCGCAAGGTGTACGCGGCGTACAAGGCGGCCCTGGCGCACAAGGGCACCCCGACCGTCATACTCGTGCAGACCGTCAAGGGCTTCACGCTGGGCCAGGGCTTCGCGTCGAAGAACGCGAACCACCAGATGAAGAAGCTCACGGTCGACGAGTTCAAGACCATGCGGGACCTGCTCGACCTGCCCATCTCGGACAGCGCCTTCGACGAGGGCCAGGTGCCCTATGCCCACCCGGGCGCCGACTCCCCCGAGGTGCGCTACCTCCAGGAGCGCCGTGCCGCGCTCGGCGGCCCCGCCCCGGCGCGCCGGGTGCACCCCGTCGCCCCGCTGCCCGCGCCGGCCGAGAAGGCGTTCGCCGCGTTCGACAAGGGCTCGGGCTCCCAGCCGGTGGCCACCACCATGGCGTTCGTACGCCTGGTGAAGGACCTGATCCGGGACAAGGAGTCGGGCAGGCGCTGGGTGCCGATCGTGCCGGACGAGGCCCGCACCTTCGGCATGGAGTCGCTCTTCCCGTCCCTCGGCATCTACTCCCCCAAGGGGCAGACGTACGAGCCGGTCGACCGCGACCAGCTCATGTACTACCGCGAGTCGGAGACGGGCCAGATCCTCAACGAGGGCATCACCGAGGCCGGCTCGATGGCGGACTTCATCGCCGCGTCGACCTCGTACGCCACGCACGGCGAGGTGATGATCCCGTTCTACATCTTCTACTCGATGTTCGGCTGGCAGCGCACCGGCGACCAGATGTGGCAGCTCGGCGACCAGCTCGGCCGGGGCTTCCTGGTCGGCGCCACCGCGGGCCGCACCACGCTCACCGGCGAGGGCCTCCAGCACGCGGACGGCCAGTCGCCGCTGATCGCCGCGACGAACCCGGCGGCGCTCGCGTACGACCCGGCGTTCGCCTACGAGACGGCGGCCATCGTCAAGGAAGGGCTCGCGCGGATGTACGGCGAGCTCTCCGAGAGCGTCACGGGCCAGAGTGAGGACGACCGGAACGTCTTCTACTACCTCACCGTCTACAACGAGCCGATGCCGCAGCCCGCGAAGCCGGACGGCGTCGACGAGGGCATCGTCAGGGGCCTCTACCGCTTCAACACCGCGGAGTCGGCGGGCCTGACACCTCCGGCGGGCGCCCCCCGCATCCAGCTCCTCGCGTCGGGGACCGCGATCCACTGGGTGCTCGCGGCGCAGAAGGTGCTGGCCGAGGAGTGGGGCGTGGCCGCCGACGTGTGGTCCGCGACCTCGTGGAGCGAGCTGCGCCGTGACGCCATGGCCGCGGACGACGCGATCCTGCGCGGCGAGGAGCAGGTGCCGTTCGTGCGGCAGGCGCTGGCGGGCGCGGAGGGCCCGGTGCTGGCCGTCAGCGACTACATGCGGCAGGTACCGGACCAGATCGCGCAGTGGGTCGAGCAGGACTACACGTCCCTGGGCGCGGACGGCTTCGGCATCTCCGACACCCGGGACGCGGCCCGCCGCTACTTCGGCATCGACGCGGAGTCCGTGGTCGTGGCCGCGCTGGCCCAGCTCGCCCGCCGCGGCGAGGTGCCGGCCACGGCGGTCAAGGAGGCCCGGGAGAGGTACCTGGCCTGACCGACCCGGCTCGTCCGGCAGTTCCGTGCCCCCCGCGCCCACCCGTCCTTCCCGGCGGGTGGGCGCGGTCGTGTTTCCGGAGGGTGGGGGGTGCGGTGCGAGGGGGCCGGGCCTGGCCCGGCCCGGAAGTCCACTCCGGCCTCGTTCCCCGATTTACGGTACTCAGCGTACGTACCACATCCGTCGTCCACCTCTCCCAGCGCAAATTTAGGGTACGTTGAGTACCGTATAACTTAAGGAGAGGGGACCCATCATGCGCGCCTTCGGCATCACCTACGACACCGGCTTCAGCTCCGCGGGAACCACCAGCCGAGAACCCTTCGCCCCCGCGACCGTCCAGCATGAGATGCGCATCATCCGCGACGAGTTGCACTGCGACGCCGTCCGCGTCACCGGCGGCGGGCGCGAGCGGCTGGAGACGGCCGCACGGCACGCGGCGGACGCCGGGCTGGAGGTCTGGTACTCGCCGTTCACCAACGGTCTCACCCAGGCCGGACTCCTCGACTTCCTCACCGACGCGGCCGACCGCGCCGAACGGCTGCGTCGCGCAGGCGCCGAGGTCGTCTTCCTCACCGGCTCGGAGATCTCCCTCTTCACCACCGGCTTCCTCCCCGGCGGCACCCCTGAGGAGCGCACCGCCCTCTTCTTGGACCCGCCGCGGCTGCGGGCCGCGCTTCCCGGCCTCCCCGCCCGGGTCAACGCCTTCCTCGGCCAGGCGGTGGCCGCGGTGCGGGCCCGGTTCGGCGGGCGGATCGGGTACGCCTCGCTTCCGATCGAGGGCGTCGACTGGGCGCCGTTCGACATCGTGGCCACCGACGGCGGCTACCGCGACGCGCAGAACGCCGACCGGCTGGCCGACGGCCTGCGCGCCCTGACCGGTCACGGCAAACCGGCCGCCGTCACGGAGTTCGGATGCACCACCTACCGGGGGGCCGGCGACGTGGCGGGCCGGGGCGATGCGGTCATCGCCTGGGACGACCGCGCCCGTCCGGCACGGTTCACCACCGCCGTCGCCCGCGACGAGGGGGAGCAGGCCGGCTACCTGCGCGACCTCCTCGGCGCCTTCGAACGCTCCGGCGTCGACGCCGCCTTCGTCAACACCTTCGCCCGCTACGACCTGCCGCACTCGGACACCGACGACGACCGCGACTTCGACAAGGCGTCCTTCGGCATCGTCAAGGTCCTCGACGGCGGCCGCACCGGCTCCGCGTACCCGGGCCTCCCGTGGGAGCCCAAGGCCGCCTTCCACGCACTCGCGGAGTACGGCCGCGGCCGGGCCGAAGGGACGAGTGCCCGGCCGGGCCTCAGCCGCCCCACTGCGTGAGGGGAACCGGAGGCGGGGCTATCGGGGCCCGCCCCGGGCCGGGAGACCGTCTGTGCCGGGCTCCCGGCCCGGCTCGCCCGTGTCCCTCTCGCCCATGTCCGTCTCGCTCGTGTCCATCTCGCCCATGTCCGTCTCGCCCCTATCCGGGGCGCTCGTGTCCGAGGCGTGCGCCTCGGGGGCGTGCGGGTGGGCCAGGTAGGCGTTCAGCTCCGCCGCCGCGGCGAGCATGGCGAGGCCGCGCCGGGTGAGGCGGGCGCGCCAGTCGCCGAGTGCGGCCTCCAGCGGGCCGACGCCGCCGGCCGCCCGTACCTGGTCGAGCAGCGGCATGATCTGCTCCAGCAGGTACCCGCCGCGCCTCAGCTGCCGGACCAGTCGGGCGTCGCGGACGTCCGCGGGCCCGTACACCCGGTAGCCGGTCCTCGGGTCCCTCCGGGGCCCGACCAGGCCGGCGCGCTCCCACGTGCGCAGGGTCGCGGGCCGGACCTCCAGCAGCCGGGCGAGGTCCCCGACGAACATCGCCTCGGGCCGTGCGGGCGCCGGGGCCCGGGTGGCGGGCGGCAGGGGTGATCGGCCGGAGAACGGCGCCGAGGGCCCCTTGGCGGGCGGCCCGGGTGCCCGGCCCGGTTCCAGGTCCCGCAGGGCCCGTTCGACCGACGCCAGCGTCCGCCGGTCCTCCCGGAGCTGGGCGTGGCCGTCGTCGATCAGCGCCAGGGCGTCCTCGGTGGCCCCGCGGTGCACGGCCCGCAGGATCGCCGCGGCGCCCTGGTGGCCGTGGGCCGGCACGAGGGCGGTGAAGACCCGCAGCGCCATGGCGTGCCGTGGGGTGTAGACCCGGTACCCGTGCTCCGTGCGCTCCGCAGGCGGAAGAATGCCCTCCGCCTCGTAGTTCCGCACCGCCTGCGTGGACAGGCCGTGCTCGCGGGCCAGGTCGACCGGCCGCAGCCGCACACGGCTCACATGGTCTCCCGTGGTCGAGTCGGTCGGGGCTCCCGCTCTGTTCGAGTCCTCCGGTGTGCGGCCTGCACGCCTGCCCCCGGGTACACGCACGGCACGCGCCTGGGCCGTTCCCAGACCTTACACAGCAGATCGATGGGGCCGCGGCCCCTCGTCGCGGAGGCGAGAATGGCCCCATGCGTGCCGCCCGCCTCATCAGAATGGTGCTCCTCCTGCAATCCCGGCCCGCGATGACCGCCGCCGAACTCGCGGAGGAACTGGACGTCTCCGAGCGCACCGTCACCCGTGACGCCCAGGCGCTCTCCGAGGCGGGCATCCCGGTGTACGCGGACCGCGGGCGCGCCGGTGGGTACCGTCTCGTCGGCGGCTACCGCACCCGGCTGACGGGTCTGGCCCGCGGGGAGGCCGAGGCGCTGTTCCTGTCAGGGGTGCCCGGCGCGCTGCGCGACATGGGCCTTGAGGACGCGGCGTCGGCGGCCCGCCTGAAGGTCTCCGCGGCGCTGCTCCCGTCGCTGCAGGGCGCCTCCCGTACCGCCGCACAGCGCTTCCACCTGGACGCCCCGGGGTGGTTCCGCGAGCCTGAGACGCCCCGCCTGCTGCCCGCCGTGGCGGACGCCGTCTGGGCCGACCGGCGCATCACCGCCCGCTACCGCCGGCGCGCCGACGGCCCCGGCGGTGACCGGGAGGTCAGCCGGACCCTGGAGCCGTACGGCCTCGTCCTCAAGGCCGGTGTCTGGTACCTGTGCGCCCGCGCGCTGCCCGACCAGGCCCCGGAATCCGACGCCGGCCCCACCCCGGACACCGGATCACCCGGCGCGTTCCGCGTGTACCGCATCGACCGCTTCAGCGAGGTCACCCCGGCCCCGCAGCCGGCCTTGGAGGACGGCCGATTCGTGCGCGACGAGGCGTTCGACCTGCCGGGGTTCTGGGCCGGGCAGGCAGCCGGCTTCGCCCGTGCCATCCTGCGCGCGACGGTGGTGGTGCGGCTGACGGCCGAGGGCGTCCGGCTCCTGCCGCACGCCGCCGATCCGGTGGCCGCCCGCGAGGCCCTGGCCCACGCCCCGGACCCCGACACGCAGGAACGGGTGACCGTCACCCTGCCCGTGGAGTCGGAGGACGTCGCGTACGCGCAACTCCTGGCCCTCGGCCCGGAGGCAGAGGTACTCACCCCCACCCCGCTCCGCGCCCGCCTGTCAGAAGCAGCCGAACGCACAGCAGCCCAGTACCGCACCCCACCCGCACAACACCACTAACAGCAACGCCCCCCCGGAAAAGGGCCGCGGAAACGGCGCAAACCCACGACGCCCCCGCTCACACACCCCGGGCCACCCCCACCAAGAAGGGGCGCGGGGAACTGCGCGAAAACCCGCGGCGAACCCGCACACACACTCCTGGCCCGACCAAGGCCAAGCCCGAAAAAGGGGCGCGGGGAACTGCGCAAGAACCACGGCGAACCCGCACACACACTCCCGGCCACCCGGCCGGGGCGAAGCCCCAATAGAAAGGGGCGCGGGGAACTGCGCGAAAACCCACGGGGACCCGCACACACACCAACGGCCACCCCGGCCGGGGTTACCGATACTCCTCCGCGGAACGATCCACCCCACCCACCGCCACCTCCGCGATATACGCCTCCGCATCCGGTCGCGAACCGTCCGCATCGGTGAAGCCGTACTCCTTGGCGAGGCCGCCACTGGAGAGCGAGGTGCCGTTGAAGCGGGCCCGGTCCGGATCGGAGGCCAGGGCCACCAGGGCGCGCGCGACGAAGAGCGGCGACTCGGAGATCGCGAAGTGCGGCTCCTTGGCGATGCCGTCCCGCCAGTTCTCCTCGGTCACGCCGAAGTGGTCGAGCATCTGCTCGGAGCGGAGGAAGCCGGGGGTGAGCGAGACGGCCGTCCCGCCGACCTCCGCCAGTTCCGCCCCGAGCGCGAGGGCCATGCGGATCGGCGCGGTCTTGGTGAGGTCGTAGAAGAAGGAGCCGCGGTAGGCGCGGTTGGACTCGGCCGTGCCGTCGGTGACCTCGACGAGCAGGCCGCCCGGCCGCCTCACCAGGAGCGGCAGCGCGAGGCGGCTGGTGATGATGTGCGCGCGGACGCCGAGGTCGAGCATCCGCAGTCCCTGGTCGAGGTCGGCCTCCCACAGCTTGCTGTCGAAGTCGATGAGGTGCTCGCCGCCCCACAGGTCGTTGACGAGGATGTCCAGGCGCCCCTGCTCCCGCTCGATGCGGTCCACCACGGCACGGACCCGCTCCGGGTCGAGGTGGTCGGCCGGCACCGCGATCCCCGTCCCGGACCCGACCGCCGCGGCCTGCCCCGGGGCCTGCGGGCCGCCGGACGCACGCCCGGCTGCGCTGACCAGTTCCGCGGTCTCCTCGATCGTCTCGGTGGCGCGGCCGACCTCGCTGACCTGCTGCCGTGTGGTGCGTCCTGTGACGTAGACGGTGGCGCCGGCGCGCCCGAGCTCGACGGCCATGGCACGGCCCGCGCCCCGAGTGGCACCCGCGACCAGGGCGATACGGCCGGCGAGCGGCTGTGTGTTCTCCATACGCCGAGCGTGACAGCCAAATCGGACACCTTCTGTCTCCCTTTCTCTCCGTTTCTCTCCGTCCCTTCGCGGCTTTCCGGCACTCCGGCTCTCGCCCTCGGTCCCCCGGCGGCCGTCCGCGCGCCACGTGCGGGTGACATTCCGGCCCCCGGCATGACGAAACAGGGTGCATCCGTGCTACTCCGCGTGCATGCGCCACTCCCAGGGCCGATGCTTGTCCCGTGATGGACGAGACGGAGTTCTGGGAGATCGTCGACAGCACCCGCGAGGCCGCCGAGGGCGACCCCGACGACCACGCCGAGCTGCTCATCGAGCGGCTGGTGCAGCACGACCCCGAGTCCGTCCTGGACTTCGCCCGGCACTTCGAGGCCCGCTACAGCCGCGCCTACCGCTGGGACCTGTGGGGCGCCGCGTGGGTGCTGCTCGGCGGGGCGAGCGACGACGCGTTCGACTACTTCCGCTGCTGGCTGATCGGCCAGGGCAGGGAGGTCTACGAGGCGGGCGTGCACGAACCCGACAGGCTCGCGGAGCTGCTCGACGACTTCGACGAGGAGGTCGACGGCGACGGCGAGGAGCTGGGGTACGCCGCCGACGAGGCCTACGAGCAGCTCACCGGCACCGTCGCACCCGAACTGGGCCTGCCGCCCGGTCCGGAGGAGCCAGAGGGGGCACCGATCGACTTCGAGGACGAGCTGGCGCTCGCCCAGCGCTACCCGAGGCTGTGGGACAGGTTCGGCACCTGACACCCAGGGGCGGCCCAGGCGGCACGGCCGAGGAACCCGGGCGGGCCGGAGAAGCGGCCGTCCGCCGGTACCCGACCGCGGCGGGCCCGGCCCCGCCGGTGCTCAGAGCCGCCGGCCCATCAGCACGTCGTCGACGTACTCGCCGTTCAGGTAGAACTCCTCCGGTTGCACGCCCTCGACGACGAAACCCGCCGATTCGTAGAGCGCGCGCGCCGGGGCGTTGTGGCCGAGGACCCGCAGGGTGATGCGCCGCGCACCCTGGCGGCGCGCCTCCTCCACCGCCGCGTCCACCAGCGCCCTGCCCACTCCCCTGCCCCGCGCGTCGGGCGACACGGTGAGCCCGCGGATCTGGCGGACGTGGGCGTTGGAAGCCAGGGGCGTGGGGAAGCCGAGCCTGATGTAGCCCGCGACCCGGCCGTCCAGCTCGGCGACGAGGTGGTTCCGGGGCGGGTGGCTCTCGTCGAAGAAGGGGCGGTAGGGCGGTTCGTCACGGGGCTGGACCGCGTGCAGCGTGGACCAGGTGTCCCGGTCCAGGCGGCTGAGGACCGGGTCGTCCGCCACCCGGGCGAAGCGTATGGAGGGGCCGGACAGGTGCGCCATGCGCGCAACTGTACGGCGCCGCCGCGCGGAGGCGGTCCGGATGGGGAGGATGGGGAGATGGACGGAACTCGGATCGCGGTGGCCGGTGCGTCCGGCCTGATCGGCAGCGCGCTGGTCCGCTCGCTCGGCTCGGACGGGCACGAGGTGGTGCGGCTGGTGCGCAGGGCTCCACGCGGGCCCGACGAGGTGCGCTGGGACCCGGAGCGCCAGGAGATCGACGCGGCGGGTCTGACGGGCTGCACGGCCGTCGTGAACCTGGCCGGCGTGGGCATCGGCGACAGCCGCTGGACGGAGGCCCACAAGAAGGCGATGCGCGACAGCCGCGTGCTGGGGACGGCCACGCTCGCGGAGGCCATGGCATCGCTGGAGGAGCCGCCGAAGGTGTTCGTGAACGGCAGCGCGGTCGGCTTCTACGGCGACACCGGCGCGCGGGCCGTGGACGAGGGCGCCCCGCCGGGGGACGGCTTCCTGGCCTCGCTCTGCGTGGCGTGGGAGGAGGCCGCGGCGCCGGCGCAGGAAGCGGGCGTGCGGACCGTGTTCTCGCGTACCGGCCTGGTGGTCTCCGGCAGGGGTGGAGCGTGGGCGCGGATGTTCCCGCTGTTCAAGGCGGGTCTCGGCGGGCGGCTGGGCGACGGGCGGCAGTACTGGAGCTGTATCTCGCTGCACGACGAGGTGGCCGCCCTGCGGCACCTCATCGACACCGAGGAGCTCTCGGGACCGGTCAACGTGACGGGGCCCGAACCGCGTACCAACCGCGAGGTGACCGCCGCCATGGGCCGCGTGCTGCACCGGCCGACACTCTTCACGGTGCCCGCGCCGGCCCTCCGCATCGCCCTCGGCGAGCTGGCCGGCGACACCCTCGCGAGCCAGCGGGTGCTGCCGGCCAAGCTGCTGGAGTCCGGCTTCTCCTTCGCCTTCCCCGACATCGAGGACATGGTCCGCGCGGCGGCGGGCTGAGCGGGCACGGCGTAGGCCCCGCCCCCCGGGGGCACGGCGTAGGCCCCCGCCCCCCGGCGAGGGCGTGCGCCCCGGGGACCCGGCAGCGGGCCCCACATGGCCCCGCACCCCCTCCGCATGACTGCTTCCGTCGGTATGCGACCGCCGTGCGACCGTGCCCGGTTGATGCGCGACTCCCACCTGACCGATTGGCGCCTACTCTCGACGCAAACTCGGGTCATCCGTACGCCTGTTGGGGCATCACGCCTTCAGCAGCCGCGCAACCTCGGGGAGGCCACGTGCTTGAGCCTGAGCGCCATGCGGACGTCGTCATCATCGGAGCCTCGGTCGCGGGGCTGTCGGCGGCCCTCCAACTAGCCAGGGCGGGGGTGCAGACCGTCGTCCTCGAGGCGCGCGAGCATCCCGGGGGCCGGATGTCGACCGAGAAGGTGGACGGCTTCCGGCTGGACCGGACCGGCCGGCTGATGCTCGCCTCGATCCAGGAGCTCCGCCAGAATCCGGGTCTGGAGGGGCTGGTGCTGCGGCCGTTCGTACCGGGTGCCATGGTGCACAGCGACGGCCGGCTGCACCGGACGGGAGAACCCCTGAGCGCGAGAGGGCACCTCCCGGGCTCCAGACATCGGGGGAGCACGATGGGCGCACGAACCAGCGCGCGCGCCCACCGGCAGGCGGGGTTCGGCGGCCCGCTGGAGCAGGCGAGGCTCGCTGCCGCGCTGGCCCGGCTCGCCGCGGCCCCGGCGCACCGGCTGCTGGCGCGTCCGGAGCGTCCGGCGGGGCAGGCGCTGGTCGCCCGGGGGCTGCCGGGCCGCGTGGTCGACGGGGTGCTCCGGCCGCTGCTCGCGGCGCTGCTGTGCGATCCGGAGCTGACGACGTCCAGCCGGTGCGCGGACCTGGCGCTGGCGGCCTTCGCCCGCGGCCGGCTGAGTCTCACGGAGGGCGGCGCCGACGCCCTGCCGGACCGGCTGGCGGCGGCGCTTCCGGCCGGCACCGTGCGTACCGGCGTGCGGGTCACGGCCGTGTCGACGACGTCGGTGACCACCGAGGAGCACGGTGAGATCGGCTGCCGTGCTGTGCTGCTGGCCACCGGCGCTCGCTCGGCGGCGGAGCTGCTGCCCGGCCTGCGGGTGCCGGCGTCGCATCCGGTGACGGTGTTGCACCACGCCGCCCCGGAGCCGCCGTTCTCCGGGCCCGCGCTGGTGCTGGACGCCGACCGCGCGGGGCCGGTCGCGCACACGGCGGTGGCCAGCGAGGTCGACCCGTCCCGGGCGCCGGCGGGACGCGCGCTGGTCTCCACGACGGTGCTCGGCACCCCGCCGGCCGACCTGGACCGGCAGGTGCGCCGGCAGCTCGGCACGCTCTACGGCACCTCCACGGCACGGTGGGAGCTGCTGGGCGTCCACCACGATCCGGAGGCCGTACCCGCGATGCCGCCCCCGCACGACATGCACCGGCCGGTGCGGCTGCTGGCCGGCCTGTACGTGTGCGGGGAGCACCGGGACACGTCCACGGTGCAGGGCGCCCTGTACTCGGGCCGCCGCGCGGCCCGCGCCTTGCTCGCCGACTTCGGCCCGTCGGACGACCAGACGGAGGACCTCCTACCGGCAGTCGCCTGACTCCCCGAACACCTGCCCCCGACCAACACCGACCCCCCCGCCCTGGCCGTGTCCGGCGGGCCTTCGCGGATCAGCCCGCGGCGCCTGCTGCTGGGGGCACCTCCCACGTCCTCCAGGCAGTGGAGGAGTCGCGGGCCCACGAAGGCCCCCGGACACGACCCAGTGAAGCCACGCGCCAAGGGGCGCGGGGAACTGCGCAAAACAGCCACGCACCCGCAGCCACCCCCGCCCCAAACCACAACCCACCCCTCAGGGGCGCGGGGAACTGCGCAAAAACCACAACCACCCCGCACACCCCCACCACCCCAACCCACAACCACCCCCCCAGGGGCGCGGGGAACTGCGCAAAAACCACAACCACCCCGCACACCCCCACCACCCCAACCCACAACCACCCCCCAGGGGCGCGGGGAACTGCGCAAAAACCACAACCACCCCGCACACCCCCACCACCCGAAAAGGGGGCCACCGGGGCCGCGAAGGCCCCGGCACCGCGCGGCAGCCGCGAAGGCCCCGGCACCGCGCGCCGAACGCAACCGGGAACCCCCACGGTTCCGGCACCGCCCACCGGCCCTAGCCGAGCGCAGCGACCCGCTCGCGATACCCCCGCACCGGCGCCGCATCCCGATACGGCTCCAGCCGCCGTTCGAAGTCGCGAACGTACTCGTGGGCGCGCACCGAGCGCATGTCGGCGGCATGCTGGGCCGCCTCCGCCCCCAGCAGGCACGCCTGCTCCAGCTCGCCGAGGCCGAGCCGCGCGGTGGCGAGCACCACCCGGCAGAAGAGCCTGCTGCGCGCGAATCCGGGCGCGCGCAGTTGCAGCGAGCGCTCCGCGTGCTGCGCCGCGGCCCGGTACTGCTGGAGGTCGCGGTGGCAGTGCCCGAACTCGTCGGCGAGCTGGGCCTCGTCGAAGAAGCGCGCCCAGTGCGGCGGCTCGTCGCCGGAGCGCGCCGCGTCCAGCGCGCGCTCGGCGCGCGCCAGCGAGGCCGTGCAGGCGCGCACCTCGCCGAGGATGCCGTGGCCCCGCGCCTCCGCCGCGTGCAGCAGCGCCTGGACGGTGTGCGGTGCGGACGAGCCGACGCCCTGCTGCGCGACCCGTGCCAGTTGCACCGCCTCCCGGCCGTGGCCCAGGTAGACGGCCTGGCGGCTCATCGTGATCAGGATGTACGCGCCGTACGTGCGGTCGCCGGCGGCCTGGGCGAGCCTCAGCGCCTGGACGAAGTAGCGCTGCGCGAGGCCGTGCGCCGCGATGTCGTAGGACGTCCAGCCGGCGAGGCGGGTGAGCTCGGCGGCGGCGGCGAACAGCTTCCTGCCGATCTGCTCCCCGTACACGCCGCGGAGCATCGGCTCGCCCTCGTGCTCCAGGTACCGCACCAGCGCCTGGCGGGCGTGCCCGCCGCCGTAGGCGTTGTCGAGGGCGCGGAACAGCTCGCCCACCGAGCGCAGTGCGGCGATGTCCCCCGCGGTGACCCGCTGGCCCGGGCCTCGCTCGACGCTCCTCCTGCGCTGCTCGGGCAGGCCGCCCATGCCGCCGAGCGGGTCCGCGGCGTCGGGGCGGCCGCCCCGGGCCTGCTCGGGGATCCGGGCGCGTGGCCGGTCGGCGGGGCGGCCGGGGTCGTCGTCCCGGCTGCCGGCCGGGCGCTCCCCCTCCCGGGCGGGGCGCCCCTCGCCCCGCCCCGGCCGCTCGGCGCGCTCGTCGCCGCGGCCCACGCGGTCGTCGGGGCGGCCGATCAGCCAGTCGCGGCTGGGTACGACCAGTCCCGCGGGGGTGAACGCGATCTTGCGCAGCTCGGCGTGGCTGCCGGAGTCCTTGCGCCAGAGCCCGCCGACGATGTCGATGGCCTCCTCCGGCGTCGAGGCGAACTCCAGGCCCGCGTAGACCGGTGCGGTGGCGTCCAGGCCGAGGTCCTGGGCGCTCAGGCGGCGGCCCAGGCGTCTGGTGAAGACCTCGGCGATCAGCGCCGGTGTGGTGCCTCTGGGCTGCTGGCCCCGGAGCCAGCGGGTCACCGAGGTCTTGTCGTACCTCAGGTCGAGGCCGTGCTCGATGCCGAGCTGGTCGACTCGGCGCGCCAGGCCCGCGTTGGAGAATCCTGCCTCCGCGATCAGAGCGGCGAGCTGGCGGTTGGGGGTGCGCTGCGGAGGTCGTTCCGTCATCAGCTGTGCGGTCTCCTGCCTTCCGGGCGTGTCTGAGCAGCCCTTATGGCCTCCATGACGGCGTGAATGTAGCGGTCGGAGCTGTCCCCATCGCCACCTTCGCCCCGCATTCATCCGATCGTGTGAGGATTGGCCCGACGACTGACGCGCGTCCGGGAGCCGTACAGTGAGGCGGGGCGCGTCTTGCCGGATCGCGGTGCCGTAGGGCGGCGCGGCGGCGCCCGTGTGAGTCAGGAGGTACCTGCCGTGAGTGAACTGCGGTTCGTCCGGCTGGGGAGGGAACCGGGCCGTGAGGCCGCCGGCGCGGCCGGGGAGCCCGGGGCGCCCGGGTACATCGAGTACCGGGAGGCCTGGGAGGAGCAGCGGCGGGTGCACGCGGCCCGCTTCGCCGACGAGATTCCCGACACCTGTCTGCTGCTGGAACACCTGCCCGTGTACACCGCGGGCCGCCGCACGGCCGACGCGGAGCGCCCGCTCGACGGCACCCCCGTGATCGACGTGGACCGCGGCGGCAAGATCACCTGGCACGGCCCGGGGCAGCTGGTCGGCTATCCGATCATGAAGCTGCCGCGGCCGGTCGACGTGATCGCACACGTGCGCCGCCTGGAGGAGGCGCTGATCCGGGTCTGCGCGGAGTTCGGCCTGGAGACGACCCGGGTCGAGGGCCGCAGCGGCGTGTGGGTGCTCGGCGGCGCCAAGGACGCGCCCGCTCGCGCCGGCGCGCTGGGCGGCCTCGCGCTGGACTTCGACCCGCGGCCCGCAGACGGCACGGACGACACGGACGACGAGTACGACGCCCGGCTGATGGGCCCGGAGTACGCCCCGTCCAACGCCGGCCAGCGCGGCGAGGACCGCAAGCTCGCCGCCATCGGCATCCGGGTGGCCAAGGGCGTCACGATGCACGGGTTCTCGCTCAACGTGAACCCGGACAACACCTCGTTCGACCGGATCGTGCCGTGCGGCATCCGGGACGCCGGGGTGACGTCGCTCGCGAACGAGCTGGGCCGCGACATCACCGTCGACGAGGTGCTGCCGGTCGTGGAGAAGCACCTGAGGGACGTCATGGAGAGCGCGGACCCGCAGCCGCGTCCGGTCGACGCCGATGCGGCAGCGGCGGCGGGCCACACCGCCCCGCGGGCCGCGACGGCGGTTCCGCCGGAGGGAGCCGGCGTGGCCGCGGTGGCCGGCTCGGCCCGCACGGCGTGACGCGTTTCAGCCATCAGCGCCCCGCGCACGGAGGTGGCGCGGGGCGCACGGCCGGGTCGGGCACGCGAAGCCCCGCCACCCGGCCTGCCCGCAGGACCCCGGATCACCCCCGTGGGGGAATGCGCCCCGCCGGCCGGAGGTTGAGCCGGGGGAAAAGCCGTGGAGTTGCCGGGCGTACGCTGGGATCGGCCGAGGAATCGAAGACGCATCCCGGTCCGACCGGCCCACGAACCGCCGAGAGATCAAGTAGCAGGGAGCCGACGTGTCCGCAGTCGCACCGGAAGGGCAGTCAGCGCCAGGGCCTGACGGCCGGCGATTGCTGCGCCTGGAGGTCCGCAACAGCCAGACCCCCATCGAGCGCAAGCCCGACTGGATCAAGACCCGGGCGAAAATGGGTCCCGAGTACCGGCAGATGCAGAGCCTGGTGAAGAGCGAGGGCCTGCACACGGTCTGCCAGGAGGCGGGCTGCCCGAACATCTACGAGTGCTGGGAGGACCGCGAGGCCACCTTCCTCATCGGCGGCGACCAGTGCACCCGGCGGTGCGACTTCTGCCAGATCGACACCGGCCGCCCGAAGGCCCTGGACCGCGACGAGCCCCGGCGCGTCGGCGAGTCCGTGGTCACCATGGACCTGAACTACGCCACGATCACCGGCGTCGCCCGCGACGACCTGGAGGACGGCGGCGCCTGGCTGTACGCCGAGACGGTGCGGCAGATCCACGGCATGACCGCCGACCGCCAGGCCGGACGCACCAAGGTCGAGCTGCTGATCCCCGACTTCAACGCCGAGCCCGACCAGCTCGCCGAGGTCTTCTCGTCCCGCCCGGAGGTGCTGGCGCACAACGTGGAGACCGTGCCGCGGATCTTCAAGCGCATCCGCCCCGGCTTCCGCTACGAGCGCTCGCTGAAGGTGATCACCGAGGCCCGCGCGGCCGGCCTGGTGACCAAGTCGAACCTCATCCTCGGCATGGGCGAGGAGCGCGCGGAGATCAGCGACGCGCTGCACCAGCTCCACGAGGCGGGCTGCGAGCTGATCACCATCACGCAGTACCTGCGCCCGTCGGTGCGCCACCACCCCGTGGAGCGCTGGGTCAAGCCGCAGGAGTTCGTGGAGCTGAAGGAGGAGGCCGAGGAGATCGGCTTCTCCGGCGTGATGTCCGGCCCCCTGGTCCGCTCCTCGTACCGCGCGGGTCGGCTGTACCAGATGGCGATGGAGCGCCGGGACGGCGGCGCCCCGGGTGCCGCCGAGGCGCTGGGTGCCCACATCGCCCGGCAGGCGGTCTGAGAGTCGGCAGAACCGAGCACGGGCGCCCCCGGTGAGCCGGGGCGCGCCCGTGACCGGGGCCGACGACGAGGGCCCCGGGAATGTGAATCTCCGCACAAGGCATTACCGGCCGGTATCCGGCCCGCAGGCCCGCCCCCCGGCGATCTCCGCAGGCAGCGGCGGTGCCGGGGCCCCGGGCCGGGAAGAACCGCTTCCCGCCCGGCCTTCATGGCCGTTTGACCGCCTGGTCACGCCCTGGTAACACCGAGCTGTGACCGTGTACGCACAGCCTGTACCGCCAGGTGCCGGCCGGTGCGCGCACCCACCACGCACCGCACTTTCCGAGCCTCGCCGCGCTTCAGGGGGACCCTCATGCATGCCGCGCCCACCCGCAGCACCGCCCTTCCGACCGTCACCGCCGCCCTGCGCGCCGTCGAGTCCCTGCTGATGGCGGGCGGCCAGCGCACCGCCCGCCGCAACGCCTGGGCCTCCGTCGTGGAGGACCGCCGCCGCGCGAAGGACCGCGTCGAGGCCCAGCGCGTGCTGGACAAACTCGGCGAACTCCGCGAGGTGGCCGAAGACGCACCCCGGGCCGCCGCAGGGACCTCCTGACGGCCTCCACGTCCCCTCCCGGCCGTCGTCGGGGCCCCGCGGGCCACGTAGACTTCACAGCATGGCGAGGAAGGAACCGGCAGCGGAGGCTGCGAATCCCGGGCGGCTCAAGCAGATCGTCCTGACCTACAAGATGACCAGCAAGGCCGACCCGAAGATCGGCCTTGTACTCGCGGCTGTCGGAATCGTCACCCTCGGTGTCTTCCTCGCGATCGGCTTCTTGATCGGCCACCCCATCTACCTGGGCATCTTCGGTGTGCTGCTCGGGCTGCTGGCGACGGCGTGGGTGTTCGGCCGGCGCGCCGAGCGCGCCGCGTTCGGCCAGATGGAAGGCCAGCCGGGTGCCGCGGCGGCGGTCCTGGACAACGTCGGACGGGGCTGGACGACCACCCCCGCGGTGGCCATGAACCGCAACCAGGACGTGGTGCACCGCACCGTCGGCAGAGCCGGCATCGTCCTGGTCGCCGAGGGCAACCCCAACCGCGTGAAGACCCTGCTCGCCGCCGAGAAGCGGAAGATGAACCGCGTCGTGGTGGACGTCCCCGTCCACGACATCATCGTCGGCGACGGCGAGGGCCAGGTGCCCCTGAAGAAGATCCGCACGACCCTGCTGAAGTACCCCCGCGTCCTCAGCGGCCCCCAGGTCACCACCACCAACGACCGGCTCCGCGCGCTGGGCGACCTCATGAACAACATGCCGCTGCCGAAGGGCCCGATGCCCAAGGGGATGCGGATGCCGCGGGGCGGCCCCAAGCTCCGCTAGCCATCTCACCGTCACGCACAGGGGCGCCCTGAACGGAAAGTTCCGGGCGCCCCTTCGTCGTATGCCAGGCTCGCCGCCCGCATGCCCGGCCGTGCGTGCACGAGGAGCCGCCGCACACCCTCTCCGTACCGGAGCGGAGAAGCCATCACACGCCCCCTCCCGTACCGGAGGGGCTGCCTCACATCACGTCCCGGACCGGCCGCCGTACGTCACGTCCCGGACCGGCCGCCGTACGTCACGTCCCAGACAGGGCGCCCCACGTCACGCCCCGGATGGGCCGGCGTACCTCACGCCCCGGACGGACCGCCGTACGGCACGCCCCGGACGGGCCGCCGTACGTCAGATGCGGACCTGGACCGCGCGCGCGAGGCGGTCGTGCAGGCCGCGGGAGTCGCGGTCCCAGATCAGGGCCGGGATGGCGAGGCAGAGCAGGACGCTGCGGAGCAGCGCGCGGAGCGGGCTCAGCCGGCCGCCGCTCTCAGCGACGACGCGCAGCCCGAAGATGCGCTTGCCCGGGGTGCTGCCGATGGTACCGACGGTGAGCAGGCTCAGCACGAAGAACAGCAGCAGGGTCCAGTTGCCCGTGCTCTGGCGGTCACCGTCCGCGAAGAGGCCGTATGCGATCAGCATGCACAGGGCCCAGTCGACGACGAGCGCGCCGATGCGCCGCCCGGTGGGCGCGATCGAGCCCGGGCCCTCCGCGGGAAGGCCGAGCCGCTTGCCCCGGTGTCCGAAGTCGACGCCCATGTCCTCGGCGGCCGCCCGGGGCCCCGAGAGCCACGATCCCACTGCTCGCCTGTTGTCCACACACCAACGTTACTGCGACCACCCCGGGCCCCCGGCGCCAGGGTGTGCGGGAGCCGCCGAGCGGGAAGGCACCTCCGGGGCGGTTAACTTCCGCGAAACAAATGGGTCACGCTTGAGAAATGCCCTGTCCTTATGGTCGGGTCCAGCGTGTGACACCGCGATTGCCGCACCAGGGAGCGTCAACCCCCGCCCCGTTCGGCGGGCCGGGATAGGAGGAGCCGGATGTTCCAGAACGCCGACGAGGCCAAGAAGTTCATTGCGGACGAGGAGGTCAAGTTCGTCGACGTCCGCTTCTGTGACCTGCCCGGTGTGATGCAGCACTTCACCGTGCCGGCGGAGGCGTTCGATCCGGCAGAGGAACTGGCGTTCGACGGCTCGTCGATCCGCGGCTTCCAGGCCATCCACGAGTCCGACATGGCCCTGCGCGCCGACCTGACGACCGCGCGCGTGGACCCCTTCCGCAGCGCCAAGACGCTGAACATCAACTTCTTCATCCACGACCCGATCACCGGCGAGCAGTACAGCCGTGACCCGCGGAACGTGGCGAAGAAGGCCGAGACCTACCTGGCGTCCACCGGCATCGCCGACACCGCCTTCTTCGGTCCCGAGGCCGAGTTCTACGTCTTCGACAGCGCCCGTTTCGCCACCCGGTCGAACGAGTCCTTCTACCACATCGACTCCGAGGCGGGCGCCTGGAACACCGGCGCGCTGGAGGACAACCGCGGCTACAAAGTGCGGTACAAGGGCGGCTACTTCCCCGTCCCGCCGGTCGACCACTTCGCCGACCTGCGCGCGGAGATCACCCTGGAGCTGAACAACGTCGGCCTGAACGTCGAGCGCCAGCACCACGAGGTCGGCACCGCGGGCCAGGCGGAGATCAACTACCGCTTCAACACCCTGCTGCACGCCGCCGACGACCTCCAGCTCTTCAAGTACATCGTGAAGAACGTCACCTGGCGCAACGGCAAGACCGCCACCTTCATGCCCAAGCCGATCTTCGGCGACAACGGCTCCGGCATGCACGTCCACCAGTCCCTGTGGCTGGGCGGCGAGCCGCTCTTCTACGACGAGCAGGGCTACGCGGGCCTGTCGGACACCGCGCGCTACTACATCGGCGGCATCCTCAGGCACGCCCCGGCGCTGCTGGCCTTCACCAACCCGACGGTGAACTCGTACCACCGCCTGGTCCCCGGCTTCGAGGCCCCGGTGAACCTGGTCTACTCGCAGCGCAACCGCTCCGCCGCGATCCGCATCCCGATCACCGGCGCCAACCCCAAGGCCAAGCGCATCGAGTTCCGCGCCCCGGACTCCTCCGGCAACCCGTACCTGGCGTTCTCCGCGCTGATGCTGGCCGGCCTCGACGGCATCAAGAACAAGATCGAGCCCGCCGAGCCGGTCGACAAGGATCTCTACGAGCTGGCCCCCGAGGAGCACGCGGCCGTCCCGCAGGTCCCGACCTCGCTGCCCGCCGTCCTCGACTCGCTGGAGTCCGACCACGAGTTCCTGCTCCAGGGCGACGTCTTCACGCCGGACCTGATCGAGACGTGGATCGACTACAAGCGCACGGCGGAGATCGCGCCGATCCAGCTGCGCCCGCACCCGCACGAGTTCGAGCTGTACTTCGACGTGTGATGTACCCGGTGATGCCGTAAGGCCACGGCCTTACGGTTCGCTCTGCGGGCCCTGTGCATGCGTGCACAGGGCCCGTACGCGTGCACGCCCATCGTGGGCCGCGGTCCGCGGCTCGCACTCCGGGCGAGGTCAGGGTGGACGGGAGCGTGACGACGGTCCCCGGCCGCGGCGACCCGGCCCCGCTGTGGTGACGAGAGGCCCTGGCGCGGCGACGGGCCCTAGCTCTGCGGGACGTCCTTCACGAACACGATCCCGTCGTGCCCGGCCAGGTGGGCCGGGCAGAGTGGGGAGTAGCCGTACCACGGGGACACGCGGGGCGCGGGCATCGCGTCGCCGAGGGCCGTGGCCAGTCGCGGGGCGTCGACGAGCCGGCGGTCCTCCGAGAGCCCGTACAGGAGTCCTTCGACAGTATCGTCGAATCTTCGGTTGAAGGTTTTTACGGAATGCGGCCGGCGTGATGGCGGGCTGGTGTGGCGTAACCCTCAAAGCGGTGGTCAGGTCGGTCGGTCCGCCCCCCGTGTGCGCCTCGCCGTGGCCGTCGTCATCGGCCCGGCGGCGGTGCCGGAACGGCGCCGGGGGGAGCCTGCCGGGCCTCTGGCCCCCCGCCCTTGCCCGCTCCGCCCCCGCCTCCCGGTCCGCCCGACTGGACCACGCCCTGCCAGGCCGCCTTGGCTCCGGAGTCCCCGGCGCGGTAGATCGCCGTGGCGGAGCCGGCCGCCGCGGCGACCGCGGCCACCGCCACGATCACGCGGAGGGTGCGGGGGCGCACCCGGAGCGCCGGCCACAGATAGCGCGCACCTTTTACGTCCCACCCTCGCTCCCCCGCCGCCTCGCGCAGGGTCACCCACCAGGCGGCTACCGACACCGCCAGCATCGACACCACCCAGGGCAGCACCTCGTCGGCGAGGTCGCGGTGCTGGTTCACCAGCGGGATGTCGCCGATCCGGTCCCGCAGCCACTCCCCCGCGTTGGTCGTGAAGGGCACGAGCGCCATCGTCACCAGGGCGAGCAGCGGCAGGACCGGCCCGAGCCGGCGCCCCGCCTCGGGCCAGACGGCGCACACCACCAGCGTCAGCGCCGTGAGCAGGCCCAGCACCACGACGAAGTGCACGAGCAGCACGTGGGTCGGCAGGCCGTGGAAGACGGTGAGGATCATGCCGCGCTCCTCCTGCGTGGTCCGGTCCCGCCGGCGGGGAGGAACACGCCGGTACCGGAGGGGCGCACGGGCGCCGTCGAAACGGACAGAAAGGGTGTTTCCTCCTGTTACCCGCGCACCGTATCGCGGCCGCGGAAGAGCCCCGCACGACGACACTCAGGCACCCGTGGCAGGCGTGATACCCGTGGCCCTCGTGACACCCGTGGCCCCCCGTGACACCCGTGGCAGCGTCCACCGGCCGTGGGCGACCACCCCGCTCACGCCGCCCCCGGCGGCCCCGCGCCGCGCGGATCAGCCACCCGGCTCGTGATCCGCGCAGGAGCCGTCCGGTACCGTCCGGTACCGTCCGGTATCGCCCCGGTACGGCGGCGTGAGGGCGCGTCAGGGGCTAACTGATGCGCTGCCGCCTGCGGTTGCGGCGGGCCAGCCGCTCGCGTTCGTCCTCGTCGAGGCCGCCCCAGATCCCGTACCGCTGGCCCGACTCCAGGGCGAAGCGCAGGCAGGGCTCCGCCACTGGGCACCCGTGGCACACCTTCTTCGCTTCCTGAGCCTGCCGGAGTGATGCGCCGCGGGTGCCGATGGGGAAGAAGAGTTCGGTGTCCTCGTTCCGGCATGCGGCGTACTGCCGCCAGTCCATGATGGTCACTCCCGTTCGCGTCGAGTGGCGTACCGGTCCGTGGGCCCGGTACCGGTCGTGGGTCTCGGTGCTCAGGTGGCCGCGAGAGGGGGCCTTGAAACAGGACGTTGCCGTATCCCTCCGCACGGGGGGCCATTTCGGCCACGACACCCGCTCCGCTACGGCCCGCGGTACACCGTCGGCCCCTTGGCCAAAACCCCTCGCCCACTGCCCCGTTCAGTCCGTCGGCCCGCCGTCCCCCGTGAGCATCCGCCGCGCCAGCCGCACGGCCCCCGTGACCGGCAGGCCGCGGAACACGGTGAGCGGGAGGCCGCAGCGCTCCCGCAGGGCATGGGCCACCGCGTCCGCCATGACGTCCTGTCCGACGATCACGCCTCCGCCGGCCACCACGCGGGTGACCCGCGCCCCGCGGGCGACCAGGTCCGCGACGAGGGACGCCAGCGCGTGGGCCCCGTTCTCGATGGCGTGCCGGGCGGCCGGGGAGCCCTCGGCCGCGGCGGTGAAGACGGCCGGAGCCCAGCCGGCCCAGGTGCCTGCCGGAGCGTTCTGCATCAGGCCGGCCACCTCGCGCAGGGAACGGGTGCCGGACCGGTCGAGCAGGGCCGGCAGCAGCGGGTCGTCCTCGCCCGCGCCGCGGTCGTGGGCCTCCGCCAGGGCGCGCACCGCTTCACGGACGGTGCCCCAGGCGGAGCCCCCGTCGCCGATCAGCCACCCCCAGCCGCCCGCGTACAGGGAGCGGCCGGCCGCGTCGCGTGCGACGGCGATGGAACCGGTGCCGACGACCAGGCCGGCCGCCGGGCCGGTACCGCCGGCCGCGGCCGCGAGCAGGAAGGCGTCGTTCACGACCCGTACCGGCAGGCCCAGTTCGGCGTGCAGCGCGAGCCGCAGCTCGGCGCACTCGGCGTCCGAGTCGCAGCCGTGCGCCCCCACCGCCAGGGCGCCCGGGAGCACTCCGGGACCGCCCGCGGCTCCGGCGATGTCCCGCAGGTGACCGGCGATCAGCCGGGCCTTGCCTGGTGCGTCCAGGTCGGTCCAGGCGCCCGCGGGCCGCACCTCGTCGGCGATCGGGTCTCCGCCGGCCGTGGCGAGGCGGAGATGCGTCTTGGTGCCGCCCGCGTCGATACCGGCGACGTACGGGGCGGCATGGGGAGCGGCAGAGGGGGCGACATGCTGGGTGTCCACGTGTTCGGGGGGTTCTTCCATGTCGGCGAGGGGCCCGGCGGGACCGGGCCTGGACATCGGCGGGATCGCTTCCGGCCCAGGGTCTCCCGTCCGGGGCCTCCCGTCCGGTTCGCGCTGGGCTCGCGGGCCACGGCCGGAGCCCTGGCCGGGCCCGCCCCGTCCTCAGCGGGTACCGCGCGCGGCGGCGTAGAAGTCCAGGCAGGCCGCGAGGGTGTCGCGGGCGGTGTGCACGGTGGCACCGGGCGCCGTGCCGTCGCGGACGGCCGCCACCAGCACGTCCAGGGTGTCGAAGGTGTCGGCGGGCAGCCTGGTGAACGTCCACTCGCCGCCCTCCTCCAGAACGGCGAGGCGATCCGTCGCGGTGTCGTGGAACACCTCGCCCTTGCTGCCGATGAGGTGGGCGCGGTTGATGAAGCCTCCGGGCGGCGCGACCCAGGTGTCCTCGACGGTCACCACGGCACCGCTTTCCAGGGTGAAGACGGCGTGTCCGTAGTCCTCGACGGGCAGGCCGGGGTGGGCGACGGTGGCGACGGTGCCGGTGACCGAGGCGATGGGCGAGCCGAACAGCCACCGCATGCGGTCGATCTGATAGACGGCGTGGTCGATCCAGCCGCCGCCCGGGGTGCGGGCCGGATCCGCCCACCAGCCGGGACCGTCCGTGGACCCGGGCCAGCACACCGGCAGGGAGCTGTTCATCGCGAACGTGCCGCTGCGCAGCTCGCCGAGCCGCCCGGAGCGCACCAGCGAGGCCAGCCTCCTCGCCAGCGGGGAGGTGCGCCGCGACTCGCTGGGCAGGAAGTGCACGCCGGCGGCGTCGACCGCCGCGACCACCCGGTCCGCGTCCTCAAGGGTCATCGCGAGCGGCTTCACGGAGACGATGTGCTTGCCGGCCCGGGCCGCGGCGACGCACAGGCCAGGGCTCTCGTCGACGCTGGTGAAGCAGGCGACGGCGTCGATCTCGGGATCCTCGATCACCGAGGCGGGGTCGGTGGAGGTGCGCGCGCACCCGGTGAGGCCCGCGACGTGCCGGGCACGCTCCGGGTCGCGGTCGACGAGGGCGCGCAGCTCGACGGCGGGGTTCTCTGCGGCCTTCCGCGCGAACGGGATGCCCGCGTACCAGTGGTCGAACCCGATGATCCCCAGGCGCAGGCGCCCGGTGGCGGGCCGGCCGGACGGGGCCTGTGTCCCCGGTGCCGTTGAGGCGGTGGGGGGCGCGGGGGTGGTCGGGGTGGTGAGCACGGTGGGGGTGGTGGGTGCGGTCATGCGCGGGTGTCCTCAGTCCTCGTCGTCAGTCGCCAGTCATCGGTAGTCCGTCGTCTGCCGTCCGTCGTCAACCGCCCGTTGTCCGTCGTCCGTCGTCCGTCGTCCGTCGTCCGTCGTCCGTCGTCCGTCGTCGAAAGCGGCCATCGGGGATGGCCGCCATAAGCGGCCGTCAGAACCAATCGCCAGAAGTCGCCGTCGAGGGCCCTCGTACGAACGTCGTCTCGTCACGCGGCCGTCGCCGAAACGCCCGTCTCGTCACGCGGCCGTCGCAACGCCCGCGTCAGAACGTCGTCGTCAGCTCGACGAAGCGCTGCTCGCGCGCGGACGCGGCCACGCCGATCATGATCTCCAGCGCGTGCCGGGCGTGCTCGGCGCTGAGCACGGGCGGGGCGCCGTCCAGGACGACGTCCGCGAGGTGGCCGACGAGCAGCGCGCGGCCGTAGGTGTCGCGGCGGGCATTCGTGGCGAGCGGCGAGGTGGGCTGTACCCAGCCGTCCACGCCGTCGGCGATGCCGGTCCGGTACAGCTCCAGGTCGGGACCGTCGGGACGGAAGAGGTTGAGCACGCCCCGGCGGCCGAAGATCTCCACCTTGGGGCTCCTGGCGGCCAGCACGTTGAAGGTGCCGTCCACGACGGCGAAGGTCGACTCGCCGAAGTCCAGCATGAACAGGCAGTTGTCCGCGGCGGTCACCGGTATCTCCAGACCGCGGAAGGGCCCGCCGCGCACCACCCGGGACGGCTCCGTGATCCCGGCGAAGGCGGCCACGCGCTTGGCGGGGCCGAGGATGCCGGTGATCTCGTGGATGCCGTAGACGCCCATGTCCAGCAGCGGCCCCGAGCCCTCCTGGTAGAACCACGTCGGGTCCGAGGGCCAGCCCTGGGGGCCGCCGCCGGGGCCGGCGTGCGAGCTGCGCACCCGGGCGAACGCGACCTTGCCGACCGCGCCCTCCCGCACCAGCGCGGCGGCGCGTTCGTAGGGCTCGTAGAGCAGGTCGGGCGGCGCGCACACGAGCGCGAGACCCCGCTCACGGGCCAGTTCGATCAGCTCGTCCGCCTCGGCGAGGGTGGTGGCGAGGGGCTTCTCGCTGGCCAGGTGCTTGCCGCTCTGGAGGATGCGGCGCGAGGTGGCCGCGTGCACCGGAATGGGCGTCAGATTGACCACCGCGTCGAGATCGGTGCCGTCCAGCATCTCGTCGAGGGAGGCGTACGCGGCGGGGATGCCGAACTCGGCCGCCACGGCACGGGCCTGGTCGTGGGCCACGTCCGCGACAGCGCTGACGGTGACCCGGGACGCGTAGTGGTGCATGTTCGGCAGAACCCCGTACGAGGCCGTGGCGATGCCGCCGCTGCCGAGGATCCCGACGCGCAGCGGGGCCCGCGGCTCCCGCGGGGTGGGTTGGCTGTCCGTCATGTCTGCTGTCTCCCGCCGTCCATGTCCCGGGCCGGTTCGGTGGCGTTACTGGCGTCACTGGCGTCACTGGCAAGTTTCTTTCCTGATCGTAGCGCCGGGTCGGCAACCCCACCAGCCCCCGGCATCCGCGCTCCCGGCACGCTCTCCTTACCCATTACCCCGTTGGAACCCATGACTTCCGGCACGGGCACGCCGACCAGTCCCCGGATCGCGACCAGATCAAGCCGTTCCGACCCCTCTTCAGTAAAGAACCTTTCTGGTACGTTTCCCGGAACGCAACCGGCCGATCGGGGAAGGGCACCATGGCTGTCAGGGGAACTCCGTCCTGGCTCGGGAACCAGAACGCGGCGATGGCGCTGCGGCTGCTGCTCGACCACGGCCCGCTGAGCCGCAACGCCCTGGGCGAGCTCTCCGGCCTCTCCAAGCCGACCGCCGCGCAGATGATCGCGAGGCTGGAGGAGAAGGGGCTGATCGAGGCCGTCGGCGAGGCCTCCGCCGGGCGCGGGCCGAGCGCCGTGCTCTACGGGGTGCGGGGCGACCTGGCGTACGGGGTGGCCGTCAACGTCGACCAGGACGGGGTGCGCTCCACCCTGGTCGACCTGCGAGGCTCGCAGTTCCCGGTGGCCGCGGAGGCGGCGTCCGGCATGACCGGGCAGCGCAGCGCCGCCCGGGACGTGGCGGGGGCGGTGCTGAGCGCCTGCGGCGCCGCCGGCGTGGACCTGGCCCGCGTCCAGCACGTCTGCGTCGGGGTGCCGAGCAGCGTCGACCCCCGCTCCGACGAGCTGAGTTCGGTGGCCGCGCTGCCCGGCTGGTCCCGGAAGAGCATCCGGCAGCAGCTTCAGAGGGCGCTGGGCTGCGACGTCCAGGTCGACAACGACGTGAACCTGGCGGCGGTCGCCGAGCGGCGGGCCGGGGCCTTCGAGCCGGACGCCACGTTCGCGCTGCTCTGGGTCGGCTACGGCATCGGACTCGCGGTGGACGTCGCCGGGGCGGTCCTGCACGGTGCGTCCGGCGGTGCCGGTGAGATCGGCAACCTGCCGGTGCCGCGGGGCGTGCTCGACCCGGACGCCGACGCGACCGACCTCGAAGGACTGCTGGGCGCGGCGGCGCTGGACCGGATCGGGCGGGAGGCCGGCTGCGGCGAGCACACCTTCGAGGAGGCCCGGGCCGGCACCCCGCTGCCCGCCCGGGTGCTGGAGGTGTTCGCGCCGCGGCTGGCGCAGAGCGTGATCCCGGTGCTGGGCGTGATCGATCCGGAGGCGGTGGTGCTGGGCGGTCCGGTGGGCCGGTCCGGGGGCGCCGCGCTCGCCGAGCTGACCCGCACGGCCATCCGCAACCACACCCGCTGGAACCCGAACATCCTGCCGACCCGCCTGGCCCACAACCCCGTCCTCGCGGGCGCCCAGGCCGTCCTCGACGGACGGCTGCAGGAGAGCCTCGTCACCCAGGCCGGCGCCGCCACGTCCGACGAGGACCGTTCGAGAATCATCGCGGCCAACCTCCGCGGCATCGGCTGAGCAGCGTCCTGAGAAGGACGGTGCCGCCCTCACGCGCCTCCGTTGCCCGGCGGTCCACGGCAGGCCCGTTGAGGGGCGCGGGGACGGGGGTACCTCCCACGCCTGCAAGGCAGTGGGGGAGCGAGCGACCAGGAACATCCGACACCACCGCACACAACCGAAGCCACCCTCCCCAGGGGGGAGCTGATGGCCGAAGGCCGAGAAGAACACACGGCCGACGGCCGCCCCGGGAAGGGACAAGAACCAGCCCTCGAAACAGGGCCGGGGCCAACGGCCCCAGAAGGGAGGTCATGTGGTGAGACGACAACCCACCCGCACACCGGAACCGGCCCGCGCACCCGCGAAAACACCCGAAGCCGCGGGGCACCGCAAACGCCGAGCACGCGAACACCGCCTGCGCACCGCAACGGCAACCACATCCGCGGCCCTGACCCTGGTCCTGACCGCCTGCGCAGCAGGCCACGACGGCCCAGTCGCGAGAACCGCCCCCGCACACCTCTCCGGCACCATCCAGCTCTGGCACCACTACTCCGACCGCGAGGCCGCGGTCATCCAGTCCGTCGTCGACGGCTTCGAGAAGAAGTACCCGGACGTCCACGTCGAGGTGCACAGCGGCCAGCAGGACACCAAGATCACGCAGGTGGTCGCGTCCGGCGGCGACGTCGACGCGCTGATCACCAACGTGAACGCCACGCTCGGCACCGCCTGCAAGACCATGGAGAACCTGGCGCCGTTCATGCGCAGGGACGGCGTCCGCGCCTCCGACTTCCAGGGCATCTTCGCCGCCGCCACCGCCTTCGGGGGCCGCCGGTGCAGCCTGCCCACCACCTCCGACGTCTACGGCCTGTACTACAACACGAAGCTGCTGGCACGCGCCGGCGTCACCCGGCCCCCGAGGACGCTGCGGGAGCTGGAGCGTGCGGCCCTGAAGCTCACCACGTACAAGCCCGACGGCTCCATAAGGACGCTCGGCTTCGACCCGCTGGTCGGCTTCCAGCAGAACACCTCCGCCACCTTCGGCGGCACCGCGGGCGTCACCTGGATGAAGGGCGGCCAGTCCGCCATCGCCTCCTCGCCGCAGTGGCGGGCGCTGCTCGGGTGGCAGCACGACTTCGTCGAGAAGATCGGCTACGCGAAGCTCAAGGCGTTCTCGGCGGGCCTCGGCGACGAGTGGTCCGCGAACAACGCCTTCCAGACCGGGCGGATCGCCATGGCGCTGGACGGCGAGTGGCGGGTGGCGTTCATCCAGGACCAGGCCCCGCACCTGGCGTACGGCACCGCGCCGTTCCCGGTGCTGGACGGCAGCGGCCAGGCGTACGGCGGCGGATTCGTCTCCGCGGCGGACATCGGCGTCAGCAAGCGCTCCGGCAACAAGGAGGCCGCCTGGGCGCTGGTGAAGTACATGACCACCGACACGGACGCGGCCGTGCGGCTCGCCAACGGCATCAAGAACATCCCCACCCTCAAGAGCGCCGCGGACTCGCCGCGCCTCGACGCCCCGAAGCAGTACCGGACCTTCCTCGACGCCGCGGCCCACCCGGCCTCGCGCACCAGCCCGGTGACCGAGATCGGCTCGATGCTGACGGCCACGATGGACGACTTCTGGACGGGCTACCAGCAGCGCCCGCAAGAGGGCCTCGACAGCGGCCTGAAGAAGGTCGACACCGACATCGACAACGCTCTCAGCCTGCGACGGGCGAAGTGATCACATGAGCGACGCACACACCGCGGGCTCCCCCGCCGCCGGCCGCCCTCTCGGACCCGCCCGGCCCCTCGGAGCCGACCGACCCCTCGGACCGGCCGGGCCCGCCCCGCACCCGGCCTCCCCGCCCGGCGCGCCGCCGGCGCCCGGTTCATCGTCCGCCCCCGGCACGCGCGGCCGGACCCGCTCGCGCACCGCGGCGCGGCTGCGGGGCCGGCTGCCGGTCTGGTCGATGATGGCGCTCGGCGTCATCGGGCTGCTGGTCTTCTTCCTCTACCCGCTGCTCGCCAACCTCTTCTACTCGTTCACCAACTACGACCTCGCCAGCCCCCCGAAGTGGATAGGGCTCAGGAACTACAGCTACCTGTTCACGCAGGATCCGCGGGTGGGCAGGGCCGCGCTGAACACCCTGTGGTTCGTGGCCCTGCTGGTGCCGGTGCGGATCGCGTGCTCGCTCGGCGTCGCGATGCTGCTCACGCGCAGGAAGCGGGCCGCCGGATTCTGGCGGACGCTGTTCTACGTGCCCGCGCTGGTGCCGCCGGTGGCCTCCGTCGTCGGCTTCGTCTTCCTCTTCAACCCCGGCACCGGGCCCGTCAACACCGTGCTGCGGGCGCTCGGCGTCAAGGGCCCGCTGTGGTTCAACGACCCGTCCCTCGCCAAGCCGTCGCTGCTGCTGCTCGGCGTCTGGATGATGGGCGACCTCATGGTGATCTTCCTCGCCGCGCTGCTCGACGTCCCCCGTGACCAGTACGAGGCGTCGGCGCTGGACGGCGCGGGCGGGTGGCAGCGGTTCCGGTACGTCACCCTGCCGAACATCTCGCCGGTGCTGTTCTTCGCTGCGGTGACCGGCGTGATCGCGGCACTCCAGTACTTCACCGAGGCGGCCGTGGCCTCCAGCGTCGCCAACGGCAAGACCGGCATCGACGCCGGGCCGGACCAGTTGCTCGGCTATCCCGACGACTCGCTGCTCACCTACACGCAGTGGATGTACGTGCAGGGCTTCAGCAGCTTCCAGCTCGGCTACGCCGCCGCGATGGCCGTGGTGCTGTTCGTCGCCGCCGCCGCCGTCATGGCGGTCCTGCTCCGCCGGGCCGGCGTGTTCCGGCAGAAGGAGAAGTGAGGGCCCGTGACCCTGATCCAGCCGCTGACCCGGCCCCCGGCCGTGAAGAGGGGCCTCACCTTCGTCGCGGAGCACGCGCTGCTGCTCGCGCTCGGCATCATCTTCCTCGTACCGGTCGTCTTCGTGGCGCTCACCTCGTTCATGGGCGGAGGGCAGACGCTGACCGGCGCGCTGTGGCCGCACCCCTGGGAGTGGTCCAACTACGCCCGCGCCTTCGGCAGCGCGCCGCTCGGGCGCTGGTTCGGCAACTCGCTGCTCTACGCCGGCGGTTCCACCCTCTTCATGCTGCTGTCGTCGGTACCGATGGCGTACGTGCTGGCGAAGGTGCGCATCCGGTTCGCGAACCTGATCTTCTTCGCCGTGATCGTCGCCATGCTGCTGCCGCCGCAGGTGACCCAGGTGCCCGTCTACGTGATGTGGGCGCAGCTCAGGGTCGTCGGCACGCTGTGGCCGCTGGTGCTGCCGCACCTGTTCGGCAACGCGTTCTCCGTCTTCCTGCTGCGGCAGTTCTTCCTGACCGTCCCCGACGAGTACGCGGACGCGGCGCGGATGGACGGCAACGGCGAGTGGGGCATCCTGACGCGGGTCATGGTGCCCATGGCCAGGCCCGGCATCGCGGCGGCGGCCGTCTTCATGTTCTTCCAGTGCTGGAACGACTACTACGGCCCGCTGCTGTACACCTCGGAGAACCCGGCGCGCTGGCCCGTCGCGTACGGCCTGGCCAGCTTCCACGGCTCCCACTCCACCGACTGGGGCGTGATCATGGCGGTCACGGTGCTGGCGACGCTGCCCGTGGTCGTCGTGTTCTTCTTCGCCCAGCGCGCCTTCGTCGAGGGCATCACCCTGACCGGCGTGAAGGGCTGACACGGCGCCGGCGCCGCCGAACGCGGCTCCCCTGGCGCGGAACACCGAGCGGGCACCCGCACGAGCACGCACATGAGCACCCGGACAAGCACCCGGACGAGCAACCACACGAGCACCCAGTCGAGCACCCACATGAACGGAACTGCCCTTCTCATGAACGGAAAGCCCCTCGGCATCGGCATGGTCGGCGCCGGCTTCATCGCACGCTTCCACGTCCGCTCCTGGCAGGCGATACGCGGATCCGACATCGTGGCGACCGCCTCGCGGAGCCTTCAGAGCGCCCGCGCGCTCGGCGCGTACGCCGAGGAGCTGGGCGTGGGCGAGGACGTCTCCGCCTACGACGACGTCGCCGCGCTGGTGCGCGACGAGCGGGTCGACGCGGTGTGGGTGCTGACGCCCAACCACACCCGGGTCGACGTCATCGAGGCCATCTGCGCGGAGGTGACCGCGGGCCGTGCCTCGCTCGTCGGCATCGCCGTGGAGAAGCCGCTGGGCAGGAACCTCGCGGAGGCCCGGCGCGTCGCGGAGGCCGTCCGGCGAGCCGGCCTCCTGCACGGCTACCTGGAGAACCAGGTGTACGCGCCGCGCCTGGCCCGCGCCCGGGAGCTGATGTGGGCCCGCGGCGCCGAGCGGTCCGGCAGCCCGTACCTGGCGCGCTGCACCGAGGAGCACTCAGGACCGCACGCCCGGTGGTTCTGGGACAGCGAGGCGCAGGGCGGCGGCGTGCTCAACGACCTGATGTGCCACTCCGTCGAGGCGGGCCGCTTCCTGCTGACCCCGCCCGGCGAGGATCCCGCCGAGTGGCTGCGGCCCGTCTCGGTCACGGCGACCATCGCCTCGCTGCGCTGGGGCCGCGATGCCTACGCGCAGCGGCTCACCGACTCCTACCCGGGCCTTCAGGACTACCGGAGCACCCCCGCCGAGGACTACGCCAACGCCACGTTCACCTTCGTGGGCGGCGACGGCGAGCCGGTGATCGTGGAGGCCATGACGTCCTGGGGCTTCGTCGGCGCCGGCATGCGGCTCTCCTTCGAGCTGCTGGGTCCCGAGTACTCGATGAGCGCCAACTCGCTGACCGGCGACGCCACCGTGTTCTTCTCCCGCGACCTGCGGCAATCCGCGGGTGAGGACCTGCTGGAGAAGCAGAACGCCGAGCAGGGCCTGATGCCGGTGATCGCCGACGAGCCCGCCGCGTACGGCTACACCGCCGAGAACACCCACCTCACCCGGATGTTCGCCGCGGGCCGGCAGCCCGCCGAGTCGCTGGACAGCGGCGTGGCCGTCACCGAACTGCTGATGGCCGCCTACTACGCGGCCGAGCACCGCACCGTCGTCGAGTGGCCGGTGGACCTGTCGGACTACGTGCCCGCGGTGGCCCGGCGCGCCTGGCACCCGCGCGGCACGTCGGGAGCTGGCGGGCAGCCGGCGGCGGGACCGGGCGGGCCGCCGGCGCCGGGCACCGCATCGCGCACCCCGGCGAGTGGCGTGGAGGAGGGCCGATGAGCCGGGGCGCAGGAGAACCGATGGGCACGGCGGGCACGTTCCCCCTCGGCTTCGAGGAGGGCCGGCGCACGGAGCTGGCGGCGCTGCGCGAGGTGGTCGGCGCCCTGCCGGGGCGGCTCGCCGAGGGTGTCTGGCGGCCGGGGTGGCGGCGGGTGCTGCTCGCCGGGATCGGCGCGAGCTGCGCCGCGCTGGCCTCGCCCCTGCACCGGATGAGGGCGGCCGGCATCGAGGCCTTCCGCACCGACTGCTCCGACTTCCCCGAGGTGCCCGGCCCGCACCCCGACGTGGTGGTGGCGCTCTCGCAGAGCGGCCGGAGCCGGGAGACGGCGGACCTGGTGGCGCGGTTCCGCGGCGCGGGGGCGGCGACGCTGGCCGTCACCAACGCCGACGCGAGCCCGCTGCGGGACGCCGCGGGCGCTTGCGTGTCGCTGGGCGGGCACCCCGACAGCCGGGTGTCGACGGTGGGTTTCGTGGTGACGTTCGCCGCGCTCGGCATGCTGGCCGACCTGGCCGCGGACGGCGGCGTGGACGAGCGCTGGCTGGCGCTGCCCGGGCTGATCGAGGAGTCGGTGGCGGGGGCGGCGAAGGAGCTCGCGGCCTTCGCCGAGGGCCCGATGGCCGCCGGGTCGGTGGACATCGTGGCCGCCGCGCCGCAGCTGACCACCGCGGAGGCGGTGGCCCTGCTGTTCCGGGAGGGCCCGCTGGTGCCGTCCGCCGCCTTCGGCACCCGAGCCTACCTGCACGGCTACATGGACAGCGCGAGCGGCGAGACCGCGCACATCGTGGTCGGCGGCGAACGGGAGCTGGCCCTCGCCCGGCAGCTCACCGAGAAGCCCACCGGCGTCCTCGCCGTCACGGACGGCACGCTGCCGCTCCCGCCGGGCGTCCGTGGGGTGGCGGTGCCGGCGCGCCTGACGCCGCCGCAGCGGGCGCTGGTGGAGGTGTGCGTGCTCCAGGAGCTGGTGTCGGCGGTGGCGGCGGTGCGGGGCACGTCCATCGACGAGGTGGCGTTCGGCCGCGTCGACACCAAGGTCGACGCGCTGGGCGAGTTGTAGCCGTGCCGAGGAGGGCCCCGCCGGGGAGGACGGGGCCCTCGGCGACCACCGCGTCAGGCGGGGCTCTCGGAGACCGCCGCGCCCGGTGCCGGGGCGCGGCGCCGCTCGCCGGGGTCGCTGGCGTCCTTCAGCCTGGTCGACACCACCGCGACGATCAGGTACAGCACGCTGAAGACGATGGCCACCCCGCCGCCCCCGATCACCGGGTGGAAGACGGTGACCAGCGCCGGGCCCACGAAGGCGGCGCCGCCCGCGCCGAAGTTGAGGACGGCGAGCGCGGCGCCCTTGTCCTTGTGGAGCACCATGGACGGCATCAGCGCCGACAGCGGTACGAACCCGGCGAGCAGGATGCAGTAGACGCACCCCAGCACGACCGTGACGGCGAAGTTCTCGCTCGCCAGCGAGGCGAAGTACCACAGCGGGGTGGCGACGGCACAGCCGATGCAGCCGAAGACGGTGACGGTGCGGCGCCAGCCGAAGTGGTCGCCGAACACGCCGAAGGCGAGGTTCGCGGCGATGTTCGCGCCGTACATGATCGCCGTGAGCGTGGAGATCTGCGCGGCGCTGAGGAAGCCGTCGTGGTGGTGGGCCGTGCCGAAGGTGAACGGCAGCATGGCGAAGAAGCCGAACTCCGGGGCGGTGTTGACGATGCGCACGAGGCCGCCGGCCATGGTGCGCTTGTCCCGCCAGAGGATGTCCACGCCCTCGGCGAGCCGCTTGTAGCTCCGCGGCCGGGCCATGCCGGGCTCGGCGATGGGCTTCAGCCCCTGCGGTTCGCGTACCGCGAAGGACCCGATGGCCCCTCCGATGGCGACCAGGAACAGCGAGAGAACCAGCGTGGCGTACAGGCTCATGCCGAACGGGCCTATGGCGAGGGCGGCGATACCGGCGCCCAGCGTGGGCAGACCGCCGGTGAACGCGAACCAGAACCATCCGGCCACCGAGCCGCGCATCCGCTCCGGGCTGACCGTCTGGACCCACACCAGGAACGCGAACGCGAAGAGCGGGTAGGCGAAGCCGCGGATGCCGTAGACCGTGGCGATCACGCCCAGGCTGTGGCTGGGCACGGCGGCGAAGAGGAACACCGCCTCGAAGACGACCCACCACGCCGCGCCCAGCCACATCACACGCCGCGGGCCCCAGATCGCCGAGAGCGTGCCGGAGAACCAGGACGCGATCATCACCGCGATGCCGTAGGCGGTCACGGTCGCGAAGGTGGCCTGGTCGCTGGCGAGGCCGCCGCCGTCCGGGCGTTGCAGGTAGTCGGTGAGGTAACTGATCTCGACGCCGTCCCCGACCATGTAGATGAAGACCGCGACGAAGCCCCACAGCAGTGGCCGGGGAATGCCGATGCGCTCGACTCCGCGCAGCGGGGCGGCGCTGGGGGCGGCCGCGGCGGGCCCGGCCGCGGCAGGGCCGGCCGTGGTGGGGCTGCCGCCGCCGGCGGCAGGGGTCTCCGGCTCGTTCATGGCTTCTCCTCGGCGGAGTACGGCTCTTTTCCCGGGCGCGCCGGTGGGGGGGGCGAGGGACGGTCGCTGGGAGCTGGCTGGTACCCGCCTGCGAGATGTACCGCAGGCAGCCTTGATGGAGATGAACCATAGGGGGCGAGTTTTTAACGTGCAATACGTTAGGAGAGAACAGCGCCCGCGACATGCGCGTCCGTCGGACGGTCCAGGCGGACGGGGCGGTGCGACCAACCGATAGTCACACGCTCGGCGTTACTTTCACGCCGCGATCCTGGAGACCTAACACGGCGGGGTTGGGCGGCGGCTGGGCCCGGGTGAGCCGCCGTCAGGTGAACGGTCGTCAGGGAATCGCTCGTCAGGGGGCGGTCGTCACGCGAAGCCACCGTCAGGCGAACGGGTTGGGCTTCAGGCGAACCGGGCGAGGGCCGTCAGCGTGGGCCGGAGATTGCGCACCACCGGGAGTCGCATGAGGACTGGCGACAGCACGCGCCCATTGAACACGAAGAGGCGAGAAGGCGCCCCGGACCCGGTTGCCCGGATCCGGCGCCTCCCGCGGCGGTCAGAGGCGGCCGCGGTAGTCCAGGGCGTACGCCAGCTTGCCGGGCTCGTCGTTCGAGAGCGGCTTGCCGAGGTCGTCGAACTCGCCCTTGTCCGCGTCCTTGCCGTCGTTCCACTCGTCGAGCCGGCCGAGTTCCCCGGCGGTGCGGCCGTCGGCGATGACGGTGTCCTTGTCGGCGTCCGTCATCGCCTCGGAGGCGTCCTTCACGGCGTCCAGGTAGGAGTCGCGGTCGGTGAGGTCGTAGTCGTCGAGGTCCACCTTGCCGCGCAGCCAGCTGCCCCACAGGAACTCCAGGAACTCCGCGGCGTCGTCGGGCGCGGTGTAGCCGATGTCGCGGGTGAAGTAGACGAGGCTGCGGTACCGGTCGTCGTGGAAGGAGGCCAGGCCCAGGTGCTGCGGGAGCTGCGCCGGGGTGATCGGGTCGCCGTTCTCGTCGTGCAGCCAGACCCAGTCGCGGTCCTCCATGGTGGCCCAGAACTCGTCCTGCGAGAGGTCGCTGAGGTTCGCCGCCACCTTCAGCCGGATGTGCATGTCCGGGCCGCCGTCGGGGGTTTCGAGGAACGACGTCAGGGAGTGGTGGCCGTCGGTGAGGTACAGGGCGCCGCCGGGGCCGATGACGACCGTCTTCATCCCGGCGCGGGTGTCGTCGGTCTCCTCGCCGACCGGCACCTTGCAGGTGAAGCTCGACGGGTCGGAGAGCCGCGCTCCGGACGGCACCTTGTCCGCCTCGTCCTGGCCGTTCGTCTCGCAGAAGTCGTCGAAGCGCTTGTTGACGTCGCCGTTCTGCTCGTCCTTGTCGCTGCCGTACCGGTCGAGCTTGTAGTAGATCTGGTCGAAGCCCAGGGTCGACTGCGTCGGGTGGAGCTCGCCGAGGGTGACGTCGACGAGGTCGCCGGCCGCCGCGCAGAGCCGCGCGCCGCTGCCGCTGCCGCCGGCACAGGCCGCCGGGGCGCTCGCCGCGGCGGCCGGGGTGAGCAGGCCGGCCAGCATCAGCGTGCCCGCGGCCAGCGGTCCCGCCAGGCGCAGGGCGCGCGGGACCCGGCGGGTCCGGACGGCCGGGGTCGGGGGCGCGGTGCGGGTGCGATCGGTCGTGCGGGCCGTACCGGTCATCCGGATCTCCTGGAAGTGGGGGCCGCGGCGCCCTGTTGGAGGCGCCGCGCGGGGTGCGCCCGCACACTTACCCGTCCACCTGCGGCGGATCGGTGATGCCGGGGCGTCGGGCCGGGAGCGTACCGGTGAACTTGTGGTGCCGCACCCCTGCGGAGCAGGGCATACGGCAAGAGGCCGGGTGCCGTCCCCGGTGGGGGCGGCACCCGGCCTCTTCGGCGGTGCCCGGCCTCGGCCGGGCGGGGTGTCAGCGGCTGTAGCGCATCAGCGCGCGCACCATGTGGCAGGTGGTGTCCGACGGCGGATGCACGCCGATCATGGCGGCGGTGCTGCGGATGCGGTTGTCGTGTGCCTGCTGGGGCATCCAGACGCCGGAGTCGAGCAGCGCAATGGCCAGGCGCATGGCCTTCAGGCGGCGGTTGTGTGTGATGTACCACTCGCGGGGGCGTCCCGCGGGCAGCGGCTTCTTCGTCAGCGGTGCGTAGGGCAGGTCGAACAGCATGCTCTCGGACGTGAGTGCGGCAGCGGGCACAGGCATCCTCCTGTCGCGGTCAGGGGCCCCGTCCCCGAGAAGGAACCCCTCGAACACTACCCCCGATTCTACTGCTCCCCACTGACAAAATCCCCTGGCCACAAGGGGAGTTGTACAGACTTCCCAGATTCGAACAGAGTGGTTCGGACGGCTCTCCGCACCCCGGTGCGCACCGGGGTGCGAGGGGCGCGGGATCGCCCCCCGCGCACGCCTCCCCGGCGGTCTCCGAGGCATGCTCTCCCGTCCGTGCTCTCCCTGCCGTACCCCACTTCGCTCCCCGCCCTGCCCTACGTCGTCTCCCCCCCTCGTGCTCTCCCTCGTCTCACCGCCGTCTCGCCGTCGCGCAGACGCCGTATCGAGGCGTGAGACCGTCCGCGGGCACTCTGATGCCGGCGGGGGGGATTCTGCTTCAATGGGCGCATGACAGGGTTCCAGAGCACCGCGACGGGTCGCTACGACCTAGAGCCCTTCTGGCCGTCCCGTCAGGACCACGACTTCGACCGGGTGTGTTGCCGCGCAAGGCATGCGCGGGCCCTCTAAAGCCGTTCACCTCCGGCCTCGGCCAGCGCGCACGACGTATGTCCTTCGACGACTCCCGCGCGAAAGAGCTGACCTCCCATGGCACACCCCCGCACCTTCCCCTCCCCTTCCTCGAACCCCTCGCCGTCTGCCCCGTCGTCGCCCGCCGGCCCCCACCAGGGCTCCGCGCGACACCGGTTGCGCGCGGTGGACAGAGACGAGGTGGTGGACGTCACCGAGTTCCTGCCGCCCGGCGCCACCTGGCTGCCCGCGCCCCCGCAGGCGCTGCCCAGCCTCCCCGGGCGGCCGCCGATGGTCGGCTACCTGGTGCTCGTCCCCGCCGACCAGCACCCGGTACTGCCGGGCCTGGCCGCCACCGCACCCGGGGCGACCGCGGCGGCCGCCGCCGACACCACCGGTGACGCGCTGGTCCGCATCGACACCGGGCGCCGTACCGCCGAGGTCGACGGCAGGCCCCTGGACCTGACCTACCTGGAGTTCGAGCTGCTGGCGCACCTGGTGGCCCACCCGCACCGGGTGCACACCCGCGACCAGCTCGTCACCACGGTCTGGGGCTACGGGCACGTGGGCGACGGCCGCACGGTCGACGTCCACGTCGCCCGGATCCGCCGCAAGCTGGGCACCGAACACCGCCGCGTGATCCAGACCGTGCGGCGGGTCGGGTACAAGTACGTGCCGCCTGTGGCGCGCTGAGCCCACGCCGGGGCGCCGCCGCGGGGGTGGTGCCAGGTACACCCCGGCCGGGGACCGAAACCCCGTGACCCCGGCCGTCGCCTCGGCGAGACTGGCGCCATGGACACGCAGGACAGGACGGGCACGGACCCCGGCTCCCCCGGAACCGGACCGGACACCCCCGGCACCTCCGTGGTGGGCCGCCTCACGGCCCCCTGGCGTTCACGCGACGGAGCCCGGGGAGGGAGCCGCGGCGCGGAACTGGCCGCGCGCGCCAGGCCCGCCGTGGTCGCCGCCCTGCGCGGCCTCGTCCTGGCGGTGTGCTCGCTCGCCGGGTCGCTCGCGCTGCTCGTGCTCTCCGTGGTGTCGATCGTGCTGATCCCCGTGGCGGGCATCGGCCTGCTCACCACGCCGGCGGTGCTGGGGCTGGTGCGGCTGCACGCCAACCAGCGGCGGCTGCTCGCCGTCCAGTGGTCCGGGGTGCGGATCCCCGTGCCGTACCGGCCGCTGCCCGACCGGATTCGCGGCGGGTACGCGGGGCGCGGCCTGCGGATGCTGGCGGACCCGGCGACCTGGCGGGACCTGGCCTGGCTGGTCACCGACATGACGGGCGGGGCACTCCTCGCGCTCCTGGCGATGGCGCTGGTGGAGCAGGGCCTCTTCGGGATCCTGCTGGCGCTCGGGCTCTGGATACCGGTCGTGCGCGCCGCGGACGGCTGGTGGTTCGCGTTCATCCCCATCACCGGCTGGGGCACGGCCGCGCTCGCCGGCCTGCTGGGGTGCTGCTTCCTGGCGCTGTCGCCGTTCGCAAGCCCGCTGCTGGTCGAGGGGCACTTCCGGCTGGGCCGGCTGCTGCTCGACCGTGATCGCGAGGCCGAGCTCAGCCGGCGCATCGACCGGCTCACCGCCACCCGCCACGACGCCGTGGACACCGCCGCCGCCGAACTCCGCCGCATCGAACGCGACCTGCACGACGGCGCCCAGGCCCGCCTGGTCGCCATGGGCATGGACCTGGGCACCGTGGAGGCGCTCATCGAGAAGGACCCGGCCAGGGCCAGGGCGCTGCTGTGGCAGGCCCGCAAGTCGTCCGCGGAGGCGCTGACGGAGCTGCGCGACCTGGTGCGCGGCATCCATCCGCCGGTGCTCGCCGAACGCGGGCTCGGCGACGCGGTGCGGGCGCTGGCGCTGCGGCTGCCGGTCCCGGTCGACGTGGACATCCAGTTGGAGGCGTTGCCGGCGCGGCCGTCCGAACCGCTGGAGGCGGCGGCGTACTTCGCCGTCAGCGAGGTGCTGACCAACGCGGTCAAGCACGCCCGGGCCGAACGCATCCGGGTGGACATCCACCACGCCGGCGGCGCGCTGCGGATCTCGGTCACCGACGACGGCGTGGGCGGCGCGGTGATCGGCGCCGGCTCGGGCCTGAGCGGGGTCGAACGGCGGCTCGGTACATTCGACGGCATCCTGGCCGTCAGCTCTCCCGCGGGCGGTCCCACCATGGTGACCATGGAGATCCCTTGCGCGTTGTCCTAGCCGAAGACCTCTTTCTGCTCCGCGACGGCCTGGTGCGGATGCTGGAGGCGTACGACTTCGAGATAGCCGCGGCCGTGGAGAGCGGGCCCGAACTCACCCGCGCCCTCGCCGAGCTGCGGCCGGACGTGGCGATCGTCGACGTCCGGCTGCCGCCCTCGCACACCGACGAGGGCCTGCAGTGCGCGCTCGCCGCACGCCGGGAGCGGCCCGGCATGCCGGTGCTGATCCTGTCCCAGCACGTGGAGCAGCTCTACGCGCGCGAGTTGCTCGCGGACGGCGACGGGGGCATCGGGTACCTGCTGAAGGACCGGGTCCTCGACGCCGAGCAGTTCGTCGACTCGGTCCGCCGGGTGGCCGCCGGGGGCACGGCGATGGACCCGCAGGTGATCCAGCAGCTGCTGGCGCGCCGCTCCGTGAAGCGGCCGCTGGCCGAGTTGACGCCGCGGGAGGTGGAGGTGATGGAGCTGATGGCGCAGGGGCGTTCCAACTCCGCGATCGCCGCGCAGTTGGTGGTCACGGAGCGGGCGGTCGCCAAGCACACGTCCAATATCTTCAGCAAGCTGGGGCTTGAGGTGTCGGACGATGACAATCGGCGGGTTTTGGCGGTTCTCACGTATCTTGAGGGCCGTTGAGGGGGACCGCGGGGGTGGTGGCCCCTTGCGTTTGGAGCCACGGAGGCGTGGTGGGCCCTTTTGCGCAGTTCCCCGCGCCCCTTTCCACCTGGGCGAGGGACCGTGAAGCTCGCCCCTCACGCGGGGCGGCAGAGGGTGCCGCCCTGGGGCCGTGGCGATCTGACCCGCTCGTCGTGGCTTGGCGCGCAGTTCCCCGCGCCCCTTTCCACCGGAGCCAGGGGGCCATCCCGCGCGACCCCTACATCGGCGGGGTGACCAACGTGGGGGGCTGATCGTTCTGCTGGGCGTGCACGTACCGGAGGCCGCGGCCGATCTTGATGCGGAGCAGGCCGAGGCCGCGCTCCTGGAGCACTATCCCCGGCTGACCCGTCTTGCCTACCTCCTGCTCTCGCCGGCGTTGCCGGACGGGCGCAGGACGCGGGCGGCCCACGCCCTCGTGCAGCGTGTCCTGCCTCGGACCTCGGCACTGGACGGTGCCCCGCCGCCCCTGGTGCCGCATCCGGCCGTGGCGCCCGAGGGGACGCCCGCCACGGAGGCCGGGGCCGATGTCCTCCCTCCCGCGGGGGCCGGGTACGCGGAGGTCCGCGTCCGGCTGGTGCGGGCCGCTCTGCGTACCGGGCCCCACCGGGGGGTGCCGGGAGGTCCGGCCCTGCCCCCGGTGCTGCCGCAGGTCTGGGGACTGCGGCTGGCACCGCGAGGGGGCGCCGAGGCCGAGCTCGACGAGCGGCTGTCCGTGCTGCCGCCCCCGGCGCGCGCCGCCTTCGTGCTGCGCGGTCTGGAGTGTCTCACCGAGGACGAGACCCGCGAGGTGCTCCAGGCCGCGGGGGTCCGGGACGTGGACGGGGCTCTTGAGGCGGCGGGGCCCGACGGTCCCGGCGAATCGACGGTGGAACTGCTGCACTCCCCCGCCTACGATCCCTGCACGCTCCGGGCCCGGCCCACGGACCTGCCGCGCCGCCGGCAGCACCTCAAGGCGGCCCTGGTGGCGGCCGTCGCCGCGCTGGTCTGCGGTGCCCTGCTGCTGCCCCCGGGCGGCGGCTGGGAACCGGACGGTGCCGCGGCGCCCCCGTACGCGCGCAACCCGGCTGCCCAGGCCGCCCTGGACCCGGACCTGGTCGTCAAGGTCCCGCCGGAGGCCTGGCAGTCGGCCACCCGCAGGGACTACTCGGTGTGGCCCGCGCGCGGCGGCCTCACGGGCGACCGTGACCTGCTGCGCCGCGCCCTCGCGGTGTGGGCGCGGCCCGGCCCCCGGGTGGGCGTGTCGGCGACGCCCGGCACGCCGGCCGGCGCCCCGCCGGGCCCCGCCCAGCTCCTGTTCGCCGGCGATGTGGACGGCGCCCGGGTGGTGCTGTTCTACGACGGGCTGCGGATCGCACGCTACGCCGAGCCGGCCGAGGGCACCGGCGGCGCCCTGCTGGACCTCGCCCGGGCCGACGGGGCGGGCCTCGCGGAGTCGTCCGCCGTGGTGCTCGACCGGGTGGACGGCAACATCCGCTACCTGACGGCGCCGTGGGTGCGCAGGGCCGCCGTGCGCGACCTTCTCGACCCCGGCGAGCACCCGGCCGTCCTGCACCGCGACGCGGCCGGCGTCACCGAACCCGTTCCGGGCCCCTCCCAGAACGGCCCCTGCCACTCCTGGCGGGTGCTCGAAGTCACCGCCTCCGAGGACCGGGGGGCCACGTCCGCCGCCGGGCAGCGCACACCGGCCGCGGGCACCACCCTGCTCCTGTCCGACCTCGGCGAGCTCACCCCCGCGCACCTCACCGCCGGCCGTCCGGGAGTGCCGCACGAGGCCGCGGGCGCCGGCGCCCTGGCGGACTGGGCGGGCGTCGGCTGCTCGCTCGCCGCGATGCGCGCCCAGGGCGTGCGGTCCGTCAACTCCTGGCGGTACAGCGGGCAGCGACTGCCCGAGACGGGCGGCACCGCGGCGTGGCTGTGCACCAGGACGGAGACCTGGCGAGGCGCCGGCACCCTGGCCCAGGCGCAGTTCCGCGCGCCGGGCCACGCCGCCGGCACCGTCGTGGGCGAGGCGCGGAACTCCCCCGTGTGCGGCACCCGCCTGCCCCGGCTGCTCGCCGGAGTGCTCTGGCGCGCCCCGTCGGGCAGTTGGTACCTGCTGGCCGCGGGCACCCGGGACGTCGCCTCGGTGACCGTCTCCGGAGCGGTGCGCGGCAGCGCCCAGGGGCCGTCGCTGGCCCTCCACGCGCACAAGGGCGCCCGCCCCGAACTGGCGGGCCGGCTGGCGAACGGCACACCCGTCACAGCCGTCACACCGATGAGCCCGTCACACCGATGAGCCCGTGACCTCGCTCCCGGCCCACCGGTATGGCCGGGACCAATCGGCTGAATGTGCTCGGTAAGGTGTTCGTATGACGACCCAGGTGCGCCGGAGGATGGGAGTCGAGGAGCGGCGGCGGCAGTTGATCGCGGTCGCGCTCGACCTCTTCAGCCGGCGCCCGCCCGAGAACGTCTCCATCGACGAGATAGCCGTCGCCGCGGGCATCTCGCGCCCGCTGGTCTACCACTACTTCCCCGGCAAACCCGGCCTGTACGAGGCGGCGTTGCGGCAGGCCGCGGAGGATCTGTCCGCGCGGTTCGTGGAGCCCCGTCAGGGTCCTGTGGGGGCACGGCTGCTGCGGGTGATGGGGCGGTTCTTCGACTTCGTCGACGAGCACGGCCCCGGTTTCGCGTCGCTGATGCGGGGCGCGCCCGCGGCCGGTTCCGCGGCGGCCGGTGTGCTGGTGGACTCGGTACGGCAGGCTGCGTACGAGCAGATCCTGCTGCACCTCGGCACCACGCGCCCGCCCGCCAGGCTCGAACTCGTCGTGCGCTCGTGGATCTCGCTGGCCGAGTCCACGGCGCTGCTCTGGCTGGACGGGCTCGGCGCCACCTCGCCGTCGTCGCCGGAAGAGCCGGGTGGAATCCCTCGGCACGAGCTGGAACGGCAGCTCGTGCACGACTTCGGCGCGCTGCTGGCGGTCAGCGCCGCGTACGACGAGCAGATGGCGCGGCTGCTGCGCCGGATGCTGGCCGAGGAACCGCCCGAGGGCCCGTTCGGCCAGCTCGCGGGGCGTCTGTCGGCGCTGGTTCCGGCGCCGCCCGCGGCGGTGCCGTGCGCTGCGGCCCCCGGCTGACGACGGCTCCGGCACCGGCACCGGCCGCGGACGGCGGACCGCCGAAAGGCAGGCTCAGCAGGAGCGGGCGCCGATGTGCAGCGCCAGGGCGGTGTTGCTGCCCAGCGTGGCGGTGAACCGGCCCGAGGAGTCGACGGTGACGGCCGAGCCGTTCTGGACGTTGCAGTACTGCCCGGCCGGCAGGGACGTCTGGAACGTCTGCGTCAGCGACGACGGCTCGTGGTTGATGGCCACGAACCCCTTGCCGCCCCGGCCGAACGCGATCGCGTTGTTCCCGTTGTCCCACCAGTCGGTGACCGGCTCGTCCCCGACGGTGTTGCGGAAGGCGACCATGCTCTGGATCTCCGGCCAGTGGTGCTGGCACTTCCAGCCGCCCGCATAGCAGGCGTTCACGGTGCCGCCGTTCGGCGGGCCCGCGTCGTTGTTGCTGAACTCGTAACCGGAGTGCACGTCGGGAGCGCCGTAGGGCCAGGCGAGCATGAAGACGCCTGCCAGGGTGTAGTTCGCGCCGTCCTTGTAGTTCAGCGTGGAGCCGTTCCGCTCGGTGTCCCAGTTGTCGACGAAGACGCCCGCCTGGCCGCTTGGCAGGTAGCCCCAGCCCTCGCCGAAGTTGTTCAGGTACGCCAGCTTCTCGCTGGTGAAGACCCGCTTGAGGTCGCGGCCGTAGCGGAACTCCTGCACGTCGCCGTTTCGCAGGTACTCGCCCGGCTGGACGGCCTCCCCGTCGCCGTAGATCACTTCCTGCTTGATGTAGACGTCGGGGTTGGTGAGCTGGGACTTGATCGCGGCGATGTCCTCGGTGGCGATGTGCTTGGCCCCGTCGATCCGGAAGCCGTCGACGCCGAGCGAGAGGAGGTCGTTCAGGTACTGCGCGAGGCGGCTGCGCACGTAGGTTTCGTTGGTGTCGAGGTCGGCGAGGCCCACCAGCTCGCAGTGCTGGACGTTCCACCGGTCGGCGTAGTTGCTCACCTGGGCGGTGCAGTCGTCCATGTCCTGGGACTGGTAGATCCCCGGGTAGTCGTACTTCGTGTACGACGAGCCGCCGGTGCCGGTGCCGGAGCCCGCGGACATGTGGTTGATGACGGCGTCCGCGACGACCTTCACGCCCGCCCCGTGGCAGGTGTCGATCATGTTCTTGAACGCGGTGCGGTCGCCCAGCCTGCCCGCGATGCGGTAGCTGACGGGCTGGTAGGAGGTCCACCACTGGTCGCCCTGGATGTGCTCGGTGGCCGGGGACACCTCCACGTAGCCGTAGCCGGCCGGCCCCAGGGTCTGGGTGCACTCCTTCGCGACCGAGGCGTAGCTCCACTCGAACATCTCGGCGGTGACGTCCTTGCCGCCGGGCGGTGCGGCGCCGGCGACGCCGGGCGGGACGAGCAGCGCGGCCGTGGCGCCGGCCACGACGGCGAGCGCTGCGAGAAGGTTTCTGCCGGCCATGGGTTCCTCCTGCGCGTGGGGGGCGGGCCGCACGGGGGTCCGTACAGGGTCCGTGCGGGGATCCGTGCGGACGGGTGCGGTGGTACGCGGGGTGGAGCGGGGTGACCGCACAGACAGCGCGCCATGCCCGTAAGGCCGTTGAAGGTTCTTGCAGCAAGCCGTCAACCGGTCGCCGCACCGGAGACCGTACGAGCGTCGTACCGGCCGGTCAACCCTTGGCGCACGGGCGAGTTGAAGGGAACTCATCCGCTGCAAGGTCTTTCGCAAGCGCTTGCAGCGGTGTTAACTTCTCCGCGACTCCGGTCCGGCCGGCCGGAGGTCCCGGCCCCCCACGGCGGGACCTCACGCGCCCGGCCGGCCGGGCCGGTCACGTGCGCACGGGAGCGGTGCGCGGGGGCACGGCACCCGCGCACCGCGGTCGATCCCGCCTGGTCGTCAGCGGGTGGTCCACCAGGCGGTCGTGTCGGCCGGGAGCAGCGCCGTGCCGTCCTCGGACACCGCGATCCCGCCGGTCGAGCTGGACAGCAGCAGGCGCCCGTGGGCGGGCACGCGGACCGGCGCGCCGGTGGTGTTGGCGGTGCAGACGAAGCCGGTGCCGCCGCTCCCGCCCGGCGTCCTGCGGAAGGCGAGCGTGCCCTCGGGGCCGTCCAGCCACTCGACGGCGTCACCCGCGCCCAGCGCCGGGTGCGCCCGGCGGGCGGCGAGAGCCGCGCGGTACAGCTCCAGGGTGGAGCCCGCCACCCCGGTCTGGGCCTGGACGCTGAGGCTGCCCCAGCCCTGCGGCTGCGGCAGCCAGGAGCCGCCCGCGCCGAAGCCGTACGAGGGCCCGTCCGCCGTCCACGGGATCGGCACCCGGCAGCCGTCGCGGAACCCGTCCTGGCCGGCCGCGCGGAAGAACGACGGGTCCTGCCGGGCCTCGTCGGGCAGGTCCACGACGTCCGGCAGGCCCAGCTCCTCGCCCTGGTAGAGGTACGCGGAGCCGGGCAGCGCCAGCATCAGCAGGGTCGCGGCGCGGGCCCTGCGCAGCCCGGTCGCCGGGTCGCCCGCGGTGCGCAGCTGCGTGCCGAGGCCGGGCGGGTTGGCGTAGCGGGTGGTGTGCCGGGTGACGTCGTGGTTGGAGAGCACCCAGGTGGCGGGGGCGCCGACCGGGCGCACGGCGTCCAGCGACCGGTCGATGATCTCGCGCAGGCCGGCCGCGTCCCAGTAGGCGCTCAGGTACTGGAAGTTGAACGCCTGGTGCAGCTCGTCCGGGCGGACGTAGTTGGCGGCGCGCTCGATGGTGGGGGTCCACGCCTCCGCGACGAAGATCCTGGGGCGCGCCCTGGGCCCCTCCTCCCGGTACTCGTCCAGGATGCGCCGCCAGGAGCGGTAGATCTCGTGCACGCCGTCCTGGTCGAAGAACGGCATCGCGTCGTTGCCGAGCAGCTTCAGCTGGTCGTGCACGCCGAGGTCGGGCAGCCCCGGTGCCTTCACCAGGCCGTGGGCGACGTCGACGCGGAAGCCGTCCACGCCCATGTCCAGCCAGAACCGCAGGATGGAGCGGAACTCGTCGTCCACGGCCGGGTGGTCCCAGTTGAGGTCGGGCTGCTCGGGCGCGAAGAGGTGCAGGTACCACTCGCCCGGGGTGCCGTCCGGCTCGGTGACGCGGGTCCAGGCGGGACCGCCGAAGATGGATTCCCAGTCGTTCGGCGGCAGCTCGCCGTGGGCGCCTTTGCCGGGACGGAAGTGGTAGCGCTCCCTGAGCGGCGAGCCGGGGCCATGGGCGAGTGCGCGCCTGAACCACTCGTGTCGGTCGGAGGAGTGGTTGGGCACGATGTCGACGATGACGCGCAGGCCGAGCGCGTGCGCGTCGCGGATCAGCGCGTCGGCGTCCGGCAGCGTGCCGAACATGGGGTCGACGGCGCGGTAGTCGGCGACGTCGTAGCCGGCGTCGGCCTGCGGAGAGGCGTAGAAGGGGCTGAGCCACACCGCGTCGACGCCCAGCTCGCGCAGGTACGGCAGCCGGGAGCGGACCCCTTCGAGGTCGCCCATGCCGTCGGCGTTGCTGTCGGCGAAGCTGCGGGGGTAGACCTGGTAGATCACCGCGTCGCGCCACCAGTCGCGGTGCGTCGCGGCGGGGCCGGCGGCGGCGCGGGCGGCGGGAACGGTGACGCCGCCCGGCCGGGTGGCGGGCGGCTGCCCTGCGGCGGGCGGCTGGGCGGCGGTGTGCGGCTGGTCGGCAGTGTGCTGACTCATGGCTTCCTTCAGCGTCCGGTGGGCTGGGGCACCTTCCACGCCCTCAGGGCGGTGGCGGCGCGCGGGGTCGGCGGCGGCGCACGGGCTGGCCGGCGGCGCGCGGGCGCTGGATCGCATCGGCGCGGGGTCAGCCCTTGGTGCCGCCCGCGGTGAGGCCGGTCACCAGGTTCTTCTGCACCAGGTAGAAGAGCACGGCGACGGGGACGGCGATCAGCACGGCGGTGGCCGCCATGTAGTTCCACTGGGCGTCGTGCTCGCTGACGAAGCTCTGGAGGCCGACGGCGAAGGTGTACTTGTCGTCGTCGAGCATGAACGTGGACGCGAACGCCACCTCACCCCAGGCGGTGACGCAGGTGTAGAACGCGGCGACGGCCAGTCCCGGCCGGGCCAGCGGCAGGATCAGCCGCCAGAACGTGCCGAACGGCGTCAGGCCGTCCACCCGTCCCGCCTCGTCGATCTCCGCGGGGATGGTGTCGAAGTAGCCCTTCAGGAGCCAGGCGCTGTAGGGCACGGCCGTGGAGCAGTAGACGAGGATCAGGGCGCCGTAGGTGTCGATCAGACCGAGGTCGGCGAGGATCACGTACATCGGCACGATGAGGACGGCGACCGGGAACATCTGGGTGACCAGCAGCGCCCACATCAGCTTCCGGTGCCCGGGGAAGCGCATCCGGGAGACCGCGTAGCCGGTGGTGGCGGCGAGGAGCACGCCGATGACGGTGGTGCCGAGCGCCACGATGAGGGTGCTCTGCAACCAGTGGAAGAAGTTGGTGTGCGCGAGCACGAACGTGTAGTTGGAGAGCGTCGCCTTGCCGGGGATGCCGCCGGGGTGCAGGTAGTCGTTCTTGTCCGGGCCGAGCGACAGGTAGACCAGCCAGCCGACCGGGAAGACCGCGATCACTCCGGCCACCGCGAGCACCGCGTGCGAGAGCACGGTGGCGGGGCGGCCGGGCTCGGCGCCCCGCCGGCCGCGTGCCCGCCCGGCGGGGCGCGTGCCGCCGGGCGGCGCCTGGAGCGCCGGGCCGGAGGGTGCGGTCGGGGCGGGGGCCGGTGGGGTACGGGGCGTACTCATGGGTCGGGCTCCTGCGTCAGACGGCGAGCTGCTCATGGCGGGCCAGCCAGCGGCGGTAGACGGACGTGAAGACGATCAGGATCGACAGCAGCAGCACGCCGTAGGCGGCGGACTGGGCGTAGTCGCGGGGCTGCTGGCCGAAGCCGAGCCGGTAGGCCCAGGTGACGAGGATCTGGGCGTCCGGGCCGCCGTTCGTGCCGAACAGCAGGTAGATGATGGTGAACTGGTTGAACGTCCAGATCACGCCGAGCAGCACCACGGTGGAGCCGACGGAGCTGAGGCCGGGCAGCGTGACGTGCCGGAAGCGCTGCCAGGCGCTCGCGCCGTCCATCTCGGCGGCCTCGTACAGCGTCGGGTCGATCGCCTGGAGCCCGCCGAGCAGCGAGACCATCATGAACGGCACGCCGCACCAGGTGTTGACGAGCACCGCGGCGGCGCGCTGGAAGAAGGTGCTCTCCAGCCACTGCGGCTGCGGCAGGTGCAGCGATCCGAGCACCGAGTTGACCAGGCCCGAGTCGGCCAGCATGATCCGCCAGGAGAAGACGGTGACGAACGTCGGCACGGCCCACGGCAGGATCAGCAGCATCCGGTAGACGGTGCGGCCGCGCAGCTTCTGGTTGAGCAGCAGGGCGAGGCCGAGGCCGATCACGTAGTGCAGGGCCACGCAGAGCACCGTCCAGACGACGGTCCAGACGAAGTGGGACCAGAAGCGGTCCCAGGCGGTCGGCCCCCACAGGATGTCGGCGTAGTTGTGCAGCCCGACGAACCGGTAGGTGGCGTCGATGTGGTTGACGCCGATGGTGCGGGCGGAGTTCAGGCTGTTGGCGTCCGTGAGGGTCAGGTACAACCCGCGTACCAGCGGGTAGCCCACCAGGGCGCCGAGCACGACGACGACCGGGGCGACCATCGCGTACGCGTACCAGTGGGCGCGGTACGACCGCTTCAGGCGCGCGAGGAGGCCGGGGCCCGGCGGGCGGCCGGCGCCGCGGCCGCCTTCCGCTGCCGCGCTCTGGACGGCGACTGTCATGGCGTTGCACCTTCTGGGAGTCGTCCTGCGCCGCCGGCCGGTCCGGTGCGGCCCGGCCGGGGCGCAGGTGCCGCGGCCGGAGGGTCCGCCCGCCCCCCGTACGGGCGGACCCTGCGGCTCAGCGTGCGGTCGGGGTCACTTGGCGAAGTCGGGCAGCAGCTTGGCCATGGCGAGCTCGGCGTCGCCGAGGCCCTTGTCCAGCGGCTCCTTGCCTCCGGCGACCTTCGGGAGCTCGGCGTCCAGCGGCGTCCACAGGGAGCTGTACTCGGGCAGCGCGGGGCGGGGGCGGGCCGTGTCCAGGACCTTCTGGAAGCCGGCGATGCCCGGGTCGGCGGTGACCTGGGCGGTGTAGGCGTCCTGGCGGGTCGGCAGGGTGGAGTTCTTCAGCGCGATCTCCTCCTGCGCGGCCTTCGACGTCATGAACTCCACGAACGACAGCGCGGCCTTCTGGTGGGCCGAGTCGGAGCCGGCGTAGACGGAGAGGTTGTGGCCGCCGGTGGGCGCGCCGGGCGTGCCGGCGGAGCCCGCCGGGACGGGCGCGATGCCGAGGTTGGCCTTGTCCTTGAAGGCGGTGCCCTTGTAGAAGTTGGTGATCTCCCAGGGACCCTGGATGATCGCGGCGACCTTGCCGCTGCCGAACGCGTCCTGCTGGTGGGCGTAGGCGTCGGCGGTGGTGTCGGCCTCGTGCAGGCCCTTGCCGCTGAAGAGGCCCTGCCAGGTGGTGAAGCCCCTGACCGCGGGCGCGCTCCGGACCGTGATCTTCCTGGCCGCGGCGTCGACGGTGTCGCTGCCCTCGCCGTACAGGAACGGCTGGGCGTAGTAGCCGGCGGTGGAGCCCCAGTAGCCGTCGGCGCCGGTCTTCTGCGCGATCTTCGCGGCGTCGGCCTTGAGGCCGGTCCAGTCGGCGGGCGGCCGCGCTATGCCCGCCTTCTTGAAGAGGGCCTTGTTGTAGACGAGCGCGAGGGTGTCGGTGACCAGCGGCACGCCGTACGTCTTGCCCTGGTACCGCGCCTGCTTGACGAGGTTGGGCTCGAACGCGCCCTTCTCGGCGAGGGCCTCGGTGCCGTCCAGCGGCAGCAGGTAGCCCTGCTTCGCGAAGGCGGGGGTCCAGCCGACCTCGGTGCGCAGCACGTCCGGGGCACCCTTGCTGCCGGCCGCGGTGTCGAACTTGTTCTGCGCCTGGTCGAACGGGACGTTGACGTAGGTGACCTTGATGTCCGGGTGGGCCTTCTCGAACTTCTGGACCAGCGCCTTGTAGGTGGGTGCCTCATTGGTGGCGTTGGAGGTGTCCCACCAGGTGATGGTGGTCGGTCCCGATCCGCCGCCGTCCCCGCCACCGCCGCCGCAGCCCGTCGCCGCGAGGGCGAGGGACGCCACCAGTGCGGTGGCCGCTGTGCCACGCCGCATGAGATCTCCTTGAGGGTGAAAGCCCGTGGACCCGGGGACCGCCCGTCCGCTCCCCTGCCGCCGGCTGCCGTACCGGTGATGCGTGTCGTACGTGCCGGGCCGACCGGCGCGCGCTGCCGGCGCCGGGCGACGTGAACGTAACAGCGCCGTATCCGTTGCGAAAGACCTTGCAGCAAAAAAATGCAAGGATGCTTGATGGTTACCCCGCCGTGACCCGTTCCAGGGGTCGATCAAGGGCGCGTTCCCCCTTCTCACCCTTCCGTGGAACCGGAGATCAGAGCCGGAGCGTCTTGCGCAAGCCTTTGAAAACTCTTGCCACAATCAGACCGCCAAGGGATCATCTAGCCTCCTGGCTCTTGCAAGACCGGCGCTCCAGGCATGGCACCCACACAGACGACCGAGGCCACCCATATGAACCCGAGGACATCGCGGGCAACGCCCCCGACGCGGCGACCGGTTGGCGGACAGGGCGGCACCCGCCCGGTACAGTCCACCCCTGTGACCGCACGGCTCTCCGACATCGCAGCCCAGGCGGGAGTCAGCGAGGCGACCGTCAGCCGGGTGCTGAACGGCAAACCGGGCGTCGCCGCGGCCACCCGCCAGTCCGTGCTGGCCGCCCTCGACGTGCTCGGCTACGAGCGTCCCGTGCGGTTGCGCCAGCGCAGCGCCGGCCTGGTCGGCCTGATCACGCCCGAGCTGGAGAACCCGATCTTCCCCGCGCTCGCCCAGGTCATCGGCCAGGCACTGACCCGCCAGGGGTACACGCCCGTGCTGGCCACCCAGACCCCCGGCGGCTCCACGGAGGACGAGCTGACCGAGATGCTGGTGGAGCGGGGCGTCTCCGGGATCATCTACGTCTCCGGGCTGCACGCGGACACCACGGCGGACACCCAGCGCTACGACCGGCTGCGCGCCCAGGGCGTGCCGTTCGTGCTCGTGGACGGCTTCTCGCCGAAGGTGCAGGCGCCCTTCATCTCACCGGACGACCGGGCGGCCGCCCATCTCGCGGTGACCCACCTGGTCTCGCTCGGGCACACCCGGATCGGTCTCGCGCTCGGGCCGAAGCGGTTCGTGCCGGTGCAGCGGAAGATCGAGGGCTTCGTGGCGGCGATGCGGGACCAGCTCGGGCTGGACCCCGACGACATCCACACCCGTCTCGTCCAGCACTCCCTCTACACCCTGGAGGGCGGCCAGGCGGCGACGGCGGCGCTGATCGAGCGCGGCTGCACGGCGATCGTGTGCGCCAGCGACATGATGGCGCTGGGCGCGATCCGGGCGGTGCGGCAGCAGGGGCTCGACGTGCCCGCGGACGTCTCGGTGGTCGGGTTCGACGACTCCCCGCTGATCGCCTTCACCGATCCGCCGCTGACCACGGTCCGCAAGCCGGTGCCCGCGATGGGTCAGGCGGCCGTGCGCACCCTGCTGGAGGAGATCGGCGGGACGCCCGCCCCGCACAGCGAGTTCGTCTTCATGCCGGAACTGGTGGTGCGGGGGTCCACGGCCTCGGTCTCTCCGACCAGTTCGAGCGGTTTCGGACCTTCTGCATCAAAAGGACCAAAAAACCGTAAAGGCTAGATGATGCATTCATGTCCCGATATGGGGGATGCTCGGTAGCGGTATCACTTTCTGGCAGAATCTCCGCCTATGGGTGACTCGACCGTGACCGCTGTGGAAGATCCACACAAGGACTTCATCTCACCCATGCTGGACCGCCCGCGCCGCTGGGGCGTGCGCGGCGCCCGGGATGTCGTCGACAGCGCGAGGGCCCTCCCCCGGAACATCGCGGAGGCCACCCCGCGGTCGGTGCTGACCCGGCTGCGCACCCCGCACAGGCCGCGCCTGTGGTTCGAGGTGATGCTGATCATCGCGAGCTACTGGCTCTACTCGATGATCCGCAGCGCGGTCCCGGAGCAGCGCGGCCAGGCCCTGCGGAACGCCGACTGGCTGTGGAACCTGGAGCGCCAGATCGGGCTCGGCGTGGAGAGCGCCATCAACAAGGGCGTCAACTCCATCAACTGGCTGATCGTCGGGATGAACTACTGGTACGCGACGATGCACTTCGTGGTCACGATCGGTGTGCTGGCCTGGCTGTACCGGCGGCATCCGGGCCGCTACTCGGCGTCGCGCCTGGTCCTGCTCGTCACCACGGGATCTGCCCTGCTCGGCTACTACCTGTATCCGCTCGCACCGCCTCGGTTGATAAGCAACAGCCTGTTCATCGACACGGTGGTGACGCACCGGACCTGGGGCTCGCTGGGCTCCGGCAGCCTGAAGGACGTCTCGAACCAGTACGCGGCGATGCCGTCCATGCACATCGGCTGGTCGGTCTGGTGCGCCCTCACCGTCTTCGCGCTGGCGAAGAGCCCCTGGGTGAAGGCGCTCGCGGTGCTCTACCCCTGCATCACGACCGTGGTCATCATGGCCACCGCCAACCACTTCTGGCTGGACGCGGTGGGCGGGCTCATCTGCCTGGGGTTCGGGTACCTCGTGTCCCGCTGGTGGTACGGCACGTGGCCCTACGCCCTCCCGCGCCGCGTGCCACGCCACCTCCCGCTCAGCGGCGCGGCGTCGGTCCCGCTGGCCGCGGGGACACCGCGGGTGCGGCCGACGGGCTGCACGAACCTGGAGACGGTCGAGCTCACGCGGAGGACGGGGCGGAGGCGCGCCAGACGCTGAGCGCCCCTGTCGGGGCGCGAAGCGCCGCGGGTGGTCGGGCCCCGGGTCCGGCGCACGTGCGTCGTGGTTGCTCTTGCGCAGTTCCCCGCGCCCCTTTTTACGGCGCTTCGCGCCCCAGCGGGGTGCGGCGCTGAATCGGTATGCGGCTCCACGGCCCCGGGAGGGGCGCGGGGTGGGCTCGGCGCTGCGGCCCGCCACACGTGCATCGTGGCCGGTCGCGCAGTTCCCCGCGCCCCTTTTTATAGCGCTTCGCGCCCCAGCGAGGTGCGGCGCTGACCCGCTATGGGGGCTCCACGGGCCCCGAAAGGGGCGCGGGGTGGGCTCGGCACTGCGGCCCGCCACACGTGCATCGTGGCCGGTCGCGCAGTTCCCCGCGCCCCTTTTTATAGCGCTTCGCGCCCCAGCGAGGTGCGGCGCTGACCCGCTATGGGGGCTCCACGGGCCCCGAAAGGGGCGCGGGGAACTGCGCGACCAACCCGCCGCCGGCCGGTAGCCGCACACGAGACCGCAAGGGGCAGCGCCCCATCAGGGGCGCGGGGAACTGCGCGACCAACCCGCCGCCGGCCGGTAGCCGCACACGAGACCGCAAGGGGCAGCGCCCCATCAGGGGCGCGGGGAACTGCGCGACCAACCCGCCGCCGGCCGGTAGCCGCACACGAGACCGCAAGGGGCAGCGCCCCATCAGGGGCGCGGGGAACTGCGCGACCAACCCGCCGCCGGCCGGTGGCCGCGCACGAGACCGCGAGGGGCAGGGCCCAGGCGGGGCGCAGCTCCGCAGGGTTCAGGCGGCGGAGTCGACGATCCGTAGGGCCCGGGGTGGCCGGGGGGCCGGGGCGGGGAGGCGCAGGGGGCCCGAGCCCGGCGTGATGCTTCCCAGGAGCGTTGCCCTGCGCGCCCCCGTCCCGGAGGGGAACGTCCCGGGCAGCCCGTGCACCGTGAGGAAGCCGAGGAGGGCGAAGGCCAGCGCCTCCTTCGCGTCGGAGGGGATCCCCAGGTCGCCGCTCGGGCGGAGGCCCACCCCGGGCAGTTCCTCGGCGATCATCCCCATCAGCACGGGATTGCGCGCCCCGCCCCCGGAGACGACGAGCTCCGTGACCCCGTGCGCCCGGCAGGCGTCGGCCACCGTGACCGCCGTCAGCCGGGTCAGGGTCGCCAGGACGTCGTCCGGCGAGGACGGCGAGAACGGCGAGGACGGGGAAGACGGCGAGGACGGGGAGGACCCGGCCACCGCGGCCAGCGCACGCTGGAGGTACGGCAGGTGGAAGTGCTCCTTGCCGGTGCTCTTCGGCGCGGGCCGCAGGTAGTAGGGGTCCTCCAGGAGCACCTTCAGCAGCTCGGGCCTGACCCGCCCCGCGGCGGCCCGCCGCCCGTCCTCGTCGTACTCGGCCGCACCCTCGGTGAAGTACCGCACGGCCGCGTCCAGCAGCGCGTTCGCGGGCCCGGTGTCGAAGGCCAGCGGCGCAGCGCCGGGCGCGACGACGGTGACGTTGGCGATGCCGCCCAGGTTCAGCGCGGCGGGGACGCCGGGGAGGCCGCCCAGCAGCAGCGCGTCGGTCATGGCGACCAGCGGCGCTCCCTGGCCGCCCGCGGCGACGTCCCGCGAGCGCAGGTCGGAGACCACCGGCAGCCCGGTGGCCTCGGCGATCCAGGCGGGCTGGCCGAGCTGGAGGGTGCCGTGCACGGCACCCTCCTCGACCCAGTGGTACATGGTCTGGCCGTGCGAGACCACCAGGTCGGCCGCTCCCCCGCACAGCTCCCGCTGGGCGCGGCCGGCCGCCTCGGCGAAGGCCTGTCCGATGCCGGTGTCCAGGGCGCAGACGTCCCGGGCGCTGGTCGCCGCCGGCGGCAGGCTCGCACCGATCAGGGCGCGCAGCTCGTCCGGGTAGCGGACGGACAGGTGCCCGAGGGGCCGCATCAGCAGGGTGTCGCCGTCCAGGGTGAGGTCGGCGGCGGCCGCCTCGATCGCGTCGTAGGACGTGCCCGACATCAGTCCGATCACGCGCACGGCGCTCACTCCTTGCCGGCGGGCGCGGCGACCCGCTCCGGGCCCTCGCCCGTCTCGCCGTCGCGCGGCCCGGTCGCGGCGGCCACCGGCGGACGGTGGAACAGGCTCATCACACCGCCGACGACCAGGGTGATCACCACGCCGATCGGCACCAGCCACTGGGCGGCGATGGCCGTCGGCACGGTGGCCCCCGCCACGGTGACGTCGATCTTCACCCAGCGCACGATGTAGGTCATGACGGCGACCGTGACCAGGAACGCCACGACGGAGTCGACCTCGTTCGCGCGCCGCACCAGCCGGCCGAGGAGGAACGCGCCGAGCAGCGCGCCGTAGGTGTAGCCGGCGATGGCGAGGCCCGTCAGGTAGACGTTGCCGGTGCTCGTGCTGAAGGCGCAGGCGAAGACGGCCATCAGCACCGCCCAGACCAGCGTCATCACCCGCGCGAGTTTCAGCAGGGTGGCGTCCGAGGGCGTTCGACGGAAGAAGCTGTGGATGATGTCGGCGACCGTCGAGTTCGACATGGAGTTCAGCGCCGCGGACAGGGAGCCCATCGCGGCGCCCAGGATGCCGGCCACGAGCAGGCCCGAGATGACGACGGGCAGGCCGTGCAGGATGAACTGCGGGTAGAGGTTGTCGGAGCTGGCGAGCCCGAGGTCCTTGAAGGTCCTGCCCTTGTTGTAGGACCACAGCAACGCGCCGACCAGGGAGAACGCGGCGAACTGGATCGTGACGAACACACCGGAGGCGATCATGGCCTTCTGGCCGTCCCGCAGCGTCCGGGTGGCCAGGATGCGCTGGACCATGAGCTGGTCGGAGCCGTGGCTCGCCATGGCGAAGATGGCACCGCCGATGATGGCCGTCGGCAGGGCGAAGGAGCTGGTCAGGATGTGGGCCGGCGAGAAGTCGGTGTCGAAGACCTTGAACTGCCCCGCGTGCAGCGCGTCCGCGATGCCCTGGCCGCCGACGTGGCTGGAGAGGACCGCGACGGCCAGGATCGCGCCGCCGAGGTAGAGGCCCATCTGGATGGCGTCGGTCCAGATGACCGCCTTGATGCCGCCGAGGTAGGTGTAGACGACGGTGATGATGGTCAGCACGATGATGATGACCTGGTAGCCGGCGTGCACCCCGAACTCGTCGAGCAGCAGCTTGATGGGGATCGCCGAGGCGAACAGCCTGACGCCCTCGGCGAGCAGGCGGGTGAAGACGAACGTCACCGAGGCGAGGCCCTGGAGCCTCAGCCCGAACCTGTCGCCGAGGTACTGGTAGGCGCTGACGAACCCGCCGCGCTTGTAGAGCGGGATCAGGACGCCGGCCACCACGACGCGGCCGATGACGTAGCCCAGTGCCAGCTCGACGTTGCCGAAGGCCTGGCCGCTGTAGGCGCCGCCGGGCACGCTGATGACGGTCAGGACGCTGGTCTCGGTGGCCACCACGGAGAACGCGACGGTCCACCAGGGCATGCCGCCCTCGCCGATGAAGTATCCCTTGGCGGTCCTCTGCCGGCCGGACAGCCGCAGTCCGATCCAGGCGATCGCGACGAGGTAGACGACCACCACCACGAGGTCGAGTTGGCGCACGGTCACTCCTAGGGATCGGCCGGCGGTGGCCACCGGCGGGACGAGTCCTCTTGCGCACGCCCTCGTCTCCAGGGAGCATCCGGCGCTGCATGCGGTCACGAACCGGGTCTACGCGGATCGCGGTGCAGCGAGTATCAGAAGGACCGCCTCCACATGTCAATAAGTAACGTCATGTGATGGTCCTCGTAAATTTTTGACGCCCCCTCCGGCCGCGGCTACTGTGTGGGCCTCCGCTCGGGACCTCGGGAGGGATCCATGGCCCGCGAGGCCTCACACCGCGTACCGGCCCAGCCGGTGGAGGGCGCCGCCCCCGCCGACGTCCTGGCGCGCATCCGCGCGGCACGGCCGTCGCTCGCTCCCTCGGAGCTGCGGGTGGCCGACGCGGTGCTGGCCGACCCCGCGCAGGCCGCCGAGCTGTCCATAGGGTCGCTCGGCGAGCGGGCGAGCACCTCGGCGGCGACCGTGATGAGGTTCTGCCGGACCATCGGGCTCGGCAACTATCCGCAGCTCCGCCTGGCACTGGCGGCCGCCGCCGCCCGCGAGGACGCCCTCGGCGGGGAGCGTCCGGTGCCCGCCACCGACATCAGCGCCACGGACACCCTGGACCAGGTCGTCGGGAAGATCATCTACAACGAGGTGCGCGCCCTGGAGGACTCCGGGGCGCAGCTGGACGTCACCGCGCTCCGGCACGCGGTCGACGCGGTCGCGGGGGCCCGGCGGGTCGACATCTTCGGCGTCGGCGCCAGCGGGTTCGTCGGGCAGGACCTGCACCAGAAGCTCCACCGGATCGGGCACATGGCCTTCATCTGGACCGACATGCACGCGGCGCTCACGGCGGCGGCGCTGCTCGGGCCCGGTGACGTGGCCCTCGCGATCTCGCACTCCGGGGAGACCGAGGACACGGTCGAGCCCCTCCAGGCCGCGGCCCAACGGCACGCCACGACGATCGCCGTCACCAACTTCCCGCACTCCGCCCTCGCGGTCGGCGCCGACCACGTGCTGACCACGTGCGCGCGGGAGACGCCGTTCCGGTCCGGCGCGACCGTGAGCCGGATAGCGCAGCTCGCGGTCATCGACTGCCTCTTCGTGGGCGTGGCCCAGCGCTCCTTCGACGCGACGACGACGGCGCTCCAGAAGACGTACGGGGCGGTGCAGCACCGTTCACGCCGTTCCGGGGGGCGCCCCGGGGCCGCGTGACGCCCTCGTGGAGCCCCGACCACGACCCGTCCGCGGCGGACCACCGTGAACCACCGGCCGTGAGAGGTTCGGCCCAGTGGTCCGGGACCGGGCTGCGGGCCAAACCCCACACAGCCCGGTCCCGGACGCACTCGGCTCCCGAGGCGAGGCTGACCGGTCACGACGCGCGGTCGGCCCGGTCAGCCCCCGTGCCCACCAGGGGAGCTCGCGAAAGCGCGTGTCAGCAGGTACGTCCCACGTACCAGGCCCCCTGCACAGCCGGCCAACTACCCAGATAGGTGTCGCCCGGTCCCACGCACGTCTCGTAGCCCTCGGAGCTGCCGCCGACGCTCAGGAGATCCACGTAGATGACCACCCGCCCGGTCCCGCAGTGGTTGTACCAGGCGTGGGCGGTCCAGTCCGTGTACCAGCCGCAGGCAGAGGCGGCCTTCGCCTCCTGCGCCTGCGGCGCGGTCACCGGAGCCGCGCTCGCGGAGGCCGTGCCCATGGCCAGGCTCGCGGCAGCGGCCACCGCGGCGGTCGCCAGCGCCGACTTGATACCTCGTCGCATATATACCCCTCCTGTTTGGTGAGCTCTGATCCGCGGAGCTTCGTGCTTTCCGCGGATCGCACCCCCGTGTTCTCTCCTGCACCATCGTGTTGGCCCCCCAGGGGGGCGAACAGCTCACGGACCGTTCACGTATGACCGGTCGGACCGGTCGTCACGTGCCGGCCGGGGTGTCCTCTTCGCCGAGTCCGTCGAGCTGCCGCTCCGTCCGCTCGGCTTCCTCGTCGCGTCCTTGCTGCCGGAACAGATCCCGAGCCTCCCGCCACACCGTGGCGGCCTGGCCGTGGTCGCCGAGGGCTGCGTGGGAATGGCCGAGACGGTCGAGGGTCTCCGCGATCTCGTAGGCGTTGTCGAGGTCGCGGTACAGGCTGAGGGCCTCGCGGTAGTGCCGGACGGCGTCGTGGTGGCGGCCGGTGTGGTGGTCGATGTAGCCGAGGCTGTCCAGGGTCTGCGCCTGGCCGTCCATGTCCTGATGGTGCTTGTAGAGGACGAGGGCCGCCTGGCAGTACTCGCGGGCCATGTCGTTGTCCTCGCCGAGGAGCGCGGCCAGCCAGCCCACCGCGTTGAGCGCGTTGGCTTCCGCGATCGGCTGGTCGAGGCCGCGATAGAGCTCCAGCGCGCGTCGGGCGTGCTCCACCGCCTGCCGGCCGTCCGGGTCGATCGAGGCGAGGGTGTAGTGCGCCTGGGCCTGAAGGGCGCGGTCGTCCTGCCGCTCGCTCAGGGCGAGGGCCTCGTTCAGGGCTTCGATCGCCTCCTGGTGGTGCCCGAGCACGACATGGGCGCGGCCCAGGAGCCGGTAGGTGATGATCTGGGCACCGGGATCGGGCAGCCGGCGGGCCGAGTCGACCGCGGACTGCCACACGGCGAGCTGGTCGTGACGGTGCCCTCGGCGGTAGTGGTAGTTGTTCAGCGCCCAGGCCAGCTGCCAGACCGTGCGGTGTGACGCGTGGGCGGCGGCCGCGTGCTGTGCGGCGAGCAGGTTCTGGTGCTCGGCCTCGAACCAGTCCATCGCCGCCGGGATGCCGGACAGCGCCTGGGGGTGGCAGGCGGGTGCCGGCGGGCCGAGCTCGATGGGCTCGCGATGGGATTCCAGGAGGCGGTCGGCGGCGTACGCGGTGTGCGTGTAGAAGTCGAGCACCCGCCGCAGCGCTGCCTGCCGGGTGCCGTCGGACAGGTCCTGGGCGGTGGTGGCGTAACGGCGGATCAGGTCGTGCATGCGGTAGCGGCCGGCGTCGTCCTGGGCGATGAGCGAGGCCTGTTCCAGGCTGCGCAGCACGCTGCGGGTCCGGCTCCGGCCGCGGCCGGTGAGGCTGGCGGCCGCGGCAAGGCTGATGTCGGGCCCCGGCGCGATGGCCAGCAGCCCGAACACCTCGGCCTCCTCCTCGCCCAGCGCGTGGTGGGACAGCGAGAGCACGGCGGGCAGGCTCGCGACGGGGTCGGCGTCGTCCAGTACGTCCATCGCGCCCTCACGCAGTTCGCCGGCGAGGTCGGCCAGCGACAGGTGCGGGTGGACGTGCGCGCGGCCTGCGGTGATGCTCAGCGCCAGCGGGAATCCGCCGCACAGGCGGACGAGCTCGGCCACCGCCGCGGGCTCTGCCTCGATGCGCCCGGTGCCGAGCCGGGCGGCGAGCAGTGCGCGGGCTTCGGTGTCGGTGAGGATGTCGACGGGCAGGTGGTGGGCGCCGTGCCCGGTGATCAGGCCCGACAGCCGGTTGCGGCTGGTGACCGCCACGGTGCAGGTGTCGCCGCCCGGCAGCAGCGGGGTGATCTGGGCGCTGTCGGCGGCGTTGTCGAGCACCAGCAGCATCCGCTTGCCGGCCACCAGGCTGCGGAACAGGGCCGCCTGCGCGTGCGCGGCGACGGGAATGCGGTCGGGCTCGATGCCCAGCGCGTCGAGGAATCCGCGCACCGCGACCGCCGGGTCCATCGGATCGCTGTCCGGGCTGAAGCCGCGCAGGTCGACGAAGAGCTGCCCGTCGGGGAAGCGGTCGACGTTGCGGTGCGCCCAGTGCGACACCAGCCACGACTTGCCCACCCCGCCGGCACCGGCGATCGCGGAGACGACCACCGTGCCCGCCGCACCCGCCCCGGGCCCCAGCACCGCGTCCAGCCGGTGCAGTTCGTCCTCGCGGCCCACGAACGGCACGGGCGGAGCGGGTAACTGACGCGGCACCGGCAGCGCCTGGGGCGCCTGGGGCGCACCCACGCCCGTCGCCGCGGCCAGCAGCTCGTCCAGCTCGGCCGGCCCCAGATCCAGCGCAGCGGCCAGCTGGCGCACCGATGCGACCTGCGGATTGCGGCGCCTGCCGGTCTCCATGCCGCGGATCGTGCTGACCGACACACCCGAACGCTCGGCCAGCGCCTCCTGGGTCAACCCGGCACGCAACCGAAACCGCCGTACCGCCCCCGCGAGAAGATCCCCCATGCGGCCCTTCCTACCAGCACCACCGACCACACGCGACCTGATCAGCCCGGCCCCGCCCCGCGTGCCCGATAGCGGACCGCCGTCGCCACGGGGCCGGAGGCCGGGGCCCGCCGAAGGCGGGTTAAGGGGCGCGGGGAAGTGCGCGAGCAACCCCCACCGGCCGCCGGCCAAACGACAGACCGCAAGGAGCAGCGCCCCGAAAGGAGCGCGGGGAACTGCGCGACCAGCCACCTACCGGCCGGTGGTAGAACGAAGGGCCAAGGGGCAGGGCCCCGAAAGGGGCGCGGGGAACTGCGCAAAAGACCACGACGCACCCGCAGCGGATCGCCGTCGCCGCCCCCGGGGCAGACCCCCTCAGGACCCGCCGAGGTACACCGGGGACAGCGCCGCCGTCAGCAAGGGCCGAGGCGCGCCCGTACCGTCCGCCGGCACGGTGAAGAGGTTGGCCCCGAAGTCGCCCGGCAGGGCATACGCCAGGGTGCGGTCATCGGCCCAGACCGCCTGGTCGTCGACATTGCGGGTCTCCGCGAGCGCAGTCTCGCGCCCGCTGCGCAGATCCATCACATACAGCCGCCACGGCGCATCCGCCGGCAACCCCATCACCCGCTTCTTGAACGCGATCCTGGTCTCGTCCGGCGACAGCGACGGGCACTCGACATTGCTGTGCAGCGTCGTCACCGTCCGCGCGCCCAGGTCGCCCCGGACCAGGTACGTACTCCCCTTCGTGGCCATCGTCGCGTAGAAGTGCCGGTCGTCCGCCGAGAACGTGACGCCCCAGAAGTTGATGTCGACGGCGTGGTAGTCGCGCCCGTCCTTGATCACCCGGAACGCCTCCAGCGACGGGGTCAGCCGCCCGGTACGGGTGTCGAGGATCGCGGCCCGCGTCGAGAAGGTGCTGTTCGCGTAGGAGTCGCCGCCGACGAAGACCGTCCAGGTGGCGAACCGCCCGCTGGGCGAGACCCGTGCGCGCGAGGGGACGCCGGGGATGTCGTAGCGCGCCGTCTCGTGCAGCCGGGCGTCGAGCACCACCGCCCGGTAGCTGTCCTGGACGCCGCTGTGCACCACCTGGAGGCAGATCCCGGTGCCCCCGGCCGCGTGGAAGCGCACGCACTGCACGCCCGAGGCGGTGCGCTCGCCGCCCGGCCGCGAGGCGGGCACGGTGCTCAGCTCGTCGCGGTGCGGCCCCCAGGCCATGTTCCGGAAGACGATCCGGTCCCCGCCCGAACCGGTCAGCGCGACCCGCCCCGCGCTGACCGCGGGCCCGCCGGGCTGGGCGTGGTCCTTGCGGTCGGAGCGCGCCGCGGCGTGCAGCACGGAGGCGGTGGCGACGGCCGCGAGCAGGGCGATCGCGCAGGCGAGGACGAGCACGCGGGCCCGTGTGGTCATGCGGGGGTCTCCTCGGACGTGGGGGCATCGAGGCGGGTGGAGGCGGCGGGCGGGCGTCCCAGCGTCCGGCCGACGGCCAGCACGCAGCAGGCGAGCAGGACGGTGGCGGCACCGAGCGCCGTGCGGTCGCCCCAGGCCGTCCAGGCGGCGCCGAAGGCGAGCGAGCAGACGAACCGCGCGAAGGCCTGGCCCGTCTGCACCAGCGCGAGGCCGGACGAGCGCAGCGCGACGGGCACGCTCTCGGACGCGGCGGCCATCAGCACCCCGTCGGTGGCGGCGTAGAAGGTGCCGTGCAGCAACAGGACCGCGTACGGCAGCACCGCGCCGTGCCAGTCCGACAGCAGGAGGCCGTACGCGCAGAGCAGGGCCCCGTGCCCGGCCAGGAAGACGCGGCTGCGCCCGATCCGGTCCGCGAGCCGCCCGAGCGGGACGGCCAGCAGCAGGAACGCGGCGGCGGTGCCGAGCGGCAGCAGCGCGAACCACCGGTCGGGCACGCCGAGCCTGCGCTGCAACAGCAGGTAGATGAACGAGTCGCTGACGGTCGCGAGCCCGAGGAGCAGCGCGCACACGGCGATCCGCCGGATGTCCCGGCGCCGCAGCAGCGCCAGCGCGGCGCGGAACGTGGGACGCGCGGCCTCGGCCGTCCCCTTCCGGCCAGAGCCGGAGCCGGAACCGGAACCGGGGCCGGAGCCGTCCAGGCGCACCGGAGGCGAGCCCTCCGCCGGGGCCGTGCGGACACCGTCCACCGTGCCCGCCGAGGGGCCCGTCAGCTTCCCGGGCACGAAGAGGACGAGCACCAGGACGCCCACCATCGCGACGCAGAAGCTCACCGTGAACACCGCGTCGTAGCCGTCCACGGTCGCCCGCAGCACGAGGAAGGCGGTGAGCGGGCCGAGCAGGGCGCCGGCGGTGTCCATGGCGCGGTGCACCCCGAAGGACCGGCCCTGCGTGCCCGGCTCGCTGGACAGCGAGATCATCGCGTCGCGCGGCGCGGTGCGCAGGCCCTTGCCGGTGCGGTCGGCGGCGAGGACGGCGCCGATCAGCGGCAGGGTGTGGGCGACGAGCAGCAGCGGCTTGCACAGCGCGGACAGGCCGTAGCCCAGCACGGCCACCGCCTTGTGCCGGCCCGTGCCGCGGTCCGCCAAGTGCCCGCCGACGAGGCGCACCAGCGCCGAGACGCCGTTGTACACGCCGTCGAGCAGGCCGAAGCCCAGCGGGGAGAGGCCGAGCCCCACGACGAGGTACAGCGGCAGGATCGCGCTGACCATCTCGGAGGAGACGTCGGTGATCAGACTGACCGTGCCGAGCGCCAGCACGGTGGGGGCGACCGCGGCGCGGCGCCGCCCGGGCCGATCGGGAACCCGGGCGGCGCTACCCGCGGACGGGGCGCCGGAGGCGCGGCTGTCCGCGACGTACACGGTCAGGACGTCCAGATGCCGGTGATGTCCTTGCCCGACGCGGCGTTGCCGGCGTACCCGAGGCCGTGCATGTCCTCAAGGGTGCGCAGCAGGTCGTAGTGGTTGTACCGGGTCGAGGACGTGGCACCCGGCGTCACCTGCTGGCCGTAGAACACGGTCGGGATGCGGTTGCCGCTGAGCGAGTTGTCCTCGTCGAAGGTGACCACGAGCAGGCTGTTGTGGGTCTTGGCCCAGGTCGCGTAGGCGCCCAGGTTGTTCTTCAGCCAGGTGTCACCGGTTGCGACCGAGCAGTCGTGCATGTCGCTGCAGAGGTTCGGCACCACGTAGGAGACCTGCGGCAGCTGCGTGAAGTCGCTCGGGAACTGCGAGAACGTCTTCGCCGACGAGGTCGGGACGTTGCTGAAGCCGAACCACGGGTTGTGCTTGCGGGCGTAGTCGCCGCTGTTGCAGGTCGTGGAGCCCTGGCTGGGCAGGGTCTCGTTGTAGCTGCCCCAGCTCTTGCCCGCGGCGATGAGCTGCGAGGCGAGGTTGGGCGCGCTGCTGAAGCCGGGGGTGTAGCAGGCGTCGCTGGTGATGCCCTGGGTGGACCCGGAGAACATCGCCATGTAGTTGGGCTGGCTCGGGTGGGTCTCGGCGTAGGACTGCGTCAGGTTGGCGCCGCCCTTGGCCAGGGAGTTGATGTACGGGGCGCTGGAGGAGCCGACGACCTGGCTGTAGGCGTGGTTCTCCATGACCGCGATGATCACGTGGTCGGGGGTGGGCACGCCCGCGGCGGCCTGCGCCGTGGACTGCTCGCCGAGCCCCGTCCACAGCCCGAGGGCACCTGCGGCGAGGGCCAGGGCGGCGACGAGGGCGAGACGGCCGCGGCGGAAGACGGATCTGCCGGACACGATGGACCTCCGGTGGGGAGTCGGGTGGGGCCTGGAGAGCATGCACACACCAAGACTCCGCCGCTGGGCGCCTTCCCCCAACGGGCGTGAAAACCGGATGAACGTTCCGGGAGGGAGCGGCCGTTGGGCGCGGTTGGGCGCGGCCCGGTCCGCGAAGCGCCCCCATGGGCGCGCGGCCCGCCCCTCCCCCGCCGGCTCAGGCGAACCGCCACCGCGTCTGGCTGAACGCACCCTTGCCGAACCCGAAGACCGTGCGGGGCTCGACCGCGAAGACCAGCGCCGGCCCCTCCCGGCCCTGGAACGCACCGTCGTCGCGCACCTCGAACCGCCAGTCCTCGCCGTACTTGCGAAGCCAGTCCGCGGCGAGGGCCCGCAGCAGGGCGAGGTCCGCCACCCGCACCGCCTCGCCCTCGACGGCGACGTCGTACCCCTCGTTCCGGACGGGTGTACCGGTGGACAGGACGACCTGGGGGTTCCCGGCGAGATTGAGCGCCTTGCGCTCCTCGGCGCCGGTGGAGAAGTACAGCGCGCCGTCGCGCCAGACGGCCATCAGCGGCGTGGCGTGCGGCCGCCCGTCGGGGCGCACGCTGGACAGCCAGAACAGCTCGGCCTCCTCCAGCCGCCGCTGGGCCACGGCCCAGTCGGCGGGGGTGGCACCCGGGCCGCTGTAACGGGCGTCGAGCGTGCCCTCAGGTGCCGCGCCGGGCGCGGCCCGGGGCCCGCCGGGTGCGGTGTGCGGTACTGGGTCCGACATGTCCGGTCCTCCTCGTGACGTACGGGGGTGTCGGGAGGGAGACTCCATGCACGGGCCGGACTCATCGGCCCGGTACGGACCGTTTTCCCCGGGCACCGGCACGGCCCGTTCCACCCGGCACCGGCACGGGCCGTTCGGGCACCTCTTCGATGGTGCCCGGAAAACATGGTTTGTGCCTGGTAAAGGCGGCACCCGCGCGAGGCGGAAGGCATCGCACTCGTCGTAGGCTCGGGGCCCCATCACCTTGATCGGAACAGGAGGCCGGCGACCATGACGGTGCCGCAAGGGCGCAGGAGCAGCACGTTCACGCGGCTGCTGCGGCTCGGCTTCACCGACCCGTCCTCCGCCGAGGGCCTGCTGGCGTCAGGCCCGCTCACCGCGGCGCACGACGACCCGGTCCTGCTGGACGCGCTCGGCGGCGCGGCCGACCCGGACCTGGCGCTGCGCAGCCTGGCCCGGATGGCCGAGGCGCAGCCGGACGAGGCGGCCCTCCGGGAGCTGCTGGACACCCTGGCCACCGCCAAGCCGCTGCGCGACCGGCTGCTGGGCGTGCTCGGCGCCTCCGAGGCGCTGGGCGACCACCTGGCCAGGCACCCGGCGGACTGGCGGGCGCTGGCCACCTACGAGCAGGAGGACCTGCACCCGGGCGTGGCGGAGTTCGAGCGGGGCCTCGCCGAGGCCGGCAACCCGGTGGAGCTGCGCGTCGCCTACCGGCGCTGCCTGCTGTCCATCGCGGCCCGGGACGTCTGCGGCACCACCGACGTGGCCGAGACCGCCGCCGAGCTGGCCGACCTGGCGACCGCCACGCTGCGTGCCGCGCTCGCCATGGCGGCCGACCAGCTCCCGGACGACGCCGCGGCCAGCCGGCTCGCCGTGATCGCGCTGGGCAAGTGCGGCGGCCACGAGCTGAACTACGTCTCCGACGTCGACGTGGTGTACGTCGCGGAGCCTGCCGAGGGCGTCGACGAGGACAAGGCGGTGCAGGCCGCCACCCGGCTGGCCGCGCTGCTGATGCGGATCTGTTCCGAGACGACCGTCGAGGGCTCGATCTGGCCGGTGGACGCCAACCTGCGCCCCGAGGGGCGCAACGGCCCGCTGGTGCGCACCCTCGCGAGCCATCTCGCCTACTACCAGCGCTGGGCGAAGACATGGGAGTTCCAGGCGCTGCTCAAGGCCCGCCCGGTCGCCGGCGACGAGGAGCTGGGCGCCGCGTACATGGCGGCCGTCTCGCCGCTGGTCTGGGGCGCCGCCGAGCGGGAGAACTTCGTCGCCGACGTGCAGAAGATGCGCCGGCGGATCATCGAGAACATCCCCGCCGGCGAGGTCGAGCGGGAGCTGAAGCTCGGGCCGGGCGGCCTTCGGGACGTCGAGTTCGCCGTGCAGCTCCTCCAGCTCGTGCACGGCCGCGCCGACACCACCGTGCGCAGCCCCACCACGCTGGAGGCCCTCAGGGCGCTGGCCGCGGACGGCTACGTCGGCCGGGTGGACGCCGTGCAGCTCGACGACGCCTACCGCTTCCTGCGCTCCGTCGAGCACCGCGTCCAGCTGTACCGGCTGCGCCGCACCCATCTGATGCCCGAGGAGGAGGCCGACCAGCGGCGCATCGGCCGCTCGCTGGGCATGCGCACGGAGCCCATCACCGAGCTGCTGCGGGCCTGGCGGCGCCACACCTCCGTCGTCCGCCGCCTGCACGAGAAGCTCTTCTACCGTCCGCTGCTGGACGCGGTCGCCCAGCTCGCCCCCGGCGAGACGCGGCTGAGCACCGGTGCGGCCCGGGAGCGCCTGGTCGCGCTCGGGTACGCCGACCCGGGCGCGGCGCTGCGGCACCTGGAGGCGCTGGCGTCCGGGGTGACCCGCAGGGCGGCCATCCAGCGCACGCTGCTGCCGGTGCTGCTCGGCTGGTTCGCGGACTCCGCCGACCCGGACGCCGGGCTGCTGAACTTCCGCAAGGTCTCCGACGCGCTCGGCAAGACGCCCTGGTACCTGCGGCTGCTGCGGGACGAGGGGGCGGCCGCCGAGAACCTCGCCCGGGTGCTCTCCGCGGGCCGGCTCGCGCCCGACCTGCTGATGCGCGCGCCCGAGGCGGTGGCGCTGCTCGGCGGCGACCAGACGCTCACACCGCGCGGGCGTGCCCAGCTCGATCAGGAGATCCTGGCCGCGGTGGGCCGCGCGGACAGCGGTGAGCACGCGGTGACGGTGGCGCGTGCGGTGCGCCGCCGGGAGCTGTTCCGCACCGCCGCGGCCGACCTCACCGCCTCCTACGGCACCGAGGAGCGGCCCGTCGGAGCCGAGCCCGCCGAGCTGGTGGACCTGGTCGGCGACGCCATCACCGACCTCACCGCGGCGACCCTCGCCGGGACGCTGCGCGCGGTGGTGCGCTGGGGGCACCTCCCACGCCCTGAAGGCAGTGGGGGATGGGGCGACGAGCTGCCGACGCGGTTCGCGGTGATCGGCATGGGCCGCTTCGGCGGCCACGAGCTGGGCTACGGCTCCGACGCGGACGTGATCTTCGTGCACGAGCCCCGGGAGGGCGTCGGCGAGCACGAGGCGGCGCGCGCCGCGCACACCGTCGTCGAGGAGATGCGCAGGCTGCTCCAGCGGCCGAGCGCCGACCCGCCGCTGCTGATCGACACCGGCCTGCGCCCCGAGGGGAAGTCCGGCCCGCTGGTGCGCACCCTGAAGTCGTACGAGGCGTACTACCGCCGGTGGTCGCTGGTGTGGGAGTCGCAGGCGCTGCTGCGGGCGCAGTACGTCGCGGGCGACGAGGACCTGGCGCGCCGCTTCCTGCGGCTCGTGGACCCGCTGCGGTACCCCTCGCGGGGCCTCACGGAGGACGAGGTGCGGGAGATCCGGCGGCTGAAGGCACGCATGGAGTCCGAGCGGCTGCCGCGCGGCGCCGACCCCGCCCTGCACACCAAGCTCGGGCGGGGCGGCCTGTCCGACGTCGAGTGGACCGTGCAGCTGATGCAGATGCGGCACGCGAGCACGGAGCGGTCGCTCAGAACGCCCCGGACCCGTCGGGCCCTCACCGCGGCGCGGGACGCCGGACTGCTGTCCGAGCGTGACGCGTCGATACTGGACGAGGCGTGGGTGCTGGCGACACGGGTCCGCAACGCCGTGATGCTGGTACGGGGCCGGGCCGGCGACACGTTCCCCACGGAGGCACGGGAGTTGGGCGCGGTGGCCCGGTACCTCGGGTACGAGCCCGGCCACGTCGGGGACATGCTGGAGGACTACCGCCGCACGACGCGGCGGGCCCGCGGCGTGGTGGAGCACCTCTTCTACGAGTCGTAGACGGCGGGCTGCGGCCACGTTCCGCACTGCGGCGGCGTGGCCGCACGTTCCGGCGGCGTTGCCGCACGTTCGTCCCGGCCGGGGCTGGGGAGGCAGGAAGTCCCCCGGGGCGCCCCCCTCTGGCGGCTCTCGGACCGTCCCGAGTGCAAAGCGCGCCTACAGCACCGGCAGGCTCTTGCGGAGCTCGAACGCCGTCACCTCGGAGCGGTACTCCTCCCACTCCTGCTTCTTGTTGCGGAGGAAGAACCCGAAGACGTGCTCGCCGAGCGTCTCGGCGACCAGTTCGCTGTGCTCCATGAGGGAGATCGCCTCGCCGAGGTTCTGCGGCAGCGGCTCGATGCCCATGGCGCGCCGCTCCGCGTCGGTGAGCGCCCAGACGTCGTCGTCCGCGCCGGGGCCGAGCTCGTAGTTCTCCTCGATGCCCTTGAGGCCCGCGGCGAGCAGCAGGGCGTAGGAGAGGTACGGGTTGCAGCCGCTGTCCAGCGAGCGGACCTCCACCCGGGCCGAGCCCGTCTTGCCGGGCTTGTACATCGGCACCCGGATGAGGGCCGAGCGGTTGTTGTGGCCCCAGCAGATGTACGAGGGCGCCTCGCCGCCCGCGCCCGCGGGCCGCTCCGCGCCGCCCCAGATGCGCTTGTAGGAGTTCACCCACTGGTTGGTGACCGCGGAGATCTCCGCGGCGTGCCGCAGCAGGCCCGCGATGAAGGAGCGGCCCACCTTGGAGAGCTGGTACTCCGCGCCGGACTCGTAGAACGCGTTGCGGTCGCCCTCGAAGAGGGAGAGGTGGGTGTGCATGCCGGAGCCGGGGTACTCCGAGAACGGCTTCGGCATGAAGGTGGCCTGCACCCCCTGCTCCAGCGCGACCTGCTTCATGACCAGGCGGAACGTCATGATGTTGTCGGCGGTGGAGAGCGCGTCGGCGTAGCGCAGGTCGATCTCCTGCTGGCCGGGGGCGCCCTCGTGGTGGGAGAACTCCACCGAGATGCCCATGGACTCCAGCATCGTGATCGCCTGGCGGCGGAAGTCCATGCCGACGTTCTGCGGGGTGTGGTCGAAGTAGCCGGAGGAGTCGGCCGGCGTGGGCCGGGAGCCGTCGACCGGCTTCTCCTTCAGCAGGAAGAACTCGATCTCGGGATGGGTGTAGAAGGTGAACCCGAGGTCGGAGGTCTTGGCCAGGGCCCGCTTGAGCACGTAGCGGGGGTCAGCGAAGGACGGGGAGCGGTCGGGCATGAGGATGTCGCAGAACATCCGGGCGGTGCCGGGGGCCTCGGCCCGCCAGGGCAGCACCTGGAACGTCCCCGGGTCCGGCTTGGCGATCATGTCGGACTCGTAGACCCGCGCGAAGCCCTCGATCGCCGAGCCGTCGAAGCCGATGCCCTCGTCGAAGGCCTGCTCCAGCTCGGCGGGCGCGACCGCGACAGACTTGAGGAAGCCCAGTACATCCGTGAACCACAGGCGTACGAACCGGATGTCGCGCTCCTCCAGGGTCCGGAGCACGAATTCCTGTTGCTTATCCATTGTCGACTTCCACCCATCCTTGCTGGTCAGGCCCGCGTACAACGACGCCATGGGGAACATCGATGCGCTCGAGCATCCCACCACGCCGTTTCGGGCGCATTGCAGGCGATCACCTGAACGTGCTGTGTCTGCTTCCTGTCGGTTCGTATCAATCCGGCTCGTGCCGCACCGACCGCTCTCCCGTCCGCTTCCCGTCCTGCCTCTGCCCTCATTGTGGGGTACTCCGGCACTCTTGATCGAGCCGACGGCGCGGCGGGCTGCCTGCCCGCTGCAAACCACCCTCCCACCTGGGCGAATGCACCGCGAGCGGGCACGGTGGGTGCCCGTGGAGTGACGTCCTGGAACCCCTCCGGGGGCCGGGTACGGCACCCCGGGCACCGGCCCCGCACGGCAGCGGGCGCATCGCCCGGTCCCGCACCGGCGCCCGGGGCCGTGCGAGGCCGGCGCGCGCACCCGCGCGACGAAACACAACCCCCCATATGTGGTACGGGCCATCAAATCACCACGGAAAAGCGTTCCTTGGGTTCTTCTTGGGCTTTCCGTTCCCCTGACGTGAACCGTTCATGGCAAGAGTGATCTCTTACGTGTGCGTCCTCTGGCGTCACACGAATCGAACCGCATCTCAGGGGGTTCCATGAGATCCAACCGCGCCGCCGTGCGCGCCGGTGTCAGTCTGGCGGCGACCCTGCCGTTGCTCACCGGGGCCCTGGCGCTCGGCATACCCGCGGCCCACGCGGACCAGAACCCGGGCGCCCGGCAAGCGCTCAAGGGCGCCAAGCCGCTCTGGGCGACCGGAAAGTCCGACCAGGGCTCCACGGCCGACTCGAACAAGGTGCAGGCCCGGGTCTATCTGGCCGGACGCGACGCGGCGGGCCTCGCGGCCTACGCTCGTTCCGTCTCCGACCCGGACTCCGCCTCGTACGGCAGGTTCCTGAGCGCCAAGGAGGCGCAGGAACGGTTCGGTGCCACCGCGGAGCAGATACGTGCCGTGAAGTCCTGGCTGAAGGACGCCGGGCTCAGCGTCACCGCGACCACCCGGCACTACGTCGAGGTGTCCGGCGACGTGGCCGCCGCCGAGAAGGCGTTCGGCACCCAGCTCCACAACTACCGCAAGGGCGCGGGGACGTACCGCGCCCCGCAGCAGACGCCCACCGCGCCCGCCTCGCTCGAAGGCGCCGTCCTCACCGTCACCGGCCTGGACAACGCGCCCCACAAGGCGGACCACAAGGACGAACTGCCCCCGCCGGGAGCGGTCTTCCGCAACGCGGGACCGTTCTCCAGCTACTACGGCTCCAACCCGGCCAGCACCCTGCCGGAGGCGTACGGCAGCACCGCTCCGTACGCCACCAAGGGGTACACGGGCGAGCAGCTGCGCGCGGCCTACGGTGCGGGCAACCGGACCGGCAAGGGCGTGACGGTGGCCATCACCGACGCCTACGCCTCGCCCACCATCGAGCAGGACTCCGCCCAGTACGCCAAGCGGAACGGCGACGCGCGCTACAAGGGCGGCCAGCTCACCCAGGTGCTGCCCGGCGCGTACACGCACACCGCCGCCGACGACTGCGACGCGTCCGGCTGGTACGGCGAGGAGTCGCTGGACGTCGAGGCCGTGCACGCGGTCGCGCCGGCCTCGAACGTCGTGTACGTCGGGGCCGCGTCCTGCTACGACGACGACCTGCTCGACTCGCTCAGCAAGGTCGTCGACAGCCACCTCGCGGACATCGTCTCCAACTCCTGGGGCGACCTGGAGGCCAACCAGACGCCGGACGTCGCCGCGGCCTACGACCAGGTCTTCCAGATGGGCGCGATCGAGGGCATCGGCTTCTACTTCTCCTCGGGCGACAACGGCGACGAGGTCGCCCACACCGGCACCAAGCAGGTCGACGTGCCGGCCAGCTCCGCCTGGGTCACCTCGGTGGGCGGCACCTCGCTCGCCGTGGGCCGGGGCGACGCGTACAAGTGGGAGACCGGCTGGGGCACCGGCAAGGCCGCCCTGTCGGACGACGGCAAGAGCTGGAAGGACGTCCCCGGCGCGTTCAACGGCGGCGCCGGCGGCGGCACCAGCAAGAACGTGGCGCAGCCGTTCTACCAGCAGGGCGTCGTGCCGGACTCGCTCGCCAAGGCGAACGGCGGCGCGCTGCCGATGCGCACGGTCCCGGACATCTCGGCGATCGCGGACCCCAACACCGGGTTCCTGGTCGGCCAGACCCAGACGTTCCCCGACGGGTCCCAGCAGTACAGCGAGTACCGCATCGGCGGCACCTCGCTGGCCGCGCCGACCATCGCGGGCATCCAGGCGCTGGCCCAGCAGGCACACGGCGGGCGGCCGCTCGGGTTCGCGAACCCGGCGATCTACGACCGCTACGGCTCGAAGGCGTACCACGACGTCACGGACCACCCCGTGAACGGCGCGGAGGGCCTTGCGGTGGTCCGGGTCGACTACGCGAACAGCTTCGACGACTCCGAGGGCCTGCTCACCTCGCTGCGCACCCTCGGCAAGGACAGCTCGCTGATCGCGTCGACCGGCTACGACGACGTCACCGGCGTGGGCTCGCCCGCGCCCGGCTACGTGGAGTCGTACGGCACCCGGCCCGGCCACGGCCACTGACCGGAGCACGGCCGCGGCCGCGTCCCGCGCCGGCGCCCGGATCCGTCTCCACGGACCGGGGGCCGGCGTGGGGCGGGCCACACCCGCACCCCATCGTGTCGCTCTGACGATTACACTGAGGGGGTGCCTCAACTTCGCCTCGCCCTGAATCAGATCGACTCGACCGTCGGCGATCTCACCCAGAACGCCGAGGCGGTCATCCGCTGGACCCGGCACTCCGCCGAGCAGGGAGCCCACCTCGTGGCCTTCCCCGAGCTGGCGCTGACCGGCTACCCCGTGGAGGACCTCGCGCTGCGCTCGTCCTTCGTGGACGCGTCGCGTGACACCCTGCACACGCTGGCCGGACGGCTGGCCGACGAGGGCTTCGGAGAGCTGCCCGTGGTCGTCGGCTACCTGGACCGCAGCGAGAGCGCCCAGCCGAGGTACGGACAGCCGGCCGGGGCCCCGCGGAACGCCGCCGCCGTGCTGCACCGCGGCCGGGTGGCGCTCTCCTTCGCCAAGCACCACCTGCCGAACTACGGCGTCTTCGACGAGTTCCGCTACTTCGTGCCCGGCGACACCCTGCCCGTCGTCCGCGTGCACGGCATCGACGTCGCGCTCGCGATCTGCGAGGACCTCTGGCAGGACGGCGGCAGGGTGCCGGCCACCAGGAGTGCCGGGGCCGGCCTGCTGCTCTCCATCAACGCATCGCCGTACGAGCAGAAGAAGGACGACACCCGCCTCGACCTGGTACGCAAGCGTGCGCAGGAGGCCGGCTGCACCACGGCGTACCTGGCCATGATCGGCGGGCAGGACGAGCTGGTCTACGACGGCGACTCGATCGTCGTGGACCGCGACGGCTCGGTGATCGCCCGTGCCCCGCAGTTCGCGGAGGGCTGCGTGGTGCTCGACCTGGACCTGCCGGCCGCGGCCCCGGAGCCGCCGTCGGGCGTCGTCGACGACGGTCTGCGCATCGACCACGTCACGCTGTCGGCCGACCCCCTCCCGCCGTACCCGGCCGAGCTGGACGGCGGGTACGCCGAGCGGCTCGACGACGACGAGGAGGTGTACTCGGCCCTGGTGGTCGGGCTGCGCGCGTATGTCGCGAAGAACGGCTTCCGGTCCGTGCTGATCGGGCTCTCCGGCGGCATCGACTCGGCGCTCACCGCGGCCATCGCCTGCGACGCGCTCGGTGCGGAGCACGTGTACGGGGTGTCGATGCCGTCGAAGTACTCCTCGGAGCACTCGCGCGCCGACGCGGCCGAGCTGGCGCGGCGGACCGGGCTCGACTTCCGCACGGTCTCGATCGAGCCGATGTTCGACGCGTACATGTCGTCGGTGGAGCTGTCCGGTCTCGCCGAGGAGAACCTCCAGGCGCGGCTGCGCGGCACGCTCCTGATGTCGATCTCCAACCAGGAGGGCCAGATCGTGCTGGCCCCCGGCAACAAGTCCGAGCTGGCCGTCGGCTACTCCACGCTGTACGGCGACGCGGTGGGGGCGTACGGGCCGATCAAGGACGTCTACAAGACCGCGGTGTTCCGGCTGGCCGAGTGGCGCAACCGCGCGGCACGGGAGCGGGGCCAGACGCCGCCGATCCCGGAGAACTCGATCAGCAAGCCGCCGAGCGCGGAGCTGCGGCCCGGGCAGGTCGACACGGACTCGCTGCCGGACTACCCCGTGCTGGACGCGATCCTGGACCTCTACGTGGACCACGACCGGGGGGCGGACGAGATCGTGGCGGCCGGGTTCGAGGCGGAGCTGGTGGAGCGGACGCTGCGGATGGTGGATCGGGCCGAGTACAAGCGGCGGCAGTATCCGCCGGGTACGAAGATCTCCGCGAAGGGATTCGGGAAGGATCGGCGGCTGCCGATCACCAGCCACTGGCGAGAGTCCGCGTAGCGGTCCAGCCGGAACGGCCCGGGGTGCCCCCGGGGTCGGCGTCGGCCAGGCCGCGGCTCGGGCTTTTCGCGCAGCTCCCCGCGCCCCTGTTCTCGGGCGCTTCGCGCCACCACGGGGGGCTACTCCCGGCGGCACACCTCAGGCACGTCGTGGCTGGTCGCGCAGTTCCCCGCGCCCCTTATAGGGCGGGGCTGCGCCCCGATAGGGGCGCGGGGAACTGCGCGAGCAACCAGCACCCACCGGTGGCCAGGCGAAGCACCGCAAGGGGCAGACGCCGATGGCCCGCCGCAGGCGAGTCTTCAAGGGGCGCGGGGAACCGCGCGAGCAACCACCACCCACCGGTGGCCAGGCGAAGGACCGCAACGGGTAGGCGCCGGTGGCCCGCCGCAGGCGAATTGCGGCGTGCCCCCGGCGGGCTCAGTACCGGACGTCGCTCTGGAGGAGCGGTGGATACACGCCCGACCCCACCCCGTCCACCGTCGCCCCGGCGAACTGCAACATCGCGCGCTGCGCACCATGCATCGGCGCCGGATAGTCCAGCTCCGGCGCCGACACCTCGTCGAGCCGCCGCAGGTGCTCGGGCCCGAGGGTCACCTCCAGCGCCGCGAGGTTGCCCTCCAGGTGCGCCACGCGCCGCGCGCCGAGGATGGGCACGACCGTGCCGGGCCGGGCGCGCAGCCACGCGAGGGCCACGGCCGCGGAGGTGGTGCCCAGCTCGCCGGCGACCGCGTCGAGCTCCTCGATGACGGCGAACTCCGCCTCGTTCGGTCCGCCGACGAACGCCGTCCGGGCGGAGTCGGCGACCTCGGCACCGCGCCGGTACTTGCCGGACAGGAAGCCGTTCTTCAGCGGGCTCCACGGCACCAGCGCCATGCCCTGGTCGAGGGCGAGGGGCGCGAGCTCGCCCTCGACGGTGCGGGCTAGCAGCGAGTACTCGACCTGGAGCGCGATCAGCGGTGTCCAGCCCTTCAGGAGCGCCGTCGTCTGGGCCTGGGCGGTGAACCAGGCGGGCGTGTTCGAGAACCCCACGTAGCGGATCTTGCCGGCCGTGACGAGGTCGTCGAGGGTGCGCAGGGTCTCCTCCACGGGCGTGTGGCGGTCCCAGTTGTGCAGCCAGTACAGGTCCAGGTGGTCGGTGCGCAGCCGGCGCAGGCTCTCGTGGAGCTGGGCGATGATCGAGCCGCGCCCGGCGCCGCCGCCGTTGGGGTCGCCGGGGAAGAGGTTGAAGAAGAACTTCGACGCCAGCACCACGCGGTCCCGCAGTCCGGGGCGGGCGGTGAAGTAGTCGCCGAGGATGCTCTCGGAGTGGCCGTTGGTGTAGAAGTTGGCGGTGTCGACGAAGTTCCCGCCCTGGTCCAGGTAGGTGCCGAGGATCTTCTCCGACTCCGCCACGCTGCACCCGGCGCCCCCGGGGTCCTCCCCGAAGGTCATCGCGCCGAGGGCGAACGGGCTGACCCGCAGCCCCGACCTGCCCAGGGTGACGTAGTGATCGAGTGGCATGAGCCCGCCTTCCGGATGTCCTGTGCCGTAGCCGTCCCCGCCATGCAAACGCGGGCGGGGCCCCGGGAGGTAGGCCGATCCGCGCCGGCTCTTGCACGATCCTGCCGCACCCGCCCGGATCGGACTTGCCGGAGAGGCCCCGCGAGTGCTTCCGTGAGGTGTGTGGACACCACGGACCGGCACACCACCGACCGGCACGCAGCCGACCGGCTCCTCGGCGAGCTCCGCGCTCTGATCGCGGCGCATGCCCGCCCGGACCTGACGACGCCCGTCGAGGGCCTGCTCCTGTCGAGGGTGGAGACCTCGGAGCCGGACCACTCACTGACCGATCCCCTGCTGGTCGTGATGGCCCAGGGGGCCAAGCACCTGATGCTCGGCGCCCAGGCGTACGAGTACCGGGCGGGGCAGTGCCTCGTCGTCACCACCGGCCTGCCGGTCACCGGCAACTTCGTCGGCGCCGCCCCCGAGCACCCGGCGCTGGGCCTGGGCCTCGTGCTGCGCCCGGCCGCCATCGCCCCGCTGCTGCTCCAGGCGCCCCCGGACCGGGCCGCGGGAGCGTCACGCCCGGCCACCGGGCTGCCCGCGATCGCCACCGGGCAGGCCGAGCCCGACCTGCTCGACGCCGTGACCCGCTTGGTGCGGCTGCTCGACCACCCCGCCGACGCCCCCGTGCTGGCGCCGATGATCGAGCGCGAGATCCTCTGGCGGCTGCTCACGGGACCGTACGGCGGCATGGTCCGCCAGATCGGCCTGGCCGACAGCAATCTGACCCACGTCAGCCGGGCCATCGGGTGGATCCGCGAGAACTACGCCGAGCCGGTGCGCATCGAGGACCTCGCCTCCCTCGCGGCGATGAGCACGTCGGCGTTCCACCGGCACTTCCGGGCCGTCACCACCCTGAGCCCGTTGCAGTTCGTCAAGCAGATCCGCCTCCAGGAGGCCCGCTCGCTCCTCGTCGCCCGGGCGGACGACGTCGCCGGTGTCGGGCACCTCGTCGGATACGACAACCCGTCGCAGTTCACCCGCGAGTACCGCCGCCTGTTCGGCGCCCCGCCGGGCCGCGACGCCGCCCGCCTGCGCGCCGCGGGCCTGGAGGCGTCTCCGGCGCCCTCAGGGCCGTGGGGAGCGGGCACCGTCCGGCGGCTGCCCTGAGCCGTGGGCACGGCCGCACGCGCCGCGGCCGCGAACGGCGCCCGGAGAGCCGAGACGGCGGCAGCCCGCCGACGGGGGAAGATCGACGGGCTGCCGTGGTACCGCAGTGGCTTGCCGGAAGGGCGGTGCGTCAGTGCACGGCGTGTTCCTCCGCCGGGAACGCCCCACCCACCACATCCTCGGCGAAGGCCTGGGCCGCGTTCGACATGACACCCCGCAGATCCGCGTACTGCTTCACGAACCGCGGCATCTTCCCGGGCGTCAGGCCGAGCATGTCGGTCCATACCAGGACCTGCGCGTCGCACTCGGCCCCGGCCCCGATGCCCACCGTGGGAATGTGCAGCACGCGGGTCACCTCGGCCGCCAGCTCGGCCGGCACCAGCTCCAGCACGACCGCGAACGCGCCCGCGTCCTGTACGGCCTTGGCGTCCCGGAGCAGTTGCTGCGCCGCTTCCTCGCCGCGGCCCTGCACGCGGTAGCCCATGGTGTTGACGGACTGGGGGGTCAGCCCGACGTGTGCCATGACCGGGATGCCGGACTCGACCAGCAGCTCGATCTGGCGGTGCGAGCGCTCGCCGCCCTCCAGCTTCACGGCGCCCACGCCGGCCTCCTTCACCAGCCGCATGGCGCTGCGCAGGGCCTGCGTCGGCCCCTCCTGGTAGGTGCCGAAGGGCAGGTCGGCGACGATCATGGCGCGGCTGGTGCCGCGCACCACGGCGGCCGAGAGCATGGTCATCTCGTCGAGGGTGACCGGGACGGTCGTCTCGTAGCCGAGGTGGCAGTTGCCCATCGAGTCGCCGACGAGCATGACCGGGATGCCGGCCTCGTCGAAGACGGACGCGGTCATCGCGTCGTAGGCGGTGAGCATCGGCCACTTCTCGCCGCGCTCCTTGGCCGTGGTGATGTCGCGCACGGTGATACGGCGTGTGCCCTTGCCGCCGTACAGCGCCTTGCTGCTGTCGGACTTCGGCCCGTCGACCGGGCCGGGCTTCTGGGCAGCCGGATTCTGCGTCATCGCAACTGCTCCTTCTGTCATCTCGAAGCGCCCTTTCGGCGTCTCCGGACCACCACCATGGTGGCACCTCGTGCCGACGGCCGACCAGACCCCGGCCCCGTCCCACGGAGGGACACGTGTCACATCCGGCTCACGGGCCGAACGACCCTGATCCACCGGTGGGCCGAAGCCCGCCGGCACAAGCCGGAAAAGCGCCGAAAACAGAACGGAGCCGGTCGCGAAAGTCCATAATCTGACCGCATGACGACTCCTTCCGGTCCTGCTCCTTCCGGTGCCGCCCCTGGCATACCGGAAGCCGTGCACCGGCGGCGCTGGGCGATCCTGGCCGTCCGCCAGGTCGGCGGGGCCCTCGGCATCGCGGTGCTGGGCTCGGTGCTGTCCACCGTCTACCGGTCGGGCATCGACGGCAGGCTCACCGTGCTGCCGGCCGGGATGCGGCACGCGGCGGGCGAGCCCATCGAGGCGACGCTCGGCGCCGCCGCGGCCCTCGGGCCGCGCGGCAGGGCGCTGGTCGGCCCCGCGGACGACTCGTTCCTGCACGCCATGCACACCACGGCGATGTGCGGGGCGGGCGTGGCACTGCTCGGCGCCCTGGTCACCGCGCTCTTCCTGCCCCGCCGGGGCACCGCGAGCCCCGGCGGCCGGCCCGCGCCGGAACCCGTCACCGCGGAGCAGTGAGGACCCGGTGGGACGCCGACCGGGCGGGGCCAGGCGCACGGCGGGACCGGACGCCGCCGCGTCCGCCGCGGCGCCGCCCGGCCGCGCCGGCCCCTCGTCTCACCCGCCCGGAGGAGCGCGCTCGGAGCGTCTCGGTCCCGTGCGGGACCGGTGCGCGTCGCGTCACGGACCATCCGTCCGAGCCCGCCCCGGAACCCCGTCCTGGGGCGGGCTCGTCCTGGATCCCGTACGGACGTTTGCCTCCCGTGCCCGACACCGCTGCCCCGGGCGGGACATGGCGCGCGGGACGGGGTGGGCGAAACGGTCCGGAACAGGACCCCGGCGATGGGCACCACAGGGCGGAAGCGGCCCCGGTGATCGCCTAGGGTCGTGGAAGCAGGATGGTCTGCAAGCAGGTAGTGAGGCGAGGGAATGGCGCGGGCGTACGTGACGGAGACGGGCAGAGAAGCGGCGGACGGACGGCACGGGTCACGCATCCGGCGCGTGGCCGGCGGCTGGCGACTCGGCGGCCCGGCCGGCATGTGGCGCCGCGGGCTGGTCCTCGCCGCGCTGGCGGTGGTCCTCGCGCTGGTGATGCTGCTGCACTCGCGCATCCCCAACACCATCGGCAACTTCGGCAGCCTCACGGAGACGTTCCTGCCGTGGTTCGGCCTCATCGTGCTGCTGCTGCTCGCCGGCGCGCTCGTCCGCAGGTCGGTGACCGCGCTGATCGCGCTGGCGCTGCCGGTGGCGGTGTGGCTCCACCTGTTCGGCGGCCTGCTCCCCCACCGGACCGGTACCGGCGGCGATCTGACGGTGGCCACGCACAACGTCAACGCCGGCAACCCCGACCCGTCCGGCACCGCCCGCGACGTGGCCGCCTCCGGTGCGGACGTGGTGGCCCTGGAGGAGCTGACGACGACCGCCCTTCCGGTGTACGAGAAGGCGCTCTCCCGGACGTACCCGCACCACGTCGTGCAGGGCACCGTCGCGCTGTGGAGCAAGTACCCGCTGAGCGGCACCGAGCCGGTGGACATCAAGCTCGGCTGGACGCGGGCACTGCGCACGACCATCGCCTCGCCCGCGGGGCCGGTCGCCGTCTACGTGGCCCACCTGCCGTCGGTGCGGGTCAAGGTGAACTCCGGTTTCACCGCGAGCGAGCGGGACCAGAGCGCGAACGCGCTCGGCGAGGCCATCGCCCACGAGCCGCTGAAACGGGTGGTGCTGCTCGGGGACCTCAACGGCACCATGAACGACCGGGCCCTGACGGGCGTGACCGCCCAGATGCGCTCCACCCAGGGCGCCGCCGGGGACGGCTTCGGCTTCAGCTGGCCGTCGTCGTTCCCGATGGCCCGGATCGACCAGATCATGGTCAAGGACGTCACCCCGGTCCGCTCCTGGACCCTCCCCCGCACGCCCAGCGACCACTTGCCCATCGCGGCGACGCTGGAGCTCTGAGCCCGGCGCCCGGCGCCCTCAAGAGAGGCGCGAAGCGCCTGCAAAGGGGCGCGGGGAACTGCGCGAACAGCCACGACGAAACCCGCGGCGAACGAACCACAGCCTCGGGCACGACGCGTAAAAGGGGCGCGAAGCGCCTGATCAGGGGCGCGGGGAACTGCGCGAGCAACCACGACGAAACCCGCGGCGAACGAACCACAGACCGGGGCACAACCCGCAAAGGGGCGCGGAGCTGTGTCCAGATGCCGCTCCGCCGCGTGGGCGCAAAGAACCACCACGAAACCCGCACCGAACCACCGACCCGAACCACCCTCCGTCGCCGGCAGGCCGCAGGCCATAGGCGAACTGTCGGCAACCCGCACCGCCTGTCGGTGCGATGTAGGTGTTCTGTCGGCGCCGGATGGCACCTTGACCGCATGACACCCAACGACACAAGCCCGGGCGGCCGCAACGCCGTCATCACCGTGCGGGGGCTGGTCAAGCACTACGGCGAGACCAAGGCCCTGGACGGCGTGGACCTGGACGTCGCCGAGGGCACCGTCCTCGGCGTGCTCGGCCCGAACGGCGCCGGCAAGACCACCCTCGTACGCGTCCTGTCCACCCTGATCGTGCCGGACGCCGGCACCGCCACCGTCGCCGGCCTCGACGCCGTGCACCAGCCCCGCCGGCTCCGCCGGGTGATCGGCCTCACCGGCCAGTACGCCTCGGTGGACGAGAAGCTCTCCGGCCGCGAGAACCTCTACATGATCGGCCGCCTGCTCGACCTGTCCCGGGCCGCGGCCCGGCAGCGCGCGGAGGAGCTGCTGGAGCGCTTCTCCCTCACCGAGGCCGCCAAGCGCCCCGCGGGGACCTACTCCGGCGGCATGCGCCGCCGTCTCGACCTGGCCGCCTCCATGATCGGCCGGCCCGCGGTGCTCTACCTGGACGAGCCCACCACCGGCCTCGACCCGCGCACCCGGAACGAGGTCTGGGCGGAGGTGAAGCGGATGGTCGGCACCGGCGTCACCGTGCTGCTCACCACCCAGTACATGGAGGAGGCCGAGCAACTGGCCGGCGAGCTCGCCGTGATGGACCGCGGCCGGGTCGTCGCCGGCGGCCGGATCGACGACCTCAAGGCCAAGGTGGGCGGCCGCACCCTGCGGATCAGGCCCGCCGACCCGCTCCAGCTGCGCCCGATGGCCCAGGAGCTGGACGAGTTCGGTCTGACCGGCCCCGGCCGGGCCACCGTGGACACCGACACGGGCACGGTGCTCGTGCCGATCCTCAGCGACGACCAGCTCACCGCCGTCGTCGGCTCGCTCTCCGAACGGGGCATCGCGCTGGCCTCGATCAACACCGAACTCCCCACCCTGGACGAGGTGTTCCTCTCCCTCACCGGTCACAAGGCCACCGTGGCCGAGGACCCCGCGCCCGCCCTTCTGGAGGCCGCCGTATGACCACCGCAGTGCTCACCTCCCCCGCCCAGCCCGAGGGCCGCATCGGGCTCCGCGCCCACCTGCGCCACACCGGCGCCCTGGTCCGCCGGAACCTGCTGTGGATCCGGCAGGACCCGGAGTCGATGTTCGACGCCGTGCTCATGCCGATCGTCTTCACGCTCCTCTTCGTCTTCGTCTTCGGCGGCGCGATCGCCGGCAAGGGCAACCAGGACGAGTACGTCAGATACGTGGTGCCGGGCCTGATGGCCATGATGGGCATGAACCTCGCCATGGGCGTGGGCACCGGCTTCAACCAGGACTTCCAGACCGGTGTGATGGACCGCTTCCGGTCGCTGCCGATCGCCCGCTCCTCGGTGCTGATCGCCAAGATCGTCGTCGAGATCGGCCGGATGCTGGTGGCCACGGCCATCCTGCTGGCCGTCGGCTTCATCCTGGGACTCTCGGTCTCCAGCGTGCCGGGGCTGTTCGCGGCGATCGGCCTCGCCCTGGTCTTCGGCTCCTCCATCATGTGGATCTTCCTCACCATGGGCGTGGTGATGAAGAACGCCCAGGCCATCCAGGGAATGGGATTCCTCGTCCTGATGCCTCTCCAGTTCGGTTCCTCGATCTTCGCGCCGACGGCGTCCATGCCGGGCTGGCTCCAGGCGTTCACCGACTACAACCCGCTGTCGTCGCTGGCCGACGCCGCGCGGGGCCTGATGAACAGCGGCGCGCCCGTCGGCCACGACGTGCTGGTGACCCTGATCTGGTCGGTGGTCATCACGGTGGTGGCGGCGCCGATCGCCATCCACAAGTTCCGCACCAAGAGCTGACGCCGCCGTGTCCGGCACCCGCGCGGCCCGTCGCCGCCCCGGCCGCCGGGGCCCTGGCCGGGGCACCGGCACGGCCGGCGCCCTCAGCGTCCCCCGGCGGAACTCAGAGCAGGGCGGTGGCCTCCTCCAGCGAGAGGCCGCCGCCCTCGGCGTACGCCGCCTCGTACTCCTCGTCACCGAGCAGGGCGCGCACCCCGGTCTCGACCCGTGCCGTGGCCTCCCGCTCCAGCGCGGACGGCCGGTGACCGGGCGGCAGCTGCCGGCCGGCGGCACCCAGCAGCCGGGCGGCGTCCCGGGCGCGGGCACCGCCGTCCAGCTCCGAGAGTGCGACGGCGCCGTTGGTCAGGAAGGCCGAGGGCATCTGCGGCGCCACCATGAGCGACAGCGGGTCGAGGCAGCGGTCGATGGTCTGCCGGGTGATGCGCAGGCCCTCCGCGTAGTTGCCGTCCTGCATCTCCAGCCAGGCATGGATGGCCGCCATCAGCCCGTCGAAGACCACCATCCCCGTGATGCCGAAGCTCTCGCGCAGCAGCCGCATCAGCTCGCGTGCCTCGGCGACCCGGCCGGTGCGGCCCAGCAGCGTGGCGAGGAAGAGCCGCGCCGCCGGTAGCGCGTCGCGCCCCCCGTGGTGGCCGAGGTCGGCCACCCCCCGCAGCAGTTCCTCGCCGCGGTCCTCCTCGCCCAGCTCGATCAGCGCGTTGGCGATCCGCACGTCGAGCACCAGGCTCTGCGAGCGGGCGCCGAGCTGCTCCGTGCGGGACTTCGCCGCCTGGTAGTCCTCGACGGCGCCGGCGAAGTCGCCGATGCGCTCCCGGGCCTCCGCACGCGCGGAGAGCGCCTCGGCCGTGCCCCAGGAGTCGCCGAGATCGGCGAAGACGGCCAGCGCCTCGTCGGCGTCGCGGGAGGCGACGCCGGCCAGGTCGCCGCGGTTGGCCCGCAGGTTGGCCCGCATCTGGAGGGCCATCGCCAGCTCCCACCGGTAGCCGAGATCGCGGCAGGTGCGGACCATCTCGTCGAGCACCTGGTGCAGCTTCTCCACGTCCTTGGTGAGGATCACCGCGTAGAACCAGAGACTGCCGGGCGGGCGGCACACCTGCGGGAGTCCGGGTCGGTACACCTTTCCGATGGCACTCAGCTTCGCCCTCGCCTCGGGCGTCTGCCAGCTCTGCATCTCCATGTCCATACAGGCCATGTGGATCAGGTGCGCCTCGCGCCGGGCCTCCTGGAGGACCTCGCCGGACATCGGCGGCGGGGCGTCGGTGCACCGTTCGGCGACCGGCGGGGCGGGCTCGGCCGGCTCGGCGAACGGGTCGGGCCCGAGGCCGATCACGGCCAGGGACCAGTTCCGGGCCTCGTGCCGCAGGTCCTGTATCTGCCAGTACCAGCAGAGCGACAGCACCAGGCAGAGCGCCTCCTGCTCGTCCCGGGCCGCGACGGTGGTGCGCAGGGCGGTGCGGAGGTTCTCGTAGTCGTCGGTGAGCGCCCGGATCGCGGCCATCTGGCCGGAGCCGCGTAGCAACGGGTCGGTGGTGCGGGCCAGTTCGCGGAAGTGCACGAGGTGGGCGCGCTCGGCGGCGGCCCTGTCGCCCGCCTCCTCCAGGCGCTCCGCGGCGTACTCGGCGACGGTCTCCAGCAGCCGGTAGCGCATGGCCCCGTCCTGCGCGGGGGCCGCCACGACCAGCGACTTGTCGACGAGGGAGCCCAGCGCCTCCAGGGCGTCGGGGCCGCAGACCGCCTCGGCGGCGACCAGGTCGCATCCGCCCGCGAAGACGGCGAGCCGGCGCAGCACGGCGCGCTCGGCCCCGTCCAGCAGGCCCCAGGACCAGTCGACCACCGCGCGCAGGGTCTGCTGGCGGGGCAGCACGGTGCGGGCGCCGCTGGTGAGCAGCTTGAAGCGGTCGTCGAGGCGGTCCGCGATCTGCCGGGGGCTGAGGAGCCTCAGCCGCGCGGCGGCCAGCTCGATCGCCAGCGGCAGGCCGTCCAGGCGGCGGCAGATCTCGGCCACCGCGTCGGGGTCGTCCGCGACCCGGAAGCCGGGCCGCGCCGCCGCGCCCCGCTCCGCCATCAGCCGGACCGCCACCGGCTCCGGCAGCGGCTCCACCGGGAAGAGCCGCTCCCCCGGCACGCCCAGCGGCGCACGGCTGGTGGCGAGCACCGTCAGCCCCGGGCAGCGCTCCAGCAGCTGCGCGACCAGCCGGGCCGCGGCCTCCACGACGTGCTCGCAGTTGTCCAGGATGAGCAGCATCCGGCGCGGGGCGCAGTGCTCGGCGAGCCGCACGAACGCGTCGTCGCCGTGCCGCTCCGAGGCCGCCCGCAGCTCCTCGGCACCGGCGCCGCGGAGCACGGTCTCGCGGGCGCCGAGCGCGGTGACCACGGCCTCCGTCACGGCCTCGGGGTCGGCGGTGTGCTCCACGGGTGCCAGTTCCGCCAGCCAGACGCCGTCCGGGAGGGCGCCGGCGATCCCCTCGGCGGCCTCCTGCGACAGCCGCGTCTTGCCGGCGCCGCCGGGTCCCAGCAGCGTGATCAACCGGGTGCGGCCGAGCTCAGCCCGGATCGCCCCGATGTCCTTTTCGCGGCCGACGAAGGAGGTCAGACGCGCACGGAGGTTGCCGGGACCCGGGGCGGGCGGCAGGCCGGGCCCGGCGCCCGGAGCCGCGGCGGCCGTGGCTCCTGGCGAAGCGGCCGGCTCGTCGCTCCGGGGCGGCGGGACGGGCTCGGGGCCGGTGGCCGCGGGGGCGGTGGGCGGGAGGAGGGCGGAGGCCGCGGCGGGGACGGCGGTGGGGGCCGTGGCTGCGGCGGTCGGCGCCGGAGAGTGAGCCGTCGGAGCCGTTACTCGGGCGCCCGGAGCGTGTGCGGGGGCCGGCACGTGGTCCCGCGGGCCGGCCACCGGCTGGAGCAGTTCGGCGTGGAGTTGCCGGAGCGCGGGGCCCGGGTCGGTGCCCAGGCGGGCGGACAGGGTGCGGCGCACGTCCTCGTAGGCGGCCAGCGCCTCGGCGGGCCGGCCCGCGTCGCGCAGGGCGCGCAGCCTGAGCGCCTGCAACGGCTCGTCGAGCGGGTGCGCGTCGCACAGGGCGGTCAGCTCGGGCAGGGCCTCCTCGGCCCGGCCGAGGGCGAGGGCCGCCGTCAGGCGGGCCCTGCGGGCGTCATGGCGGCGGGTCTCCCAGCGGGACGCCTCGGAGGTGCCCTCGGGCAGGTCGGCCAGCGCGGGTCCGTGCCAGAGCGCGAGGGCGTCGTCGAGCACGGCGGCGGCCTTCCGCGCGTCGCCGTCGGCCAGCGCCCTGGCGCCCTCCGCGGCCAGCCGCTCGAAGCGGTAGGCGTCGACGTCGTCGGGGCTCGCGCAGAGCCGGTAGCCGCCTTCGGCCGAGGCCAGCGCCGTCGCGCCGATCGCCTTGCGCAGCCTGCCCACGAGGGCCTGGAGCGCCCCGGTGGCGTCGGCGGGCGGCCGGTCCCCCGCCCACACCTCGTCCACGAGGACGGACGCGGGCACGGTGCGCCCCGGCCGCAGTGCGAGCACGGTGAGCAGGGCACGCAGGCGCGCCCCGCCGACCGGAGCGGCCGTGCCGTCCGGGTGCAAGGCCTGGGTGGTGCCGAGAATGCGGTAGCGCACGGGCCCATTGTCGCCGGTCCCCGCTGTGGTCTTCGTCACTGCCCTCCCCCTGTCCGTGCCGGACGGCGCCGTCCGCCGCCGCGCCCCGCCCGCCTCGGTCCCGAGACCATCACGGACGGCCCGCGACCGGAAACCGGCACGCCCCCGAGCGCCGCCCGGAACCGTCATCGTGCCGCGGGACGTTTCCGCTACGGCGGGCACCTCGTTCCGCCGCCGGCCGATACCTGTAGCTTCGGACACCGTCCCGACGCCGCGAATCCGCGCCGCCTCTCATGCCCCTCCCCCACTGGAGACCTGCCTCATGACGACCGCCACCACCCGCCGCCCGGGCGAGCGGAGGATCAGCCCCGTCTTCCTCGGCATCGTGGCCGTCATGGCGGTCGCGGGCTGGGCCGCCTGGACGGGCTCCGGCAGCGGCAACGCCGCGGGCGTCGCCGTCTTCGTCTTCGTCACCGCGGCCTGGGTCGTCTCCCTGTGCCTGCACGAGTACGCGCACGCCCGCACCGCCCTGCACAGCGGCGACATCTCCGTCGGCTCCAAGGGCTACCTCACGCTCAACCCCATGAAGTACACCCACGCGGTGCTCAGCATCGTCCTGCCGGTGCTCTTTCTGATCATGGGCGGGATCGGGCTGCCCGGCGGTGCGGTGTTCATCGAGCGGGGCCGGATCCGGGGCCGCTGGCGGCACAGCCTGATCTCGGCCGCGGGCCCGCTGACGAACGTCCTCTTCGCGATCGTCTGCACGGCCCCCTTCTGGCTCGGCGCACTCGACGGCGTGCCGGACACCTTCCGCTACGCCCTCGGCTTCCTCGCCCTGCTCCAGGTGACGGCCGCGATCCTCAACTTCCTCCCGGTGCCCGGCCTGGACGGCTACGGGGTGCTGGAGCCCTGGCTGTCGTACGGGGTGCGCAGGCAGGTGGAGCCGTTCGCGCCGTTCGGGATGCTCGCCGTCTTCGCCCTGCTCTGGATCCCCTCGATCAACGGCGTCTTCTTCGACGCGGTCGACGCCGTGCTGCGGGCGCTGGGCGTCCACCCGTGGGACACCTACTGGGGCCAGCAGCTCTACCGCTTCTGGCAGGGCACGTCGGTCATCCCGCCGCTGAACGGCTGACGCCGCCCCGGCCGCGGGAACGCCTGCGGCAGGAACGCGGGATGACGGGGGATCAGGCCGCCGGCGCGCCGCCGCGGCCGGTCCCCGCCCCGCCGCGGCCGGCCTTCGTGCGCCGCATGTAGTACCAGGCCATGTTCGAGCAGACCCCGGCCAGCAGCACCCAGACCACGCCGATCCAGCTCCCCTTCGCGAAGGAGACCACGGCTGCGGCGACGGCGAGGGCACAGACGACGAGGGCGTAGCGGGCGAGGCGGGGCATGGCGGTGGACTCCTGTCCGGTGCGGGGTCGGGCACGGGATGCCGGGTCCGACCAGTGTCCCCCATGACCCGCCGCCACCCGCCCGCCGGGCCGGTGGCGGCGCGGCGGGGAAGGGTGGCCGTGCACCGGGGTCGCGCGCCTAGACGTCCGTCACGCGCAGGCCCGCGTGGGCCTTGTAACGGCGGTTGACGGAGATCAGGTTGGCGACCAGCGACTCGACCTGGTGGGCGTTGCGCAGCCGCCCGGCGAAGACGCCGCGCATGCCGGGGATCCGGGCCGCCAGTGCCTGCACGAGGTCGGTGTCGGCGCGGGACTCGCCCAGCACCATCACGTCCGTGTCGATGCTCTCCACGGCCGGGTCCTGGAGCAGCACCGCCGAGAGGTGGTGGAAGGCGGCCGTGACGCGCGAGTCGGGCAGCAGGGCGGCGGCCTGCTCGGCGGCGCTGCCCTCTTCGGGGACGATGGCGTAGGCGCCCTTCTTGTCGAAGCCGAGCGGGTTGACGCAGTCCACGACGAGCTTGCCGGCGAGTTCCTCGCGGAGCGATTCGATGGTCTTGGCGTGACCGTCCCACGGGACGGCGACGATCACGATGTCGCTGCGCCGCGCGCACTCGGCGTTCTCCGCGCCCTGTACTCCGGAGCCCAGCTCCTGGGCCGCGGCCGCGGCCCGGTCCGCGGACCGGGATCCGATGATCACCTGCTGCCCGGCGCGCGCCAGCCGGTAGGCGAGTCCGCGACCCTGGTCTCCGGTGCCGCCGAGCACCCCGACCACCAGGCCGGACACGTCGGGCAGGTCCCACGGGTCCTTGGCGGCGGGCTTGGGCGCGGGAGCGTCGGCTGGGGGCGTCGAGGCGTCGGGGGAAGTCATGAGGTGAGCCTAAGCGCTGGCGGGTCGGGTGGCAGCGGGGACCCTCGGCATCCCCGGCCCCTGCCCGTCCCGATTCGTCCACGGGTGCGAGCGGTGCCCGTAACGGGCGACCCGTCCGCCGAACGCCCGCTGTGACGGCGGACACGGCGGCACCCTACGGAGCCATGGATGCCGTACGGGTCGCATTGCCGCGGGAGGCGCGGATCACCTGACGCCGCCGCAGCAGCAGCCCTGGTGACCCGCGCCCGCCGCGACAGGGCGCGAAGACCGTCAGGACTCGTCGCCCCACCGGGGATCCGTGTCCCACTCGCGGTTCCGGTCGGACACCGTCTCAAGGGCCCGAGCGGCCTCCTCGCGCGTGGCATAGGGCCCCAGCCGGTTCTTGGCCGGGCACTCGGGACCCTCCTCCACCTTGTGATGCTTGATGCAGTAGTACCACTCGCCCGGCTTTCCCGTCGGGCGCTTCCTGAACACGGCCATCCCAGGCTCCTCATCCTCGGTCCACCCGTACTCGGCTCGATCCCGCTTCGACGTCACGTCCAGCCGCCATGGTGCCCCCGAACCGCTGGATACACTCGCTGACATGTCTGGCCAGTCACTGCTCGTACCAGGGGAGCTCTCTCCCACCCGTTCCGTCCCGGGAAGCATCCGCCGCCCCGAGTACGTGGGCAAGCCCGCCCCCACGCCGTACACCGGTTCCGAGGTCCAGGACGACGAGACGGTCGAGCTCATGCGGACCGCGAGCCGGATCGCCGCCCGGGCCATGGCGGAGGCCGCCAAGGCCATCGCGCCGGGGGTGACCACCGACGAGCTGGACCGCATCGGTCACGAGTACATGTGCGACCACGGCGCCTACCCGTCCACGCTCGGCTACCGCGGCTTCCCCAAGTCCCTGTGCACGTCGGTCAACGAGGTCATCTGCCACGGCATCCCCGACTCGACGGTGCTGCGGGACGGCGACATCGTGAACCTGGACGTCACGGCGTACATCGGCGGCGTGCACGGCGACACCAACGCGACCTACCTCGTCGGGGACGTCGACGAGCCCTCCCGGCTGCTGGTGGAGCGCACCAGGGAGGCGCTGAGCCGCGCGATCAAGGCGGTCAAGCCCGGCCGGCAGATCAACGTGATCGGCCGCGTCATCGAGTCGTACGCGAAGCGCTTCGGGTACGGGGTGGTGCGGGACTTCACCGGGCACGGCATCAACAGCTCGTTCCACTCCGGGCTGATCATCCCGCACTACGACCACCCCGGCGCGACGACGGTGATACAGCCCGGGATGACCTTCACCATCGAGCCGATGCTGACGCTCGGCACGTACGAGTACGAGACCTGGGACGACGGGTGGACGGTCGTCACCAAGGACCGCGAGCGCACGGCGCAGTTCGAGCACACGCTCGTCGTCACGGGGGCGGGGGCGGAGATCCTTACGCTGCCGTGAGCGCGCGCCCCGCCGGGGGCGCCGGCCCCGGTGCGGCTCCGTCGCATGGGCGGTACCGGTCTCGCGGCGGCTTGTCGCGCCCACGCGGCGGAGCCTCCCCCACTGCCTCAAGAGCGTGGGAGGTACCCCCAGGACACGGCCCCCGCCCCTGATCGGCCCCGCCTTCAAGGGGCGCGGGAACTGCGCGACAAGCCACGACGAGACGGTCGGGTCGTCACCGTCCCGAGGGGGCAGATGCGGTCGCAGCCGGACCACCGGCAGGTGGCTGGTTGCTCGCGCAGTTCCCCGCGCCCCTGTCGGGGCGCGAGGAACCTCGCGTGCATCTGCCGGCCGGGGTGGCCGCTAGGTGATCGTCACCGGCACCGTGCCCGCCGCGCCGTGTCGCTGGGCCCATGCCTCCAGTGCCGTGCGGCAGGCGTGGTCCAGGTGGTGCAGGCCCGACAGGTCGAGGTCGACCGGGCGGTCCGCTGGCAGTGCCTCCAGGCCCTCAAGGAGTTTCGGCAGCCGCAGGAACGTCGCGTTGCCCAGCAGCCGCACCTGGATCGGCCCGGCGCCCTTGTCGGTGACCTCCAGGCGGACCTGCGAGGCCTCCCAGGCCGACTTGGCCACGGCCAGCCCGAGGCCGATGAGCACGCCCTCGAACATGTTCACCATCACGATGGACACCGCGGTGACGGCCAGGATCAGCAGCTCGCCGCGGCGCTCCCGCCACAGGCGCGCCACCTGCCTCAGCGGGATCAGCTTGAACCCGGCGTGCACGAGGACGCCCGCGAGCGCCGGCAGCGGGATCAGGGTGAGCGCCGACGGCAGCAGCACCGCGAACAGCAGCAGCCAGACGCCGTGCAGCACGCGCGAGGCCTTGGTGCGCGCCCCCGCCCGCACGTTGGCCGAGCTGCGGACGATCACCGCGGTCATCGGCAGCGCGCCCAGCAGCCCGCAGACCGTGTTGCCGGCGCCCTGGGCCATCAGTTCGCGGTTGTAGTGGGTGCGCGGCCCGTGGTGCATCCGGTCCACGGCCGCCGCGCTGAACAGGCTCTCCGCCGAGGCGATCAGCGTGAAGGCGAGGACGGTGCCGAGCAGGGCCGGGTCCGCGAACCTGCCGAGGTCGGCGAGGCCGGGCGGCTGCACGGCGTCGAGCAGCTCGCCCACCCGTACCTCGGCCACCGGCAGGCCGAGGGCGAGCGAGGCGACCGTCGCCAGGGCGACGGCGGCCAGCGGACCGGGCACCGCGCGCACCCTGGCGGGCAGCCGGTCCCAGAGCACCAGCACCGCGATGGTGGCCACGCCGAGCAGCAGGGAGGCCGTGGCGGGTGCGGAGCCCACCGCGCCGGCGATCATCCCGGGCAGCCCGAGGATCTTGCCGGGGCCGGAGTCCGGGGCCTTGGCGCCCGTCATGGAGTAGAGCTGCCCGGCGATCAGCACGAGCCCGATGCCGGCGAGCATGCCCTCGACCACCGACACCGAGATCGCCCGGAACCAGCGGCCCCAGCCGAGAGCGCCCAGCAGCAGCTGGAGCAGCCCGGTGGCGAGGACCACGGCGCCGAGCACGGACAGGCCGTGGGAGTGCACGGCCTCGAAGACCAGGACGGTCAGGCCCGCCGCCGGCCCCGACACCTGGAGGCTGCTGCCGGGCAGCAGGCCGGTGACGAGGCCGCCCACGATCCCGGTGATCAGGCCGAGCTCGGCCGGCACCCCGGAGGCGACCGCGACGCCCACGCAGAGCGGCAGGGCCACCAGGAAGACCACCCACGACGCGGCGAAGTCCTGCCGCCAGAACGCGGCGTTCGGCCGGCGCGTCACGGCGCCCCGCCCAGGTCGGCGTCCGGCGTGCGGGCCGGGGCGGTGCGGACGGGGGTCCCGGCCGCGAGCACCGCGGCGGCACGGGGGCGGGGCCGGGGCCCGCGGCGACCTGGCGCGCCGGAGCGGTCCCCGAGGTGGGCGAGGCGGTCTCCGGGCCGGACCCCGTCGGCCGGGCCGGACATGGCCCGAGTGCGGGGCGCCGCCCCGGGCCGGAACGTGGTTCCGGGCCGGCCCGCGGCCCCGGAGTGGAGGGAACGGGCACGCCCGTGTGGGCGTGCGTGAGCGAGGGGTGGCTGCATGGTGTGTGCCTCCAGCGCGCACCGCCGTGCGGCGGGCGCCTCGTTACGGGAGAGACGGGAGAGACGGGAAAGGTGTCGCCAGAGGGCGGACGGGCACACGCGCACGGTGGACCGGGGCGTCGTCGGACCGGTCCTGGCGGGCGGGCACGCCGGCCCGTGTGCGGCCGTGGGCGTCGTGCGGGGCGCCCGGCCGGCAGGGGGCCGTCAGCGGCGGAAGACCTGGAGAAGGGTGGCGCGTTGCGCCGCTGGCGTGCCGCGGGACGGGGCCGTGCGGTGGCGCGGAAGGGGCCGCTGCGCGTCGCCCCCGTGTTCGTCGGCGCCGCGCGCCTGGAAGCCGCGGCCGGGGGCGTGGGGGGCGTCCGAGCCGTCCCGGCGGCGTGCGGGGCTGCCGGTGCGGACGGCGTCGTCCTTGACCAGCTCGCCCTCGGCGCCGGAGCGGCTCGCGCCGCCCCCGGCTCCGCCGCCGCTTCCTCCGCTCGCGGGACCCTGGGTGGTGGTGGCCGTGGCGGCTCCCGCCGTGGCCGCGCCGGTGGCGCAGCCGGCGATCAGCAGCAGTAGCGCGCTCGCCACCGCGAGGAGGACGCGGGCAGCCGCGGTCCTGGCCATGCCGTCATACCCCCGATGTGCGTGCCCGACGATGCGATGGGCGTACCCGACGATGTCCGGTGACGGCGTGGCTCCGCGCTTCCGCGGGCCCTTGCCGGTCGCCCGGCCGCCGCCGCTGCGCACACCTTGCATGACACCAAGTCATCACAACCAGAGGCGCCGTCGCAATCGCGCCACGACCGGCGCCTGGTCCTCACCGTCCCAGGTCAGGGGGCGTGAGACGGCGCGGCACCGGGGCGCTCAAGGACCACCCGTCCGCCCATCTCGATCCACCCTTCGGGCCCCGGCGCCGTGAGGATCTGGGAGCCGCGGCCCTGCCGTATGTTGAGGGCGCGGCCCAGTTCCGCGGTGAGCAGCAGGGCCGCGGTGCCGGTCGCCTCGTGTTCCTCGTAGGCGGTGTCCTCCCCGTGGAGGGCGTCGCCGGCGCGGCCGGCGAAGCCACGGGCGCGTACCAGTCCCGCGGGCTCGTCCTCCCAGGCCCAGGCGTACACCCAGCCGCCGGCTCGTGGGGCGGGCGGGGGCTCCGGGACGGGCAGCGCGTCCACGTCGGCGGCGGACGGGCAGGTGTGCAGCGTGCTCCCCGCGTGCTCCGGGCGCAGGGGCGGCGCCCCGAAGGCCCATTCGGGGCGGGCCTCGATCCAGCTGAACTCGCCGTCGGCCCTGGCGCCGACCACGCCCGCGGAGGTGACGAGTTCGGGCAGATCGAGGAGCCAGGCCGCGCCGACGCAGGGATGGACGGCGAACGGCAGCCGGACGGTGGGGGTGTAGATGTCGATGGTGCCCCGCTCGGGGTCGTCGACGAAGACCGTCTCGCCGAAGCCCAGCCGTGCGGCCATCTCCTGCCGCTCGGCGGGCAGGGACACGGCCGAGCCGTCCCGGACGATCGCGAGGCGGTTGCCGTGGCGGCCGTCGGGCCCGCAGAAGACCCGCAGCACGTCGAGGACGCCGGCGCCGCGGACGGCGTCCAGCAGGCGGTGTTCGCTCACCGGGGCATTGAAGCACCCGTGTGGCACGGCCCTCGCGCCCCGGTCCGCGCTTGCGGGGCCGGCGCGGAGCGTGCGCGCGGGGGCGCCGGCAAGGCTGACCGAATCACGATCGTTTGACCTTCCCATAACCACTCTTTGGGGTGACCTTGACCTGAGGGCGATCCAAGGGCATCCATCCGGCCTTCATGAGAGGTGAATCACTGCACCCCCTGGTGTTACTCAGGTAAGCCTCAGATAACTTAGGTATGCCTCACTATCCGTCCGGATACCGTCCATCGTCGAGCGGTCCGCCGCTGAGCGGTCACCAACCCGCCCCAGGAGCCCGTATGCGAGCCGTCAGAGTCTCCGTCGTCACCGCCGCAACCGCCGCAGTGGCGCTGGCCTGCGCCACGGGATGCACGGCGAAGAGCGATGCCGACAGCGGCAACGCCATCAAGGTCACGGCCGCGGACAGCAGCTGCGACACCTCCGCCAAGCAGGCCCCGGCGGGCCAGGTCACGCTCTCGATCGACAACAAGGGCTCCAAGTCGACCGAGGTGGAGATCCTCTTCCCGGACGACCGGATCGTCTCCGAGAAGGAGAACATAGGCCCCGGCACCCACTACACCCTGACCGCGGAGATCAAGCCCGGCTCGTACGAGATCGCCTGCCGGCCAGGGATGAAGGGCCACGGCGTCCGGCAGAAGTTCACCGTGACCGGCGGCGCCGGCAGCGCCAAGCGCGACCCGCAGGCGGACGGGGCGGTCGCCGCGTACCGCGAGTACGCCCAGGACCAGGCGGACCAGACGCTGCCCAAGGTGAAGGTGTTCACGGACGCGATCAAGCGGGGCGACCTGGAGGCGGCGAAGAAGGCGTACGCGCCCTCGCGCATCGGCTGGGAGCGCACCGAGCCGGTCGCCGAGTCCTTCGGCGACATCGACCCGAAGGTGGACACCCGCGCGGACGGCCTGGAGTCCGGCCAGAAGTGGACCGGCTGGCACCGCCTGGAGAAGGCCCTCTGGCAGGACAAGAAGATCGGCCCCGCCGAGAAGGCGCTCGCCGGCCAGCTGGTGACCGACCTGACGGACTGGCAGCAGCGCGTCGGCAAGGCCGTGATCAGCCCGACCTCGATGGCCAACGGCGCCAAGGAACTCCTCGACGAGGTGGCCACCGGCAAGGTCACCGGCGAGGAGGACCGCTACTCGCACACCGACCTGGTCGACTTCAAGGCCAACGTGGAGGGCGCCCAGAAGGCGTACGAGCTGCTGAAGCCGGTGGCCGCCAAGCACGACGCGGCGCTCACCAAGGAGCTGGACAAGCAGTTCGCGTCGCTGAACGAGCTGCTCGACGGCTACCGGACGGGGGCCCCGGGTTCGTACGCGTACAAGTCGTACGACAAGGTGGGCGAGTCGGACCGCAAGCAGCTGTCCGACTCGGTGAACGCCCTGGCGGAGCCGCTGTCCAAGCTGGCCGCCACGGTCGTCGCCTCGTAGCGTGCGGCGCCGCGTGCCCGCGCCGGCGGGTGGCCGCCCGCCGGCGCCCGCGCGAAGGGCCCCCACACCGAGCAGGAACCGAGTTCATCAGGCAGGAGCCGGCCATGACGGAACATGTCGCGGCAAGCGACGGTGAGCAGGGCGCCGGGGCGGCACACCCCGGCCGGGACGAGACCGCCGGGACCGGGCCGGGGTCCGGGTCGGGGTCCGGGTCGGGCGCCCCCTCGCGGCGCTCCCTGCTCGGCTGGGGCGGCGCGGGCCTCGCCCTGGGGGCCGCGGCGGCGGGCGGTGCCGCGGCGGCGGTGACCTCCGGCGACTCCGGGGGCCGCGGCTCGTCCGAGGCCGCGGCCGTCGCGTTCCACGGGACGCACCAGGCCGGCGTCTCCACCCCCGTCCAGGACCGGCTGCACTTCGCGGCGTTCGACGTGAAGACCGACGACAGGGAAGAGTTCGTCCAGCTGCTCAAGGACTGGACGGCCGCGGCGGCCCGGATGACGGGCGGGCGCACGGTGGGCCACGGGGCGGCCGGCCTGCCCGAGGCGCCCCCGGACGACACCGGGGAGGCGGTCGGGCTCAAGCCGTCCCGGCTCACCCTGACGCTGGGCTTCGGGCCCTCGCTGTTCGAACGGTTCGGCCTCAAGGACCGGCGCCCCGAGGCGCTGGTCGACCTGCCGAAGTTCCCCGGGGACAACCTGGACCCGGCGCGCAGCGGCGGCGACCTGTGCGTCCAGGCCTGCGCGGACGACCCCCAGGTGGCGGTGCACGCGATCCGCAACCTCGCGAGGATCGGCTTCGGCACGGTGGCGATCCGCTGGTCCCAGCTCGGCTTCGGCAAGACCTCCTCGACGACGCCCGGGGCGCAGACCCCGCGCAACCTGATGGGCTTCAAGGACGGCACCCGCAACATCGCGAGCGACGAGACCAAGCGGCTCGACGAGCACGTCTGGGTGGGCGCCAAGGACGGCACGGACTGGATGGCCGGCGGCTCCTACCTGGTGGCGCGCCGGATCCGGATGAACATCGAGACCTGGGACCGCACCTCGCTCCAGGAGCAGGAGGACGTCTTCGGCCGGGACAAGCGCGAGGGCGCCCCGGTGGGCAAGCCCAAGGAGCACGACGAACCGTTCCTGCCGGCGATGAAGCCCACCGCGCACGTACGGCTCGCGCACCCGGACTCCAACAACGGGGCGACGATCCTGCGCCGCGGCTACTCCTTCACGGACGGCACCGACGGCCTGGGCCGGCTGGAGGCGGGCCTGTTCTTCCTCGCCTACCAGCGGGACGTGCGCAAGGGCTTCATCACGGTGCAGCGGCACCTGGCGCGGCAGGACGCGCTGAACGAGTACATCCAGCATGTCGGCTCCGCCGTCTTCGCGATCCCGCCGGGCGTGCGGGACGCCGGGGACTGGTGGGGCAGCACGCTGTTCGGCAACGCCGGCAACTGAGCGACTGAGGGGACGTGCCATGTTCGGCAACTATCTGATCGGCCTGCGGGAGGGCCTGGAGGCCAGCCTCGTCGTCTGCATCCTCATCGCGTACCTGGTCAAGACCGGGCGCCGGGACGCCCTGCGACCGGTGTGGACCGGCATCGCGGCGGCCATCCTGCTGGCGCTCGGCTTCGGATGCGCGCTGACGTTCGGCTCCCAGGAGCTGACGTTCGAGGCGCAGGAGGGCCTGGGCGGCTCGCTGTCGATCGTCGCGGTCGGCCTGGTGACCTGGATGGTCTTCTGGATGCGCCGCACCGCCCGGCACCTGCGCGCGGAGCTGCACGGCAAGCTGGACAGCGCGCTCCAGATGGGCACCGCGGCCCTGGTCGTCACCGCCTTCCTCGCGGTGGGCCGGGAGGGCCTGGAGACGGCGCTGTTCGTCTGGGCGTCGGTGCGCGCCTCCAGCGACGGCACGCACGGCCCGCTGATCGGCGTGGTGCTCGGCCTGCTGACCGCCGTCCTGCTCGGCTGGCTGTTCTACCGGGGCGCGATCCGCATCAACCTCGCCAAGTTCTTCACCTGGACCGGCGGCATGCTGGTGATCGTGGCGGCCGGCGTGCTGGCCTACGGTTTCCACGACCTCCAGGAGGCGAACGTCCTCCCCGGCCTGAACAGCCTGGCCTTCGACATCAGCGGCACCGTCCCGCCGGACAGCTGGTACGGCACGCTGCTGAAGGGCGTGTTCAACTTCCAGCCGGACCCGACGGTCCTTCAGGCCTGGATCTGGCTGGTGTATCTGGTCCCCACACTCGCGGTGTTCCTCAGCCCGGTAGGGTTCGGGCCCGGGAAGGGCGAGGTGAAGGGTTCCGATGCACACTCTGCGGGCGCCGGCGAGGCGCGGGTTGCGGCTGGTGAAGCGGCCGGCGATGGCGGCGGCGCTGGGACTGGCGCTGTGGACGACGACCGGGTGCGTGACGGTGCACGGGGAGCGGGAGGTCATTCCGTCCGCGACCAGGGCTGACGCGAGCGGCGCCCTGAAGGCGTTCGTGACGGCCTACAACAAGGCCGACAAGGCCTACGACCCGGCTCTCGACGCGGACCGCGTCACGGGCGCGCTGGGCGCCATCAACCAGGCCGGGCTGAAGGCCAAGCACGTCAACAACCCCCAGGGCAACCCGGACCACACCGACCTGGAGCTCACCGACCCCCACTACACCATCCCGAAGATGGCGGGCTGGCCGAAGTTCTTCGTGGTGGAGGCGGACACCAACGGCGACCAGGACGGCGACCCCGCGCAGGACTCCAGCTGGCTGCTGGTCTTCACCCGCAGCGGCCCGCACGCGCTCTGGCAGGCGTCCTACCTGACCGTCCTCGCGCCCTCCCGCGTCCCCGAGTTCGCCGTCGGCAAGGACGGCCTGGCCGAGGCCGTGAAGAGCGACGCCCCGGACCTCGCGACGGCACCCGGGCAGCTCAGCAAGGCCTACACGACCTACCTCCAGCAGGGCGGCGACGGCTTCGCGCCCGGCGCCCAGACCAGCGGTTGGCGCGCCCAGCGCGAGAAGGACGCCAGCCGTCCCGGCGTGTCACGCCAGTACATCGACCAGCCGGTGGCGGACGGGGACTTCGCCCCGGTCGGGCTGCGCACCAAGGACGGGGGCGCGGTGATCTTCTTCGCCAGCCGCCACTACGAGAAGGAGACCGCCGCCAAGACCCTGACCCTGAACGTCCCTCCGGACGTGAAGGCCCTCACGACGGGCGACGTCAAGCAGTCCATCACCCTGGAGCGGATCTCCAACCAGATGGTGCTCGACCCGAAGAAGGGCGGGGACGCGCAGATCCGGATCCTCAGCCGGATCCAGGGCCTGACGGCGGCAAAGGGCGAGTAGCGGTTCCAGCGCACCAAGCGGCTCCCGGCGCCCTATAGGGGCGCGGGGATGGGGGTACCCCCACGCCCTCGAGGCAGTGGGGGAGCGAGCAACGAATCACGACCGGGTGATCCCGAGACCACGGAAAGGCCCCCTTGGGAGGGCGCCGGACCGCAAGTCCGCACAGGGGCGCGGGGAACTGCGCGAACAACCACCCACGACCGTACGTTCCCAAGACGATGGACAGCCCACGCATGGAGGGGTGCCGGACCGCAGGTCCGGCAGGGAAAGGGCCGACCGCAGGTCCGAGGCGAGATGGCCAACCGCGACCACGTTCCGGCTGACCGCACCGGAACACCCTCTAGCCCCTCAAGGGCCACCCCACCGACATCGGGTCCCCCGAGAACCGCGCCGCCTCGTCGGTCAACACCTCAAGCAGCGAGAGCGGATCGGGCAGCGGATGCTCGGGCCCCCGCACCCAGCCGACGGAGTTCCCCTCGGGCAGCCGGGCCGGCGGCACGAGCACGTACGAGCCGCGGCAGTGCCAGCGCAGCCCCGGATGCTCGTCCGCGGTCTCGGGGTGGCAGTCGAGCTCGCACGGCCACCACTCGTCCTCGTCCTCGGGCGTGCCGCGGGTCAGGGTGAAGAACAGCATCCGCCCGTCCCCGGAGTCCGCGACCGGGCCCACCTCGACCCCGGCGCCGAGCAGCCGGTCCAGCGCCGCGCGGCCGGCCTCCACCGGGACGTCGAGGACGTCGTGGACCATGCCGGTGGCGGTGATGAAATTGGCCTCCGGCTGGCTCTCGATCCACCGCTCGACCTGCGCCAGGTCCATCGTGGACTGGGTCTGCCAGGCGAACGAGACGGGGTGCCGGGCGGGCGTCGGGCATCCGACGCGGTCGCAGGAACACCGGTAGCCGTAGGGATGGGCGGCGGGCGCGAGCGGCAGGCCGGCCCCGGCGGCGGCGAGCAGCAGGGCGGCGCGTCCGACGTCGTCCCCGGTGTCCTTGGGGCGGCGCCGCAACCACTGGGAGATCCTGCCCTGCCCGCCGGACCTGCGGCCGAACTCAGCGCCCATGTATCCCCTCGCTCACCCTCTTGCCGGCCGGCGCCCGCCGCCCTCGTGCGCACGGACGTGCCGGCAGGTTCCTCTTCATCGTCCCATCATCCTGCGCCGCGCGTGGCCCAAGCCCGCATCCGGGGTGCGGTCGGCCCCGGCCGGGCGGGTCACCGGGGCACCAGCCCGTACAGTGCGTAGTCGACGAGGGTGTCGGCGTAGTCGTGGGTGAGCGGTCCGGTGTGCTGCAGCCAGCGCTGGGCGAGCGGCGAGACGAACAGCTCCAGGGCGATCCTCGGGTCCAGGTCGGGGCGTACGTCGCCGGCCTCCCGGGCGGCCTCCAGCCGCTGCACATGGCGTTGCAGCTGCGGTTCGAGCACGCGGGCGACGAGGGCCCGGCCGAGCTGCTCGTTGACGAGGCCCTCGGCGGCCAGGGCGCGCGCCGGCGGCTCGAAGCGCGGGTCGAGCAGCCCGTCCACGGTGGCCCGCAGCACGGTCTTCAGGTCCGCCGCGAGATCGCCGGTGTCCGGCAGGGGGCCGGACCCCTGCCCGGCTTCCCCCGCCTCCTCGGCGGCCTGCGCGCCGAACTCCACGAACGCCTCGAAGAGCACCTCCGCCTTCGACGACCACCACCGGTAGATGGTCTGCTTGCCCACCCCGGCGCGGGCGGCGATGCCCTCGATGGTGGTCCTGGCATAGCCGAGCTCGGCGACGAGCGAGAGGGCGGCGGCGTGGATGGCGCGCCGGGACCGCTCGCTGCGGCGCGCGGCATCGGGCTCGCCGCGGCGCCCGGCGTCGGAGGCGGGCGCGTGGGCGAGCGCGGGAGCGGGGGCTGACGTGCCGGTGGCGGGCTCTTTCGGGGCGGAGGCCATACGGCGAATCTACAGCGGACGAGCCGAGACGGTCCGTCTCCGGGCGTGCGGTACGGGGCGTGCGCGGGAGACGGCCGGGGGCACGCGGGGAGACGACTGAGGGGCGCGCCGGAAGACGGGCCGGGGGCACGCGGGGAGGCGGCTGGAGGGCACGCGGGGAGGCGGTTGGAGGGCACGCGGGAAGACGGCTGGGGGTACGCCGTGGAGGCGCGCGCACGCCCACGGTCCCACCGGTCTCAGGCGGCGTCCCGCCCGTCGAGTGCCCGGCGGGCCGCACCGAGCACGGCGGGCGCCCGGGCGCGGCCGGCGAGCTGCTCGCCCAGCAGGTCGACGGCCGCGGGCACCAGGCCCGCGGGCGCCCCGCGAGCGGCGAGGATGTCCACCAGCCAGGCGGTGAACTCCGTGAACACGGGGTCGTCGCCGGTGTAGACCGCGGCGGCCAGGAAGTCGACGGTACGGGCGACGTCCTCGGCCAGGGACTGCTGCTGCGGGGAACCGGTGCGCTCGCCCAGGGCGGGGAAGCGGTCCCGCAGGCCGCCGAGGGTCCGGCGCACGAGGTCCGCGCGGTCCCGGACGAGCAGGGCGTGCTCCCGGCGGGCGGCCTCCGGCAGGTCGTCGACGGGCCGGTGGGCGTCGAGCGGGTGCAGCCGCGGCGGTCCCCCGGCCAGCCGGTCCGCCGCGGCCCGCGCGTCGGGCGCCCAGACGTCGGCACCGAGCAGCCGCGCGAAGCGTCCGTCGGCCCCGAACCCTGCACCGCCGGCCAGCACCGGGACGCCGGCGGCCTGGCAGCCGACGACGGTGGCGTGGGCGGTGGGCAGCCGCACGGGCAGGGAGGAGGAGAGGGCGACGGCGTCGGGGCCGGTGCGGTGCAGATGGTCGAGGAGGTGCCGCACGGGAACCTGGCTCCCGATGTCGTCGACGTGCCAGCCGCGCAGCCGCAGCACCTCGGCCAGCAGCCGGGCGGGCAGCGCGTGCCACTCGCCGTCCACGCAGGTGACCGTGATCCGGCCGCGCCGCTCCTCCGGGACGGCTGCCGCCGGGTGGGCGGCGACGGCGCTGACCACGTGGTCGTCGATCGCGGTCGCCGCGTGCTCCTGCGCCACCGTCATCCGGTTGGCGGCCCACTCGGCGCCGATCGTGCGCTGGACGGCGGCCACCACGTCCAGCAGCACGTCCTCCGCGGATGCTCCGCCGTCCAGGGCCGTCAGGGCGGCTCCGCGCGCGGCACGCTCGTCGCCGTGCCGCACCGCGTGCCACAGCGCCTCGCGCGCGGCGGCCAGCTCCCCCGCGGGACCTTCCACGGCGCTCACCCGCCGCTCGCCTCCGACCGGGGCGCGGCCGTGCCGGCCCCGGCCCCGGCCGCGCAGGCGGGGAGCGGGGGCGCCGTGACGGCGAGGACGGCCATGTCGTCGTGCCGGCTCTCGCCGACCCACTCGGCGGCCAGCATCTGGATGTGCTCGACGACGGCCTCGGCGGGCATCCCGGCACAGGCGCCGAGCCCGGCGGCCAGCCGCTCGCTGCCGAACATGGCGCCCCCGAGCGGGCCGCCCCGTGCCTCGGTGATGCCGTCGCTGAAGAGCAGGCAGGTCTCCCCCGGCGCCAGGTCGACCTCGTCCGGTTCGGCCTCGATGTCGTCGAGGACCCCGATCAGGGTGCCCCGCGTCCGGGTCTCCCGCACGGCGCCGTCCGCCCATACCACCAGTGGCGGAGGGTGGCCGCCGCTGGTCAGCCGCAGGTGCACGCGCCGGCCGCGGCGGGCCACCGAGGCCAGGACGAGCGTGGCGAAGGAGGTGTCCGGGGTGCCGAGCAGGGTGCGGTTGATGGTGCGCAGCATGCGCATGTGGTCGCCTGCCATCGGCAGCAGGGCCTCCACGGTGGTCCGGATCCTGCTGGTGAGGACGGCGGCGTCCAGGCCCTTGCCGCAGACGTCGCCGAGCACGGCGAGCGTCTCGCTGCCCGCCCCGCTTCCGGGATGCACGTCGTAGAAGTCGCCGCCGACGCGTTCGGTCCGGTGCGCGGCGCGGTAGCCGCCCGCGAAGTCCACGCCCCGGACCGGGCCGAGCCGCGGCGGCAGGATCTCGCGCATCAGCGTGCTGGTCACCGCGGCCTGCTCGGCGTAGGCACCGGCCACGGCGAGCGCGGCGCCGGCGCGGGCCGCGAACAGCCCGACGAGCGTCGTCTCCTCCTCCGTGAAGGGCGGCCGGTCCGCCCGGCGCAGCAGGAGCAGGGCGCCCGCGGTGCCGCCGTGCCCGGGCATGGGCGTGAGCAGGGCGGGACCCGCGGGGCCCGGGAATCCGGGCGGTACGGCCCACCCGGGCAGGGCCGCGTCATCGATCCGGCGGGCGGGCGCCGGCGGGAAGGCGGACAGCGCCTCGCTCAGGCCGGGTACCTGGTCCGCCGGCGCCCCGGTCTCGTCGCGGCGCGCGGCCCGCCCCGCGCTGCCGTACGCCAGCAGCAGGCTCCGGCCGCCGGAGGCGATCACCACGGCGGCATCGGCGAGGTGGTCGGCGGCGAGCTGCGCGGTGACCTCCATGCAGCGGTCGGCATTCAGGACGGTGGCCAGGGCCTGCGACGAACAGGCGAGGAACGCGGTGCGGTCCCGCTCGCGGCGCAGGGCGCGCTCGGAGCGTTCCAGGGCCTCCTCGGCGCGGTGCCGGGCGGTGTCGTCCAGCAGCCACCAGACCGTGCCCCCGTCGCCGGCCGGGGCGGGGCGGGCCTCGAAGAACCGGCCGGCCAGTTCTCCCCGGGCGGCGGGGTCGGCGATGAGCACGGCGGGGGCGGTCCGGGCGGGGTCGGCCGTTTCCGACGTGCTCCGCAGGGCGTGGTGTGCCACGGCCAGCCACCTGGGCGCGATCGCGTCGAGTCGCACGCCGGGAACCGCGTCCGGCATCAGACGGGCGGCTGCCGCGTTCAGCGCGGTGACGGTGCCGGAGGCGGCGACGACCAGGGCGGGGCAGGGCGCCGACTCCCACGCGGACGCAGGGCGGCCGCCGCTCGTGCCGCTCGGGTGCGGGTGGAGGGGAGAGCGCATGGCGGTGTCCCACTGGCCGGGGCGCCGACGAGGAGTTCTATCGGCTTTGTCCTATTTTAACCGTGCGGGGCTCCCGGTTTTAACCGTGCGGGGCTCCCGGCTCCCTCCCCGCGGTGAACCTCCGGGATCAGCACCAGAGCGACGATCGCGGATATGTCTGTCATCCGTTCGGCAGACCCACCTGCGCATCAGCGCTCCGCGCCCCACCATGGTCCTCACACGTCCCTGCGGTACATGAGGAGCTCTCGTTGAGCCGACCGCCCCGGCGCGCCACACCCCGGCGCTATCTGATGTGCCCACCGGCACACTTCAAGGTCACCTACTCCATCAACCCCTGGATGGATCCGGCGAAGCCGGTCGACGTCCCGCTCGCGCTCACCCAGTGGGGGGACCTGCGCGACCGCTACCTCTCCCTCGGCCACACCGTGGAGGTGCTGGAGCCCGTCCCCGGCCTGCCCGACATGGTCTTCGCGGCGAACGGCGCGACCGTCGTGGACGGCCGGGTGCTCGGCGCCCGGTTCGCCTTCCGGCAGCGCAGCCTGGAGGCGGCGGCGCACCTGGCGTGGTTCCGGGCGCACGGGTACGCGGAGGTCCGCGAGCCGGAGCACATCAACGAGGGCGAGGGCGACTTCGCCGTGACCGCCTCCTACCTCCTCGCGGGGCGCGGCTTCAGGGCGAGCCCGCTCTCCCACGGCGAGGCACAGGAGTTCTTCGGCCGGCCGGTGATCGGGCTCGACCTGATCGACCCGCGCTACTACCACCTCGACACCGCGCTCGCCGTACTCGACGAGGCGGCCGACGAGATCATGTACTACCCCGGGGCCTTCTCGGCGGGCAGCCGGGAGGTGCTGCGCCGGCTCTTCCCCGACGCGCTCGTGGCGTCGGACGCGGACGCCGCCGCGCTCGGTCTCAACGCTGTCTCGGACGGGCTGCACGTGCTGCTTCCGCAGGCCGCGGTAGGGCTCGCGGAGGCGTTGCGGGAGCGGGGGTATCTCCCTGTCGGGGTCGACCTGAGCGAGTTGCTGAAGGGTGGGGGCAGCGTGAAGTGCTGCACCCTGGAGTTGCGCCCTGACGGGTGCGGTTGGCCGGGGGTGCGGCCCTAGCCTCTCGCCACCTGGCGGTGGCCTTGCGGCTCTCCACGGTTGCTTTCGGCCGGTGGCCACCCTGGGGTTCGTCGTGGTTGCTCGCTCCCCCACTGCCTTCAGGGCGTGGGAGGTACCCCCATCCCCGCGCCCCTGGGGTCCGCCGTGGTGCACCCAGCCGTAAGCGGACTCCACACACCGTGGTGGCCCTGCCACCTGCCGGTGGCCACCCTGGCGGTTCGTCGTGGTTACTCGCGCAGTTCCCGCGCCCCTGGGGTCCGCCGTGGTGCACCCCAGCCGTAAGCGGACCCCACAGCGCTTGGGCGGCCCGGCTACGTGGTCTCCGGTGGCTCCCACGCATCCCCCCACGACGCGTCCCGCGCGGCGCGGTAAGCGGGGCCCTGCCGTTTGGTGACCGTCGTTCTGGTCAGGGTGCCGTCCTCGGTGCACAGGTCCAGGAGTACGTGGCCCTTGCGGATCTGCGGCCTGCGCAGCACCCGGGCCGGGGCCGGGGTGGGTGCGAGTGGTGGCCGTACCGCCGCGACGAAGCTGAACTTCTCGTCCTCGTACGGCAGCGAGCCGCCCTTGACCTGCCGGTGCAGGGCCGACCTGCTGACCCGCACCGAGAAGTGGCACCAGTCGGTGCCGGGGGCGATGGGGCAGTCTGCGCCGTGCGGGCAGGGTGCCGCGACGCGCATGCCGGCTCGGATCAGCCCCTCCCGCGCGGCGAGCACCCGTTCGTAGCCGTCCGGAGTGCCCGGCTCCACGACCACCACCGCCTGCCCGGCTCCGGCAGCGGCGGTCACGGCGGCGTCGCGGTCCCGCTCGGTCAGCTCGCCCAGTACGTAGGAGAGCGTGACCAGGCCCGCGGCGGGCAGCGGAGCCGTGCCGCCGAGGCGGGCGCGGCGCCAGTCGGCGGACGTCAGGTGCGGGTGGGCGGCCGCCAGCTCGCGGCCCAGGGCGAGGGCGGGCTCCGCCCAGTCGAGCACGGTGACGGGCCGCGCGGCGCCCCACGTGTCGTTCGCCGCCCAGATCGCGGCGCCGGTGCCGCCGCCGAGGTCGAGGTGGCTGTCCGGGGCCCAGTCTCCGGGCAGTGCGGAGGCGAGAGCGCCGAGCGCGGCACGGGCCGCGGCGGAGGTGGCCGGCATGCGGTAGGCGGCGTAGGCGACGACGTCCGCACGGTCACGGAGCACCGGGGCGCCGGTCGGGGTCTGACCCCGGTACTGGGCGATCAGCCGCCCGACGGCCGCCGCGGCACTGCGCGGCGCGAGGCCGTCGAGGGCACCGTCCAATGCGACCCGCAGCCCGTCGTCGACCGTGTTCGCGTTCATCGGCCGCATTCTACGGGCGCGGCCCGCGGCACCCCGCCGCCCAGGTCCGGGGGCGGCGGGAGAGGCGCGGGGAGGAGGCGCGGAACGGCCGCCCACCCGAAAGCGCCCCTCCCGCCGCCCTCAGCCGGGGACCACCGCCCGCGCGAGCCACGTGCCGACCGTGGCGCGCGGGGCGCTGTCGGGTGGGCGGCGGCACGGGTGGACGGTGTTGGCGAGCAGGACGGCGAAGGTGTCGGTGGCGCGGTCCAGGACCAGCGACGTGCCGGTGAACCCGGTGTGCCCCGCCGCGCCCCGTCCGGAGAGCTCGCCCATGAACCAGGGCTGGTCGGTGCGGAACCCTAGTCCGGGCGGTGCCAGCATCAGGTCGACGGAGTCGGGGGCGAGGATCCGCGCCGTCCCGTAGGCGCCCCCGGCGAGGATCGCGCGGCAGAACACCGCGAGGTCGCGGCCCGTCGAGAACAGCCCGGCGTGGCCGGCGACCCCGCCGAGCGCCCAGGCGTTCTCGTCGTGCACCTCGCCGCTCAGCATCCCCCGGTCCGCCTTGGCCCACGGCCGCCGCTGGTCCTCGGTGGCCGCGGCGCCGGGGCAGGGCCCGAACCCGGTGGCCGTCATGCCGAGCGGCCGGGTGATGCCCTCCCGGACCAGCACGTCCAGCGGGCGCCGGGTGACCCGCTCCAGAGCGTGCTGTAACAGCAGCATGTTGACGTCCGAGTAGAGGTACCGGCCGGGCTCGGCCACCGGTTCCTGGGCGCGCAGGGCCGCGAGCCGGGCCGTGTCGTCCGGCAGGTCGTACAGCGGCAGTTCCGGGGGCAGCCCGGAGGTGTGCAGTAACAGCTGCCGCACGGTGATGCGGTGTTCGGCGGCGGCCCGGAACTCCGGCAGGTACGTGCCGACGCGTGCGTCGACGCCGAGCGCGCCCCGTTCGATCTGCTGCATCACGGCGACCGTCGTGAACAGCTTGGTGAGCGAGGCCAGGTCGAACGGAGTGCCGGTGCGCATCGGACGCCACCGGCCGGCAGGCAGCTCGACGCCCCTGTCCGTCCGCGGGTCGTAGGCGCGGTACCGCTCGGCCCAGCCGAACGCCTCCTCGACCGCGATCACCGGCCCGCGTCCCGCCAGCAGCACGGCGCCCGCACACCAGGGCCGGTCCCCGGTGTGCAGGTCGCGTACCCCGTGCACCATCCGGCGCAGCGCGCCGGGGTCGAGCCCGGCGCGCTCGGGCGGTGCCAGGCGTAGCCGAGGCGTGCTCAGCGCTCCACCTCCCCGGGGCCGGCGACCGACGGGACCTCACCCGCCGCCCGCGCCACCTGCCGGGCAGCCCGCGGTTCGTGCACCGCGGGCGCGGACGGCGTCCCTTCCGGGGCGCCCACCGGCCGCGTCCACAGGGACCGGCGCACCGGGCGGGTCACCTGTGCGGGTTCCCGGCCCGCCGCGAAGTGCCGCCAGGGCCGGCACAGGCCGAGGAAGCAGCCGAAGGCCACCAGCGAGGCGGCCACCTGGACGACGGCCATCGGCACGGCGGTGCGCTCGCCCGCCACCCCGACCAGCGGCGAGGCCACCGCGCCGATGAGGAACTGCGAGGTGCCCAGCAGCGCGGAGGCGGAGCCCGCCGCGTGCGGGGTGCGCATCAGCGCGAGGGCGTTGGTGTTCGGCAGGGCCAGGCCCATCGCGGACATCAGCACGAAGAGCGCGGCGGCGATCGGCACCAGGCCGACGGGTCCGAGGACGCCGCTGGTCATCAGCAGCAGCGCCGCCGCCGCGAGCGTGATCAGGGTGAGCCCCACGCCCAGCACCTTGTCCAGGCTGACCCGGCCGACGAGGACCTTGCCGTTGAGCTGCCCCATGGCGACGAGCCCGATCGAGTTGAGGCAGAAGACGAGTGAGTACGTCTGCGCGGAGGCCCCGTAGATCTCCTGGATCACGTAGGGCGAGGCGCTGATGTAGGCGAACAGCGCCGCGAACGCGAACCCGCCCGCGATCATGTAGCCGCTGAAGACCCGGTCGGCGATGAGCCCCCGCATGGTGCGCAGCGCCCCGCCGACCCCGCCGCCCTGGCGCCGTTCCGGGTCGAGGGTCTCCGGGAGCCTGAACCAGACGACGGCGGTGAGCAGGGTGCCGACCACGGTGAGGATGTAGAAGACGCCCCGCCAGTCCGTCACCCGCAGCACCTGGGCGCCGATGATCGGGGCGACGATGGGCGCGACCCCCGATATCAGCATCAGGGTGGAGAAGAACCGCGCCATGGCCACCCCGTCGTAGAGGTCGCGGACCACGGCGCGTGCGATGACGATGCCGGCGGCGCCCGCCAGGCCCTGGGCGAGCCGGAAGGTGACGAGCAGCTCGATGGTGGGCGCGAACGCGCAGGCGGCGGTGGCGAGGATGTAGACGAGGAGGCCGACCAGGAGGGGGCGCCTGCGGCCCCACTTGTCGCTCATCGGCCCCACCACGAGCTGGCCCAGGGCCATTCCGGCGAGGCAGGTGGTGAGCGTGAGCTGCACGGTGGCGGCGGGCGCGTGCAGCGAGTCGGTGACCTCCGGGAGCGACGGGAGGTACATGTCCATGGACAGCGCCGGTACGGCGGTCAGCCCGCCGAGGATGAGGGTGACCAGCAGGCCGGTGCGGCGCAGTGCCGCGGGCGCGATGCCGCCTCGGGCGGCTTGCCGGGGTGCGGGCGCCGGACGCGGATGCGCGTCCTGCGCGGTGGGTATGTGGCCTTGCGGCCCGTGGTCGTCCCGCGTGGTGCGGCCACGCTCGGACATGGGTCCTCCCCTTCGTCGAATAGGGCTCCATGTTCTCAGTTCGAGCATGCGGGCGGGGAACGAGTTCTTCGCGGTGGAGGCCGTCGTTCGTGGGCCGGGCGAGGGGTGGACGGTCCGTGCGGGTGGGGCCGTCGTAGGCTCAGGCGACCGGACCGCACGGTTCCGGCGGCACGCAGAGGGAGAGGCACGGCTGTGGAGCAGGTGCGGTGGGGTGTGCTGGCGACCGGCGGGATCGCGGCGAAGTTCGCCCAGGACCTCGTGGAGATGCCGGACGCGGACGTGGTGGCGGTGGCCTCGCGCAGCGAGGGGCCTGCCCGGGAGTTCGCCGAGCGGTTCGGGATACCGAAGGCGTACGGCGACTGGGCGTCGCTCGCCAAGGACGACGAGGTGGACGTGGTCTACGTCGCCACCCCGCACTCGGCGCACCGGGCGGCCGCCGGGCTCTGCCTGGAGGCGGGCCGGGCGGTCCTGTGTGAGAAACCCCTCACGATGAACGAGCGGGAGGCGGCCGAGCTGGTCGCGCTGGCCCGCCGGCACCGCACCTTCCTGATGGAGGGGATGTGGACGTACCTCAACCCCCTGATCCGCCGGGCGAGACTGCTCGTCGACGACGGGGCGATCGGCGAGGTCCACGCGGTGCACGCCGACTTCGGGATCACCGGCGACTTCGCGCCGGAGCACCGGATGCGCAACCCCGAGCTGGGCGGCGGGGCACTCCTCGACCTGGGCGTCTACCCGGTGTCGTTCGCGCATCTGCTGCTGGGTGAGCCCGCGGATCTGGTGGCGAGCGCGACGCTCTCGGACGAGGGCGTCGACCTGCGGACCACGGCGGTGCTCGGGTACGAGAGCGGTGCCCAGGCCGTGGTGCACTGCGCGCTCGACGCGAGCAGCCCGGTGAGCGCCGTGATCTCCGGCGACCGGGGCCGCATCGAGATCCCGCACGGCTTCTTCCACCCCGACCGGTTCGTGCTCTACCGCGACGGCCACGACCCCGAGGAGCACACCCTCGACCCGGCGGACGGCCACCGCTCCACGTTCCGGCACGAGGCGGCCGAGGTGATGCGCTGCCTGCGGGCGGGCGAGACCGAGTCCCCGCTCGTGCCGCTGGAGGGCTCCCTCGCGGTGATGCGCACGCTCGACGCGATACGGGAGCGGATCGGGGTCGTCTACCCGGGCGAGGCGGCGCGCTGACGCGCGGGTCGGCCGGCACGTCTGTTGGGGGCTTGTGCGGGTGCCGCTAACGCGGCCCTGCGGGTCGCCACCACCTGAAGTGGGTGGTTCCCGTCGCGCCTGGACCATCGGTGAGTGGGGCTTCTCGCTCCCCCACTGCCTTGAAGGCGTGGGAGGTACCCCCATCCCCGCGCCCCTTCTGGGTGGCCCCCAACGGGACACCACGTACTCTCCGTTCCCATGGACGAGAGGCCGAGCAGGACCGCGGTGATCACAGGCGCCGGTTCCGGGATCGGGCGCGCGGTCGCCCTGGAGTTGCTGGCCGGTGGCTGGTCGGTGGCGCTGGCCGGGCGGCGGCCCGAGGCCCTGGAGGAGACGGCGGCGCTGGCCGGTGGGAACGCTCCGGCCGTGCTGTGCGTCCGCACGGACGTGACACGCCCCGCCGAGGTGGACGCGCTGTTCGCCGCGGCGCGGGACGGGTTCGGCCGGCTCGACCTGCTCTTCAACAACGCGGGCACCTTCGGCCCGGCCGGCGTCGCCACCGAGGAGCTGTCCTACGACGCCTGGCGGCACGTCGTCGACACCAACCTGAACGGCGCGTTCCTCTGCGCCCAGGCGGCGTTCCGGCAGATGAAGGAGCAGGACCCGCAGGGCGGCCGGATCATCAACAACGGTTCCGTCTCCGCGCACGCTCCCCGCCCGCGGTCGATCGCCTACACGGCGACCAAGCACGCGCTGACGGGGCTCACCAAGTCGCTCTCCCTGGACGGCCGCCCGTACCGGATCGCGTGCGGCCAGATAGACATCGGAAACGCCGCGACCGAGATGACCGAGCGGATGCAGCGGGGGGTGCCCCAGGCGAACGGGCAGGTGGCCGCCGAGCCGGTGATGGACGTCCGCGACGTGGCCCGCACCGTCCGGCACATGGCGGAACTGCCCCTGGAGGCCAACGTGCAGTTCGCGACGGTGCTGGCGACGGCCATGCCGTACGTGGGCCGGGGCTGACGCCCGCGCCGCCCGCCGCGCCCGCCACCCGTACGGCCGAGACGGCACGGTGCGGGGGCCGGGACCGTGCGACGGTTGAGGCGCATGCACCAGAGGCACCCGGCGCATGGCGGTGCCGCGTGCGCCGTCAGGAGGAGGTACCGCGAGCGATGTGTGTCGACAGACGTGACGTGGGACTGCTGATGCTGCGCCTCGGGACCGGTGCCGTGCTGATGTCCCACGGCACGCAGAAGCTCTTCGGCTGGTTCGGCGGCGGGGGTGTCGAGGGCACGGCGCAGTTCATGGAATCGATCCAGTACAAGCCGGGCACGGTCAGCGCGCTGGCGTCGGGCGTCGCGGAGACCGGCGGCGGGGCGCTGCTGGCGATGGGGCTCGCCACCCCGGCCGCGGGTGCGGCGGCGGCGGGCGGCATGGCCGGCGCGGCCGCGGTCCACGCGCCCAACGGCTTCTTCAACACGTCCGGGGGTCTGGAGCTCCCGGCCGTCATGGGCCTGATCACCACGAGTCTGGCGGTGATGGGACCCGGCCGGCTCTCCCTGGACCACGTCATCGGCCACACCCTCAACCGCGACTGGATGGTCCCCGCCGCCCTCGGCGTCGTCTCGGCCGCGGCGGCCGTGGTGGTGGGCGCGCGCCAGCGGCGGCTGGCGGCGGCCCAGGCGGAGGAGAGCGCGGGGGACTCCGGCGACGGCGAGTGAGCGGCTTCCCCGGGACGCGGGATCGGGCGCGTCCCGGCGTCCCGGCGTCCCGAGCAACGCCTTGTCCGATGTCCCGGGCGGACCGGGGAGCGCCTCGCCTCGGACGGAGGCACATCCCGGACGGGGGTACATCCCGGACGGGGGTACATCCCGGACAGGAGCCCGCCGCGACGCAAGCGCGCCGTGACGCGGGCGCCCGGGAGGATCAGGCCTGCCCCGGCTCCACCAGCTCGCCGGCGAGCATGTCCATCAGCAGGCCGTCGCGCACCGTCCCGTCGTCCCTGCGCTCGTACTCGCGCATCACGCCCACCGGGCGGAATCCGAGCTTCTGGTAGAGGCTGATGGCGGGTTCGTTGTCCGTCGCGGGGTCGATCGTCAGGCGGTGGTGGCCGTCCACCTCGAAGAGGTAGTGGGCGAGGACGTAGAGGGCGGCGCTGCCGATGCCCTTGCGGTGCCAGTCGGGGTGGACGGCGATGTCCAGGCCGGCGTGCCGGAAGTCCCGGGTGGTCTCCTCCCATGCCTGCACGATGCCGACGACGGGCGATTCCGTGCCGTTCTCGGACGCGCCGTTCTCGGGGCGCTGCTCGATGGCGTAGCTGCGCACGCCGGCGGGGGGCGCGCAGGCCTCGTCGGCCTCCTCCTCGGGATCGCCCCACCAGCGGGCGACCTCCGGGCAGCCCAGGATCTCCAGGAAGCGCTCCCGGTCCCCCGCCCTGGCCGGGCGCAACCGTACGCCAAGCCCCTCGATCATGTGCATCGCCGACACCCTCCGCCTAGCCGATGCGACGATCCTAATGTCCTGCGGCCACCGTCCCCCGCCGGGTCCTTGACGGCCCGTCAGCAGTTCGGGGGACCGTCTACCAGCCGTGCACGGAGAACGGCTCGCCCTTGAGATAGTGGGCGATACCGAGGGCGTTGTACGGCATCGTGTGGGCGGGGAGCTGGTCCGCACGGTGCCAGGCGAGGCCGGCGCACTTGTGGGGCTCGGCGTTGACGGGCTCGCCGAGCCACTGGGACGTGGCGAAGAACCAGCCGACGCGGACGTCGTCGGCGGTGTTGCGGTGCTGCATCACATGGACGAGGCGCAGGGCCGGCTCGTCGATGCGGATCCCCGTCTCCTCGCGGGCCTCGCGGACGGCGGCCTCAAGGACGCTCTCCCCGGGCTCGACCTTGCCGCTGGGGAGGTTCAGCATGCCGTCCCCGAATCCTGTGCCGGAGCGCTCGGCGAGCAGGATGCTGCCGTCGCTGCGCTCCAGAATGATCATGACATCGATGACGGTGTGCGGCGCCACATATCCCTCCGGCGATTGCGTGCCGTACGACCCTAACGGCCACCGCCCCGTGCCTCTCGACGCCTCCGAGGACACCGCCCTGTGACCTGACCCACACCTGCGTCAGGCGAGCGTCAAGAGTCGGACCACCCCCGTATAGGACGCATCAAGAGCCCTTAACCAGGCAGAGGCGGCGATGTTTGCTCTTCTGGGCCAGACGGCCTGATATCACCCTCTCTTCCCCCACTCCCGCGACCCGGCGAAGGGCTGATCGCATGCCCGACCGCACCACCCCGGCGCCCGGCCCGCGTCCGTCGCCGGCGAACCCGGCTCCGGCGCGCCCCGGGTCCGCTCCCGGCCACCACGCCCCGCCCGGCGGCGGCCCCGTCCTGTACGGGCGCCCCCGGCCGCAGGGCGGCGCGATCCCGTACCCGCGCGGCACGAGCAGTGCGGGTCTGCACGCCCACGGCAGGAAAGGCGGCACACCGATGCCCCGGGTACTGGTGGTGGAGGACGACCCGCAGCTCGTGCGCGCGCTGCGGATCAATCTCCAGGTGCGCACCTTCGAGGTCCAGGAGGCCCGCGACGGGCGCACCGCGCTGCGGCTGGCCGCGGCCCACGAGCCCGACGTGATCGTCCTCGACCTGGGACTGCCGGACATGGACGGCGTCGACGTGATCAGGGGCCTGCGGCGCTCGCCGAGCCAGGTGCCGATCCTGGTGCTCTCCGCGCGGCACACCTCGGAGGACAAGGTGCGCGCCCTGGACGCGGGCGCCGACGACTACGTCACCAAGCCGTTCAGCATGGACGAGCTGCTGGCCAGGCTCCGCGCCGCCACCCGGCGGCGCCAGTCCCCGGCCGAGAGCGACGAGGCGGTCACGGTGACCACCGACGAGTTCACGATCGACCTGGCGGCGAAGAAGGTGCACCGCGGGGGCCGCACCGTGCGGCTCACCCCCACCGAGTGGCACCTGCTGGAGATCCTCGTCGACAACCCCGGACGGCTGGTCACCCAGCGCCGGCTGCTCCAGGAGGTGTGGGGGCCCACCTACGCCGCGCACAGCAACTACCTGCGGGTCTACATGGCCCAGCTGCGACGCAAGCTGGAGCGCGACCCCGCACGCCCCCGGTACCTGATCACCGAGCCGGGCATGGGGTACCGCTTCGAGCCCTGACGGGCCGGAGGGGGCGCGCCCCCGAGTGGGCTCTCACGGGCTTCTGGCGGGCGTCTGGCGGGCTTCGAAACTGGCCTCTGACTGGCTTCTGACTGGCCTCTGACTGGCTTCTGACAGGGGGAACGGAAAGGCGGCACCCATGGGACGCGGCAGGCTTCGGATCTATCTCGGTGCGGCGCCGGGTGTGGGGAAGACGTACGCGATGTTGGCGGAGGCGCACCGTCGGCTGGAGCGTGGCACGGATGTGGTGGTGGGGGTGGTGGAGCACCATGGGCGGCCGCGTACCGAGGTGATGGTGCAGGGCCTGGAGGCGGTGCCGCGTCGGGAGGTGGCCTACCGGGACTGCTCGTTCGCGGAGTTGGATGTGGATGCGGTGCTGGCGCGGGATCCGGCCGTGGTGTTGGTGGATGAGTTGGCGCACGGCAATGTGCCGGGCTCTGCTCGTGCCAAGCGGTGGCAGGACGTGGAGGTGTTGCTGGGGGCGGGGGTGGATGTGATCTCCACGGTGAATATCCAGCATCTGGAGTCGCTGGGTGATGTGGTGGAGTCGATCACGGGGGTGCGTCAGTTGGAGACGGTGCCTGATGAGGTGGTGCGGCGGGCGGATCAGATCGAGTTGGTGGATATGGATCCGCAGGCGCTGCGGCGGCGTATGGCGCACGGCAACATCTACCGGCCTGATCGTGTGGATGCGGCGTTGTCGCATTATTTTCGGCCGGGGAATCTGACGGCGTTGCGTGAGTTGGCGTTGTTGTGGGTGGCGGATCGGGTGGATGAGTGTCTCCAGCGGTATCGCGGGGAGCATGGCATCCGTTCGACGTGGGGGGCGCGTGAGCGGATCGTGGTGGGTCTGACGGGTGGTCCCGAGGGGCGGACGTTGATCCGGCGTGCGGTGCGGCTGGCGGAGAAGGGGGCCGGTGGGGAGGTCCTGGCGGTGCACGTCTCGCACAGTGACGGGTTGACGGCTGCTTCGCCGAAGGAGCTGGTGGTGCAGCGGGCGCTGGTGGAGGAGCTGGGGGGCACGTTCCATCATGTGATCGGCGAGGACGTGCCCGAAGCCCTCCTCGCCTTCGCCCGCGGACACAACGCCACCCAGATCGTCCTCGGCGTCAGCAGGCGCAAGCCCTGGCACCACCTGCTGGGCCCCGGCGCCAGCGCCACCGTCGCGCGGGAGTGCGGACCCGACCTGGACGTGCACATGGTCACCCACGCGGAGGCGGCCAAGGGCCGGGGGCTGCCGGTGCCGCGCGGGACGCGGCTCGGCCGCTCCCGCACCATCTGGGGGTGGGTGGCCGGTGTCGCGATGCCCGTGCTGCTCACCCTTGTGCTGCGGGACGGGGCGCCCGGCCTCGGGCTCGCCAACGACATGCTGCTCTTCCTCACCTGCACCGTCGCCGCCGCCCTGCTCGGCGGGCTGCTGCCCGCACTGGCGTCGGCGGCGTTCGGCTCGCTGCTGCTGAACTACTGGTTCACACCGCCGCTGCACCAGCTGACGGTGGCGGATCCCAAGAACATCGTCGCCATCGCGATCTTCGTCGGGGTGGGGGTGTCCGTGGCCTCGGTGGTGGACCTGGCGGCCCGGCGGACCCAGCAGGCGGCGAGACTGCGCGCCGAGTCGCAGGTGCTGTCCTCCCTGGCCGGGAACGTGCTGCGCGGCGAGGACTCGCTCCACGCGCTGATGGAGCGGCTGCGGGAGACGTTCGCCATGGACGGCGTGACGCTGCTGGAGCGGGCCGGCGAGAAGGCGGCGTGGTCGGCGGTGTCCTCGGTCGGCACCGGCCCCGTGGGGCGCCCCGAGGACGCGGACGTGGACCTGCCCGTGGGGGAGCACCTGGCACTCGCGCTCTCCGGCCGGGTGCTGCCCGCCGAGGACCGCCGCGTGCTCGCCGCGTTCGCCGCCCAGGCCGCCGTCGTGCTGGACCGCCAGCGGCTGGCCGGCGAGGCCGCGCAGGCCCGCACCCTCGCCGAGGGCAACCGCATCCGCACCGCCCTGCTCGCCGCCGTCAGCCACGACCTGCGCACCCCGCTCGCCGGCATCAAGGCGTCGGTGACCTCCCTGCGCTCCGGGGACGTCGAGTGGTCGCCCCGCGACCGTGCCGAACTGCTCGCCGGGATCGAGGACGGCGCGGACCGGCTCGACCACCTCGTGGGCAACCTCCTCGACATGTCCCGCCTGCAGACCGGCACCGTCACGCCGCTGATCGGCTCGGCGGGGCTCGACGAGGTGGTCCCGATGGCGCTGGGAGGGGTGCCGCCCGGCAGCGTCCGGCTCGACATCCCCGAGATCCTGCCGATGGTGTCCGTGGACCGGGGCCTGCTGGAGCGCGCGGTCGCCAACGTCGTGGAGAACGCGGTCAAGTACAGCCCGCCGGACCGTCCCGTGCACGTCTCGGCCAGCGCGCTCGGCGACCGGGTCGAGCTGCGGGTGGTCGACCGCGGCCCCGGTGTGCCCGATGACGCCAAGGACCGCATCTTCGAGCCGTTCCAGCGGCACGGCGACGCCCCCCGCGGCGAGGGCGTGGGCCTCGGCCTCGCGGTGGCCCGCGGCTTCACGGAGGCCAACGCCGGCACGCTCACCGCCGAGGACACCCCCGGCGGCGGCCTCACGATGGTCCTCACCCTCCCCTCCACGACGGACACCCCGCAGAAACGGGCACCACTTCGGGAGTCGGCGGTGAGCTGAGCATGGCGGCGGTCGCCTGCGGTGCGGGCTCCCCTGTGAGGGAACGCGCCGCAGGCGCGCCCTGAAGGGGCGCGGGGAACTGCGCGAGCAACCACTACGGGCGGAGAGCCGCGACTGAAACCGCAGCGGGCTCCCCCGTAGCGGAACGCGCCGCAGGCGCGCCTGAAGGGGCGCGGGGCCGTATCGATCCCCGGCTCCGCCGCGCGGGCGCGAGCAACCAGGACGCACCTGCACGGCCCCACCGGGCGAACCCCCATGGCGCAGAGAACCATACGAACCCCCGGTTGACACACCCTCACCCACGGCGAATCCTGGAGGCTTGGAGAGCGCTCTCCAGCCACAGCAGCTCCCCAACCACAGCAGCTCCCCCAGGACGGCAGGAGGCCGGATGACGGACGCAGAGCCGGAGCAGCTGCTGGAGCGGCTACTGGAGAAGCTCGACCTGACGCAGAAGGTCGCGCTCCTCACCGGCGCGACAACGTGGCGCACCGCCCCGGAACCGTCCATCGGCCTGGCCGAGATGACCTTCTCGGACGGCCCCGCCGGAGTCCGCGGCGAGGAGTGGGACGAGCGCCGCACCTCCGTCCTCCTCCCCTCCCCCACCGCCCTCGCCGCAACCTGGCACCCCCCACTCGCCACCGAACTGGGCGCCCTGCTGGCCGCCGAGGCCCGCCGCAAGGGCGTCGACGCCGTACTCGCCCCGACACTCAACCTGCACCGCTCCCCGCTGGGCGGCCGGCACTTCGAGTGCTTCTCCGAGGACCCGCTGCTGACGGGCGCGATCGGGGCGGCACTGGTCCGCGGCCTCCAGGACGCGGGAGTGGCCGCCACGGCGAAGCACTTCGTGGCCAACGACTCCGAGGCGGACCGGCTCACCGTCGACGTACGGGTCCCGGAACGCGTGCTCCGGGAGGTGTACCTGGCACCGTTCGAGGCCGCGGTGGAGGCCGGCGTCTGGCTGGTGATGTCCGCCTACAACCGGGTGAACGGCACCACGATGTCGGCCAGTCCGCTGCTCGCCGACCCGCTCAAACAGGAGTGGGGCTTCGACGGTGTCGCCGTCTCCGACTGGGGCGCCGTGCGCAGCACCGCCGGCCCGGCCGCCGCCGCTCTCGACCTCGCCATGCCGGGCCCCGAAGGCCCCTGGGGCGACGCGCTGGCCACCGCGGTCAGGGACGGGCGGGTGCCCGAGGAAGCGGTCGACGAGAAGGTCCGGCGCCTGCTCCGGCTCGCCCGCCGGGTGGGCGCCCTCGGGGCGCTCCGACCCACCGGAGGGGAAGCCGCACACATGGCGGCCGGCACGGCACCGGTCACCAGGCCCGTGGTAGCGCCGAACCCCGCGACCACAGCACCGACCGCAACCGCAACCACGCCCGACGCCGCGGCACCGGAAGCCGCACCGGAAGCCCCGGCTCCGGAACCCCCGGCACCGGAGGCTCCCGCTCGCCCGGCCACCCCCGGGGCGCACGCCCCGGTCCGCGCGCTGCTGCGGCGTGCCGCGAGCGCCGGCACCGTGCTGCTGCGCAACACCGGCCTGCTCCCGCTCGATCCCGCCGGCATCCGGGCGCTCGCCGTCATCGGGCGGCACGCGGCGAGCCCGCGCGCCCAGGGCGGCGGCAGCGCGGAGGTGTTCCCCGACCGGGTGGTGGCCCCGCTGGACGGCATCCGCTCGGCCCTGCCCGCCGCCACGTGCATCGTGCACGCCCCGGGACCCGAACTCGGCGCGCCCCCGGCTCCCCTGGACGGCACGCTCGCCCGCGACCCGCTGACCGGCGGGCCCGGCGTGCGGCTGCGGGTCCTGGACGCCGCGGGCCGGGCGCTGTTCTCCGAGCACCGGCTCTCCGGGAGGATCCTGGAACCCCACCTGGTGCCCGGCGCCCGCACCGTGGAACTGTCCGCCCGCTGCACACCTCTCCGGGCGGGCGAGTGGACGTTCGGCGTGGCCGGGTTCGGGCGGATGACGCTCACCGTGGACGGTGTGCCCCTCGTCGACGGCGACTTCCCCCGGGAGACCGACGACCCGTCACAGGTGCACGTCCGCCCGCCCAGGCAGCAGGGCCGGATCGCCCTGGCGGCGGGCCGCCCGGTCACCGTCGTCGCCCGCCGCGAGTTGGCCGAGGACACCGGGCGGGCCACGGTCCTGTCCGCCGCGCCGCCCCCGGCGGACGACACGGCGGCCCTGGACGCCGCGGTCTGTGCCGCGCGGCGCGCCGACGCCGCCGTGCTGGTCGTCGGCACCACCGAGGAGAGCGAGGCGGAGGGCCGCGACCGCACCGGGCTCGACCTGCCCGGCCGCCAGGACGAGCTGGTCCGCGCGGTGCTGGAAGCCCAGCCGCGCACCGTGGTCTGCGTCAACTCCGGTGGCCCGCTCGCCCTGCCCTGGCACGCCGCGGCCCCCGCGCTGATGCTCACCTGGTTCCCCGGCGGCGAGGGCGGGCACGCGCTCGCGGACGTGCTGTTCGGCCGGGTGGAGCCAGGCGGCCGGCTCCCCACCACCTGGGGCACCGCCCTGGCCGACGTCCCCGTGCACGGCACCCGCCCCTCCCCCGGCGGCGTCCTCGCCTACACCGAGGGCCTGCACATCGGCCACCGCGCCTGGCTCCGCTCGAAAGCCGCCCCGGCCTACTGGTTCGGGCACGGCCTCGGCTACACCACCTGGGCGTACGAGGCGCTGGTGACGCCGGACGGGCCGGTGGCGGACGGCACGCAGGCACGGGTACCGGTCCGGGTACGGGTCCGCGTGCGCAACACCGGACGGCGGGCCGGGCGCGAGGTGGTGCAGGTGTACCTGGCCAGGCACGGTTCCGCGGTGGAGCGCCCGGTGCGCTGGCTCGCCGGGTTCACGGAGGTCACCGCGGCACCCGGCGAGGCGGTGACGGCGGAGGTGCCGGTGCCCCACCGCGCGCTGCGGCACTGGTCGCAGGAGGAACAGGGGTGGCGGGTGGAGCCGGGCACGTTCACCGTCCTGGTGGGGCGGTCGGCGGGGGACATCCTGCTGAGGGGAGAGCTGGTCGTACGCTAGCGGCTCGTCACGCAGCCTTGGCCGAGAAAGCGGTCCGGATGCGGAACGGATGCGGTCCGGATGCGGATCGGCGAATCGCGGGCGAAGCCGGCGTTCGGTTCGGCGAGGGCGCCGTGCCGGTGGGCGTAGGCGCCGATGGCGTCAGCCTGCCGGCAGCAGACGGTGGATCGGCTACCGGGCCTACCGTTCAGAGAGGTCCGGTGCCGGGGTGCCTCACAGGTCGGTGGCCCGCTCATGCCGGGGCTCGTACAGGCCCACCTCGCCGCCACCCGGCAGGCGGAACCTGGTCAGCCGTCCCCAGCGCGCGTCAGTGACCGGCTGCGTGAACTCGACGCCCCTCGCAGCCAGGTCCGTCACGGTCGCGTCGACGTCGTCGCACATCAGATAGAGCTCCTGCGTCTCCGGGCCCTCCGTGGGATGCACGGCGACCTCGGCCGGCGGAAGCCTGAAGATCAGCCAGCCGCCTCCCACGTCGACATGCGGATACTCCAGGACATCCCTGAAGAAGGCCCGGTCCGCTTCCGCATCACGGCTGTAGATGATGACGTGCCCACCATTGATCACGCGGCCAGGGTAAGTCCGCCCAGGGGCGACGCGGCGATGTCACGTCATGCAGAGTGTTGCGGACCGGTTGCCGGTCAAACCATCCGGCTGGGCCACCAGGTCGGCATCCGGCGGCCATCGAAGCCGTCACTGATGGCCATCAGACGGCGCACTATCCGGCACGGTAGCCGCAAGAGGTCAGGGAGGTGCCTCTGCCTTCACTACGTGGCCCGCTCACCGTCGCGGCCTTCGGCCCCACCGCCGCCGAACGGCCGGCATCGCCCACGAAACGAGAAAGAACACCGGCAAGGTGATCGCCACCAGCGCCGCAGCACCCTCGAAGGCACTTACGGTGAACTCGACGCCCTCGCCTGCCACGCCGTCGTAATAGCCGATCATCACGACCATGAGAAGCACGTACCCGCCGACCGCGGTACCCGCCACCTGACGAATCAGGCCGAGCCACCCTCGCCTCATGGAGGCGGGCGTGAGCCTCTTGGACGGATGCCAGGACCGGGACCGATGCCTGCGCAGGATGCACAGGCCAAGGGCTAGATAACCCATCGTCAGCAGGTATCCGGCCAGCATGATCGCAATGTTCAGCGATGCCGGCAGCACCGAAGAATCACCCCATCCCCGCTGCGGACCACCGCAAGGGTCACCTGAGCATGAACTGCCAGCCGCGCACGAAGGTGTGCCAGCCGAACCACAGCCACAACGCGAAGAGAGTCCACCGCCCCGCTGAATAGCGCATAACGCCGTCCAAGGCCTCGCTCAGGGTGGGGAAGCTATCACCGATGCGTACCAGGCTGATGCCTTCCCACGCGAAGATGCCGCCGAATAGGACTGCCCAGACGGCATATCCGATCACCGGATGCTCTGTCACCACGACCTCCCGCGTTCACATGTGCGCGCTGCCCGGCACTTCGTCGGCGAGCAGATACGCCGATCATCCGCCACTCCCTCCAGCGGAGCGGGAAGCGACGCAGCTTGGCGTGCTGTCACGGACTTCTCTGCTTCGAGATCAGCTCGGCCTGCCGGTAGCGAGGCCGGTCCGCGTCACCGGCTCCCGCTGGGCACTCCAACTCGCTACGCTCAGCAACAGGCTCCTGACCAGCAGGAATAGCGAACTGCAACTGGAGCACCAGTCCGGCATGACATGGCAGGCGGTACGAACGGCTCCGGCCGCCCACCCCGGTGAAGGAGCGGGCGGCCGTGCTGGCCCGTGGACCGATGAGCGCCGCCTGACCAGGTCCCACCCGTGGTCAGGCGGGCCCGTGGCCCGGTGTGCCGTCGGGCGTGGTCAGCGGTACACGCCGAACTCGTAGAGGGAGTAGCCGTAGCCGGTGCCGCGCTGGGTGCCCGTGAGGCGCACGTACCGGCCCGTGCCCGAGACGTCGAAGTCGTCGATGCTGCCGTCGCCGTTGTCGACGGACTTCACCGTGGTCCAGTTCTGCCCGTCCCCCGAGGTCTCGATCCGGTACGCCCTCGCGTACGCGGCCTCCCAGGACAGCTGGACGTGCTTGAACGTCGTCGAGGCGCCGAGGTCCACCTGAACCCACTGCGGGTCGCTCCAGTCGCTGGCCCAGCGGGTGCCGGAGTTGCCGTCCACGGCGTTCCCGGCGGGGCAGGGGCAGCCGCCGGTGGGGTCGGTCTGGGCCGACGACGCGGTGGCCGGCCTGCCCTGCGCCACGTTGGTGCCGTTCACGGGCGGCGGCACCACGCGCAGCGACCTGGCCTCGATCCCCGCGTTCCCGTGGCCGTCCGTGGCCTGGACGTACACCTTGTAGACGCCGACCTTGCCGGGCACCCTCGCGGTGAGCGACCCGTCGCCGTTCACGGTGGTGTCCGCGGCCACCAGCGCCTTGTTCTGGTCGATGTAGTTGCTGCTGAACAGCACCTGGTAGGTGATCGGGTCGCCGTTCGGGTCGGTGGTCCTGGTGGCGATGTGCACCTGCCCGCCGGCGGGCACCCCGTCGGTGGCGTGGTCGACCGTCATCGACGAGATCACCGGCGGCGTGTTGTCCCGGGACGTGTCGCCGCCGTACGCCTTCTTGACCGAGTAGTACGACAGCCGCTTCAGGCCGCCCGGCAGCAGGTTGAACCAGATGCCGCCGAAGTCGTTCTCGACGCCGTAGTGGAACATCGTGGCGCCCAGCGCCACGCCCTGGTGCCCGGTGATGCAGCCCCACGCCTTGGTGTAGCCGTCCGCCTTCTGCACGTCGGTGGGCTCGTCCGGCACGCCGTTGGCGTCGTCCGGAACCTCCCACTCGCCCGCGGGCCCGGTCTCGGTGACGATGTACGGCTTGGTGTAGCCGCCCTGCTCCCAGTCGGACCTGATGGTGCAGACGGCGTTGTAGGCGTTGACCGCGTAGAGGTCGAGGTCGGGCGCGTTCCTCTTGTAGTACGGCCAGGCCCCGGTCCAGGCGTCGGTGGAGGTCACCGGGTGGTTGGGGTCGATCTGGTGGATCTTCTTGGCGACGTCGTTGACGAAGGTGGTGTAGGCGTTGCGCTGGGCCTCCAGCTCGCTGCCGCTGAAGCAGTTCTGGAGGCCGAGGGTGGACTCGTTGCCGACGTTCCACATCAGCACGCCGGGGTTGTCCTTGTAGGTGTCGACCCACTTCGGGAACTCCGCCAGCATCTGGTTCTTGTAGGCGGTGTCCGTCACGTAGTTGACGCAGCCTCCGGAGCCCGGCCCGCCGCCCGGTTGCAGCCAGAAGCCGGCGATCACCTTGACGCCGTTGGCCGCCGCCGCGTCGAAGAGCGGCTTGCTGGTGGCGTCGGTGCCCCAGGTGCGGACGGTGTTGACGCCCATCGACGCCAGGTCGGGCATGTACCTCGTCGCGTCCCCGACCGCGGGCCCCCAGGTCAGGCCCTTGATCTGGTACGGCGCGCCGTTCACGGTGAGCTGCCAGGAGCCCTGCGCTCCGGTGACCTTGACGACGCTTCCCGCGGCCTCGGCGGCCGGCGTCTGAAGGCCGATCAGGGTTCCGGTGAGCAGCGCCGCCGCGCCGAGCGGCGCCAGGGCGCGTTTCAGCGCCCGGCTGGGGGGATGGGGCATGGGTGCGCTCCTTCTGGGTGCGGGGGTGCGGGTGTGTGGGTGTGTGGGTGTGTGGGTGTGCGGGTGGCTGTGAGGGGCGGCCGCGGACGGAAGGAGCGCGGGGAGGTCAGGCAGGGAGAGCGCTCTCCGTCCGCGGCCGAAGAAACCCGGGTCCGCGGCGGACCCGGCAGGGCGGGTGTACGGCGGTCCCGACGGACCTACGACGGTCCCGGACGGTCTACGGCAGTTCGTAGTCGTCGTTGAGGACCGGCCCGTCCTGCGGGTTGTTCTGGTCGTAACCGCGGTCGTCGCACTGGAGGCCGTGGTTGATGCAGTGGGTGACCATGGCCTGGAGCGTGGCCGCGTCCCAGCCGTTCATGAAGTCGTAGTGGAAGGAGAACCCGGCACCGCTGGCCAGCCTCACCTTCGACATGTCGCCGTTGACCGGCCAGGCCATCTTGAACTCGATCATCGGCAGGGCGACCGGGTGGTCGGCCGGGCAGGCGTTCAGGTTCGCGCCCGAGGCGACCGGGTAGGCCATGTGGCTCTGGTGGTCGGGGGTGTCGAGGTGGATGCCGTCCCAGCAACTCGGAGCCTGCAACCGGAGGTTGAGCTGGGTGGACTGGGTCGTCGGGCAGGTCGCCGGGAAGTCCCAGTTGTGGTAGCTCTCCCCGCACTCGTAGCCCTCGACGGTCCCCTTGAGATGCTGGAACTCGTCCTTGCTCTGCATGGGGTTGCCCACCACGAACCTGAGCCCCTTGGGGAAGGGCCGCACGCTCGTGTAGTCGGTCACGCCCGTCTTGTAGTAGATCGTCTGCGGCCCGATCGGCATGATCTTCTGGTCGCCGTTGTACAGGCTGGGCATCCAGTAGGCGGACTTGTCGCCGACGGCGTTGCAGGAGGTCCCGCCCTGGTCGAGCGAGCCCATCGTGGTGTTGGCGTTGGTGAGGGTGTTGCCCATGAACGTGTGGTCGTGGGACTTGCCGGGCTGCGCGGGGAAGACGATCGGGTCGTCAGGCGCCGAGTGGTTCGGCGCGCACTTGGCCTGGAACTCGTGGAAGTACCGGTGCGGCGGGTCCTGGGTGGACGGCACCACGCCGGTGACCGGCGGGTCGGCCATGATGTAGCCGTCGCCGTCCGGGTCGTCGCCGTATCCCTTGACGGACGGGGACGACGACATGGAGTGCGACATGGCCGCGGCGTGCGCGTCCGGAGCGCCGTGTCCGGCGCCCGCCGCGGCACTCACGACCGCCGGACGCTCCGTGGTGCCGCCCGCCGCGGCCACTTGGCCGATGCCGACCGTGGTCAGGGCCAGCGCGGTGGACAGGAGCAGTCCGGAGAGGGCTTTGGACCTCCAGGGCATGGAGAGCCTCCTGCTGCTGTAGGGGGTGTGAGCGGGGGAACGTGTCCGGCGGAATGGCCGGGAGAGCGCTCTCCCATCTAGCTCTGGAGTGTTCCGCTCTGGGCAAGAGCATGTCAATACACGGGGTGAGGAATCCGTGCCGGATCGTGGGGTGGGGGCGGGCGGCGGGAGCGGCCTGGGACTGACGGCCGGGGCAGGGGCCCGCTGCCGGAACGGGGCGGCGGGCATTGCGGAGAGTGAGTGTCCACTCCGCCTGTCTCACGTACCGTGGCTTCGCATGACCGACCCCGAGATCGAGATCACCGCAGAGCTGGTGCACGCTCTTCTCAAGGACCAGCATCCGGACCTTGCGGGGCTGCCCATCCGCGAGGTACCCGGCGGCTGGGGCAACCAGATGTGGCGCCTTGGGGACGAGTTGGCCGTGCGCATGCCGCGCACGGAAGGTGCCCCGGATGGCCTGCGCAAGGAGTGCCGGTGGCTGCCCGTCCTGGCCCCGCGTCTTCCGCTCCCGATTCCGACGCCCGTGCGGATCGGCGAACCGTCAGCGCGCTTTCCGGGGCCATGGAGCGTTATGACCTGGGTTCACGGCGAGCCGCTGGACTACACCTCGATCAGCCGGGGCGACCACGCGGCCGACACTCTGGCGGGCTTCCTCAGGGCGCTCCACGTGGAGGCGCCCGCTGAGGCGCCGGCCAGTTCGGACCGCGGCGGTCACCCCAAGAAGTGCACGGGCGGCTTCGAGAAGTCCTTGCAAGCCATCGCCCCGGGCGGTCTTGCCGCCGACGTCCGGGCCGTCTGGAACGTCTGGGACGATGCTGTCGCGGCCCCCGACTGGGAGGGCCCGCCGGTATGGCTGCACGGTGACCTCCACCCCGCGAATGTCGTCGTCTCGGACGGGACGCTCTCGGGCGTGGTTGATTTCGATGCCATGTTCGCCGGCGATCCGGCATGGGACCTCGCGGCCGCGTGGGTGCTGCTTCCCGCGGGCGCGGACTCACGGTTCTTCGAGGCCTACGCGCGTGCGGACGAGGCGACGGTCCGGCGCGCCCGAGGGTTGGCAGCTCTGAAGAGCCTCTTCCTCATCCTCATGGGCCAGAGCGGGGACCGGGGCCTGCCTGGCGGCAAGCCGACGTGGGGACCCGCGGGCCGGGCGGCGCTCGACCGTGTTCTGACATCCCTCGTGCACTGGCCCTCTCCTGCATAGGTCCCGCTCCCGTCTCGGGTCGAGACAGACCATTTTTCAGGACGCGAGTGTGCTGTTGCGCTTGCCGGGCCAGTGCGGGAAGGCGGTCGCCTGGGCGGCACGCGGCCTCAGTGCCTGCGGTCCGCCGAAGCCGTCGGCCGATGGAGCGGACCGTCCCGCGGGTGCTCCGGGGCGGCCGGAGGCGTGGTGCGCGCTGATCGGGTCTGGGCGATGCAGGCGAGCGCGCCGCAGGCGAGGGCGAGGGCGGTGGTGATGTCGATGGGCGTGCCCTGCAGGCACCAGGCCGCGACCACGGCGACCGCGGGGATCAGGGCGAACAGGATCGACGCTCCTCTGGCTCCCATGCGCCGGACGCAGGCGGCGTAGCACACCAGGGCAAGCGCGCTGGTGAACACCAGTACGATGAGCATCCCGGCGGCGGGCGCCGGATCGGAGACGTGCCGCGGGGTGGTGAGGGCGAGGGCGGCGGCCGGCGGGATCGAACCGGTGACGCCGATGGCGGTGAACGCGAAGGGGTCCACTCCGCGCAGTTTCCGTCCTTGCAGGAGGGAGCCGGCGGACAGACCCCCGAGGGCGATGAGGACCGTGATCAGCCCCGGGCCCACCGCAGGGTCGGACAGCAGCCGCGGCAGGCAGGCCGCGACCACGCCCACCGCGCCGCAGGCGAGCGCGAGCAGCCCCCATCGGTTCTCCCGCTGGTGCAGCAGGAGCCGGGCGAGGACAGCGGTGGCGATCGGGTTCATCGCGATCACCAGGGACGCGACGCCGGCACCGACGCCGTGGGCCATGCCCCAGTACAGACCCAGGAACTGCACCCCCTGCACCAGCACCCCGCCGGCAGCGGTCCAGGCGAGCACACGCCCGCGCGGCAGCGGGACGCGCCGGACGGCCACGATGGCCCACATCAGCACGGCGCTGAGCACGAAGCGCAGCAGGATCAGCAGGAACGGCGTGATGAAGCCGAGGGTGAGCGCACCGAGCGGATAACTCACGGCGTAGAGCAGGACGGTCACGGCCGGCAGAAGACGCTGGTTCATGACATCGACTCCAGCATCACCGGCCGGGCACGGGCATGACCGATCACGAATCGCGATCGATACTCCGCCGGCAGCCGGTCACCGGCCACAATGCGAACGTGGCAACCCTCGACATCACCTGCCTGCGCAGCCTGGTCACCGTGGCCTCCTTCGGCGGAGTGCGCAGGGCCGCCGACTCCCTGCACCTCTCGCAGGCGGCCGTCAGCGGGCACCTGCGCCGCCTGGAGTCAGAGCTGGGGTTCCCCATCGTGGCGCGCCAGGGCCGCAGCATCGCCTTCACCTCCCGCGGCGAGGACGTGCTGCGCGAGGCATACCGGCTGCTCGGCGAGCACGACATCGCCCTGAGCCGCCTGCTGGGACCCGAGACCGGGGATCTCGTCGTCGTCTCCACGGAGCACACCACCGAGCCAGAGCTCCGCGCCGTCGCCCGGGTGCTTTCCCGCGACTACCCGGACCGGTCGATCCGGTTCCGGTTCCACCGCAGTGCGCGCGTGCGCGAGTCCGTTCACGACCGCTCAGCGGACGTCGCGCTCGGGTTCGGCGACCTCGGCCATGGCACCACCCACATCGCCGACCTCCCCCTGACGTGGATCGGCCCCGCCGACCGGGCGCCGGAGACGGGCAAGCTCATCACCTTCACCGCCCCCTGCGCCATCCGGGAACGCATCCTCACCTCCGCGGCGGCATCAGGCCGGCACCTGGCCCGCGAATGCATCGACCTCATCAGCCTTCTCACCGCCGTCAGGACCACCGGCGGTATCACCGCCCTCCCTCAGGTCCCGGACCGGGAACCGGGCCTGCGGCGGCTCGACACCCTCCCGCCCCTTCCGACGATCCCCCTGAGCCTGGCCACCAGTCGCCGGCTCGCCGCCGGAACCCGGGATGCCATCGCGTCCGCGCTTCAGGAGACATGGTGCGCCCACCTGTGAGCCGCTGAACGCTCCGCTGCCCCGGAAGCCCGGGGCGACGCCTCCCTGGCCAAGTCCTGGGGGTGGCGCGGGCGGACGAGCAGGGCGAGCCGGTCTCCGGCCTCCGCGCGGAGGGAGGCGAAGGGTTTCGTTCCGGTTGACGGGGCCTCGGTCCGCTGCCCCGTCACCGAGCGGCTCGCCGCCGCTCGCCCCCCTCACGCCGTGTGCTGGTAGGACGCGTACGTCAGGTATCCCGCGTCGCCGCCCTGGTAGTACGTGGCGTGGTCGGCGGGGGCGATCGGGAGCCCGGTGCGCAGCCGCTCGACCAGGTCGGGGTTGGCGATGAAGCCGCGGCCGAAGCTGATCAGGTCGGCCCCGAGCCCGAGCCAGCGGTCGGCGCCGGTGCGGTCGGCCTGCTTCGGGGCGCCCGGGAACGCCGGGTTCACGATGAGGGTGCCCGGCCACGCCCGGCGCAGGCCGACGAGCACGTCCTCGTCGGCGGTGGCCTCAAGGTGGACGTAGGCGGGTTCGAGGCGGGCCAGTTCGGCCAGCAGGGCCGAGTAGAGCGCGGCGACGTCGGCCTCCGCGACACCCCACAGCGTCGTGCCCGGCGAGAGGCGGATGCCGGTCCTCGCCGCTCCCACCGCCTCGACGGCGGCGGACACCGCCTCCACGGCGAACCGGATCCGGCCCGGCACCGAGCCTCCGTACCGGTCCGTGCGCAGGTTGGCGTTGGAGGACAGGAACTGCGAGATCAGGTAACCGTTGGCGCCGTGCAGTTCGACGCCGTCGAAGCCCGCGTCCACGGCGCGGCGGGCGGCCAGGGCGTACGACCGGGCGTGCTCGGGCACCTCGGCGGTGTCCAGTGGGCGCGGCACCGGTGCCGGCTGCGGCCCGCCGGGGGTGAACACGTAGCCCGTGGCGGGGACGGCCGAGGGGCCGACGGGCCACGCCCCGCTGGTGTCCGGGTGAGAGACGCGTCCGGCGTGCATGAGCTGGGCGAAGATCCGGCCGCCGTTGGCGTGCACGGCCCCGGTGACCTGGCGCCACGAGGTGGCCTGCGCGTCGTCGTGCAGCCCCGGCGTGCCCGGGTTGGACTGCCCGATCAGGCTGGGCTGGACGCCCTCGGTGACGATCAGTCCGGCGGTCGCGCGCTGCGCGTAGTACGTGGCCATCGACGGCGTCGCCAGCCCGCCGGCGGCGGCACGGGCCCGGGTCATGGGGGCCATCACCACCCGGTTGGGCAGTGCCAGGCCGGCCAGGGAGTAGCTGTCGAAGAGGGTCGTCACGTCGGGACTCCATCGTGATCCGCGGCGCCCGGACCTCGGGCACGGCGGCTACGCTAAAAGCTCACATTGATGTCAGAGGCAAGTACTGTGTCGCAGGTCACAGCCGGGGGGACGTCATGCGTATCGGGGAGTTGGCGGCGCGGGCCGGGGTCAGCGTCCGCTCGCTGCGCTACTACGAGGAGCAGGGGCTGCTCACCAGCAACCGCAGCGCCAGCGGGCAGCGCCACTACACGGAGGACGAGGTCGAGCGGGTCAGGTTCATCCAACGGCTGTACGCCGCGGGGCTGTCCAGCCGCGCCATCGCCGAAATGCTGCCGTGCGTCGACACCCCGAGCGAGCAGACCACGGACACCGCGCTGGAGCGGATGGAGCAGGAGCGCGAACGGCTCTCCACGCACATCGCCGAACTCGAACGCACCCGTGACGCGCTGGACATGCTGATGGCCATGGCGCGTACGTACCGGGAGCGGATGGGGCTGACCGCGGCCGAGTGACGGCGATGGCGGTGGCACCGGCCCGGCTGAGCCCGCCACTCGGGGTGGGAACGGCGCACCGCGTACCGGCGGGCACGGTTCAAGGTGACGCGTCGTCCTCCAACCGGGGACGAGCCGCGTCGTTCCCGCCGGAAGGCGGCACGGGCACCCGGCGCTACCGCTCCAGCCGCGCCACCGCACCGCTCTCCAGAGCCGCGTACACGGCTCCGTCCGGGCCGACGGTCAGCCCGTGGGGCTCCGCGGCCGGGTCCGGAAGGGGGTGTTCGGCGATGTGTCCTTCGGGGGTGATGGACCCCAGGCAGCCGGTGCCCCACTCCGTGAACCAGCAGACGCCGGCCGCCGGGTCGGCCGTGATCGCGTGCGGGCGGCAGCCGCGGTCCGGGAGGGGGAACTCCCGGATGGCGCCGTCCGTGCCGATCCTGCCGATCTGGCCGGCGCCGATCTCCACGAACCACAGCGCGCCGTCCACACCCTCCGTGATGCCGACGGGCGCGGCCTGGTCGGTGGGCAGTTCGTGCAGGGTGACGGTTCCGTCGAGGGTGATGCGGCCGATCGCGTCGGCCTGGTTCAGGGTGAACCACAGCGCGCCGTCCGGGCCCGCCGTGATGGCCGACGGGAAGCCGCCGGTGACGGGCAGCGGGAACTCGCTCACCCGGCCGTCCGGGGTGATGCGGCCGATCCGGTCGCCGCTCGTCTGGGTGAACCAGAGCGCCCCGTCGGGGCCGGCGGCGAGCCCGAACGGCCCGCTGTCCGGGCTCGGAAGGGGATACGAGGACGCCTGCCCGGTCACGGTGATCCGGCCGATGCGGTGGTCCCGGTACCGGGTGAACCACAGCGCGCCGTCCGGACCCGGGGCGACGATCGACGGCCCGCAGTCCGCGGAGTCAAGGCGGTACAGGGCCACATGGCCACCGGGCGTGAGGCGCGCGATCCCGCCCGCGTGCACCAGCGTGATCCACAGCGCGCCGTCGGGGCCGGCCGCGACGGCGTAGGGCCCTGACGCGGCGTCACCGACCGGGAACTGCCGGACCGTGCCGGTGCGATGGGACATCGGGACCGCTCCTCCACGCCTGCGACATCTGTGGCCCCAGACGCTCGCACGCCGGCTTCCCGCGGAGCAACCGGATTCCCCCGGCCGGCGTAGCTGTCACCTGCCCAGCAGCACCTTTGCCAACGGGTCGTTCAAGCGGACACTTTCCGACCGAGAAGGGCAGCGAGGCGGTCGATGGCCGGTGCATCAGGGGCGACGGGCTGCGGGTCGTCGAAGCGGCGCAGGGCCGGGGGCACCTTCGGGCTCATTTGCTGGGCGAAGTCGATGGTCCGTTTCACCACCTCCTCGTCGAACGCCGGAGGGCGGGCCAGCGCTTGCCCCAGATCCCAACCGTGCGCCAGATGCTCCATCATGAGGATCCTCAGAAGCGTGAGACCGGTGATCTCGCCCAAGCGGTCCGGAACAAGTCGTTCTAGGGCGCCCTCTTCCGAGAACGCGCTCACCAACAGCTGAGTGTTCTCTCCGAAGCCGGGCTGCGTTCGGACAGGTTGCGCGGTCAGGTTGGCGAGGAACCGCTGCTGCACGTCGAGGAGGTGCTCGACGACGCCCCGCACATCCCACTCCTCGCACGGCGACGGCGCCGACCATTCCTGCTCGTCGACAGAGTCGACCAGCGCTACGACCTGATCGAGGACTGCGGCCAGCTCCGACACTGCGTTCATGTACTGCTCCTTTGCGGTGGGGGGGGCGAGCCAGCGGGTGAAGTTCACGACAGCCCCTTTGGCCCCGTTGTAGGCGGTGAGTGGACCGAGCCGGACCGTGAGCGGGCTAACTCCCGGCGAGGAGGGCACCTCCGTCGACGGTGAGCACGGTTCCGGTGACGAAGCGGTTCTCCATCAGGTACAGGTGCGCCGCGGCGATCTGGTCCGCCTCCCCCATCAACTTGGTGAGCGTCCTGTCAGCGAGGGCGGCGAACAGCGCCGCACGCTGCGGCTCCGGAACCGGGGCCCACAGCGGCGTGCGAATCGCTCCCGGCCGGACCGCGTTGACGCGGATCGGGGCGAACTCGGCAGCCAGCCCTCGCGTCAGGCCCTCTACGGCAGCGGCGCTGCCTGCCGCGAGCGCGGTACCAGGCGTAGGGCGGACAGCGACCGTTCCTGACGTCAGCACGATCGAGCCTCCCGGCCGCACGCGCCGTGCGCCGTGCTTGACCGCGGCGACTGCTCCCCAGAAGCGGACCTCGAACAGCTCACGGGCGGCGTCGAGCGGCAGGTCCGCCAGCGGCCGCGGGCGCACCGCGTCCCCCGCTGTGTAAAGCAGGTGGTCGAGCTCACCCACGCGGTCGAACAGGGCAGCCACGTCACCCTCGTCGCGGGTGTTGACGACGGCCCCGTCACACGTGTCCGGCAACTGAGCGAGCGCGGCCTTCAGCCGCCTCTGGCTGCTCGACGCGATGGTGACTGCCGCCCCTGCCGCCGAGGCGGCGCGGGCCGCGGCCAGCCCCATCCCCGAAGTGCCGCCGATGACGACGATGCGCTGGCCTGAAAGAGCCATGATGCCCACCCCTATGCCTCTATGCCTCGAACAGTGATGACTCACTGAGCCGTCAGCTTAGCACCAGTGACGACGCGTTGAGTCATCACTGCTAGGGTGTGGCCATGCCGCGATGGGACCCGAATGCCGAAGACCGGCTCCGAGAGGCAGCGGTGGAGCTGTTCCTCGAGCGTGGGTACGAGAACGTCACGGTCGCGGAGATCACCGAGCGGGCCGGCCTGACCCGGCGTTCGTTCTCCCGCTACTTCGGGGACAAGCGGGACGTGTTGTTTGCCGGATCGGAGCAACTTCCGGTCGCCCTCGCCCGCTCCGTCCGTCAGGCTGAGGACACCCTCTCGCCCTACGCGGCCCTCCTGACCGCTCTCATGGACGTCGCCGGCGGGCTGGCCGACCAAGCCGCGCTCGCCGCACAACGGCGCGCGGTCGTGCGGACCAGCCCGGAGCTGCAGGAACGAGGGCGGACCAAGCTTGCCGCCGCGACCGACGCGGTTGCGGACGCGTTGCGGGAACGAGGTACCGCCGAATCGCAGGCGGCGCTGCTCGCGGAGGTCGGTGTCGCAATCTTCCGCACCGCGTTCGAGCGCTGGACCGACCAGCCAGACCACGTGGGCCTGCCGGACCGCATCCGGGAGGCGGCCGCCGACCTCGCCGCCAGCCTGGGCGCGGTGGACTACACCGCACTGTCCCGTCAGTGAGCCTTCACCAACCTGGGGATGAGGCCTGGCAGTTGGGGTGACAAGGTGGTGAAGCCCTGATAGATGGGTTTTCGACCAGGAGAACCGTCTCCACCAGAGGCTTCAGGTGGTTGTTCACCCGTCGGGCGTCGACCTGTCCAACTCTGCCCTGCGCTCCCTCACCCAGCAGTTGCGGCGGCACCGTCGCGACATCGGCTCACGTTGGCGGCGTCTGGGCACCGGCCGCCGAACGTTGCTCACGCTCGCCCACCTGCGGGTGGGCCACACGTGTGCCCATCTCGCCGCAGGATTCGGCATCGGAACCACGACGGCCTACCGCTACGTCACCGAAGCTGTCGAGCCCCTGGCCACCCTCGCCCGCAGCCTGGCCGACGCGGTGCAAACCGCATCGATGACGGACCGCCCGTTCTACTCCGGCAAGCAGAAGAAGCAAAGGATGAACGTACAGGTCATCGCAGTTCCCTTCGACCGGCAGCTATGGGCTTCACCGGCGCTGCCCGGCGATGCTCGACTTGGGCTGGGGGAGCTCAACCGGCGAAGGTGACGCGGACGTCTCCGTCTTGTTGCTGGACGCGAATGGCAAGGTTCGCAGCGACACCGACTTCTACAACTACCCGGTCGCCGCTGACGGAAGCGTGCAGCTTCCAGGTAAGACGCCAACGGCGGAGGACAACGAGGACCGGATCGGTGGTCCATCTGTATCAGGTGGCACCCCGCCGAGCGGCGTCGAAGTAGCGACGGTTGAGACCACGCAGAACAGGGTCTCGGCCTGGTCCGCCTTACACGGCGCAGAAGGATGCCCTGATCGCTCACGTGCCAACCCACGTGTGTGACTCGTGGATCGGGAACACGTAGGAGCGGGGCCCGGTGAGGCTGGGAACCGCTCTCCCGTACCGGCAGCCGCCCCAGTCAGCGCTTGAATCCTGCTGATCCTCGGCGAGCGCACCCGGAGAGCCCCGGGAACCACGCCACGCGCCCGCCCCTACAACAGCCTGTCCAGCGTGATCGGCAGCGACCTGATGCGCCGCCCCGTCGCGTGGTACACGGCGTTGGCGATGGCCGCGGGGGCACCCGCGATGCCCACCTCTCCGATGCCCTTGACGCCGACGGCGTTGAAGCGGTCGGGGCCGCCGACGAAGGTGACGTCGAGGTCGGGCACGTCGGCGTGGACGGGGATGAGGTAGTCGCCGAGCGTGGCGTTGGTGATGCGGCCGCTGACCGAGTCGAACGCCGTCTCCTCCAGCAGGGCCATCCCGATGCCCATCACCATGGCGCCGGCGACCTGGCTGCGCGCCGTCTTCTCGTTGAGCACCCGGCCCGCGTCGACCGCCGCGGACATCCTGCTGACGCGTACGGTGCCCAGTTCCTCGTGGACCCGGACCTCCGCGAACTGAGCGGCGAACGCGCCCGCCGGCGCCATGTCCAGGCCCTCAGGGGGGCTCGGGTCCCTCTCGCCGTCGGCGACCAGCTCGTCCAGGCCGTGCCGGGCGAGGATCGCGGTGTACGTCTCGCCGGCGGAGGGGTCGCTCGCCAGGTGGATCCGGCCGCCGGCCACGGCGATCTCGTCGAGGGACCTGCCGGCGAGCGGCGAGTCGGTGTCGTCGCGCACGGTCGTGAGGAAGGTGCGCAGGAGGTTGCGGGCGGCGTCCTCCACGGCGCCGCTGAGCGCCAGGGCGAGGCCGGAGCCGCCGGACTGCGGGGCGAGCGGCAGGTCGCTGTCGCCCAGTTCGACCCGCACCTGCTCCACGTCGAGGCCGAGGAGGTCGGCGACGAGCTGGGCGGTGATCGTGTAGGTGCCCGTGCCGATGTCGGTGGAGGCGCTGCGCACCAGCGCGGTGCCGTCCCGGTCGACGGACATCCTGGCCCGGCAGAGGGTGGCCCACCGGGTGAAGGTGACGCCGGCCATGCCCTGGCCGACGAGCCAGGCGCCGTCCCGCTGGGAGCGCGGCTCGGGCGGCCTGGCGCTCCAGCCGAACCGTTCGGCCCCCACCCGGTAGCAGTCGCGCAGGGCGTTGCTCGACCAGGGCAGGCCGGTGGGAGGGTGTACCGCCGCGTAGTTGCGCAGGCGCAGTTCCACCGGGTCGACGCCGACCCGGTAGGAGAGTTCGTCGAGCGCCGATTCGAGCGCGAAGCCGCCCTCCGCGTGCCCGGGGGCGCGCATGGCTCCGGGGCTCGGGATGTTGAGCGCCACCAGCCGGTCGTGGGTGGAGACGTTGGGGCAGGCGTAGGCGTCCGGGGTGGCCAGGGTGATGGGTTCGGGGCTCATCTCCTCGACGCCGCGGGTGGCGGTGCCCTCGTGGTCGACGGCGACCAGCCTGCCGTCGGCGGTGGCGCCGATCCGCAGCCGCTGCACGGACTCGGGGCGGTGGCCCACGGAGGTGAACATCTGGGGCCGGGTCAGGACCAGCTTCACCGGGCGCCGGAGCATCCGGGCGGCGAGCGCCGCCAGGATCGTGTGGCCCCAGGTCCGCAGGCCGGCGCCGAATCCGCCGCCGAGGTAGGGCACGAGGACGCGCACGCTCTCCTCGGGCACCTCGAAGACGGCGGCCAGGTTCTGCCGGGCGTTGACGGGCCACTGGGAGCAGTCGTGGACGGTCAGCCTGCCGTCCTCCCAGCGGGCGACGGTGCCGAAGAGGCCCAGCGGGTTGTTGGTCTCGGGCGCCATGATGAACGTCTCGTCGTACTGGACCTCGGCCGCGGCCAGCGCCGCCTCCACGTCACCGCGGCCGGACTCCATCCCGTACGGGTCGGTGAGCACCGGGGCGTCGAGGTTGCGCACCCCCAGCACGGGCGCGGCCTCGTCGTACTCGACCCGGACCAGCCGGGTGGCGTCCCGGGCCTGCTCGGGGGTCTCGGCGACCACGACGGCCACGTGCTGGCCGTGGTGCAGGACGCGGTCGTCCTTGAGCGGGAAGCGCGGGGCGGGCCCGAGGAGCGACATCGGGGCCTCGGCGAGTCGCGGGGCGTTCTCGTGGGTGATCACGGTCAGCACGCCCGGCGCCACCAGGGCCTCGCCGGTGTCGATGGAGGCGATGGTGCCCGCGGCGACGGTGGACTGCACCAGCGCGGCGTGTGCCATGTCGGGGTAGGAGAAGTCCGAGGGGTAGGGGGCGGCGCCGGTCACCTTGAGCAGGCCGTCGACGCGGTCGACGGGCTCGCCGAGCAGCTTCCCGCCGGAGACGGCGGTCATGACGCGGCCGCCGTGACGCCGGCGAGGCCCGCCAGGTCTTCGAGGACGCTGACCAGGGTGCGCTGGGCCAGCTCCACCTTGAACGCGGTGCCGGGCACCGTGTACGGATCGCGCAGGGCGGCGCGGGCCGCGGCCTGGAACATCTCCGTGGTCGCCGGCACGTCGCGCAGCATGTCCTCCGCGTCGTGCGCCCGCCACGGCACCGTCGCCACACCGCCGAGGGCGAGCCGGGCACGGGTGACCGTGCCGTCCTCGATCACCAGGGCCGCCGCGGCGGAGGCGAGGGCGAACTCGTAGGACGCCCGGTCGCGCACCTTGAGATAACGGGAGCGGGTGCCCCGCGGCGGCAGCGGCACGTCCACGTGCGTGATCATCTCGCCGTGCCCGAGGACGTTCTCGATGTCGGGGCGCTCGCCCGGCAGCACGTAGAACTCGGTGAGGGGCACGGTGCGCCGGCCGTCGGGACCCTGGATCCTGACCACCGCGTCCAGGGCCACCAGGGGCACGCAGAGGTCGGAGGCGTGCAGGGCGATGCAGTGCTGGCCGGCGCCGAGGACGGCGTGCATCCGCGCCGGTCCGGTGATCGCCGCGCAGCCGGTGCCGGGGCTGCGCTTGTTGCAGGAGGGGACGGTGCGGTCGCGGAAGTAGCGGCAGCGGGTGCGCTGGAGGAGGTTCCCGCCGATGGTCGCCATGTTCCGCAGCTGGATGGAGGCGCCCGCGAGCAGCGCTTCCCGCACGAAGGGCAGCCGCTCGGTCACTACCGCGTCCTCGGCGAGGTCGGCCATGGTGGTCAGGGCGCCGACGCGCAGGATGTCGCCGTCGAGCACGGTGGTGCCGGTGAGCGGGAGGCGGCCGATGTCCACCAGCGTGGTGGTGTCGATGACCTGGTCCTTGAGGAGCAGGTCGAGCTGGGTGGTGCCGCCGGCGAGGAACGCGGCGCCCGGGTCGCCGCTGACCAGCGCGACGGCCTCGTCGACGCCCTCGGGGCGCACGTAGGCGAGGGCGCTCACCGCGCGTTCCCGTTCCGCTCGGCGACGTCGCGGATCGCGGCGACGATGCCGGGGTAGGCGCCGCAGCGGCAGAGGTTGCCGCTCATCGCCTCGCGGATCTCGTCGGCGGAGGGCGCCGGCCGCTCCTCCAGCAGCGCGGTCGCCGACATCAGCTGGCCGGGCGTGCAGAAGCCGCACTGGAAGCCGTCGTGCCGCACGAACGCGTCCTGGAGCGGGTGGAGCCGTCCGCCGGACGCCAGGCCCTCCACGGTGCTCACCTCCCGGCCGTCGCACTGCGCGGCGAGGACCAGGCAGGACACCACGGGCCTGCCGTCGAGGCGGACCGTGCAGGCACCGCACGCCCCCTGGTCGCAGCCCTTCTTGGTGCCGGTCAGGCCGAGGTGGTCGCGGAGCATGTCGAGGAGCGTGACGCGGCTGTCCAGGTCCAGGTGCCGCACCTGCCCGTTGACCCGCACCTCCCCGGTGGTCCTGTCAGTGGTACTGCTGGTCGCCATCGCCCCGATCCCTCTGTCCTACGGCCTGCGGCCTGCGGCTCGCACCGAAGGCCACGGTATGTCCGCCGGGGGGGTCGCGCACGGTGTCCGGAGAGGGACGCGCCGTGCGGGGTGGGGCGGGTTGGGCCGGGTGGGTCAGGCCGCCTTGTACAGGCGAGCCGGCGGACGCGTCGGGCCCCCCTTGTCCGGAAGGGCCCGGCGGGTGTGCCGGCGGCGGCGGCACGGGGATCCGCGGGAGCGGTCCCGCGCCCCGGTGCCCGGCTGCATAGCCCGCTCCGGCCGGGCTACTCGCGCCGCAGGCGACGGGACGTAAGCAAGGAGGCGATGAGGGTGCAGTCCGAAGCGGTGTCGGTGACCGACGAGGGTTCCCAGATCGCCGGTGACCTGGTGATTCCCCCGGGAGCCGGAGAGATCGTGCTGTTCGCGCACGGCAGCGGCAGCTCGCGGCACAGCCCGCGCAACAGGTCGGTGGCCTCGGCCCTCCAGGACGCCGGCCTGGGCACGCTCCTGATGGACCTGCTCACCGAGCACGAGGACGCGATGGACGCGATGACCGGCGAGCACCGGTTCGACATCGGGCTGCTCAGCGGGCGGGTGACAGCAGCGATCGACTGGCTCGGCGCGCACCCGGCGACGGCGGACCTCCCGGTGGGCCTCTTCGGCGCGAGCACGGGCGCCGCCGCCGCGCTGTCCGCCGCGGCGGAGCGGCCCGAGCGGGTGGTGACCGTGGTCTCCCGGGGCGGTCGTCCCGACCTGGCGGGCGACGCGCTGCGGCTGGTGCGGTCCCCCGTGCTGCTGATCGTGGGCGGCGACGACCCGGAGGTGCTGCAACTCAACCGGGAGGCCGCCGACCTCCTGGCGGTCCCCCACCGCATCCACATCGTGCCCGGCGCGACCCACCTCTTCGAGGAGCCCGGCGCCCTGGACGAGGTGGCCGAGGAGGCACGCGACTGGTTCGTCAGCGCGGTGGAGGGGCCCGGAACGCCTTCGTAGCGGCACCCACCAGAGGCAGAACGGAACCCACCGGACGCAGAGCGGAACCCGCCGGGGGCAGAGGCGGAGGAGAACCGGAGCGAGATGTGGCCGACCCGGCCCGCCGGCCGGGGCTCGAACCTCCGGCCGTCACCGCACCTGCGCCGCGCCTACGGCAACTTCCAGCGCAGGCTGCGGACCTGGGCCCACCAGCCTGGTCTGTTCGAGTCCACCGACCGCAGGCGGACCCGCTCGGCCCGCAGCGTGGACTCGGTGCACACCTCGCGGTCCGCGCTCTGCAGGAACTGGACGACACCGGTGCGGCCGGTGTCGATGTCCAGCGCACGCGCGCCGACGGACAGCCACGCGGGACATTCGAACCCGGATGCTGCCGCGGACCCGGACACACGGTCGTCCGCGAACCCGGCGACACCGGGCTCCCGTATCGGACCTATGAGGCCCTCGGCGTTCATGGAACTGCTCACCCCCACACTATGATCACCGTCACCGCCATCCTGCAAGCTACTCCCTGATAATTTCAGCGAGTTGATATCGACCTGGTGGTGAGCAGGAAGCGGAAGGCATGGCACACTCGTCCCGGTGACGGGAACTCAGGTAGTTGACGGACACTCAGGGGGTGGGCTGTGAAGGAGAGCCGTGCGGGCGGCGCCGGATCCAGCGCGCCCACCGTGCTGCGCATGATCCTCGGCAAACGACTCCAGGAGCTGCGCCAGCGTGCGGGGGCATCGCTGGACGACGCGGCCAAGGCGCTCGACGTCACGTCGTTGACGATCCGCCGGATGGAGAAGGCGGAGGTGGGGCTCAGGCTCATCTACGTCCGTACCCTGCTGGCGCTGTACGGGGCCGATGAGCAGGAGATCGACGAGTTCGTGGACATGGCCGAGCAGGCCAACAAGCCGGGCTGGTGGCACCGGTACCGCGACGTGCTGCCCGAGTGGTTCACCGCCTACGTGAGCCTGGAGAGCAGCGCCAAGGTCCTGCGCACCTACGAGCCCCACTACGTGGCGGGCCTGTTGCAGACGCCCGACTATGCGCGGGAGACCCTCAGGGCGGGCTTCCCCAACGACTCCGCGGAGGACCTCGACCGCCGGGTTGACCTGCGCCTGCGGCGCCAGAGCCTGCTGACGAAGTCCGACGCGCCCACCCTGTGGGTGGTGATGGAGGAGGCGGTCCTGCACCGCGTCGTCGGCGGGCCGAAGGTGATGCGGGAGCAGATCGACCGCCTGCTGGAGGCGTCGCAACTCGACCACGTGAACCTCGACGTGGTGCCCTTCAGCGCCGGTGCCCACATCGGCGCGTTCGCACCGTTCACCTATTTCCGCTTCGAGGAGCCCGAGCTGCCCGACGTCGTCTACTGCGAGATCCTCTCGGGGTCGATGTACCTGGACCAGCGCTCGGACGTCATCACGCACCTCGAAGCCCACAACCGTATGTCCCTGCTGACGTCGCACGACGGAAGTTCGGCTCTTCTGAACCGGATGCGCAAGGAGTACGCATGACCGCCCTCGGCAGCACCGCGCGGAAAGTCGCGTGGCCGAGGCGGGCAAGGGGGGAGTTCAACGCATGCGTCACCGGGGTGAGACACGCTCTCGCCGGGGCCCCGGTGACCGACCGCAACACTGCCCTCGGACGCATGTCCGGGCAGGCCGGGGCCACCCGGCGCGCCACCACCGCACACACTGAATTGGGGTCCCCACGATGACGAACTCCCCCGCTGCGCGGGACATCGACACCAGCAGGCCGCACTCGGCCCGCATGTACGACTACTACCTCGGCGGCAAGGACAACTTCGACGTCGACAAGGAAGCGGCCGAGAAGGTCGTGGAGACCTGGCCCTCGATCATCACGTGCGCGCGGGAGAACCGGGCCTTCATGCACCGCGCCACCCGGACCCTCGTCGACCGGGGAATCCGGCAGTGGCTGGACATCGGCACCGGCATCCCGACCGAGCCCAACCTCCACCAGGTCGCCCAGGGCCTGGCCCCCGAGGCCCGGGTGGTCTACGCCGACCACGACCCGCTGGTGCTGAAGTACGCGGAGACCCTCATGCGCAGCACCAAGGAGGGCCGCACCGCCTACATCCAGGCGGACTTCAACGACCCCGACGCGATCCTGAACGCCCCGCAGCTGGAGCAGGTCCTCGACCTGTCGAAGCCCGTCGCGCTGTCCCTCAACGCCCTGCTGCACTTCGTCACCGACGCCCAGAAGCCGTACGAGATCGTGAGCCACCTGCTGGAGGCCCTGCCGGCCGGCAGCGCGCTGGCGATCACACACTGCACCCCGGACTTCGACGCGGAGGGCTGGGAGAAGATCACCCAGATCTACTACGACGGCGGCACGCCGTTCCGGGTCCGCAACAAGGCTGAGGTCACGCAGTTCTTCGACGGCCTCGACGTCCTGGAGCCCGGCATCGAGGTGGCCCACCGCTGGCACCCCGAGATCGAGGACTCCGCGGCCCGTGAGGAGGGCGCGACGCCCACGGACGCCCAGGTCAGCCTCTGGGCCGGTGTGGGCATCAAGCACTGAGGCGGGTGGCAGGACGAGGGATGGCGCATCGCACGCGTAGGTTCGGCTTCCGCCGCGCTGCGAGCGCCACACCCGGAGAAGTACCCGGCCCGTGCCGTCCCGTCCCGGTCCGGCTTCGGCTTCGGCTTCGGCTTCGGCTTCGGCTTCGGCTTCGGCTTCGGCTTCGGGAGATGTACGGCGCCGGTGAGACCCGGCCATGGCCTACCTGCGCAGTGGCCACGGCCGGGTGGAGTGTCACCGATCCTTGAGCGCGCCCGTGCCGGTGCGAACGGCTCCGGTCAGGGGCTCCCGGCCACCCCCGGTCAGCTCGTGGTGCAGCTGAGGGAGGGCGCGGTGTTGCTGCCGCTGTAGCCGCCCTGGAATCCGAAACGAGGCGCTGGCGCCCGGTGCGACGGTGCCGTTGTGGGCGGCGTTCAGCGCGGTCACCGCCCGGCCCGGCTGCGTGACGGTGGCGTTCCAGGAGTTGCTGACCTGCTGGTTGCCCGCCCAGCTCCACGCCACCCGCCAGGACGGCAGAGCGGCCGTCGAGGTGTTGGTGACGGTCACGGTCGCGGTGAAGCCGCTGCCCCAGTCGTTGTCGACGTGGTAGGCGGCCGTGCAGGCGCCGCCGCCCCCGCCGCCCGAGGACGCGGTCGTGGCGGTGACCGATCCGGAGGCCGACGAGGTGTTGCCGGCCGCGTCACGCGCCCTGACGGTGTACGTGTAGGCGGTGGACGCCGTGAGGCCCGTGTCCGTGAACGTGGTGGAGGTGGCCGTTCCCACCTGCGTGCCGCCGCGGTACACGAGGTAGTCGGAGACGCCGACGTCGTCGCTCGCCGCCGTCCAGGACAGCGACGCGCTGGAGGCGGTGGTGCCGGTGACCCGCAGCCCGGCCGGTGCGGTGGGTGCCTGGGTGTCCGTGCCGCCACCGCCGCCGCTCACCGGCGGGTAGGCGTTGGCCAGGAGCTGGCGGAACTGCGCGGAGAACCAGTGCCCGGCCAGCGGGGAGTCGGCGAGTGCGCCGGTCAGGTTGTTGCCGTTGCGCCCGTTGCCCGTGTAGGTCGGGTCGCACATCCGGTCGAAGCCCTTGCCCTCGTCGTTGTCGATGGCCTGGCTCGCGCCGTCGGACTCCCCCGGCGGCTTGATCCACACGTAGGCGTCGATGCCCGACGCGGGCGCCACGGCCGGCCGCTCGCCGAGGCCGGCGCCGGACTGGTTGCACCAGTTGCCGGGGGGGGATCCGGCGGTCGATGCGGCCGCCGTTCACGTACGTGTCGACGCTGGTGGACGCGCCGGGCCCGGTGGGCCGCGCGGAGCCGCCCCAGCCGTTGCGCGAGGTGTCGATCAGCATGCCGGAGTCGAAGCCCGCGGAGACCGCGGCCTGCCGCAGGCCCTGGGCGAAGGACTGCTCGTCGACGTACTGGTTCCAGTCCACCCACTTCGACTGCCGCACGCTCGCCCCGGCCACCGTGTCGGTGACGCTGAAGTACGGCTCGTGCAGGGCGCTGTAGTTGGCGGTGTGGACGGCGAACCCGGCGACGTCGGCCGGTGTGGCGCCGGACGTGGTGGCCGCCTCGTACGCCGTCTGGGCGAACGGCACGAGGTTCGTGTCCCAGCCGAGCCAGCCGTGGTGGCCGGCGTCGACGTAGTTGTAGACGTTGGAGAGGGCGCCGAGCGTGGCCAGCGCGTAGCCCACGCCCTTGACGTAGTTGCCGTTCTGGAGCATCTCGGCGCACGCGTCGGTGCCGCCCGCCTGGCCGCCCGCGTTGGTCACCAGGTTCGGCAGCGAGTCGGGCTCGATGACCGCCGCGATCCGCAGGCTCGCGTACGCCGGGTCGGAGAGGATGTCGGCGATCGGGTCGATGTAGTCGCTCTCGTAGGCGGCGAGGTCGTCCTGGCCCAGCTCACCGTTGGACGCGAGCGCGGCGCAGTCGCGGCCGGGCAGGTCGTGGACGACGATCTGCACGAGGTCGGCGCCCTGGGCCTTGGCGGCGTCCAGGTGGTCGCGCAGGCCCATGGCGCCGCCCACGCCGTCGATCGCGGCGATGCGGTCCAGCCAGACGTAGGTGGCCTCGTCGGAGACCGCGCTGCCACCGGGCTCCGCGGCCGCGTGCGCCGACCACTCCGGGTTCACATAGGGATGGGCCCCTGCGTACGGGTTGTCCACGCGGGCCGCGGCGGCGCTCTGTGCCGCGTTCGCCGGTCCCGACGCCACGGTGAGCGCCGCTCCGGCGAAGAGCGCCGACCCGAGGGCCAGCGCCTGCCAACGTCTCTTCCAGTGCATGGTGGTGTCCTTTCTCGCCCGGCGGGTCAGGCCGGAGAAGGATCGATTCTTCAACCGCACTGACGACCGCACCCACGACAGATCGGCGCGACGTCGGTGCGGGTGAACCGGGCCTTGAACGCAGGCCCGCACAGGAGGGCGCCCCCAGAGCCGAGAGGGGGATCCACGGCTTGGGAGCGCTCCCACGTGGGAGCTAACAGCCCGACGGGTGCACGGATAGAGTGCTGTTCACACTTTCCCCACCGCGTTCACACCCGGGCCGGACGGCCGCGGCGGACGGGGACGGGGCTGCCCGCGGGGCGGGCGCGGCGGACGGGACGGGTCCGCCCGCGGTGGCCGTGGCGGACCCCGGAGGCCGGGCGCATCCGCGGTGGAGCGGCGGCGCGGCGGCGCACTCAGGGCGGGAACTGGGCGTGTCCGGCTGACCGTTGCCCTACAGTTCCCAAGACCACATCACCATCGGGTGACATGAGAGGAATCGACGGTATGCCCGCGGAGACGTTCGAGTTCCAGGTAGAGGCGCGCCAGCTCCTGCAGATGATGATCCATTCGATCTATTCGAACAAGGACGTCTTCCTGCGCGAGCTCATCTCCAACGCCTCCGACGCGCTGGACAAGCTGCGCCTCGAAGCGCTCCGCGACGAGGCTCCGGACGCGGACGTGTCCGACCTCCACATCGCCGTCGAGACCGACAAGGAGGCCCGCACCCTGACCGTGCGGGACAACGGCGTCGGGATGTCACGCGACGAGGTGGTCGCGCTCATCGGGACCATCGCGAACTCCGGCACGGCCGCCTTCCTCCAGGAGCTGCGGGAGGCCAGGGACGCGGCGTCGGCCGAGGGCCTGATCGGGCAGTTCGGCGTCGGCTTCTACGCCAGCTTCATGGTGGCCGACGAGGTCACCCTGCTGACCCGCCGCGCGGGCGAGAGCGGCGGCACGCGCTGGACGTCCGGCGGCGAGGGCACGTACACGATCGAGGATGCCGACGACCTCCCGCAGGGCACGTCCGTCGTCCTCAAGCTCAAGCCCGTGGACGCCGAGGACCAGCTCTTCGACTACACCTCCCCCTGGAAGCTCCGGGAGATCGTCAAGCGCTACTCGGACTTCATCACCTGGCCCATCAGGATGGCCGCGGAGTCCACCGGGGCCGCGGACGGCGAGGACGGGGAGGACGGCGGGGAGAGCGCCGCGCCGGAGCCCGAGACGGTCAACTCCATGAAGGCCCTGTGGGCGCGTCCCAAGGACGAGGTCGGCGAGGGCGAGTACCACGAGCTGTACAAGCACATCAGCCACGACTGGAACGACCCGCTCGAGACGATCCGCATGCAGGCGGAGGGCACCTTCGAGTACCAGGCGCTGCTCTTCCTGCCCTCCCGGGCGCCCGGCGACCTCTTCTCGCGGGGCCACAAGCGCGGCGTCCAGCTCTACGTGAAGCGCGTCTTCATCATGGACGACTGCGAAGCGCTGATGCCGGAGTACCTGCGCTTCGTGAAGGGCGTCGTGGACGCCGCGGACCTCTCGCTGAACGTGTCCCGGGAGATCCTCCAGCAGGACCGCCAGATCGAGCTGATGCGCCGGCGGCTGGCGAAGAAGGTGCTGTCCACCGTCAAGGACATGATGTCCGCGCGCCCGGAGCAGTACGAGACGTTCTGGGGGGAGTTCGGGCGGGTGCTCAAGGAGGGGCTCCTCAGCGACTTCGAGAACAAGGACGCGATCCTCGCGGTCTCCTCGTTCGCCACGACCCACGACGCCGAGAAGCCGACCACGCTCTCGGACTACGTGTCCCGGATGAAGGACGGGCAGGAGCACGTCTACTTCATGACGGGCGAGTCCCGCGGCGCCATCGAGAGCTCGCCGCACATGGAGGTGTTCCGGGACCGGGGCCTGGAGGTGCTGCTGCTGACGGACCCGGTCGACGAGGTCTGGGTGGAGGCCGTTCCCGAGTTCGACGGCAAGCAGCTGCGGTCCATCGCCAAGGGCGAGGCGGACCTCGGCGCCGGTGACGAGGCGGACGACGTCAAGGCCGAGCGGGAGCGGCAGCTGCAGGAGTACGCGGAGCTGCTGTCCTGGATGACCAAGCAGCTCGCGGACGAGGTCAAGGAGGTCCGCCTGTCCACGCGGCTCACGGTCTCCCCGGCCTGCATCGTCTCCGACACGCACGACGTGACGCCCGCGTTGCAGCAGATGTACCGCGCGATGGGCCAGGAGATGCCCGACGTCAAGCGCATCCTGGAGATCAACCCCGGGCACGCCCTGGTCACCGGCCTGCGCAAGGCCCACGCGGAGCGGGCCGAGGACCCGTCGGTCGGCGAGACGGCGGAGTTGCTGCACGCGCTGGCGATCCTCGCGGAGGGTGGGGAGCTGGCGGATCGGGGGCGGTTCACGAAGCTGGTGGCGGAGCGGCTGGAGCGGACGCTGTAGCGCCCTCCGGCGCGCCCGGGTCCGGGCTTGCGCCCGGAGGCCCCTGTCCGGGACCGGAGGCCGGGAGGCCCGGGGGCCCGGGGGCCGGGGCTCGGGGGCCGGGGCTCGGGGGCCGGGAACCCGGGGGCCCGGGGGCCCGGGGGCCCAGGGGCTCGGGGGCCCGTCCACGGGGCGGCGTTTCGCCGAGGATGCGGGTGGGGGTGCGGGGGGCCTGCTTGCGGGTGGTCGGTGCCGGGGGTCCGGCGCCACGGCAGGGGGTGCCCTGCGGCACGGCAAGGGGTCTCCTGCCGCCACGGCAGGGGGTGCCCTCTGTTGTGTGGCGCCTCACGACGCCCCAGGGCGCTCCACCGTCCAGAGGGGGCGGTGCAGGTCGCGTCCGGACCACCTGCCGGTCGGCGGTCGCTCGCGCAGTTCCCCGCGCCCCTGAGGAACCCGGGGCTCCCACCCCCGAGAGTTCCGGGTTCCACTCCCCAGAAGCCGGGACCCCCTGCCCCGACCGGCCGCCCGGGCCGTACCGAGTCCAGAGGCAGTGGCGCAGATCACGTCCGGACCACCCACCGGTCGGCGGTCGCTCGCGCAGTCCCCCGCGCCCCCGAGGAACCCGGGGCTCCCACCCCCGAGAAGCCGGGGTCCCCTGCCCCCGCCTGGTGGCCCCGGCCGTACCGGGTCGCTCCCCGGTACGCTGGTTCGCTGCGGCCCCCCGGCACGTCGTGGCCGCTCGCTAAGGAGGGCCGAGCCAGCGTGCACGATCTGTTGCACATCGCGTTCGTGGCCTTCCTGGGGGCCGCGGCCGCCGGGCTGATCGGGGCCGTGGCGCTGTGGCTGCTGCGCAGGCGGTCCGTCGCGGTGGCGATGAACGTCGTGGTCGTGGTGCCGGTCGCCGCGATGCTCGGCGGCACCCTCGTCGTCACCCGGGCGATGCTGCTCTCCGACTACGACCTCTCGGTCGTCACGACCGTCCTGCTCTCGGCCGCCGTCGTCTCCCTCGTCCCGGCCATGCTGCTCGGGCGCTGGGTGGTCGCGCGCAGCCGGGACCTGGCCAGGGCCGCCCAGACCGTCGGCGACGAGGGCGGCTTCTCGCCGCCCGGGGGCGCGTCGACGGCGGAGCTGACCTCGCTGGCCGGCGAGCTCTCCTCGGTCAGCGCGAAACTCGCCGCGTCCCGGCAGCGTGAGCGCGCCCTGGAGGCCGCACGCCGCGACATGGTCGCCTGGATCTCCCACGACCTGCGCACCCCGCTGGCCGGGCTGCGGGCCATGTCGGAAGCCCTGGAGGACGGGGTGGCGGCGGAACCGGAGCGGTACTTCCGGCAGATCGGCGCCGAGGTCCACCGGCTCGACTCGATGGTCGGCGACCTCTTCACGCTCTCCCGGATCCAGGCCGGCGCGCTCGCCCTGGACCGCACCCGGATGTCCGTGGAGGATCTCGCCGACGAGGCACTCACCAGCGCGCAGGCACTGGCGAAGGAGCACGGCGTACGGCTCGTGGGGGACCCCGTCGAGGCGGTGCCCGTCGAGGTGGACGGCCGGGAGATGTCCCGGGTACTCGCCAACCTCCTCGTCAACGCCATCCAGCGGACCCCCGCCGAGGGCACCGTCACGCTGTCCGCCCGGCGCGGCGACGGAGGTGTTGTGATCTCCGTCACCGACGGCTGCGGCGGCATCCCTCCGCAGGACCTGCCGCACGTCTTCGACATGGGCTGGCGCGGCACCCCCGCCCGCACGCGCACGCCCTCGTCGAGCGCCGGCCTCGGCCTCGCCATCGTCCACGGCATCGTCACGGCACACGCCGGCAGCGCGGACGTACGGAATGTGGTGGGGGGCTGCTGCTTCGCGATCACCCTGCCGGCCGGCGCCCCGCCCGCCGGTCCCCCACCGGCTCCTGCCCCACTGGCTCCTGCCCCACCGGCCGCGGACCGGCCGGGCGCACCCTCACCGGAACCGGGCACCTGACCCGGCGCACCCAGCCACCCGGCGCACCCGGCCGCCCGGCCCCGCACGCCCGGTCGGCCGACGAGGCTCGGCCCGCCCGACCGGGCTCCGCTCGGGGCACGGCAGACGGTCACGTCAGGCATCGGTAAGGATTTCGCGCCCGGTTCGCCATGGTTTGCACCCCGATCCCCGCAGTACGCTTCCGACCAGCGGAGCACCGGTGGAAAGCAGCGGATCGCCGGCGCGAACCGGACGGAACGGCGGGAGAAGCCATGGAAGCGCGCAAGGTGGAGAAGGTTCGCGCCGAAGGTGTCGAGCCGCGTGACGAGGCGGCCGCGATCAGGGCGGCGCGGTTCGGGAAGCTGCCGGAGCGGGTGGCACCCGCGGACCTGGTCGAGGAGAAGCCGGCGGAGGCCCCGAACGACCCGGAGTTCGGCCGCAATCCCGAGAACGACTGGATGATCCGCTACTCGGCGTAGGGCACGGCCGCCCCTGACGGCGTGGCCTGCTCCTGCCCCTTGATGGCGGCGGCCCGCCGTTCCCCCAAGAGGGACCGCGCGGTACCCGGCCGGTGCGGAGCCGGGTACCGCGCGGTATTGGGGTTATGGCTTGTTGGCCACGCCCGGCCTGAGTCCGAGCGCGGCGCCGGCGGGCAATCCGGCCGGTACGCCGCCCGAGGCCGCGTCCGCCGCGGTCTCGGGGCGCCGGCGGTGGCCGACGGAGACGCCCGGCTTCCCGTAGGAGTCCTGGTCGCCGGGGGCGAAGTGCGGCACGTGGGAGTCGTGCATCCGGGCCGAGCGCGGTCTGCTGGTGGCGGTGTCCCGCGCCGTGAGCGAGTCGGTCATCGGTGTCCCCTCCGGTGCTTGCCGTGGTGTGCCGTGCAGGCCGCCCTCGGCCCGGTGTCCGCCGGTACCGTCCGAACGGCGGCGGGTCAGCCGGCCGTCAGGTGGTCGGCGAGCCCGTTCTTGACTCCGGTGACGAACGCGGTCATCTCCTGCGGCGTGTAGATCAGGGCTGGACCACCGGGGTCCGTCGACTGCCGCACCGCCACCCGCCCGTCGGGGAGCCGCTTCGTCTCCACGCACTGCCCTCCGGTGGGTCCGCTCCAGGGGCACTCCCAGCCGTGTTCGCCGAGGTCGGTGGCCGGCATGCCGTTGTATATACCGGCGTTGTCGATCGTCATGAGTACTCCTTGCACGTGCGGTTCAAGAGGGCCTTGCTGCGAAGCGGTCGAAGTCAGGAGGACGTCCGGCGGCGGGCCGGCACGGTTGGCGTCCCTCCTCGCGGCCCCACGGGCACCCCACAGGAAGCGCGCCGGGGCGGGGTCCGCGCGCAGGCTCGCGCAGACCCCGCTCAGAGCCCTGCGTCCTGAGCGGCTGTCACCCGAACGAGTCTGTCAGGTACTTGATGATCGCACCAGACCGATACGGGCTTGTTGAAATTATCAGGAAGGAGCTTGCAGCATGATTGCGGCAGCAAGCATAGTGGCGGTGTGACCGATCTCTTCGAGCGCCACGTCAGCGGCAACTACCCGCCCGCAAGCGGAATTCGATGCGCCGTCAGGACAGGCACGCCGGAGGCCGGGCACCCGCTCCCCCCGCTCCACCAGAGCCCAGCGCCGGGTCACGACCCCGCCCGCGCCGCTCACTCCCCACTCCCCCTCGCACCCCCCGTCCCCCGGCGGAAGGCGACCACCATGCCCCCACTCACCTTCCCGCTCTGCCCCCAACTCCTGGGCGGAGAGCGCACGGACCAGGCCCACTGGCTCGAACTCCCCGCCGTCCAGGCCGGAGTCCGTGAGGCCCGCCGTGCCATAGCCGACAGGCTGCGCGCCTGGCGGCTGCCCGACTCGGTGCTCGACGACGCGATCCTGATCGTCTCCGAACTGGTCACCAACGCCGTCTGCCACACCCCGAGCGCCCGCATCCTCTGCTGCGTCGGGCTCACCACCGACCAGCTCGTCCACCTGGAGGTGCACGACCACGGCAGCTCGCCGCGCAGCGTGCTCCCGTGCAGCCCCGGCTTCGACGAGGAAAACGGACGCGGCCTGATGCTCGTGGAGAACATCGCCAAGGAATGGGGCGTCGAGCGCTCCGTGTTCACGCGCGGGAACACCGTGTGGGCGGCCCTGGCGAGCGGTATGACCCACCTCGGCGTCGAACCGCCCCCGTACTGAGCAGTGACGCCCGAACGCCAGAGCGGGGCCACCGCCGGAACCGGCCCGGCCCCACCACAGCCGACGCGCCCCGGCACACCCCACTCCGGCACGGCGGACGCGCCCCGGCGCCCTCACCCCCACCACGGCCGAAGCGACCCTGTCCCGGCCGGAGCGGCGCTCCCCCGGCCGATGCGACCCGCGGCCCCGGCAGCCCGCACATGACGGCGCGCCCCACCTTGTGCCGCCCCGCCGAAGGGCGGATTCTGGACAGCCTCGTGAAGACTTCGGCTCCACGTGAAGGCTTTGTACAACGACACGCTCGGTGCGCCCGAATCTGGGAAGAAAAACGCTCCGTCCAGTGATGATTCACGTGGTAACGCCACCGCGCACAGGCCCGGCCGGCCCGCGCGCAGCGTCGATGGAGGAGCGGAATATGGACACGGCCAAACGGAGAGTCGTCGTCATAGGCGGCGGCTACGCGGGGGTGAAGGTCGCCCGGGAGCTGGACGACCACGCGGACGTCACGCTGATCGACGGCAAGGAGGTCTTCTTCCACCGGATCGCCTCCCTGCGGGCGAGCGTCGACGAGAACTGGACGACGGCTCCGTTCATCCCGTACAGCTCCCTCCTCCGAAACGGCCGAACGGTGCTCAACAAGGCCGTCGGCATCCGCACCGCCGAGCGTCTCGTGATGCTCCAGAGCGGTCACCAACTCCCCTACGACGCCCTCGTCATCTCCACCGGCGCCGACTACCAGGAGCCCGCCCGGTTCACCGGGACGACGGTGGAGCAGGCCTCGGAGTCCTTCCACGCCCACCAGCTCCGCGCCGCCCGGGCCCGCAGCGTCCTGATCGTCGGCGGCGGCCCCTCCGGGGTGGAACTCGCCGCGGAGCTGCGCCGGGTCAGGCCCGACGCGCGGGTGACGCTCGCGCACTCCGGCTCGTACCTGCTCTCCAGGACCCAGAGCCGCAGGCTCGGCCGCCGGGCGCTGGCCTGGCTGCGGTCCCACGACGTGGACGTCCGCCTGGATACGACGATCTCCTCCACCGGCGGAGGGTCGAGCAGCCTGCGGGGCCAGGACGGGACGCCGTACGACGCCGAGGTCGTCTTCTGGACCACCGGCACGACCCCCAACACCCTGTGGCTGCGGCTGGCCGGCCGCGGCGACTGGCTGGACGCCGACGGGCACGTGAAGGTGGACGGCCACCTGAGGGTCCTCGGCCGGCAGGACGTCTTCGCCGTCGGCGACGTCAACGACGTCTCCGAGGCGAAGCTCTCCCCCACCGCCATGGCGCAGGGTTCCGCGGCCGCGCACAACATCCGCACGTTCCTCGACCGCGGCGCGCACGTCGGCGAGTACCGCGCCTACAAGCCCGCCCCGCTGCGGGCCTTCGCGGTGCCGTTCGGCCCGGAGGCCGGGGCCACCCTCTTCCCGATCCTGGGGCGCGGCACGGCCATCCTCGGCGACCGCGCGACGGCCGCCATCAAGAGCAGGCACCTCGCGCTGCCGTACGCGAACGACCTCCTGAACCGGCCGCGTTCGTGAGAGCAGACCCCGTTCCCCTACCTGGCACCGCCTCCGGGTACCACGTCCCTGACATCGCCTACGTGAACCGTCGGCCTGCCGGAAGACCGGCCCGCGGGTGCGGTCCGCTCGGTTAGGCTTTCCGTCGGCCCCGGTGCCGTACCGGCGCAGTGGCCGTCAGCGGCCCTCAGGGCCGGATGTGAGCGAGGGAGATCCGAACGTGGCGGGTGACGACGACATCTCCGGGTGATCCCGGAAGGTGATCAGCCACCGGCGGCCGCCCATGAGCGGCAGCGCCGTGGCCATGTCGTCGTTCCCTGATCCGCCTTCCGGCGGGACGCGGCCCCGTCGTGGCGCGCCCGCCCGACTCCGAGGTCTCCGCCATGTCTCACGCGTTTCCGCCTCCCCGGCACGAATCCGCCCTGATCGCCCACGACCTCGTGCGCACCCTCGGCAGCCGCCGGGTGCTCGACGGGGTCTCGCTCACCGCCGCCCCCGGTCACCGGATCGGTCTGATCGGCGAGAACGGCGCGGGCAAGACCACCCTGCTCCGGCTGCTCGCCGGCGCCGACCAGCCGGACGCCGGCACCGTCAGCCGCCCGGCCGATCTGGGCCATCTGCACCAGGAGATGCCCTACGACGGCACGTCGACGCTCGCGGACGTGCTCGACGACGCGCTGCGCGAAGCCCGCGACGACCTCGCCGAGTTGGAGCGGCTCTCCCGAGCGCTGGCCGGGACCCCGCAGGACTCGCCGGCCCACCCCGCCCTGCTCGACGCCTACGGCACCCGGCTCGAACAGGCCCAGGCCCGCGAGTCCTGGGACGCGGACCGGCGTGCGGAGATCGTCCTCGCCGGGCTCGGCCTCGGCGGCCTCCCGGGCGCCCGGACGCTCGGCTCGCTCTCCGGCGGGCAGCGCGGCCGGCTGGCGCTGGGGGCCCTGCTGGTACGGCGGCCCGCGGCCCTGCTGCTCGACGAGCCCACCAACCACCTGGACGACGCCGCGGCGGCCTTCCTGGAGGAGGAGCTGCGCGCCATGCCCGGGGTCGTCGTGGTGGCCAGCCACGACCGGGCGCTCCTCGACGCCGTCTGCACGGACGTCGTCGACCTCGACCCCGCGGTGGACGGCCCCGTCCGCTACGGCGGCGCCTACACCGCCTACCAGGCCCACAAGCGTGCCGAACGGGAGCGCTGGGAGCGGCGTTTCGCCGAGGAGCAGGAGGAACTGGCGGCGCTGCGGCGCTCGGTGGCCGTGACCGCACGCCGGCTCGCGCCGGACCGGGAGCGGCGGGACAACGAGAAGATGGGCTACGGCCACCGCGGCGGACGGGTGCAGCAGCAGATCTCGCGGCGCGTGCGGAACGCCGCGCGGAGGCTGGCGGAGCTGGAGCGCAGCCGGGTTCCGGCGCCGCCCCCGCCGCTGCGGTTCCGGCCCACGACGCTCACGGCGCACTCGACTGCGGTGCCGTCAGCGGCTGTTGTCGCGCCCGGCGCCGGGGACTCCGCGGACGAGGCGGGCTCGGCCCTGGAGTCCCCCGCACGACCCTCGTCCGCGGCAGGCTCCACCGAGGGGCCCTCCCCCGCCGTACCGTCCCCCACCGCGCCCTCCCCCACCGCCCCGTCCGCCGACCGGCTTCTGCTGTCCCTGCGGGACGTGCGCGTGCGGGGCCGGCTCGCCGTCGGGCGCGTCGACGTGTCGGACACCGACCGGTTGCTCGTCACCGGACCGAACGGCACCGGCAAGTCCACCCTCCTCGCGGTGCTCGCCGGGGAGTTGGAGGCGGAGGGCACGGTGGACCGCAGGAGCCCGGCGCCGACGGTGGGCCTGCTGACCCAGGACACGGTGTTCGCCAGGCCGGAGCGGACGGTCAGGGGCACCTACGAGCGGGCCCTCGGCGCCGAGCGCGCGGAGCTGGTGCCCCTGGCCTCCCTGGGGCTCATGGCGGGGGGCGACCTGGACAAGCGCGTCGGGGAACTGTCGGTCGGCCAGCGCCGCCGGCTCGCCCTGGCCCTGCTCGTCGCCCGCCCGCCGGAGTTGCTGCTCCTGGACGAGCCCACCAACCACCTGTCCCCCCGGCTCTGCGACGAACTGGAGGAGGCCCTGGGCCCCGGCCCCGGCGCGATCGTCCTGGCCAGCCACGACCGCTGGCTGCGGCGCCGGTGGCGGGGGCGGGAGCTGCGGCTGTCGTGACGCCCGGAGCCGCCGCCCCGCGGCACGATCCCCGCAACACGTCCCGCCGGCACCGTCCCCGCAACCGCGTTCAAGACACCCTGCCGCCACGCCCCGCAGGCTGACCGTATGACTGCACGTGCCTGGTCGCTGTTCGCCCTGATGAGCGTCCTCTGGGGAATCCCGTATCTGATGATCAAAGTGGCGGTCGAGGGGATCTCCCCCTCGGGCGTCGTCTTCGCGCGCTGCGCCCTGGGGGCCGCGCTGCTGCTGCCGTTCGCGCTCCGCCAGGGCGGGCTGGCCCGCGTTCTCCGCACCCACTGGCGGCCCATGGCGGCCTTCGCCTGCACGGAGATCATCGTGCCATGGTGGACGCTGACCGACGCGGAACGCCGGCTCTCCAGCTCCACCGCCGGCCTGCTGATCGCGGCCGTGCCGATCCTGGGCGTCGCCCTCGCCCGCCTCTTCGGCGAGCGGGAGCGCCTGGGCGCCCGCCGGCTCACCGGTCTCGGCCTCGGCCTGGCCGGCGTCGCCGTGCTGACCGCGCCCCACCTGACCGTCGCCGACGCCCGCTCCCTCGCCGAGGTGCTGGTCACGATCGTGGGCTACGCCGTCGCCCCGCTGATCGTCGCCCGCCACCTCAAGCCGGTGCCGACGCTCCAGCTCATCGCGCCCTGCCTGACCCTGGCGGCCGTCGTCTACGCCCCGGCCGCGCTCCTCGACCGCCCGGCCACGGCGCCCGGAGCCGCCGTGTGGGCCTCGCTCGCGGGCCTGGGCGTCATCTGCACCGCGGTCGCCTTCGTGGGCTTCCTGGAGCTGATACGGGAGGCGGGGCCGACGCGTGCGGTGGTGTTCACCTACGTGAACCCTGCCGTGGCCGTCGCCGCGGGCGTCGCCTTCCTCGACGAGCCGCTCACCGCCGGGGTCCTCGCCGCCTTCGCCCTCATCCTGCTGGGCTCCGTCCTGGCGACGGCCACGGCGGGACGCCGCCGTGGCAGCACGGTGGCGGCGTCCGGCCCGCTGGGCTCGGGCGGCGCCCCGGCCGTGGCGGCGTCCGGCACGCCCCCGGTGACGGCGCCCGCGGCACCCCGCAGCCCCAGGTCGGAGGATGTGGACCGGCACGGCGGGTAACATGGACGGCACGGCAGACGAGCCGGGCGGACGGCCGCGTGGAGCCACCCCTCACGGGGCGACTCCCCGAGGAACGTCCGGGCTCCACAGGGCAGGGTGGTGGCTAACGACCACCCGGGGTGACCCGCGGGACAGTGCCACAGAAAACAGACCGCCGGGGATCTCGGTCCCCGGTAAGGGTGAAACGGTGGTGTAAGAGACCACCAGCGCCTGGGGTGACCCAGGCGGCTAGGTAAACCCCACCTGGAGCAAGGTCAAGAGGGGTGGCCCGCAAGGGCGGCCCTGCGCGGACGATCGAGGGCGGCCCGCCCGAGTCCGCGGGTAGACCGCTTGAGGCCGGTGGCAACACCGGTCCTAGATGGATGGCCGTCGCCCCGACGACCGCGAGGTCCCGGGGCACAGAACCCGGCGTACGTCCCGACTCGTCTGCCTTTCTCCTGTTTTCGCGGGTTATGGCCACTTTGAACGCCTCTGCGTGTCTCCGGTGGGGTCGATTCGGGTGCGGCCCCCAACAGGGCCTCCCTCAAGGGAAAACGCCGCCGTCGGGCCGGTGGCCCCTCACACCGCCGGCCGGGCGCAGGCCGGGTACACGGGTCACCCTCCGGCTTCGAGCAGGGCGTCGACGCAGCGCGGGTCCACCCGCACGGCGAGCGTGAGCGGCCCCGTACCGTCCTGGAACTTCCAGTGGATCTCCGTCCAGACCTCGGCGGCCAGGGCCTGCGCCGCACGCCTGGTCGCGCGCCGTGCGTGCCGGTCCCGCTCCTCCGGCTCGGTGCAGCGGTCCCGCATCGCCAGATCGGATTCCACCAGTCCCGTCAACGCCCGCGCTCGATCACCGGTCGAGTGCAGCCGGGACACGAACTCGTCGGCCCTGTCGTGGTCGCCGATCCGGTCCGCGGCCTTCGCCAGGGCCTGGAGCGCGCCGGACGGGTTCGGCACCGCCCCGGTGCCGAAGGTGGTGACGGCCCGCACGAAGACGGCCCGGGCGCGGTCGGCGGCACCGGCGTCCGCCAGGGCCGCCGCGATCTCGGCCAGCGCCTGCGCCCTGCCGTCGGAGCCGCTCACGGATCCGGCCAGGCTCTCCACGAGGTCGTGGTCCCGGGCGTCGTGCGCCACCTCGCGGACGAGCAGGGTCAGCGCGTGGTCCCGGTCGCCCTGGCTCCAGTGCCAGACGGCGTCCTCGGCGTGCTCGATCATCGACTGGATCTCGTCGCGGTCGCAGACCGGGGCGGCGACGTGCAGGATCTCTCGCACGTTCGACGCCAGGGTCGGCCCGTTCTCCTCCCGCAGCGCCAGCTCCTGCGCCCGGAGGACGGCCGAGCGCGCGAGTTCGCGGTCGTCGAGCTCGATCGCCGCCTTGATCACCATTTCCAGGACGATCAGGATCTGGTGTCTCTTGGGGCAGGACGCCGCGATGCCCGGTACCTCGCGCAGCAGTCGCCCCGCGTGCTCGCGAGCGCCCGCCCGGGCCGCCATCAGCGCCAGGTCGGTGAGCGCGCACGCCCGGTAGTAGGGTTCGGCGATCCCCCGCGCGAGCGGCTCCACGTGGGCGGGGTCGGCGTCGTCGGTGCCCTGGGTGAGCAGGTTCAGCGCTCTGAGCTGGTCGGCCGGGTCACCGATGCCGTGCAGCACCGTGGCCGCCTCGTCCTGTTCGCCGATCAACGTGGCGGCGCGGACGAGCAGTCCGAGGCCGTGCCGGTAGCCGGGGGAGACCGGCGCCGCGCGCATGACCGGGGAGGCCGACCGGAGCAGGGCCGCCGCCCGGACCCGGTCGCCCTTCCTGGCTGCCTCGTCCGCCAGGACGCACTGTCCCCACGCCGGGTCGGTCGGCACGTGCGAGGACCGCAGCATGGAGTCGGCCCTCGGGGCGTGGCCGGTCGTGGAGATCACCATGACGAGACGTTCGAAGACGTGCCGCCGCCATCCCGGCTCCCCGATCTGGTGGATCTTCGCCTTGGCCATCCTGATCAAGGGACGCGCACGGTCGCGGTCCTCGGGCACGGTGGACCTCCCCACCGCCTCCAGGACGGCGATGAGCCCGTCGGCCTGGATCCTGGCGCAGTCCGTCGAGCCCATCGCACCCTCGCACCCGGCGATGAACCGCCGGGCCCTGTCCTGCCCGTCCGCGCCGGCGGCGACCCAGGCCAACCGGGCGAAGGCCTCTGCGGTGTCCAACGCCCTGGGCAGCGATCTGGTGAGGTGCTCGGCCCGCTGGTAGTCCCCCTTCTCGGCCATGACCTCGACGAGCCGGATGGGATTCCAGGCCGGCGAGCCACCCGCGGGCATCAGCCGGGCGACGCCTTCCGCCCGGTCGTACTCGCCGGCCCGCGCCATGCGCTCCACGAGCCACTCGAACCGGTAGACGTCGAACTCGTCCGCCTCGTGCACCAGGTCCTCGACGCGATCCCAGTCGCCGTCGAAGGCCGCCAACCGGGCGAGTACCTGCTGGTGGCCCACGGGGTCGGTCATCGTGCGCGCGAGTTCCCCCGCGGCTGCGGTGAGTTCCCGCGCCCGCGCGTGCTCACCCCGCTCGGCCGCGACCTCGGCCACGCCGACCAGGGTCTCGGCCCGCTCGACGAGGGCGTCGTCACCGTCGTACCAGCGGGCGTGCACGTCGTCGCCGGCGCCGGCGACACCCACGGACCGGGCCAGCGACCCGGCCCGCGCGAAGTCACCGCACCGCGCCGCGGCCAGGGCCCGGCGCGCCGTGAGCGAGGGGTAGCCGCAGGCGCGCGCGAGCAGCTCGGCCCGTTCGTGGTCGCCGGCCTCCTCGGCCGCCACCGAAAGACGGCCGAGCAGGTCACTGTCCTGCCGGGTCGGGTCCAGGGCGATCCGGTCGGCCCGCTCGTGGTCGCCGACCGCCTCGGCGACCACGGCGAGCGTCGCGTGGTCGTCGAGCCACCCGGCGACGGCCTCGGCGCGCTGCCGGTCGCCGTTCTCCGCGATGGTCTCGGCGACCTGCCGGATCGCCCAGTACCGCGACACCCCGCCGTGCAACCGGGCGAGCGACTCGGCCTGTTCGTACGCGCCGAGCCTGGCCCACACGGCCGGCAGGATGCTGGGCATGTGCTCGTACCGGCGGGCCAGCTCGTCGCGGCACAGGGCCAGGCGCAGCGCCAGCGGCAGATCGGTGGCGTGCTGCCTGACGTTGAGCTGGTAGGCCATGTCGATCTCGGCGATGGCCAGGAAGTCGTTGCCGGTGCGCCGGCGCAGCATGTCCTGCCGCGCCCGGTCGGTGGCGCACCGGGCGAGACCGGCGAGGTCCCTGGTGGCCACGAGCAGGTTGGGATAGTCGTACAGGAGGTAGGCGGGGGTGCCGTCCGGCCAGTCGCGCCGCCGGTAGCCGTCCGCCCAGCGGTGCAGCCGGTCGCGCAGGTCGTCGATCTCCGTGCTGAGGCTCTGCTCGGTCGCGGTCTGCAGCGTGTCGTGGCTGAGGAAGTAGGCGAGCTGCCCGGTCGCCGACGACCGGCCGGTGACGCTGTGCCCGAGGTCGGCCCGGAGCAGGGCGTCGATGTCGTCCGGTTCGTGTCCGGTGAGTTCGCCCAGGTCGGTGCCGGTCAGCCCGCCACGGGCCGCGGCGACGAACCCGAGCACCTGACGCCGCACGCCGGTGTCCCGCAGCGTGTGCGCCAGCTCCGTCGAGGCGTCGTGCTCCAGCCGGCGTGCGTGCGGGGACGCGGCGAGTTCGCGCACCGGGCACGCCCGCAGGGGGTGGTCGCCCGGCACGTCGGCCGGCAGGCGGAGGTCCGGTCGGCTGGACACCAGTACCCGCATGTTGTCCGGCGGGTGCCGGGGCAGCAGTGCCGCGATGCTGGCGGCGTCGCCCCCGAGGGCGCCGCTGTCCTCGTCGAGTCCATCGACGACGAGCAGCAGCACCTTGCCGTTCCCGCGCGCCCGTGACGCCGCGGACTCGAACAGCGAGGCGAGCCAGCCGCGCCGGTGGGACGCGGCCCCGCTGCCGGACTCGCCGTCCGCCGACGCGGAGAGCTGCCGCGCGACCGTGGCCGTGAACGCGTCGCCGTCGGCCGCGCCGGGCAGGCGCCGGGTGACGAAGAACGACGCGACCTCCACCCCGGGCGGCGGGTTCAGCACGAACCACGAGAGCAGCGCCGTCTTCCCGGCCCAGGCCTCGCCCTGCACCCACGCGTAGGGCTGCCGGCCCGCGCAGAACGCCGCCAGGTCGGACAGCTCCTCCTCGCGGTCCCGCAGTCGCAGGGGCGCGAAGTCCTCGCGGACGGCCGCCTGGTGGACCCGCCTGACCACGTCGTGCCTGGTCGGCGGAAGGACGGGGGGCAGCGGCCCCGACCGCGGTGTCCCGGCCAGCTCCGCGAGGCGGAGGCGCTCGTCGGTGCCGAGGGCCGCGACGCAGCGGTCCACCCGAAAGGCCGTCAGGCTGCCGTCGCCCTCCTTCCCGTAGTGCCGCGCCAGCACGCCGACGATCCGGTCGCGGCACCACAGCGCGGCCCCTGACATGCCCTCCCACGGCGAGACGGCGCCGTCCGGCTCGGCGCGCGGCGCCGCCACCCTGACCTCCAGGGTGCCCTGCATCCGGTTGGACGCCGTCCCGATCGAGCCGTCCGCCTGGTGGGTGTCGCGGTACCACGTCCGGCCGTCGTCGTCCGACCGCAGTTTGAACCGCGGGAAACCGATCGCCAAGGCCTTCAGCCGCAGGACCCTGTCGTCGGGGATCCCGCCCAACGGTGTCTCGGGCAGGGCCCCGGCGCGGCCCTCCATGGCCAGGACGGCGATGTCGTGCTCCGGGCACGACCAGGCCACGGTGGCGTCGGCGGCCCACTCGGTCCTGAGGCCACCGTCGAACTGCACGCGGATCGAGCGTGCGCCGTTCACCACGTGCGCGGCCGTCAGGACCGCCGTCGGGCGGATCCGGTAACCGGAGCCGCGCTGCGGGGTACGGCCCCCGGCATCGACGATGATCTCGGCGACGCGGCGGACGTCCACCCCCGACGTCACCGTTCACCCGGCAGCGAGTCGCCCGTGATCATCATGCGGGAGTCCGGGGCGCCTGCCCGGCGCGGTTCGAGACTCAGCCTTATCCGCTGGGTCGACTGCGTCGAGAGCTTCGCGTCGGCCCCCATCTCGACCACCCAGAACTTCACCTTCGCGGAGGGGCCCGCGTCCCTGGACACCGCCAGGGTCAGCTCCAGTTCCACCGGGCCGAGTTCGAAACGCAGCTCCTCGCCGTCGCCGGCGTGCATCGCCGCCGAGAGCTCGGCCCGGAGCTCGGCGATGACCTCTGATAACTCGACCCTCATGCCACACCCCTCGTCACCCGTAATCTAGCGGCATCCGTGGGGACGGGTCCCGGATACCGCCGGTCACAGCGCGCGGCGCATGAGGTGCAGCCCGGCGTGGCCCTCCGTCCGGACGGTGAACTCGTCGTGCCGCACGCGGGACCCCGGGCGGTGCCCCGCCCGGGGCCCCGGGGTCCGTCGGCTACGCCGGTCGCCAGGTCCGTACGCTGTCGATCTTCGCGTCGTCGAGTTCGATTCCGAAGCCGGGTTCGGACGGCAGGGGGAACGCGCCGTCCACCGGTACGGGCGGATCCGCCTCGAAGTGGTGGCGGGCGGGGATGTGCCGGAACAGGTACTCCACCATGGGGCAGGTGCCCGGGCCACCAGCACGGCGGCGAGTGGGGGATGGAGGTGAGCAGGCTGACCTCGGTCGGCGAGTAGGTGTGGTGGGCGTTGGCCTCGAACAGCACGATCATCTGCGGCATGAAGAAGGTCAGCCCGTACTGCCCGACGCTCTTGCAGAAGTAGATGGCCGACAGCATCGCCACCCGGATGTCCTTGATCATGCGGAAGCTTCCGGCCTGGGCGTTGTGGCCGTGCACGCCCGAGCGCTCGGCCGACAGCTCCCCGGTGAGCCAGGTCCGTTCCCGTTCGCCGAGCCAGGCGGCGTCTGCGGGGTGGTCGCGCAGCACGAAGAACGCCACCATGCCGATGACGATTGCCGGCAGGCCCTCCAGGACGAACATCATCCGCCAACCGGAGAGGCCGAGGAAGCCGTCGGTGTGGTCGAGGATCAGCCCGGTCAACGGGTTGCCGAACACTCCGGAGAGGGAGCCGCCGAGCACGAAGAAGGCGAGCATGCGCCCTCGGTAGCGGGTGGGGAACCAGAGCATCAGGTAGAGCAGCACACCGGGGTAGAAGCCCGCCTCGGCGATGCCGAGCAGCACGCGCACGGCGTACAGGCCCCCGCTGCCCTGGACGAGAGCCGTGGCCGCGGAGACCAGACCCCAGCTCGCCTTCCAGGAGGGCTTCCCGGGCATGTGGGGGCCGCTGGCCCGCAAGTACCCGGACGCCGTGGCGGGTTCGAGCAACGCCTACCAGAACTGGGAGACCGCGGACCCGGAGAAGTGGGTCCCGGACGGGTACGTGTGCGTGCGCGTCGACTCGCGGGGCTCCGGCCGCTCGCCGGGCCGGCTGGACATCTTCTCGCCGCGGGAGACCCGGGACTACTACGAGTGCATCGAGTGGGCGGGCGTGCAGCCGTGGAGCAACGGCAAGGTGGGGCTGCTCGGCATCTCCTACTACGCCGCCAACCAGTGGCAGGTGGCCGCCCTGAACCCGCCCCACCTCGCCGCCATCTGCCCGTGGGAGGGCGCGAGCGACTACTACCGGGAGTTCACCCACCACGCGGGCATCCTCAACGTCTTCACCTCGATCTGGTACCCGGTGCAGGTCTCCTCCGTGCAGCACGGCGTCGGCGACCGGGGCACACGCAACCCCGTCACCGGCCTGCCGGTCGCCGGACCGGCGACCCTGACCGCTGAGGAACTGGAGCGGAACCGGGAGGACTCACCGGCCGGGCTGCTCGCCCACCCCTTCGACGACGCCTACTACCGCGACCGCTCCCCCGAGTTGGAGAAGATCACCGTGCCGGTGCTGTCGGCCGGCAACTGGGCGCACCACCTGCACACCCGCGGGAACACCGAGGGCTACGTGCGCGCCTCGTCGGCCGGCAAGTGGCTGGAGATCCACGGCCTCGAACACTTCGCCGAGTTCTACACGGACTACGGTGTCGCGCTCCAGAAGCGCTTCTTCGGCCACCTGCTCAAGGCTGAGGACACCGGCTGGGACACGCAGCCGCCCGTCGTGCTCAACGTGCGCCATGTGGACGGCAGTTTCGAGCCGCGGGCGGAGCAGGAGTGGCCCCTCGCGAGGACCCGGTGGACCAGGCTCTACCTGGACCTGGAGGCCGGCGCGCTGACCGGCGAGCCGCCGGCACGCGGCGCGCGGGCGGACTTCGAGGCGCTCGGCGACGGCCTGACCTTCCTCACCGAACCGCTGGAGGAGGAGACCGAGATCACCGGGCCGGCCGCCGCGCGGCTGGTGATCTCGTCGACGACGGCCGACGCGGACGTCTTCCTGACGCTGCGCGTCCTCGATCCGGACGGCGCCGACGTCACCTTCGTCTCGGCGCTCGACCCGGCCGGGGTGATCGGGGCGGGGTGGCTGCGCGCCTCGCACCGCGCGACGGACCCGGAGCGCAGCCTCCCGTACCGGCCCTGGCACCCGCACGACGTGGCGGCACCGCTGACGCCGGGAGAGGCCGTGCCGCTGGACGTGGAGATCTGGCCGACGTCGGTGGTGGTCCCGGCCGGGTACCGGATCGCGGTCACCGTCCAGGGCCGGGACTTCGAGATGCCCGGCGACGGCCCCTGGCCCAGCACGTACGGGGTGCCGATGAAGGGCCACGGCATGTTCCTCCACACCGACCAGGCCGATCGGCCCGCGGACGTCTTCGGCGGCACCACCACGCTCCACGCGGCGCCCGGCGAGGAGCCGTACCTGCTCCTGCCGTTCGTGCCCCGGCCGCCCGAGGGCGAGGCGGGGCCGCGGCGCGGGCCGTTCCCCCGCTGACCGGACCGACCGTGGGAGGACATCGTGACGACCGAGCCGCTGCCGCGTTCCAGCATCACCCGCAGGAACGCCTGGATGGTGAGGAACGCGGAGGCCGGGTCGGAGTCGACGGCCTGACGCCGGCGCCGCTCGGTGTGCCCTCCGCGCGCCCGGTAACTCGCCAGGCCCGCGGATCCGGGCCTCAGTCGGGCAGTCCCCAGAAGGGTCCGTCGGGCCTCAGTCGGGCAGCCCCCAGAAGGGTCCGTGCAGGCCGACCTCGGCGAAGTAGGCGGCGGAGGAGGCGGGGTCGCGGCGGGCGTAGCCGGGGTCCAGGCGTCCGGCGTACCAGCCGCGGGCCAGGCGCCACAGGGTGCCCAGATCCATGACGTAGCCGCGCTCACGGCCCGTCCGCCGCAGCCAGGCGTCGACGCAGGCGGTGGAGCAGAACAGCCGCTGGTTGCCGCAGGCGTGGACGACGTCGTCCCAGACCCGGTGCATGGGGGTGAGGAAGTGGGCCACCTGGTCGCCGGGCGGGGGCGCGCCCCGGCCGACCACCCAGGCGTGCGGGGTGTCGCAGGCCGGACAGCGGGTGGCGACGACGGCGTCGGCGTCCTCCCGGAGCACGTGGGGGATGGCGAACGAGTCCCAGGCGCAGCCGCCCCACCACAGCGTGCGCGCCCCCATGACGGAGAAGCCGAACGGCACGGACGCGAAGGGGTGGGCCATCACGATCCGGTCCGCGTCCTTCGGGTCCAGGACCACGTCATGACGTTCGTGGAGGGTGCCCAGCCCCTCACGCACCTGGTCCGGGTCGAGTCCGGTGAGCGCGGCGAGGTCCGGCACGCCAGGAGCGCGGCCCGTGTCCGCGAATCCGGTGTAGACGGCCAGGCGGACCCGCTCGGTCCCGTACGGGCTCGCCGCCGCCGTCGAGTCGTTCCCGATCATTGCTGTGATGCCTCCGCTGGTCGAGGTTGTCTCCGCTGGTCGAGCTGACGGTGTCCAGAGTGCGCATCAAGGACGCCGGAGGCTTGAACGCTCGTGCGGCACCATGGGCAGATGACGTCTTCCGCGGAGCGCGCGGCCTACTGGCGGGTCCCCGGGCTCGCGCTGGAGGCCATGCACGCCCGCTTCAAGCGGTACGCCTATCCGATGCACGCCCACGACACGTACTCCTTCGGGGTCACCGACGACGGTGCCCAGTCCTTCGTGTGCAGGGGAGAGCGGCACGTCAGCCCGGCGGGACTGGTCATGGCGTTCAATCCGGACGACCCGCACGACGGGCAGTCGGCCGCGGGCCGCGGATACCGCTACCGGATGCTCCATCTCGGCGAGGATCTGCTCCGGGAGGTTCTCGCGGACGCCTCCGCCGGCAGAGCCGGGCTGCCGCTCTTCGACGCCCCGGTGGTGGACAGGCCCTCCCTGGCCCGCGCCGTCGCCCGCCTCCACACCGCCGTGGCCGGCAACGCGCCCCGGCTGGTCGTCGAGGAGCGCCTCACCGCCGCCGTGCTGGCCCTGACCCGTGACGCCGCCATGCGCCCGGCACGCCCGCCCGAGCCGCGCGGACGCGTGGACGCGGGCGCCATGGCACGGGCCCGCGGTCTGCTGCGCCGGCGGTTCGCCGAGAACGTCACCGCCGACGAGCTGGCCCAGGTGGCCGGTTGCAGCCGCTTCGCGTTGTACCGGGGCTTCCGCTCGGCGTACGGCTTCGCGCCCAGCGACTACCAGCGCGATCTGCGGTTGCGCCGCGCCCGTGCGCTCCTGGCCCAGGGCGTGGCGCCGTCGACCGCGGCCGCCGAGACCGGCTTCGCGGACCAGGCCCACCTCACCCGGTGGTTCGCCCGGACCTACGGCGTCACCCCGGCTGCTTACCGTGCGGCGCTGCACATGGGCGGCGGGCGATAATGGCGCACGCCGCCAGGGGCGGCGCCGGGCATGACCGGCAGCGGGCCCACCAGCCCCCTCAGCCCCTGAGCGCGCAGACCGGCAGCGGTCCAGCCCCTGGCGTGCACGACCGGCAGCATCCCGGCCCGTGGCCGCGCATGACGGGCAGCGGCCCAGCTCCCGCCCGGTGGCCCGTGCTCCGGTGCGCGAAGATGCCCGGCTCCCGTGGGCCCGACAGGCCGCGCCCGCGCACGCCTCTGCGCGCACGGGCACGTTCCGCTCACGTCCTGATGCCGGTGTGCGGCCCCCCGCTCACGCCCACCGGCCGGCCTCACTCGCTGGAGCGGCGCCCCCGCCGGGCGACCACGGTCGCCACGCCGATGGCCGCGGCCACCGGCCATTCGACCGCTCCGACGACGGCGAGCGCGCCGAGACCGCCGTAGAAGGCCAGCCGCTCGGGCGGTGGCAGCTTGACGCCCGGCATGCCCGACCGGGCCGCCTGCATGCCCGCGGTCAGGTCCTCCCTGGTCAGGTACGGGACGGGGACCGAGGGGTGTGCCATGTGCACGTGCGGCCCCTGCTCCTCGGGCTCCTTGCTCCGGGCCCGGGCCCGGGCGCTCGTGGCGCGGGCGCTGGTGCTGCGGGCGCTCGTGCTGCGGGCGGTGGCCTTGGACTTCTCGCGCGTGGCGGGTGCGGACTTCCGGGGGCCGCTCGTGCGCGTCCGGGCCTCGCCCCTCGCCTTCTTCTTCCCTGATGTGCTCGCGGTGCTCGTCATACGGCTCGCCTCCTCCTGTCGCGTCTCCCCCGTCTCCCCCGCGTGGACCGGGCAACATCCCTCCCCATGGTCCGGGCAACGCCTCACTTTCTCGCGTACCGGAGCCAAACGGGTGCAAACAGGCATATAAAATTACATAGAGTTCATGTGCCGGTACGCTTCGCTTGTCGGCGAGGTGTGGGTGGTGATCCATGAAGGTCCCGGGAATCGGGGTGCTGAACGGGTTGCTCACGGGCGCCGCACGGAACGCCCGACCGCCTGCGGCCACCGCCGGATCCGCGGCCACCGCACGCTCCCGCGTGCTGAGCTTCACGGGCGGCCGCCTGCACATCCTGGTGCGCGGCCTGCGAGGGCCGCGGGCGCGCGGGATCGCGAAGGAGCTCGAACGGCGGCTGGCCGCCCACCCCGCCGTCGAGTGGGCCGCCGTCAACGGCGTGCTCCAGGCCGTCGTGATCGCCACCGGCGGCGGCGCCGAGGAAGAGGCCGATCTGCTGGAGGAGCTGCTCGCCGTCGTGGAGGACGTCGAGCACGCGCACGAAGCCGGCGGGGAGCCGCTGCCGGCCGGTCACCCGGGCGCGCCCAGGCCGGCCGGCAAGATCGTCTGGTCCCTCGCCTTCCAGGCCGCAGCCCTGCCCGTCGCCGCCGCCGGCCGTCTCGTCCGCTTCGTCCCGCTGCCGTACGAGGTGGCGGCCGTCATCTCGGAGATCGACTACGAGCCCCGGCTGCGCCGCCTGGCCGACGCCGCCCTCGGCCGCGACAACGCCGGAGTGGTGCTCGCCGCGCTCAACGCCGTCTTCCAGGCGGGCGCGGGCGGGATCCTGGGCCTGACCGTGGACGCCGCCCGGCACGGGCTGCTGGTCGCCGAGATGAGGAGCGCGCGTGCCGCCTGGCACGAGGCGGAGCCCGGCATGGCCGGGACGAGGGAGCGCGCGGCGGCCGGCGCGCTGCCGGAGGTGCCGCCGCGGGTGACGCCGTTGCGCAACGGCCCGGTCGAGCGGTACACGGCACGGTCGGCCCACGTCGCCGGTGCCTCCTTCGCCGGGGTCCTCGGCGTCCGCCGCCGCCCGCGCGCCGCGGTGGCCGCCGCCCTCGCGACGATCCCCAAGGCGCCGGTGCTGGCCCGAGAGGCCTTCGTCTGCATCCTCGGCGGCGCTCTGAACACGCGCGGCACGCCGGTGCACGCCCCCGGCTCGCTGCGCCTGCTGGACCGGATCGGCACGCTCGTCCTGGACACCGGCGGCCTGTCCGAGGGCACCTACCGGCTCGCCGACCTCGTGCCCCTGGACAAGGACGCGCAGGCCGGAAAGCTCGCGGCGACCGGGCACCGGCTGTTCGACCCGGGCGATCCGGACCGGCTCGCCACCGCCCGCGGCTGGCGGCTCGGCCCCCTGGAGGACCTGCGGGTACGGGGGCGCACCGGCCGCCGCGCCGCCGCGGCGCTCGCCGAGCAGGACGCCCGGCTCCTCGGGCTCGCCGAGGGCGACCGGCTGATGGCCGTCATCAAGGCCGTCCCCGAAGTGCCGGACGCGGCACGCCTCCTGGTGGCCGCGGCCCACCGCTCGCGGCTCCGCGTCGTCGCCCGCGGACCCCGGGCCGGGGCCGTCGTGCCCGATGCCGACGAGATCGCGCCGGACGGCGAGGAGGCCGTCGCCACGGTCCGGCGGCTCCAGGCCGGCGGGCGCGGGGTGCTGCTGGTCTCCGCCGACCGTGCCGCCCTCGCCTGCGCCGACATCGGCGTCGGCGTCGCACGCGCGGACGGTGTCCCCGCCTGGGGAGCCCACGTGTACGCGCTGTCCGCCACCGCCGCCCTGCCCCTCGCCGAGGCGTGCGGCCCGGCGCGGACCGTCTCCCGGCGCGGCGTACGGCTCGCCCAGGCCGCCGCCGGGGCCGGCGCCGTGACGGCGCTGACCGGTCCGGACCGCCGCCCCGCCGTCCGCAGCATGGCCGCCGTCAACGGCGCGGCGGCGCTCGGCATGGTGTACGGCGCGTGGAGCGCCGTCCGGTTGCTGCGCCGCCCGCCCGATCCGGTGCCGGCCCGGGAGCCCTGGCACGCGATGCCCGTCGACACGGTGCTGGCCCGCACCGGCAGCCGGCCCGAAGGGCTGGCGGACGCGGAGGCCGCGCGCCGCGCCGCCCCCGGCCAGGTGGGCCCCCGGCAGCCGTCCCTCATCCGGTCCGTCGCCATCGAACTGGCCAATCCGCTCACCCCCGTGCTGCTCGGCGGGGGCGTGCTGTCCGCGGCGGTCGGCGGCGTCGTGGACGCGGCCATCGTCGTCGGTGTGACGGTGCTGTCCGGCGTGGTCGGCGGCGTACAGCGTCATCTGACGGAGCGTGAGGTGCGCCGGCTGCACGAGGGGGCAGAGACGACCGCCTTCGTCGTGCGGGACGGGCGGAAGCGCAGGATCCCCGCCGGGGAACTCGTCGTCGGCGACATCGTCCACCTCTCCGGCGGCGACGTGGTGCCCGCCGACTGCCGGCTGACGGACGGTGAGGGACTGGAGGTGGACGAGTCCGCGCTCACCGGCGAGTCCATGCCGGTCGCCAAGAGCCCGGACCCCGTCCTGGCCGCGGACGTCGCCGACCGCACCTGCATGGTCTACGAGGGCACCACCCTCGCCACCGGGCACGGCACCGCCGTCGTCGTCGCCACGGGTACCGACACCGAGGCCGGGCAGAGCGCGCTGACGGCCCGCGGTGCCTCACCGGCCGTGGGCGTCGAACGGCGGCTCGCCCGCATCACCCGCACCGCGCTGCCGGTCGCGCTGGGCTCGGCGGGCGCCGTGATGGCCGCGGGGCTGCTGCACCGCCACCCGCTGCGCGACAGCATCGGCGCCGGTGTGGCACTCGCCGTCGCCAGCGTCCCCGAGGGCCTGCCGTTCCTGGTCTCCGCCGCCCAACTCGCCGCCTCCCGGCGGCTCGCCGCGCAGGGCGTGCTGGTGCGCGACCCGCGCACCATCGAGGCGGCCGGCCGCGCCGACGTGCTGTGCTTCGACAAGACCGGCACCCTCACCCGGGGCCGCATCGAACTCTCCGGCGTCGACGCGGGCGGAGCCGAACGGCCCCTGGGGCGCCTCGCGTCCGCGCAGCGCGCGGTGCTCGCCGCCGGTCTGCGCGCCACGCCCCGGGCGCGGGCCGACCGGCCGCAGGAGCACGTCACCGACCGTGCCGTCACCGAAGGGGGGAGGCGCGCGGGGGTGCGCGCCTCCGAGGGCGCGTCCCACTGGCGCCCGGACGCCCACCTGGCGTTCGAGCCCAGCCGCGGCTACCACGCCACCCGCGGCCGTGCCGGGCGGATCCGGATGCTGTCGGTCAAGGGTGCCCCGGAGGAGGTCGTCCAGCGCTGCGCCACCCACCGAGGCCGGCGCGTCGACGCCGCCGAACTGCTGGCCCGCGCCGACAAGCTGGCCTCGGCGGGCTACCGGGTCCTTGCGGTCGCCGAACGCCGGGACGCGGCCGGCGGCGAACTCGACGACGACGCCGTGGCCGGACTCGACTTCCTCGGCTTCCTGCTGCTCAGCGAGGAGGTCCGCAGTGACGCGGCCCGCTCGGTGCGCCAGCTCGCGGACGCCGGCGTGCAGATCGTCATGATCACCGGTGACCATCCGCAGACCGCCGAGGCCATCGCGCGCGAGCTGAAGGTCCTCGACGGCCACCGCGTCGTCACCGGCGCCGAGCTCGACGAGCTGGACGACGGCGCCCTGGACGCGCTGCTGCCCTCCGTCGGCGTCGTGGCCCGGGGCACCCCCGCGCACAAGGTCCGGGTCGTGCAGGGCTTCCAACGGCTGGGCCGCACGGTCGCGATGACCGGCGACGGCTCCAACGACGCCCCGGCGATCCGGCTCGCCGACGTCGGCATCGCACTCGGCAGGCGCGGCACGCCCGCCGCGCGCGCCGCCGCCGACCTCGTCGTCACGGACGACCGCCTGGAGACGATCCTGGCCGCGCTCGTCGAGGGCCGCGCCATGTGGGCCTCGGTCCGCCGGGCGCTCGCCATCCTCGTCGGCGGCAACTTCGGCGAGATCGGCTTCACCCTGCTCGGCTCGGCCCTGAGCGGCTCCTCGCCGCTGACGGCCCGTCAACTCCTGCTGGTCAACCTCTTCACCGACCTCGCCCCCGCCATCGCCGTCGCCCTGCGCAGGCCGGCGGCCAGTACCGAGGAACGGCTGCTGGAGGAGGGTCCGGAGGCCTCGCTCGGCGCCGCGCTCACGCGCGAGATGACGGTGCGGGCCGTCACCACCGCCGCCGGCGCGGGCGCGGCCTGGATGGCGGGACGGGTCACGGGCCGGCCGGCGCGCGCCCGCACGATCGCGCTCGCCGCGCTCGTGGGCGCCCAGCTCGGCCAGACCCTGGTCGCCGGCAGGGGCAGCCCCCTCGTCGTCGGCTGCGTGGCCGCCTCCGCGCTCACGCTCGTGGGCATCGTCCAGACGCCTGGCGTCAGCCACTTCTTCGGCTGCGTCCCGCTCGGCCCCGTCGCCTGGTCGACGGCCGTGGCCTGCGCCGCGGTCGCCACGGCTGCGTCCGTCCTGTTCTCCCCCGCGACCGGAGGACCGGGCCGGACGGAGCCGGCGCCCTCCCGGACGGCCGCGGGGGAGCGGGCCCCGGACCGCGGTGCGGCCAGGACCGCGGAGCCGTCGCTCGGCTGACGGGCATCGGCCTCAGCGGGGTGGGTCCACCGCGCGGTGCGGGGTCTACCGCGCGGCGACGACGGCCGCGCGGTAGGCCGCCGGCGTCACGCCCATGACGCGCCGGAACCAGCGGGTCAGGTGGGCCTGGTCGGCGAACCCGACCAGGCCGGCGGCCTCGGCGGGACGGTGCCCGGCGTCCAGCAGCGTCCGGGCGCGCGCGACCCGGTGCTGGGCGAGCCAGGCGTACGGCGGCATGCCCAGGGTGTCGCGGAAGGCGCGCAGCACCTGGTAGCGGGAGAGGCCGAAGAGGGCGGCGAGCTCCGCGAGCGAGGGGGGCGCGAGGAGTTCTTCGGCGAGCCGGTCCCGGACGGCGAGGGCGATACGGCGCGCGCCGGGCACCACGTCGTCCACCGGGCGCGCGCTGCCGTGCCGCCGTGCCAGCACCGTCAGCAGCCACGGCACCCGGCACTCGGCCTCCAGGGGGTCGGGACGGGCGGCCGTGTGGAGGGCCACGGGGGTGGCCGCGTGGCCGGCGGGTGCCCCGTCCGGCCGGCCGCCACCGAGCCGGGGGTGGCCCGGCTCCGTCCGCCAGATGCTTCCCGTCCCGGCGCCGCCGCTCAGCTCGATGTGGGCCGTGCTCAGCGCCGCCGCCAGTTCGGGGTCGTCGAGGACGGGTTCACGGAAGTGCGGGAGGTCCCGGGTGCCCTCGGCGAGCAGCGGGAGCGCCGGATACATGGCCCGGTAGGCGTACCCGGCGCCGGCTCCGGGGCCTCCGGTGTGCGCCTCGCCCGGTCCGAGCACCACGACCGTGCCCGGGCCGACGTGCAGCTTCCCGCCGCGGTAGTCGATGATCTCGCTGCCCCCGACGCAGACCCCGACGGCGAACTCGGCGTGGCTGTGCGGCGCGTAGCGGTGCTGGTCGAAGCGCGCGGTCAGCAGGTCGAGGCGCTGGTCGCCACCGAGGTCGGCCCTGCTCCACACGGCGAGCTCCCGCGGCGCCTTTCGGCGTCCCTGGCGCGGTACGCCGGGGACGCTCGCCTGCGGCGTCCACTCGCCCTGCGCGCGCGGTCCGCTCTCGGGCGCCCCCTGCCGGACGCTCTCGCCCGGCACCCGGCGCTCTGCCTCCCCGGCTCTGCCCACTCCCCCACCTCGCTCGTTCGTCCTTGCGAGGGTGCAACGCCGGACGGGGGTCTGTCATGCCCGTGGCGGCGGATTACTGGTGGCCGGGTTCCTGGCGGCGCGTGCGGTAGCGTTCGTCACGGGTGATCGGGAGGCGCGGCGCGGGGGTGCGGGTGAAGGAGCGAACGGTCAGAGGAAGTCCGTGGTCTCCAACTCGAAGCCGAAGGGCTCGGGGAGCGGCAGTGCCTTCCCGAACGGGACGGTGCAGAGCTGGCGGTAATCGTCGCCCTCTGGCTCGCTGAAGAGCGTCAGGGAGGCCGCTTCGCGGTCCACCAGGAGGTAGAGCGGGATTTCACCGCGGGCATAGCAACGACGCTTGTCCTCCCTGTCACGCTGTGGCTTGGCCGAGGTGACCTCAAGCACCAGGGCGACCCCATTGGGCGGCATCCACGCTTCGGCCCCTCGGAAGAGTCGCATGTCACGCGGGGCAAAGGTCGCGTCCGGGATGACGTGAGCAATTGGTTTGGCCGTCCCGCTCGGGAGTTTCAGCCCCTTGTTCCCGGCGAATTGCATACGGGTCCGGGACCTCCTGCTCACCTCGTCGGCGATCAGGCCGATGTAGTCCTCGTGATCCCCGTCCGGCGGCGGCGTCACAACGATGTCCCCCTCGATCAGTTCGGCCCGGAAGCCTTCTGGCGTGTCGAGCGCCAGGAAGCCGTCCAAAAGGACCTCCGCTTCCGTGAGCGGTTCGTGCGGCATGGCCGTCATGTCGCGCTCCTCCCTTGGTCGCTCGCCAGACTCGGGCATCGATGATCAACCGTCCACCGGATCGAGGGGTCTTACCTCGATCGTGTCACAGGGCGGGGTGCCTGTGCCCGCCTTCCGACGTGTGGCGGCAGGGAACCCGACCGGCCCCCGCCACCCCGTACGCTGGCCCCGGGCCATGCCCCCATCCGCACCTGGACCGCCCCCTGGACCGACGAGGAGACCTGATCGTGCTCGTGCTGTTGCCGCCGTCCGAAGGCAAGGCCTCCGCCGGGCGGGGGGCGCCCGTGAAGGTGGACGGGCTGTCGTTGCCGGGACTGGCGGGTGCGCGGGCCGCGGTGCTCGACGCGCTGGTGGCGCTCTGCGCGGGAGACGGCGAGAAGGCCCGGGAGGTGCTCGGGCTGAGCGAGGGGCAGCGGGGCGAGGTGGCCAAGAACGCCGAGCTGCGGACCGCGGGCACCCGGCCCGCGGGCGCCCTGTACACCGGCGTCCTCTACGACGCGCTGGACCTGGCGTCCCTGGACGCGGCGGCGAAGCGGCGGGCGACACGGTCGCTGCTGGTCTTCTCCGGGCTGTGGGGCGCGGTCCGGGTGACCGACCGGATCCCGCCCTACCGGTGCGCGATGAACGTCAGGCTGCCGGGGCTCGGTGCGCTCGGGACGTACTGGCGGCCGGTCATGGCCGAGGTGCTGCCCGAGGCCGCGGACAGCGGGCTGGTGCTCGACCTGCGGTCGTCGGCCTACGCGGCGGCCTGGCGACCGAAGGGGCAGGTGGCGGAGCGCACGGCGACGGTGCGGGTGCTCCAGTCCGAGATCGTGGACGGGGTGGAGCGGCGCTCCGTGGTCAGCCACTTCAACAAGGCCACGAAGGGCCGGCTGGTGCGGAGCCTGCTCTCCTCGGGCGCCGCGCCCAGGACCCCGGCCGATCTCGCCGGGACGCTGCGGGACCTCGGTTTCACCGTGGAGGTGGCCACGACCGGCGGGCCGGGCCGGCCATGGGCCCTGGACGTGGTGGTGACGGAGATCCACTGACCCGCTGATCCGTTCACCGGCTGACCGGCCGGACGGAGCCCCGACCGCCCGGCTCCCCCTCGGCCGCCCTCCCTTGTGCGCGCACGCACCGTCCTCTACCCTCGTCCGCGGCTTTCGAAGCGCTTCGATCGAGGGATCGAGTCGAACGGCTTCACGCGGCCACGGAGACGCACTCCGCACGCCGGGGCACGCACGCTCGCGCACGTACGCACACGCCAGGCCGCACCGCACCCGAACCACACCCGCACCGCAGCGGCACCGTCGAAGCTCATCCGCACCGTCGAAGCGCATCGAAAACCGAGCCCGGTACGCCGGGTGAGCCGCCCGGTGCCGGAACCGCGCCAGTGCCCCATGCGCGCCTCCCCGGCGCGCCGATCAGCGCTCGGACCCGTACGGCCAGCACCTCCGCACCCCACCGCGGCCATGGACGGGGTGCGGCGCCATCCCCCACACCATGGAAGGGACAACCATGGAACGTCGCACGCTGAGCAGGTTCTTACTCGCCCCCGCCGTCGCGGGGACCGCCTTGTTCGGCCTCTCCATCGCTCCCGTCCAGGCCGCCCCGGCGCCCGCGCCCGCCGCGCACGCCTGGACCTCGTCCGACCAGTGGGGCACCTGGACGAGCCCCGACGGCTACACCCTCTACAACGACATCTGGGGCTCCGGAGCGGGCAGCCAGACGATCTGGGCCGACTCCTCAAGCACCTGGGGAGTGACGGCGAACCACCCGGCGACCGGCGGCGTCAAGGCGTACCCGAACGCCAAGAAGGTCGTCGACAAGCCGCTGTCCTCGCTCGCCTCGCTCACCAGCAGCTACAACGTGACGGTGCCGTCCGGCGGCGCGTACAACACCTCGTACGACATCTGGGACACCGACTACGACTACGAGGTGATGCTCTGGGTCAACTACAACGGTGCCGTGGGCCCGATCGGCAGCCAGCAGGCTACGGTGTCGCTGGGCGGCAGCCAATGGGCGGTCTACAAGGGCGACAACGGCTCCAACCAGGTCTTCTCGTTCCTGCGCACCTCGGACTCGGCGTCCGGCACGGTCGACATCCTGCCGATCCTGAAGTGGATCGAGCAGCAGGGCTGGTGGCGGGGCGAGACGATCGGCGACGTGCAGTTCGGCTACGAGATCACCTCGTCGCCCGGCGGCATGGACTTCACCACGAACAGGTACAGCGTCTCCTCGCGCTGACCGGGCACCACCGGCCCCGGCGGGGCCGGGCGGCGCGTCGGAGCCGGGGCACCCCGGCCGCTCGCCCCGGTCCCGCCGTCGCCTGCTCTCAGCCGGTGCCCTCGGCCGTCAGCGCCGCCGCGTCCCGGGAGAGGGAGGTGACCCGCTGCCAGTCCCCGGCGGCCACGGCGTCCTTGGGCAGCATCCAGGAGCCGCCCACGCAGCGGACGTTCGGCAGGGCGAGGTACTCGGGCGCCGAGGCGTGCGTGACGCCGCCGGTCGGGCAGAACCGGGCCGCCGGCAGCGGTCCCGCCAGGGACTTCAGGAAGGGCGCGCCGCCGGCGGCCTCGGCCGGGAAGAACTTCATGTCCCGCACCTCGCGGTCCAGCAGCGCCATCACCTCGGAGGCCGTCGAGACCCCCGGCAGGAACGGCGCGCCGGACGCCTCCATCGCGTCCAGCAGCGCGGGCGTGGCGCCGGGGCTGACCAGGAAGCGCGCTCCGGCCGCCACCGCGTCCTCCGCGTGCCGGGGCGAGACCACCGTGCCCGCGCCGACCACCGCCTCCGGCACCTCCTCGGCGATCGTCCGGATCGCCTGGAGCGCGACCGGGGTGCGCAGCGTCACCTCGATCGCCGTGAGCCCGCCCTCGACCAGCGCCCTCGCCAGCGGCACGGCGTCGTCGGCGCGGTCCACGACGACGACCGGGATGACGGGGGCGAGGTCGAGCACGGAGGGCGGCAGAGAAGTCATGGAGCCATCCTGCCCCTGATCGCACACGGTCTGCAAAGACCGTTGCAGTTCACGCAATGCGAGGGCACGGCGCCCTCGCTCCGGCGCGCCCGCCGGGGCCGACGTCAAGTGGTCGCGGGCAACGCGGCGTCGACGCCTGCCTGGACGGCCGCGGTCATGGCCGCCCGGTGCCGGGCGAGCCGGGCGGCCTCGTCGGCACCGTCCGGGTTGCGGATCTCCGGCGCCGTGGTGGCCCAGGCCTGGGCGGCCGCGACGACGAGCATCAGGATGTCCATCCCGGCCTCGACGCCGACGCCGTGGACCTCCGCGATCGCGGTGGCCTTGACGACGTGCGCTTCGCGCTCCAGCTGCGAGGCGCCGGGGCGTTCCAGCGCCTTCCACTGCGTGAGGCGCAGCAGTCCGGTGTCGGCGGTCAGCGCGTCGAGCAGGGCCCCGGTGTAGCCGGGCAGGTCCGCGGGGGTGAAGGGCACCATGTCGGCGAGAACCGTCAGCCGGTCGGCGAGCACGGCGTCGAACAGCGCGTCCTTGGAGCCGAAGTAGGCGTAGATGGCCTGCTTGTTCGCGGAGGCGGAGGCGGCGATGCGGTCCACCCGCGCTCCGGCCAGCCCGACGCGGACGAACTCGTCGAAGGCGGCGTCGAGCAGCCGGGCCCGGGTGGCGGCGGAGTCGTATCCCATCCCACAAGAGTAAACCAACCAGGCGGTTGCATTCCTGGGGCGGGCGGCCGGCGGCCATAGGTGGGCGGCCGGGCGGCCATAACGGCCACGGTGCCGATCGGCGCGATGGCTCCGCACCCTCGGCCCGGTGCACGCTCAAAAATCCCCGGACTCGCGCACTCCGGGCCGGGCCCGCCCCGGGCTCCGGCGGCCCGAGCGGGGGCGAGGGCCGCCCGGCAGGTACGTTTCGGTTGGTCCCGCCGCCCTGCCTGCACTGGAGACGCACATGGTCACTCTCGCCGAGGTCGCTCAGCATGCCGGTGTCTCGGCGAGCACGGTGAGCTATGTCCTCAGCGGCAAACGGTCCATCTCGGCGGCCACGCGGGCGAGGGTGGAGCAGAGCATCCGCAAGCTCGGCTACCACCCGAACGCGGGAGCGCGCGCCCTGGCCAGCAGCCGTTCGAACATCATCGCGCTGATGGTCCCCCTCCGCACCGACCTCTACGTGCCCGTCATGATGGAGATCGCCATCGCGGTCGCCACCACCGCCCGCGCACACGGCTACGACGTGCTCTTCCTCACCGGCGAGGAGGGGCCCGAGGCGGTGCGGCGGGTCTCGGGCAGTTCACTGGCGGACGCCATGATCCTCATGGACGTGGAGCTGGAGGACGAGCGGCTGCCGCTGCTGCGGGAGAGCGACCGGCCCGCCGTGCTCATCGGACTGCCCGCCGACACGGACCGGCTGACCTGCGTGGACCTCGACTTCCACGCCACCGGCGCGCTCTGCGTGACCCACCTGGCCGCCCTGGGCCACCGCGAGCTGGCGGTGATCGGCGAGGCGCCGGCGGTGTACGAGCGGCACACCGGCTTCGCCGTGCGGACCCTGGAGGGGGTGCGGGCGCGCGCCGCCGAGCTGGGCGTGCGGGTGCTGCACCGGCCGTGCGAGGCCGGGTACGCCGCGATGGCGGCCACCCTCGCCCGGATCTTCGACGAGCGGCCCGGCACGAGCGGGTTCGTCGTGCAGAACGAGTACGCGGTCGAACCCCTGCTGACGCTGCTGCGGCAGCAGGGCCGCGCGGTGCCCGAGGACGTGTCGGTGGTGGCCGTCTGCCCCGAGCAGGTGGCGGTGCAGGCGTCGGTCCGGCTCACTTCGGTCGCCATCCCCGCGCAGGAGATGGGGCGGCGGGCGGTCGAGCTGGTGGTGGCCAAGCTCGCGGGCCGCCGGGCGGACGAGATCGGCCTGCTGGCCCCGGAACTGACGGTACGGGCGAGTACGGGGCCGGTGGGGGGCGTGCCTGTGGAGCCGGGCGAGGGCATGGGGCCGGGCGAGGACACGGGGCCGGACATGGGCCCGGAGCCGGTCACGGGGCCGGGCGCCGGCACCGGGCCCGCGGCCGGCTGACGGAGGCGGGCGCCCCGCGGGAGAAGTCCCGCGGGGCGCCCGGGGCGGGGTGGGGTGCGGGCGGCGTACGCCCCCACCTGCGGATCCGGACAGCGGGATCCCGATCAGTGCGGTCCAGATCAGCGGGTCCGGATCAGCGCGGTCCAGATCAGCGGGTCCTGATCAGCGGGAAGCCGATCAGCTGGAACCCGATCAGCAGGAACCGGACCGTGAGACCCGGATCAGCGAGAACCGGCCCCGGAGCCACCCGTGAAGTAGTGCCCCTTGTCCAGGTCCTCGATGAGACCGGGGCCGACCGGGCGCCAGCCCAGCAGCTCACCGGTCACCGCGGCGGAGGCCGGCTGGTCGAGGGAGAGGATCCCGCCCAAGAAGCCGAACTCCTCGGCGGGGCGGGCGGCCGTCGGCAGGCCGAGGTGACGCCCGACCACCTCGGCGATGTCGCGGATCGGCACCCCCTCGTCGCCGACCGCGTGCAGCATCGACCCCGCCGGGGCCTGCTCCACGGCCAGCCGGAACAGCCGGCCGGCGTCCGACAGGTGCACCGCGGGCCAGCGGTTGGAGCCGTCGCCGACGTAACCGGCCACTCCCTTCTCCCGTGCGCCCGCGACGAGCCAGGCGACGAAGCCCTTGTCCCCTTCGCCGTGCACGGTCCGTGGCAGCCCCACGACGGACGAGCGGACGCCGCGCGACGCGAGGTCGAGGGTCGCCCGGGCGTTCGCGGCCCGCCCCGCCGCGGGAGAGCCCGGCGGGTACTCGGGATGGTCGCGCTCGGTCGCGACCCGGCCCGGAAGCGCGGGCGTACCCGAGGCGACGGCCAGGGGCTTTCCGGTGCCCTCCAGCGCCGCGCCGAGGGTCTCGACGGCGCGCGCATCCGCCTGCACCGAGGCGTCGAACCGTGAGAAGTCGTGGCCGAACGCGAGGTGGACGACCCCGTCGCTCCCGGTCGCGGCGGCGCGCAGGGTGTCCAGGTCGTCGAGACCGCCGCGGACCACCTCCGCCCCTCTCGCGGCGACGGTGCCGGCCGACGCGTCCGACCTGGCCAGCCCCAGGACCTCGTGCCCCGCTCCGATGAGCTCGGGGACGACGGCCGAGCCGACCCAGCCGGACGCGCCCGTGACGAATATCCGCATGGAAACCTCCCTGATGTCAGGAACTGCCATCAGCATAGCGCGATGATGTCAGGGACTGTCATCAGCAAAGGATGATGATGTCAGTGACCGTCATCACGTATGATCGCGTCATGGGCAGATGGGAGCCGAACGCGCGAGGCCGGCTGGCGGAGGCGGCCCTGAAGCTCTACGCGGAGCAGGGTTTCGAGCGGACCACGGTCGCCGAGATCGCCGAGGCGGCGGGGCTGACCGAGCGGACCTTCTTCCGGCACTTCACCGACAAGCGCGAAGTGCTGTTCTACGGAACCGACATGGCCCGGGACCTGCTCACGCGCACCATCGCCGAGTCACCGGCCTCGGCGTCCCCGATGGACGCGGTGGGTGCGGCGCTGGAGTCCTTCGGCGCCTTCTTCCAGGAGGACCCCGAGCGCGTCCGGCAGCGGCACGCCATCGTCTCGTCCAGCACGGAGCTGCGCGAACGCGAGCTCGTCAAGCTGGACGTCTTCGCCTCGGGGATGGCCGCCACGCTGCGCGAACGCGGCACCCCGGAGCCGGCCGCCAGCCTGGCCGCCGAAGTGGGAATGGCGGCCTTCAAGGTCGCCTACGCGCGCTGGGTCGCCGCCGGGCCCGCCGAGTCAGGCGAGGCGGACACAGCAGGCGACGCGCGGCCGGCGGGCGGGACGGACGAGCAGGATCTGCTGCGGCTCTTCCGCGGGTCACTGGCGGAGCTGCGGGAGATCCTCGCGGACCGCGCGCCCGCATAGCCGCCCGGCCGCGGCCCGAACCGGCCGCCCCGCCGCCAGGGCCCGCGCCCGGCGCCCCGCGGCCGGCCGGTGGCCGATACCCCCGAACGCGCCCGGCGGCCCTCAGCGCAGGTGGGAGGTGTCGTTGAACAGCCGCATGCTGGCGTTTCCGTCCGTGTAGTAGGCGACGGCGGACAGCGAGGCCGGGGAGAGTTCCATGCGGAACACCGACTCGGACGGGGCGCCGAGGGCGAGCCGTACCAGGGTCTTCACCGGGGTGACGTGGCTGACCAGCAGCACGGTGCGGCCCGCGTAGGCGGCGACCAGCTTGTCGCGGGCCGCGGCGACCCGCAGGGCGACGGCCTCGAAGCTCTCGCCGCCGCCGCTCGGGGCCGCGGCGGGCGAGGCGAGCCACGCGTCCAGGTCGGCGGGGTGGCGCTCGCGGACCTCGGCGAACGTCAGGCCCTCCCAGTCGGCGAAGTCCGTCTCGCGCAGGCCCTCCTCGACGGTGACCGGCAGGTCAAGACGGGCCGCGACGGCGGCGGCGGTCTCGCGGCACCGCGTCATGGGGGAGCTGACGATGGCCTGGATGGTGCCGCGGGCGGCCAGCGCCGCGGCGGCGCGCTCCGCCTGCTCCCGGCCCACGGGTGACAGCGACGGGTCGGTTCCGGTGCTGCCGGAGAAGCGCTTCTGGGGGGTCAGGTGGGTCTCGCCGTGCCGCAGCAGCACGAAGGTGGCCGGTGCGCCGAGGTCCGCGGGCCCCCATCCCACGGAGGGCGTGGCCGCCGGTTCGGCGGTATCCCGGCCGGCCTCCGCGACACTGCGTGCGGCGCGCTCGTCGGAAGCGGCGGCCGGGGCCCCCGGCGTGGTCCGTGCCCCGACCGCGGCCTCGGCTATCGGGTCGGACTCCACCGAGCCGCGCAAACCTGCGGGCGGGGTGCCGGGCGCGCGGCCGGAGGCCGAGCCTCCGTCAGAAGGGCGTTCGGTCCGGCGGGCCGAGGTGCGGGTCGACGAGATGGCGGCACGCGCCCGCGCCGCCCCAGCCGACGCGTCACCGGGGGCGGCCTCACGGGGCTTGGCCGCCCGGGACGGCGTCGACGCGGCCCTGGGGGCCCACGCCTTTCCCTGCTTGCCCGCGTCCATGGCCTCGTTGGCCAGCCGGTCCGCGTGCTTGTTCCGCTCCCGCGGCATCCACTCGTAGCTCACCTGGCCGGCCGGGAACACCGCTGCCGCGCGGGTCGCGAGCGGCCTCATGTCGGGGTGCTTGATCTTCCAGCGGCCCGACATCTGCTCGACGACCAGTTTCGAGTCCATCCGCACGTGCACCCGCGCTCCGGGGTCGATGGCGTGGGCGGCCTGGAGCCCGGCGAGCAACCCCCGGTACTCGGCGACGTTGTTGGTGGCCACCCCGATGTACTCGGCGGTCTCGGTCAGGATGTCGCCGGTGGCCGCGTCCACGACCACGGCACCGTATCCGGCGGGCCCGGGGTTGCCCCGGGAACCGCCGTCGGCCTCGACGATGAACTCGCGCATGATCAGGACTCCAGCCTGAAGTTCGACCGGTGCGGGCGGGGCCCGCACCGTTGGGGGTGGTCGCCGGCGGCGGACGTGAGGCGGGTCAGAGGCCGGACTCTGCGGTGCGGACCAGGATGCGGCGGCAGTTCTCGCACCGCAGCACCGCGTCCGGGGCCGCGGCCCGCACGTCGTTCATCTCCGTGATGTTCAGCTCCAGGCGGCAGCCCTCGCAGCGCCGCTGGTACAGCTTGGCCGCGCCGATGCCGCCCTGCTGCTCGCGCAGCTTGTCGTAGAGGGTCAGCAGGTCGGCGGGGACGGAGCCGGCCACCACCTCGCGCTCCTTGGTGACGGAGCCGGCCTCGGTGTCCAGCTCCTGCTGGGCGCTGTCGCGGCGGGCGGTCGCCTCGTCGATCCTGGCCTCCACCGAGGAGACGCGGTCGGTCAGCTCGACGACCCTGGCCTGCGCGGACTCGCGGCGCTCCATGACGTCCAGGACGACGTCCTCCAGGTCGCCCTGCCGCTTGGCGAGCGAGGCGATCTCGTGCTGGAGGTTCTCCAGGTCCTTCGGGGAGGTGACCACGCCGGAGTCCAGCCGCTGCTGGTCCCGGACGGCGCGCTGGCGCACCTGGTCGACATCCTGCTCGGCCTTGGTCTGCTCGCGGGCGCAGTCGCTCTCCTCGGTCTGCGCCGCGATCAGCAGGTCGCGCACCTGCGCGAGGTCCTTCTGCAGCGTCTGGAGCTCTTCGAGCTCGGGCAGCGACCTTCGCCGGTGGGCCAGTTGCTGGAGGCGCACGTCGAGCGCCTGGACGTCGAGGAGTCGCTTCTGGTCGGCTGGCTCGGCTTTCAGTTGGGGGCTCCAGATGCATCGTCGGAAGCGGCGGCGGCAGAGGCCGCGCCGGGGACAGGGACGGTTTCCCCGGGCGCGGCGCCCGCCTGCGCGGCGTGCGCGGTCCAGGGATCGGTGACGGTGGTCGAGACGTGCGTGCGCAGACCCCAGCCCCGCTGCTCGGAGACCGTGTCGAGCTGGGCGGCGGCCACCTGGCACCACGGCCACTCGGTGGCCCAGTGCGCGGCGTCGAGCAGCGCGGGCGGGCCCTGCTCGCGGGCCTCGGAGGCGGGATGGTGGCGCAGGTCCGCGGTGAGGTAGGCGTCCACGCCCGCGGCCCGTACCTCGTCGAAGAGGCCGTCGCCCGAGCCGCCGCAGACCGCGACCGACCGCACCGGGGCGTCCGGGTCGCCGGCGACGCGGATGCCCTGGGCCGTGGCGGGCAGCCGTTCCGCGGCGAGCGCGGCCAGTTCGCGCACGGTCAGCGCGGTGTCCGGCTCGCAGATCCGGCCGAGGCCGCGGCGCCCGCCCGGGTCGGTGGGGGCGGGCACCAGGGGGCCGGTGATCCGCAGCCCGAGGGCGCCCGCGAGGGCGTCCGAGACGCCCGGATCGACGTGGTCGGCGTTGGTGTGGGCGACGTGCAGGGCGATGTCGTTCTTGATCAGGGTGTGCACGACACGGCCCTTGAACGTGCCCGCGTACACGGTGCTCGTGCCGCGCAGGTAGAGGGGGTGGTGCGTGACGAGCAGGTCGGCGCCGAGCCGGATCGCCTCGTCGGCGATCTCCTGCACGGGGTCGACGGCGAACAGCACCCGCTCGACGCGTGCGGCCGGGTCGCCGCAGACCGTGCCGACCGCGTCCCACTTCTCCGCGTGCTCCGGTGGCCAGAGCGTGTCGAGGGCGGTGAGGACTTCAGACAGACGGGGCACGGGGGAAAGGCTACCTGGCCGGTGGAGAGGGCCAAACCGTCCGCGGTTCCCCGCGTTCCGGGGCCGCCCGCGCGCCCGCTCCCGAGCCCGCACCCGGCCCCGCCGCGCTCCGGCCCGAGGACCGGGGCGTCGTGCAGCACAGGAATGAGGGCCTTTGCCCAGGAAACATGAGACTCCCACCCGTCCGTGTGAAAGGACCTCGGTCGAGCGGCCCGGCGGCGGCGAGAAAAACGTAGCTTCTGTCACCGGAGGTGACCGAGCAATGACTATCTGTGCCACCGAGGCCTCGGCCGGGAGCGACGACAAACCGTTCCGCCGGCCGTCCGTGGAGTGCACGCTCTCCGCGGACGGGACCTACGCGGCGCGGCTCGTACGGGGCGGTCCCGTACGGGACGGCTTCCAGCGGATCGAGGTCGCGCGGGACGGATACACGCGCGGCGGACCGGAGCGGCGCCCGAGCGCGCTCGCGCCGGACGGGCGGGCGCCCGGTGCGGGCGCGCCCGGCAGCGGGAGCGGACCGCAGTGGTTCCCGGAGCGCTGGACACTGGACGGCCCCGAGCCGTACCGGGTGGCGCTGCCCGCCCGCAGGCCCGAGCAGCAGACCAGCGAGGTGCTGCCCATGGGGGACGGACGGGTGCTCATCCACCGCACCCACGGCCACCGGCACGTCTTCGCCCTGCTGCATCCCACCAGCCCCGGCACGCGCGAGATCCCGCTGGGCTCGATGGACTGCCCGGTGGCCCCGGACGCTCCCGGGGACCTGGGCTGCGCCGCGGTACGGCTGCTGCCGCCGCCGCCCGGCGGGCGGCGCGCGTACGCGCTGGCCGTCGGGGCGCGCTCGACGGCGGTCTGGCTGGTCGCGGGCGGCTTCTCCTCGCCTCGGGCGGTCGCCGAACTGCCCGGCCGGTGCACGGGCGGTGCCTGGCTGGAGCGCACCGGCCGGCTGCTCGCCGTCGACCAGGAGCACGAGGGGCGGACCAAGACCGTGACGGTGGACCTCAGGCGCGGCGGCGAGGTGTCGCCGCTGCTGGAGATCACCGAGGGCAGCACCGACCGGCTGCTGCTCGCCGACCCGGACAGCGGCCTGCTGCTGATCCGCTCGGACGCGCCGTCGCCGGGCCACGAGCGGCTGGCCTGGGGAGTGCTGGGCGGCACGCTCCCGGTGCGCTTCCCCGAGTGCCTGCGGCTGCCGGACTGCGCGATCACGCCGTTCGCCATCCAGCCCGGTCTCGCGCTGACCCCGGAGCGGTGCGCCGTCGCGCTGCGCATCGACGGGGCCGCGGGCACCTGGCTCGGCATGTGGCGCCCCGGGGAGCGCACCCTGCACCACGTCCCGGCCCCCGAGGGCTGGCTGACCGGATGCGGGGCCTGGACCCGCGAGGGCATGCTGCACCTGCCGTATGCCACGGGCACGGTGCCGTGCGGCCTCGCGCGGCTCCCCGCTCCCCCGCCGGGCCCCGGCCCGGGCCGGCCGCCGTCCCGCACGGCACGCGGCACGGCGGCCGACACCAGGACGGGCGCGCGGGCCGTGGCCGGCGCGTGGGTACGGGCCGTCCCGGCATCGGCGCCGGACGGCGCCAGGCCGGCCGCGGTACCCGGCGCCGTCCCCGGGGCGCTGCCCGGACCGCGGTTCGGCGGGGGACGGCCGGCGGCCGGGAGCGGGCCGCTCCCGGCTCCGAGCAGGCCGCCGGCGGGTGCGCGCAGGCCACTGGCGGGTCGGGGCGAGCCGGTGCCGGACGGAACCGGCACGCTCCCAGGCGCTCCGTCAGTCGGGCGCGGACCGCTGCCCGATGGAGTCGGATCGCTCGCAAGCGGGGGCGGACCGCTGGCGGGCGGGGGCGGACCGCTGGCAGGCGGGATCGGACCGCGTCCGGTGTACCGCGACGTTCCGGGCGGCACGGCGGATGCGGCCGCGCCCCCGGAGCGGAACCGGCTGGGCGTGCCCGGGGGCGTGCCGAGCCCGCGCGGCGCGTTCCGTCCGGTCCCGTTGCAGGAGGCCCCCTTGCAAAGTGGCCCGCAGTATGCCCGGCAAGGAACCCCTTTGGGGGAGGCCCCTTCTCTCGGCCGGAGAGCCGCTGGTTAGACTCTTCCGGCTACACCGTAAGGATCTTGTGACGGGGTGACCTTCCGATGACCGAAGCCAGTACGGACGCCACTTCCCGGCCGACGGCCTGGCCCCGCGAAGCCGACCAGCCCACCGGGCCGGGCAGGCATCGCGGCCAGGTGTCCGCACACGACGAGGAGGCGGCCCCCCACGGCCGTCACCGCAAGCAGTCCGGCCAGGAGGACACGGCCAACGCGGCCTGACCTCCGCCCACGGCAGCGAAGGCCCGGCACCATGCAGATGGTGCCGGGCCTCCGCGTTTTCCGCCCTCCGTCCCCCGCTCCCGGACCCGGGACATTTGTCCTATGGGAATCGGTACGTGCGCATCTACTCGACGCCGGCACCCGCTTTCTACAGTCATGGGCATGATGACGACATCAGGCACCGCCGGCGCCGCCGCCTCCCGAGGCGCGGCTCCCGCGGTGTCCTTCACGGGGGCGGTCAAGACCTTCGGCGCCATACGGGCGGTCGACGGCATCGACCTGGAGATCGGACGCGGCGAGACCGTGGCACTGCTCGGCCGCAACGGCGCCGGCAAGTCCACCGCCATCTCGCTGCTGCTCGGGCTGAACGACCCTGACACGGGCACCGTGCTTCTCTTCGGCGATCGGCCCGAGCGCGCCGTGCAGTCCGGGCTGGTGGGGGCGATGCTCCAGGACGGGCGGCCGGTGCGCCGGGTCACCGTCCGGGAGCTGCTCACCTTCGTCGGCCGGCAGTACCCGGCGCCGATGCCCGTCGCCGAGGCCCTGGGGCTCGCGGGCATCACCGAGCTGGCCGGGCGGCGCGTGGACCGGCTGTCGGGGGGACAGACGCAGCGGGTCAGGTTCGCCGTGGCCCTGGTCGGCGATCCCGCGCTGATCGTGCTCGACGAGCCGACGGCCGCACTGGACGTGGAGGCCAGGCGGGCGTTCTGGACGTCGATGCGGGCCTACGCGCGGCGCGGCCACACCGTGCTCTTCTCCACGCACTACCTGGAGGAGGCCGACGAGCACGCCGACCGGATCGTGGTCATCGACCACGGCCGGATCGTGGCGGACGGCTCCGGCGAGGAGCTGAAGCGGGCCGCGGGCGGCAACCTCGTCTCGTTCGACCTGGCGGGCGCCGGCACCGAGGGCCTGGCGGAGCTGCCCGGCGTGACGGCCTCGGAGGTCCGCGACGGGCGGGCGCACCTGCGCTCCGACGACTCCGACGCCACGGTGATCGCACTGGCCGAACGGGGCGCGATACGCGGTCTGGAGGTCACCGCCGCCTCCCTGGAAACCGCGTTCCTCGCGCTCACCTCCTCCGGCGGGAGCGGCACGGACGGCGCCGTGCCGTCCGCCGGGCAGCGCCCGGCCGGGAGCCCGGCCCACACGGTGGCGGACCCGGCCGCCGAAGCCGATGCGGACGCGGACGCGGACGCTGACGCGGTCTCCGCCGCCGAAGCCGATGCGGATGCTGACGCCGATGCGGTCTCCGCCGCCGCAACCGATACCGATGCGGCCCCCGCCGCCACAGCCGATGCCGCAGCCGCAGCCGGTACCGCGAAGGAGACGGTGTGATGCTCGACTACCTGGTCCTGGAGATCCGCAGAGCCATGCGCGACACCGGATTCGTGATCTTCGGCATCGGCATGCCGGTGCTGATGTACCTGCTCTTCACCAACATCGGCGACGGCTCCGACGGCACGTGGAAGACGGCGTCGATGGTCGGCATGGCGGCGTACGGCGCGCTCGGCGCGGCGCTGAGCACCGGCACCGGCGTCGCCGAGGACAAGTCGATCGGGTGGCTGCGGCAACTGCGGGTCACGCCGATGCGGCCGCGGAGCGTGGTGGTCGGCCGGGCGCTGACCGGTTCGGTCATCGTGCTGCCCGCGATCGTCGCGGTGCTGCTGGCGGGCGGCCTGGTCAACGGGGTGCGGATGGCGGCCTGGCAGTGGGCGCTGGTCACCGCGCTGCTCTGGCTCGGAGCCTTCCCGTTCACCCTGCTCGGGATCGCCAACGGCTACCGGCTGACGGCGCAGACCACGGGCGTGGTGAACGTGGCGTGCAACCTGGGGCTCTCCATCGTGGGGGGCCTGTGGTTCCCGGTGGACGAGTTCCCCGGCTGGCTGCGCTCGCTGTCCTCGTTCACCCCGACCAACCGGTTCGCGGCGCTCGGGGTGTCGGCGACGGACGGGACCGCGCCCACGTTCGGGACGGTCGCCGTGCTGGCCCTCTGGCTGCTGGCCTTCGGCTCGTACGCTGTGCTTGCCTACCGCAAGTCCGCCCGCACGGTGTGAACGCAGGGGTCGGGGGCCCGGACCAGCGCGTCCGGCACGTCCGGCGGGCCCGCGACGGTGTGCGTACACCGGGCCGGGGCCCGCCGGGCCGCCCACCCGATCCCAGCGGTGTGACAGGTGACAGGAGACCTCGATGTCCTGGAAGAACGACATGACCTCCGCGGCCCGCTCGGCCGCCGCGGGGGTCAAGGCCGCCGGGCGGCTGCGCCGCCGGCGGGAGCGGCGGGCATGGGGCGGGGACGGCCAGCCGGGCCCGCCCAACGGGTTCGCGCTGCTGCCGTGGCTGCTGGTGGGGCTGGGGTCGGTGTCGAGCCTGGTGCACGGCGGCACTCCCCTGCCGTGGCTCGCCGGGCTGGGTCTGGCCGTCTTCAACTCGCTCTACTCGGTCGTGGTCTTCCGTGCCTTCGACAAGGCCAAGCGGGAGGCGCGGTGCACCCGCTGGATGCTGGCCGTGATGGCCGTGGCCGCCTTCGGTCTCGCGGCCGGGTACGGCGGTAGCTGGCTGGTGTTCCTCCCGCTCCTCGCCCTGGCCGGCGGCGCGGTGCTGCGCGGCCGGGCCATGGCACGGGTGGTCTTCGGCATCACCGTCCTCGCCGGTGCGACCGCGGCGGTCAGGATCGGCTGGGACGCCATCGAGTACGCCTACGGCACGTTCATCTCGGGGATGGTGACCGCGGCGATCCTGGCGCTCTCCGAGACCGTCAAGGAGCTGCGCGCCACCCGTGAGGAGCTGGCGCGCACGGCGGTGGAGCGCGAACGCCTGCGGTTCTCGCGCGACCTGCACGACCTGCTGGGCCACACGCTCTCGGTCGTCGTGGTCAAGGCGGAGGCGGCGCGCCGGGTCGCACCGCGCGACCTGGACGCGGCGCTGGCCCATGTCACCGACATCGAGTCGGTGGGCCGCCAGGCGCTCACGGAGATCCGCGAGGCCGTCACCGGCTACCGGGAGGGCAGCCTCAGCACGGAGCTGGACCGCGCGCGCTCCGCCCTGGGGGCCGCCGGTGTCGAACCCGTGGTCACCAGGTCGGGCCCCCCGCTCACCGCCCAGCAGGAGGCCCTGCTCGGCTGGGTGGTGCGCGAGGCGGTCACCAACGTGGTCCGGCACAGCCGCGCGGACCGCTGCGAGATCACCGTGGCCGGCAGCGGGGAGCGGCTGCGCCTGGGCGTCCTGGACAACGGCCGGGGTCCCGCGGCCGCCGTGGTGCCGGACGGGACCACCGGGCGGACGGTCGGCGGCACCGGGCTGAAGGGGCTCACCGAGCGGCTGGCGGCCGCGGGCGGCTCCCTGACTGCGGGCCGCGGCCCGCGCGGCGGTTTCCTGGTGACCGCCGAACTCCCCGTCGAGCCGGCGTCCGATCCCGCTCCGGCCGCCGGGCGGGATCCGGGGACCGGTGTCATCCTGAAGGCGTGAGCGCACCGCGCGCCGCCCGGCCGCGGCCCCAGGAGGCTTTCCACGCTCCCCGGACCCGGCGGCCCCGGCGGCTGACGATCCGGCGCCGGGTGGGCGTGCTGCTCCGCTTCCCCGCCGGCATCGCGCTGGTGTCCTGGCGCTACGTCTGGCGGGTCACGGCGCTGCACCGCACCGAGACCGAGGGCGACCGTGGCGACCTGCCGCCGCCGCTGCCCGCGGAGCTGGTCGACGAGCGCAGCAAGCTGCTGGCGGACGGCGCGGGGCCGATGTTCCACCGGCGGTTCTCGGTGCGCATCGAGGGCAGCGGGATGACGCCCGAGTCGCTGATGTCCGCCGTGGCGGCGGACGTGAACCGCGCGGCCCCGTCCGCCGCCGCCGTCTTCCACAAGACGGCCGGCGTGCCCGGCACCGCCCAGGTGGCGGACGAGTACCGGGTGCAGATGCCGGGGCCCTGGGACGGTCCGGTGCGGGTGGTGCACCGCGACGCCACCTCCCTGCGGCTCGCCACCCTCACGGGGCACCTGGAGGCCGGGCAGATCGAGTTCCGTACCGCGAGCGACCGCGGGTGCCTGGTCTTCGAGGTGGAGACCTGGGCGCGCGGCGGCGACCGGTGGGCGGACCTGCTGTACAGCAGGCTGCGGATGGCCAAGGAGATCCAGTTCAACATGTGGGTGCACTTCTGCCTGCGCACGGCCCGGTTCTCCGGCGGCCGCAGCCGGGGCGGGGTCACCGTCGTCACGCGCGCCGTGCCCGAGCCGGTCTGCCTCGCCGCGCGGGGCTGCTGAGCGGCAGGGCGGGGGCGATGGCGAGGGACTCGTCGCCGGGCACCCGCTCCACGCCGAGGACCGGTGCGCCGCGCAGTTCGGCCCGCACCAGCAGCACGAGGCGCCGCGCGGCCGCCCGCAGGAACCGGTGCTGGGTCGCCCTGCCGAACGCCTCGAAGCCGAGCCTGACGACGGGGTTCGCGATCGGGGCCCGGCGCGATCGGCCGCTGATGCGGAACTCGACGTCTCCGGTGGCCAGGTGCTTGACGACGAGATAGGTCAGGTCGCCCTCCTCCAGGTGGCCCTGGAGTGTCCGGTACGTCCAGCCCCAGACGCGCCGGGCCGCGGTGCCGGTGCCGAAGGTACCGTCGACCACCGACGTCACCCGGACGCCCATGTCGAAGCGGAGCCCCAGGAAGCGGCCCTCCAGCAGCATGTTCCGGCCGGGCAGCGGATCGCCGGGCCGGTACAGGGCACGCAGGATGCGCGGCTCCACGAACTGGAAGTCGCGCACCAGCCGGCAGGCGATCTGCCAGGCACCACCGGGCACCGGGTCGCCGGACGGCTCCCTGGCGACCGGGCAGCGCAGCGCGTCCAGGCTCCAGCCCGCGTTCCAGTACGGCAGCGGCCCGGGCGGTGGCGCGTAGTTCACGTCGAGCCGGGCCAGCGCCTCCAGGGCCTCGGCCGCACCGGCGCGGTACAGGCGCCGTTCACGCAGCATGCGGCCCCCTCGGTGGCGGGCGCCGGTCACCGCGGGGCGGCACGCACACGACGCGGGTCGCCGGAGGCTACTCGTACTCCGCCATGTTCTGGCCGATCAGCCAGAACATGGGCGGCCACAGGCCGACGAAGAGCGCCCGGCGCTCGGCGTTGCCGCGCTCGTCCTGGTCGTAGCCCTTCGCCCGGGTCCAGAACCCGATGCAGAGGACCACCGAGCCCAGCGAGGCGAGTTCGAGGTGGACACGGCGCAGCCCGGCCCGGTGCAGGACCTCAGCGACCGGCATACGACCTCCCCGGGCAACCTCCGCGCACGGCCCGTCCGCCGCCGTTCGCTCCACCGGCCGGGACGGATTCTTCCAATATGAGGAGCATAGGCCAGATATGTCCGCATGGCGCGCGCCCGCCGCCGGACGGCCCACCGCGCGGCCGGGACCGCCCGCCCGGGACCACTCGGCGGGGGCCGCCCGCCGGGAGTCACCTTGTAGCGGGCCGAGCCGGACCGCACGGCGCCGGACCTGACCGCACCTGACCGCACGGCGCCGCACCTGACCGCACGGTGCCGGACCCTGACCGCGCGGCTCCGGCTCCGCGGCCGGAACGTACCCTCTTGCGCATGACCGCGCAGCCGTCCGGGGACTCCGGTGTGACACGTACGAGGGTGCTGCTCGCCGAGGACCAGGGGATGATGCGCGGCGCACTGGCCCTGCTGCTCGGCCTGGAGGACGACCTGGAGGTCGTCGCGCAGGTGGCCACGGGGGACGCGATCGTGCCGACGGCGCTGAGCACGCGCCCCGACGTCGCCCTGCTCGACATCGAGCTGCCCGGGTGCAGCGGCCTGGACGCGGCGGCGGAGCTGCGCCGGCGGTGCCCCGAGTGCCGCGTGCTGATCCTGACGACGTTCGGGCGGCCGGGGTACCTGCGGCGGGCCATGGACGCGGGCGCGGCCGGCTTCCTCGTCAAGGACGGGCCCGTGGAGGAGCTGGCGGCGGCGATCCGGCGGGTGCTCGCCGGCGAGACGGTCGTCGATCCGGCACTGGCGGCCGCGGCGCTCACCGCCGGACCCAACCCGCTGACGCCCCGCGAGCGCGAGGTGCTCGTCGCGTCGGCGGACGGCGCGACGGTCGCGGACATCGCCGGGAAGGTGGGCCTGTCGGAGTCGACGGTGCGCAACTACCTCTCGTCGGCCATCGGCAAGACCGGCACGCGCAACCGCATGGAGGCGGTGCGCGAGGCACGGCAGCAGGGGTGGCTCTGAGGCCCCCGCTGCCGCGTCATCACCGCATGGACGTCGTCACCGGCCCCGTGCCGCCCACGGACCTCACGGACGAGCCGCCCGCACCTGATGCACGGCCCCCGCGGTGGCCGGCCCGCCGCGCTCAGTGCTGGCGCTGCGCCGCCTGTTCGGCGTCCGGCTCGACGAGCACCGGTCTCGGCCGGCGGGTCTCCCGGGGCATCCACAGCACCATGACGACGACCGCGGCGGCCAGGATGACGGTCGCGCACCGGAAGGCCAGGGCGTAGCCCGCGGTGAGCGCCGCGGGGCCGGTGCCGTCGCCGACTGCCGCCGTGCGGGACGCGGCCACCGTGGACAGCACGGCGAGCCCGAGCGCGCCGCCGAGGGTGCGCGAGGTGTTGACCAGGCCGGACACCAGGCCCGCGTCCCCCGGGTCGACGCCCGAGGTGGCGAGCGAGGCGAGCGGTGTCGTCGCGAGGCCGGCACCGAGCATCATCACGATGCCCGGCAGCAGGATCGACATGACGTAGCCGCCGTCCGCACGCATCGTCGACTGCCAGGCGAAGCCCACCATGGCGACGAGGATGCCGAGCACCGCCACGTTCCTGGCGCCGAGACGGGGCATCAGACGCGGGGCGGTCTTGGAACCCGCCATGATGCTCACCGAGCTGGGGACAAGCGCGATCCCGGCCCCCAACGGGCCGTAACCCAGGACATTCTGTGCGTACAGGGTCATCAGAAACCACATGCACATCATTCCGGCGCCGCCGATGAACATGGCGACGTTGGCGGCGGCCACGGGGCGCAGCCGGAACAGCTTCAGCGGCATCAGCGGGGCCCGGGTGCGCGCCTCCACCAGCAGGAAGACGGCCAGCAGCAGCGGCCCCGCGACCAGTGGGGCCAGCGTCCGCGCGGAGGTCCACCCCGAGGCCTCGGTCTCCACGATGCCGTAGGCGAGCACGGCCGCGCCCGCGGTGACCAGCACCGCGCCCAGCAGGTCGAGCCGGCGCCCGGCGGTGGACCTGCTCTCGGCCACCCAGCGGACCGCGGCGGTCAGCACCAGCGCGCCGATCGGCACGTTGATCAGGAGCACCCACCGCCAGGACAGCGCCTCGGTGAGCACACCGCCGACCAGGCCGCCCGCGGCGCCGCCGCCCCCGCCCACCGCGCTCCAGGTGGCTATCGCACGCGCGCGTGCCGGGCCTTCGGCGACCGCGGAGGTGAGGATCGTCAGCGTGGCGGGAGCCAGCACCGCGGCACCCAGGCCCTGCACGGCGCGGGCGGCCAGCAGTTGCCAGCCCTCCTGGGCGACGCCGCCCGCGAGCGAGGCGAGCGTGAAGAGCGCGAGGCCCATCAGGAACGTGCGCTTGCGGCCGAAGACGTCACCGGCCCGGCCGCCGAGCAGCATGAAGCCGGCGAAGGCGATCGAGTAGGCGTTGACGACCCATTGCAGGCCGGGCGCGCTCAGCCCGAGGTCCGTCCGCATCGAGGGCAGCGCCACATTGACCACGGAGACGTCGAGCACGACGAGGAACTGCCCCGCGCAGGTGGTGAGCACCACCAGCCAGGTGGGCACCGGAGTGCGGCGGGCGGGGGGCTCGGGAGGCGCGGCGGCTGGGGACATGGGGGCCATCGTCGCAGCGCCCGGCCCGCCGTGCATCGGGAATTCGCCGCACCGGTGCTGGTCCCATGGGACCAGGGCCTGTCCGGCCGCGCCCGCCGGCCCGGTGCGCCCGGCCCCGTCTCACAGGTCACGGACAGGTCAAGATTGATGTTCATAGGATATTCCTTGGAATACTCCCCGCCCCGGGTGAGTTGGGAACCGTCGTACTGCCGCACGGCCCCGGCCTCGGCACAGCGTGCCGCCATCGCGCCACGCACGACCGACCCGGCCCGCGTTCGCACGGCGGCGGTGCCGCCCGGCTTCAGGAAGCGCGGCGCCCCAGGGTGCCCGTACCACCCGCTGCCGCCGGAAGGCCGCAGCCACCGACGACGCACCGCTGACGACTGATGGACGCACGGAACCGATGGCTGATGACGGACGGCTGACGACCAGCGAGTCCGAAGCAACACCCAGACGCAATCCCCTCTCACTCCGCCCTGGAGGCCGCACAGAATGACCCAGACGACCGACCAGCACCCAGCGACGGCGGCCCAGGAGACCGCCGTTCGCGCGTCCGGGGTTCCCGGGGGTTCCGGACTGCCGGAGGACCCCGAGAAGCACCGTGACCGCAGCGGCGGCATCGTCCCCGTCCTCGCCTTCGCCGGCATCACGGTCGCCGTGATGCAGACGCTGCTCGTGCCGGTCATCAAGGATCTGCCGACCCTGCTCAGCACCTCGCCGAGCAACGCCACCTGGGTCATGACCTCCACGCTGCTCGCCGGCGCGGTGGCCACCCCGATCATGGGCCGCCTCGGCGACCTCTACGGCAAGCGGCGCATGCTGCTCGCCAGCCTCGCCGTCATGGTGATCGGCTCCCTGATCTGCGGCTTCACCGACCAGCTCCTGGTCATGATCGGCGGCCGGGCGCTCCAGGGCTTCGCGATGGGCGCGATCCCGCTCGGCATCGGCCTGATGCGCGACGAGCTGCCGCGCGAGCGGCTGGCGAGCGCCATGGCGCTGATGAGCTCCTCGATCGGCGTCGGCGGCGGTCTCGCGCTGCCGGGTGCCGCGCTGGTCGCCCAGCACCTGGACTGGCACGCGCTGTTCTTCACGGCCGCCGCGCTCGGCGTGGTGGCGATCCTGCTGACGATGCTGGTGGTGCCGGAGTCCCGGGTGCGCGCCCGCGGCAGCTTCGACCTGTTCGGCGCCCTCGGCCTGTCCGGCGGCCTGATCCTCCTGCTGCTGCCCATCACCAAGGGCAGCGACTGGGGCTGGGGCTCGCCCACCACCCTCGTCCTGTTCGGCGCCGCGGTGCTGGTCCTGCTGGTGTGGGGCCTGATAGAGCTGCGCCTCAAGGCCCCGCTGGTCGACCTGCGCACCTCCGCGCGCCGCGAGGTGCTGCTCACCAACCTCACCTCGATCATGGTCGGCGTCGCCTTCTACGCCATCTCTTTGGTGCTCCCCCAGCTCCTCCAGCTGCCCAAGGCCACGGGTTACGGCCTGGGCCAGTCGATGGTGGTCGCCGGCCTCTGCGTGGCCCCGCTCGGGCTGACGATGATGCTGACGGCTCCGCTCTACGCCAAGCTCTCCCGGGTCTACGGCCCCAAGGTCTCGCTGCTGCTCGGCATGCTGGTCATCGGCATCGGGTACGGCGCCGGACTCGGCCTCATGAGCGCCCCCTGGCAGACCATCGTCATCTCGGTGGTGGTCGGCGCGGGCATCGGTCTCGCCTACTCCTCGCTGCCGGCACTGATCATCGGCGCGGTGGACCCCTCGGAGACCGGCGCGGCCAACGGCCTCAACACTCTGATGCGCTCCATCGGCACCTCGGTCTCCAGCGCCGTCATCGGCATGGTGCTGGCCCGCACCGCGAACCTCACGCCCGATGGGATCGCGGTACCGACGCTGCACGGCTTCCGGGTGTCGTTCCTGATCGCCACGGCCGCGGTCGCCGGCGGTCTGGTGTTCGCGCTGTTCCTGCCGTCGCGCCGGCGGGCGCCCGCGGCCGGACACCTGCGCGCGGAGTCGGAGCAGGACACGCCCGATGCCCAGCAGGCCGGCGCCCCCGCCACAGCGGCGCCGCTCGCGGCCGAGCCGGCGACCGCCGTCGCCTCCGCTGTCGCCGAGCCGGCGATCGGTACGACCGCCACGGCCGTCCTCACGAAGGCCCCCGCCGCGGTCCAGGGCGGCGGTTGCTACGGCCGGGTGCTGGACGCCGCCGGTTCGCCGGTGGCGCGTGCGAAGGTCACGCTGATCGACAGCCGCGGCCGGCAGGCCGGCGCCGCCTTCACGGACGCGGAGGGACGCTTCGCCCTCGCCGTGCCGGACGTCGGCTCGTACGTGCTCGCCGCACGGGCCGCGGGCCACGCACCGCGCGCCTCCGCGGCCACGTACTCCGGTCCGGGCCGCCCGATGTCCGTCACGCTGACCCTTCCTGCCCTGGTCCCGGGTCCGCGCACGGAGCCCGAGCCCGCCCTGGAGCGGCCGCACGCCGGGGCGTGAGATCCCCGGTGTGACGCCGGCCCGAACTCCGGCGCGAAGGCCCCGGGTCGCCCCTCGAAGGGGGGCCCGGGGCCTTCGCCATGCCCGGACGGCCGCGCGGTGGCGCGTGCGGCAGAATTCCCTTCGGTGCGCATCATCGTGGCCAGTGCGCAATCCGTCGTAGCGGACGCGCTTCCGTCGCAGCCGGAATGTGCTGCGCCGTGACGCGCGGCCCCGGTGTCAGCCCGTGATCCGCATCAGGCTCACCCGGTCCCCCGCGACCGTGAACGCGAAGTCCGAGGGCCCGTTGAAGCCGCTGCCGCCGACCTGGGCGCTGACGGTGACGGTGTCGCCGTCGGCACGGGTCCCGGTCACGTCGAGGGTGACCTGCTTGCCGATGAACTCGGCGTCGCTCCAGCCCCGGATGGCATCGCCGCCGCGGAACTCGCGCCCCCAGTCGTTCACGGCACCGTCCTCCGTGAAGACCGCGAGGAACGCGTCGGTGTCGCCGTTGTTCGCCGCGTCGAGGGCGCGCCGGACGGGGGCGGGCAGGGCTGCGGTGGCCATGGGTGTCTCCCGGTGGTGCCGATGGAACGGAACGTGGGTGCAGTGGAACGCGTTCAGGGCGCGGACGGAGCACGGCAGCGGCGCCGGCGGAGCACGGCGGGCCCGCGGGCGGCGCTCCGGAAGCTTCGGCCGCACGCGAATGATCGCATCCGGTGTGCCGGCGCGGCCGGAACACCTCGCCGTCGCCGTCGCCTCCCGGCTCCCAGCTCCCGACCCCCGGCTCCCGACCCCCGGCTCCCGGCTCCCGGCTCCCGCACGCGCCCACCGCGCCCTGCGCTCCGAGCACTCCGACCGGTGGTGTCCGGCACTGAGGTCGTTCCTTGGCGGGGGTTCCACCGGACACCGTCCGGCCCGTGCGCCGGCCGGACTCGTTACCATCCGTTACGCCCCCGCCGCCCCCGGCGGCGGCGCCGTACGGCAGCATGGGCGCCGGGGCCTGCGCACCAGGCGCATCGCCCGGTGCACACCTCACGATCCGAGCGGAGGACTCATGGCCGCCGAGCAGACGCCGGTCGTCGAGCGGCAGGCGCCCGCGCCGGAGGTGCTCGCGGCCTTCGAGGCCGCGAAGGGCTTCATGCCGCGCGACGAGGGGCTCGCCCTCTACGCGGCGGCGTGCACGGCCGCGCGGCTGGGCCTGCCGCTGCTGGAGGTCGGCACGTACTGCGGCCGTTCCACCCTGCTGCTCGCCGCGGCGGCCCGGGACGCCGGTGTCACCGCGGTCACGGTCGACCACCACCGCGGCAGCGAGGAGCAGCAGCCCGGCTGGGAGTACCACGACCCGGAGCTGGTCGACCCCGAGGTGGGCCGGATGGACACCCTGCCCGCGTTCCGGCGGACGCTCGCCAAGGCGGGTCTGGAGGAGCACGTGGTGGCCGTCGTCGGCCGCTCCCCCGCGGTCGCCCGGCTCTGGCGGCAGCCGCTCGGCCTCGTCTTCGTCGACGGCGGCCACACCGACGAGCACGCGACGGGCGACTACGAGGGCTGGGCACCGCTCGTCGCACAGGGCGGTCTGCTGGTGATCCACGACGTGTTCCCGGATCCCGCGGACGGCGGCCAGGCCCCGTACCGCATCTACCGCAGGGCGCTGGATTCGGGCGCGTTCGACGAGGTGTCCGTGACGGGCTCGCTGCGGGTGCTGCGCAGGACCGGCCCCCCGAGGACCGGTGGCGCGGAGCCGGGAGCGTGCCGTTCATGAGCTTCGGCCACGACCCGTACGGGATCGAGGGTGAGAGCCCGCGCCGCCGGGTGCCGCGCGGTCCGCTGACCGTCGCGCTGGCCGCGCTGGTGCCGGCCGCCCTGGTGGGCTGGCTGGTCTGGCAGGGCCTGGACGGCGGTTCGGGCGGGGGCGGCGGGGCCGCGCAGGGCCCGCCGGGTGCCTCCGCCGGCGGGACCCCCTCGGGGCAGCCCTCCGCCCGGGGCGGGAGGTCCGCCGGGCGCGCGGACGGGCGACCGCTCGCGGGCAAGGTCGTGGTGATCGACCCGGGACACAACCCCGGCAACCACCTGCACACCGCCGAGATCAACCGCAAGGTCGACATCGGCACGGAGCGGAAGGAGTGCGACACCACCGGCACGGCCACCAACGCCGGCTACCCCGAGGCGCGCTTCACCCTGGAGGTCTCCAGGCGGGTGCGGGCGCTGCTGGAGCGGCAGGGCGCCAAGGTCGTCCTGACGCAGGACGGCGACCGCCCGTGGGGACCCTGCGTCGACGAGCGGGCCCGCATCGGCAACGACGCCCACGCGGACGCCGCGATCTCCATCCACGCCGACGGCGCCCCCGCGGGCGACCGCGGCTTCCACGTCATCCTGCCCGCCGCGGTGCACCGTGCAGGCGCGGACACCCGTGCGATCGCCGGGCCCTCGCGGAAGCTCGGGGAGCAGGTCAAGACACATTTCGCGCAGGCCACCGGCAGCGCCCCGGCCAACTACATCAGTGGCGGCAGCGGCCTCGACGTGCGCAGCGACCTCGGTGGTCTGACCCTCTCCCGGGTGCCGAAGGTGTTCATCGAGTGCGGCAACATGCGCGATTCCCGGGACGCCGCGAACGTCACGGACGGCGCCTGGCAGGAGAAGGCGGCCCGGGGCATTGCTGAAGGAATCATGAGTTTCCTGCACGTGTGAGGTCACAAGCCCATGACCAGGCAGACACCTCCCCCGGGATGACGATAGTGTCGCCCCGAGATTGGGGGGCCACCCCCGCGCTTCGCACCCCGCGGCCACCGCGGTCCTTAGGGGTCCTTGCACTATGAGCGTCCGATAGGGCGCGTGGTCTGGTGCCGTGCATCGCAAGGCGCCGGAGAGTCCTCGTAGCAGAGCTACCAGGGCTTTTCGGCAACGCGGCGAGGTGCGGTGCCAGGCCGCGCGACCCGGGCGGGCATAGTGCAAGGACCCCTAAGCGACCTGCCACCGCGAGCGACGAGCGACAGCGACGCCCACCAGCGACCGATGAGACGACTGACGAAGGACCTGAAGTGAATTTCCGCTCCCTCAAGCGAGGCGACGGCGTGGTGATCGGTGCAGCGGTGTTGCTGTTCATCGCCTCGTTCCTCGACTACTTCTCGGTGCCCTCGGGCTACCCCGGCAGCGCACCCACCGCCTGGGACTCGCTCGGCGCCGGTCTCGGTGTCTACATGGGCGGAGTCATCGGCGCGGCGCTGATCGTCGTCAACCGCGCCCAGCCCCAGCCGCGGAAGGTCGCGGGCCTGGAGCTGCATCAGATCGGCACCGCGTTCACCGTCATGTCGGCGTGGGTGATGTTCTGGACGATCGTCGACCTCAACGGCACGAGCGCCGGCGCCGGCCTCGTCCTCGGCCTGATCGCCGCCCTGATCCTCGCCGCCGCGGCGGTCGCCACCCCGCTCGTCGCCCAGCTCCAGGCTCCGCTCAAGGGCGCCCCGCGCACGGTCAGCGCCCCCTACGGCGGCGTGCAGCAGCAGGGCGGCGGATACGGCTACCCGGGCGCGGGCGCCCCGCAGCCGTCGTACGGCAGCCAGCCGGGGCAGGGCCAGCCCGGCCCGTACGGTGCGCAGCCGGTACCGCAGCAGGGGGGAGCCCCGCAGCAGCAGGCGCAGGGCACGGGGCCCGGCGGTGACTTCTCGCCGTTCTGGTTCGCGGTGCCGGTGCAGCGTCCGCTGTACGCGGAGGACGCCTCGGGCGCCCCGATCGCCGAACTCGCACCCGGCACCTGGTACCTGGCCGTCGAGCAGCGCGGCTCCGGCCTCGTGGCGCAGACGCAGGACGGCCGCCGCGGCGTGCTTCAGGACACCACGGGCATCCAGCGCGGCTGAGCCGGATCCCGGCCTGCGCACCACGGATCGCTCCCGTCGGCGCCCGGCGTCCCGCCGAAGGCAGGACCGGCCCTCGTCCCTCGCGGACGGGGGCCGTTCTGCTGCCCGGGCGGCCGGGAGCGGAACGGCGGAGCCTGGTGCCGGCCGGTGTCAAGGTTTTGGGCAGAGGCGACGGGCAACCCTCATGTACATGTCTCGATCACGCAACGGCTCAGCCCAGGCCGGCACGGTCGTCGCGGTCGTCGCCGACGTCCTCGCCTTCATACTCGGCCTGTGGATCCTGATGTACCTGTTGGACGCGAACCCGGGCAACGACCTGGTGCACGCCGTCCGCAACGCGGCGAACTGGCTCGCGGGCTGGTCGCACGACCTGTTCACCTTCGACGAGGCATGGGAGCGCGTGGTCGCCGGCTACGGCCTGGCCGCCGTCGTCTACCTCCTCGTCGGCCACGCGGTGGCCCACCGCCTGCACCGGAACTGATCCGGCACCGGTGCCGATCCGTGCGCCCGGGCGGCCGCCGAGCGGCCGCCCGGGGCCACGGTCAGCCCCGCACCCGGCGCCACTTGCGCAGGCTCACCATCTCCCGCGGTGGCGTCAGCTTGCTGCCGACCTCCACGTAGGAGACCTCCGCGGCGTAGACGCTGCCCTCGGAGTCGACGGCGATGCTGTGCAGCCAGTTGAAACGATCAGGTGCCTCCCCCGGCAGCGCGGCGCCGAACCGGGTGATCCGGCGGCCCGAGGGGTCGTAGATCTGGATCTTGTGGCCGACGTTCGGCACCCCGTGCTGGACCGGCGGCGGGCCCTGCTCGGCGACGTAGACGCCGGTGTCAGCGCCGCGGCCCACACAGACGGCGACGGCCCGGTGCGCGTGCCACGACGTCCTGAACTCCCCGTCCCGCGAGAAGACCTGGACGCGGTGGTTCTCGCGGTCGCAGACGATCACTCCGCCGTCCCCGAGCACGGCCACGCCGTGCGGCAGGCTGAACTCGCCGGGATCGGTACCGGGCGCGCCCCAGGAGGTGCGCAGGGCGCCGGACGCGTCGTAGCGGTGGACGCGCGAGTTGCCGTAGCCGTCCGACACGAAGACGTCTCCGGTGGCCGGTGAGACGGCCACGTCCGTGGGGCGGTTGAAGGGGTCTCCGCTGTGGAAGCCGGTGGGGCGGCCGGTGCCGAGGGTGAGGAGCGTCCGGCCCTTCCGGTCGGTCTTGGTGACGCGGTTGCCGATGTCGTCGACGAGCCAGAGGTTGTCCTCGTGGTCGACCGTGACGGCGTGCGGGCGCAGGAACCGGCAGCCCCTCCAGCGGTGCAGCGTGTTCCCGTACGGGTCCTCGACGCGTTCCGTGCCGTCGAACGGGGTGTCGTTGCCCCACATGTCGACGAGGTCGCCGTCGCGGTCGAGGACGAGGACGGGCATGTTGCCTCGGTTGAAGACGTAGACCCGGTCGTCCGAGTCGACCGCGACGGAGGTGGCCTCCCGCAGCCAGATGCCGTGCGGGATCCTCGCCCAGTAGGGGACGGGTTCGTAGACGGTGTCGCCGGTCGCCGGTCCAACGGCCATCGATGCTCCCTGGGCAGACAGGCCGGGCATCATAACGCGAGCGGGTGGCGCCCGAGTTGCCCCGCCGGCGGGACGGGGCCGGGCTCAGACGCCCTGCGTGCAGCACTCCGGGTCGAGTCCCCGCGGCAGGTCCGCGCCGCCGAACACCGCGCGGGTCGCCTCGTCGCCGCCGAGCGCGGCCACGGCGAGCAGCAGCGCGCCGGCGGTCCAGGTGGTCAGCTCCTCGGGCCACACCGCATCGTCGGCGTAGACGTACCCGGTCCAGTACAGGCCGGAGGCGGGGTCGCGCAGGTGCTGGATGGACCGCAGGACCGTGGCGGCGCGGTCCGGCTCGCCCGCCGCCCACAGCGCGAGCGCCAGCTCGGCGGACTCGCCGCCGGTCACCCACGGGTTGGGCACCACGCAGCGCACCCCCAGGCCGGGCACGACGAAGCGGTCCCAGTCCTGCGCGATGCGGGACCTTGCCTCGGCGCCGGTCAGCACGCCGCCGAGGACCGGGTAGTACCAGTCCATCGAGTAGCGGTCCTTGTCCAGGAACAGCTCGGGGTGGCTGCGCACCGCGTGCCGGAGCGCGCCCACCGCCAGCTCCCAGTCCGGCTGCGGCTCGCGGCGCTGTCCCGCGAGGGCGAGCGCGCACCGCAGGGCGTGGTGGACGGAGGCGGAGCCGGTGAGCAGCGCGTCCGTGCACGGGGTGCCGTCCGGTTCCCGCTTCCAGCCGATCTGCCCGCCGGGCTGCTGCAGGCCCAGCACGAAGGTGACCGCGGCGCGCACCATCGGCCACATGCGGTCCAGGAACCGTTCGTCGCCGGTGGCCAGGTAGTGGTGCCAGACGCCGACGGCGGGATAGGCGCAGAAGTTGGTCTCCCGGCCGCGGTCCGTCACCTCGGCCGCGTCGCCGTCGGCGTAGGCGGCGTACCAGGAGCCGTCCTCGTTCTGGTGCCGCGCGAGCCAGTCGTAGGCGCGGGCGGCGGCCTCGTGCTCGC